>JAZQFC010000049.1:0-3728 GCA_045539315.1 Acutalibacteraceae bacterium | reverse complement strand
CTACAAAGTTTCTAACAATGTTTCCGCTTTGTTTGTTAGAAGATGTAGACTCTTTAATATTAACAATTGAGCCAACAATTCCAGAAAATTCTGTGCCTTCTGTGTAATATTTATTCGACTGATACTTAACATCAACAAAATGACCTTCATCTAAATCAAATGTTAAATCATCTCTAAATACAATATCATAAGGAGCTATAAGTGTGCCAAGTTCTACTGTATAACCATCTTGTCTTAACTGAGCTACTTTTTCTTTGTCAACTTCGGTATAAAAACGCAAACCTGTTTTATCATTAAGTCGAATTGATGCACCAGGGAGTGTTGTTATATCAATAGATATACCACTTCCTATAGAAGGAATAATATCTGTTTTGAATTTCTCGCCACAGAATTTACAAGTATGCTCTGTATAACCATCATTTTTGAGTGTAGGTGGCACAGTTACATCAAGCGAAGGAATAGCAACACATGAAGATAGTGCAGCCACAACATCTGCTTTATAAGTATCGCCACAAATGCTACAAGTATATTCTGTATAGCCCTTTTCTTTACAGGTTGGCTCATGTACCACACCTGAATTTTCAACAGGAATATGCTCGCATGCCACTTTTGTAAGTGTTATATCTGAATTTGGTTGAACTAACTCATCGCTACCATATTTATTACCATCTTCATCTATATAATATAAGAATTTTTCATCATTTTGATAAGGGGTAAAATAGTCGCCATCAATTGTAAAATATTTAACATCATCAAGAGTTACAATATGTTCGCCAGCTTTGATTGTTCTGGTTTTATTAAAACTACAATCATGACATTTATAAGTTACACTTCCTGTAGTATTTTCAGTTGGTGCTGTAAAATTTGTACTATAAATATCGTGGGTGCCCATATGTTCAATATATTTAACATTTTCTGTGCCACAAGTTTTACAAGTATAATAGAAACCACTACCTTGTGTACAACCATTATCATATGCTACTTTTGTGCTTTCATCTATTACATGGCCTTTATAAGTATAAGCACCTGAAATATCTGTACGAGCACCTTTGTGATAATAATAATCACAATCTAAACAAGAACATTTGTAATACTTCATAGTTGTACAAGTATCTTCACCTAAAAGTTCATAACTGATATTATGACCTTTGATTGGCGCAGTTTCAACTTCTTCTAAAACTTTGCCACACTCTGTACATTTGTATGTTGTAATCTCACTATAATAACAATCTGCTTTTCTTGTTACTTTACCACCATCAGAAATATGGCCGATTGGCTTTTCGCCAATTTCTTTAGCGCAATATATGCAAGATGAACTTTCAGTACAAGTTGCATCATTATATGAATGATTACAAGCCATTATAAAATTGCCTGACATATCAAACTCAGGTGAATAAATATTGCCTTGTTCGTTATAAAGAGTATTAGAATCAGCAATTTTTACACTCAAAGCATTTTCTTCATAATTTGTAAGTGCGCCTAAATTGTTGAATTTGGTATTTGCTAATTTAATATTAGCATTTGAAAGTGCGCTTT
Source organism: Acutalibacteraceae bacterium (assembly GCA_045539315.1). Taxonomy (GTDB): domain Bacteria; phylum Bacillota; class Clostridia; order Oscillospirales; family Acutalibacteraceae; genus RUG11462. Next base: position 2,192 of record JAZQFC010000049.1, on the reverse strand, counting down.
CAGATGTAAACAAATATTTAGCATCATTAACAACGCAACTATTAAATTGTAATTTTTTACTGTCTTCAATTGAAATTGCAGTTTTGCCATTTAAATTAAATGTACAATTATTATAAGTTGTCGAGCGCTTTGAAATTTTAAATGGATTTGTACTGCTTACATTTTCACCATAGTTAAATGTACAGTTATTACATTTAACTGTTATATCGCTATACCAAATATTAAATAAATAACCAGAATTTGAAGTGTTAATATTAACATTAACATCTTCAAAATTAAGATTTGCATTATGATTTTCAGAAGCAGTTATAAAACCTGTTGCACCACTTGTAATATCAATATTACCGTTTTTAATAACAATAGGTTCATCTGTTTCGTCAAGAGCGATACACTCTTTAATTGCAGTTAAAGTTTTTCCGTTTAAATCCAAAGTGCTTTCACTATGGAAAATAATTCTTTGGGTTAATTTAATATCATTTAAAAGTTTAATTGTACCGCCTTTTTTAATGCGACCTACTGCATCTAGTAATTCACCTTCAGTTGCAACTTCAAAATAATTACCACGAGTAAGAGCATTGGCTTTGTTTAAAACAATATCGCTTTCTTTATCAGTTTTAACAAGGTAAATCTTATCAAGAGAAAAACGACCGCTGCCTTTAAACTTCAGTTGAAAATCACAATCTTCGTCTAAAGTAATACTGCCGATTTTTGAAAATTTAACTGATGAATTACCGACTTTATTTAATGAAAAAGATTCAGCTTTTTGACCGTTAAAATAAGCAGTGAATTGTCCACTATATAAGCCAGGATAATTGACATAAACATCATAATTACCGGCATCAAAATCGTTCAAATAAAAACAATCAGCGTCTCTTACAAAAACACAATCTGTAGCAGCAGGTAAACTCCATTCAGTAGTATTTAAACCTGTATGTTCTAAAGATTCGGCATCGAATAATTTAAAGTTTTTATAATCTTCTTTGTTATCAAGACGATAAACTCTTACATAGTCAATAAGCATTTCCCAAACAGAATAACTTGTTCTTTCGGGCTCACCGCCCATGCCTCCCATTTGCAAACCTAAAATGAGCCATTGCTCCCAATCTTTAAATGCAGCAAGATTAGGATTTTTATTTAAATCTTGGGTTTTCATCATATATTCATCAACACCAACAGTTAATGTTGAACCATCTAAATAAACCCAGAATGTATGGAATTCATTATTAAGCGGAGAACGGTCAGGAGTAGAATAATTACCATTACCTGTAGTAACCCAAGCTGCTGTGTTGCTTGAATAATTCATAGAAAAAGGTTTGGCAGAATGCAAAGTTTGGAAAGTAGCACAATTGTTAACATCTTTATTATCAGTCATAGCTGCTTCCATAAGGTCAATTTCGCCAGACCAAGGCCACAAAGTGCTGTTGCCTTTAGGGTCATAATCTCTACCCATTGTCCAAATTGCAGGGAAATGACCTTTGCCTTTAGGCAATTTTGCGCGAATTTCAATAAGACCATCGCTCCAAGCTGCTCTTGAATTAAGTTCGGCACTTAAATTTATTCTATTTTCTTTTGTTGCTTTTTCATAAGCTCGGAGTTTAACGCAACCATTAGATACGCTAACATTTCCATCTTCTTGACCACTAAAAATTTCTGCGCCGGCACGGCCCCAACCTTTTTGTATGGTCCATTTTGTTGTATCAAGTGTATTGCCATCAAATTCATCGTTCCAAACTAATTTTGAATTAGCTTTGAAAACATCCATAAAGTTTGCACTTGTTTCAGTTTCTTCAGCAGTTGCAGATGTAATATTCAAAGCAAATATTGAAAAAACTATTGTTAAAATTAAAATAATTGAAATTAATTTTTTCATTTTAGAGTCTCCGTTTTAATTATGAGAAAAATTTGATTTTCTTTTTTACCATTTATCAGCGCCATTAGGGTCTGATTCAATTACAAATCTATCTGCCCAGTAGTTAACTTTCTCGGCAAATTGAGCGTAAATATCTTTTGTAAATTCATCGGTATCATTTCTCAACATTTGTGAAACATAACCTAATGAACGGCCATTATGCTTATCATAATCTGCATAGATGATTAAAGACTCTCCGCTTTCATCAGTTATTTTAGCATAACCACGGGCTACAAAGTTTCTAACAATGTTTCCGCTTTGTTTGTTAGAAGATGTAGACTCT
>JAZQFC010000048.1:0-5300 GCA_045539315.1 Acutalibacteraceae bacterium | reverse complement strand
GGTTTTGTTTTCATAATCAAAACATGAAACATATTTCCAAATATGATTATTAGGAACTATTTTCTTTTCAAAGTTGTTTATGAATAATTGTCTTTCATCATCAGAAATACTATCCATTGATTTTGAATAAGGGAATGTTTGTGGTGTATATTTTACTCCGTTTTCATCTTCAAAACCTGTGAAATCGAAGTTGAAACTCCAGTGAACAAGATGAACACCTGAATCTGTCCATGAATCACAGTAAAGTTGACGATAGAATGATGTTATTGGGCTTTCATTGATTTGTGCTATAACAGGAACTTCGCCTGAGCAAACAAGGTTTTGTGCTGCCATACCGCCCATTGATGAACCCTTAACAAATACACCATCTTTTTTGATGTTGTAATTATCAACAACATAATTATACGCTTTAATATTAGCTGTTGTAGCATCAGGACAACCCATATTAGCATAACCAGCAGCATTTGCAACCAATATTGCATAACCATTATGAGCAAAATAATCAAACCATACTCGATTATTTCTTAAATTATCAAGAGTTTCTGAATAACCATGACAATACATTACAAGTCTTGTTGCTTCGCCATGTTCAGAGTAACTTGGTGGCAAAATCAAGAAAGCAGAGTCTTCTATCATATGACCACTTTGACTTTGTGATTTAAATGCACTTGTTTTGAAGTCAACATAGGTAATTTCACCTAATTGGTCTTTTTTTGCCCACTCATCAACAAGAGCTTTCTTTTCTTCGTCTAATTCTGCATAATCGCTGTCTTCATCTGCTTTATAAGCTGATGCTACAGCTGCAAGACTACGAACAGTTGTTGTTTTTGCGTAATATGTTACACCGTCAATTATAATATAAGCACGAGCGATAAAGTCTCTATTTAAGTTTTTATCTGCAACATTTACAATAGAACCAACTATTTGGTTGTTTTCCCAAAGTTCGTGTGTTTTATGGTCATATGTTACTTTAATGTGGTCATCTTCCATAGTGAAATATGTGCCTTTAACAACATTTTTTGGTGCGATTATGATACCCATTTCTTCAACTGTAGAAAGGTCAAGACCTGCATCAACTGTTGCATAGAATCTCATACCATTTACTTCATTAAGACGAATTGATGCGCCATCAACTGTTGAAATAAGATTTGTTGTTACGCCATCCTCTTCAACCGCAGCTTTATATGTTATAGAAACTGCAATATTGCCTTTTTCAATCGCAGCTTTAATTGAATTATAGTGGTCTGCAGGTTTAGAACTTTCATAAGAATTCCAGAATGAAATACCAATATATTCTGTATCAGCGCTTGTTGTAAACTCTTTAGTAAAGTTTGCACCTAATGTGTATGCTTGTAAATTTGTATTTTTAATTTGCTCTTTATTAGCATTATGCTCTTTGATGTTGATTGAGTTTGCCGAAACATCGTCAGTTTTTGTTTTAAATGTATAAGTTGTGTTTGGTTTTACTTTTAAAAGTGCGCTATAAGCAGAACGTTTTTTATTATTCTCAGATGCTGTTGAAATTGCGCCTTCTGACCAGAAACCTTGAACCCATTCGCCACCAGCGATGATATCAACATCTTCTACTTCTCCTTCTGGAACTGAAGGAGCAACTGTTGTAGTTGTGGTAGTTGTAGTAGTTGTAGTGGTTGTAGTTGTGGTAGTTGTAGTGGTTGTAGTTTCTTCTATCTCGGTTGGAACTGTTGTTTCTTCTTCAGCTGCTTCGTTTGCACTAATAATTTCAAAGTTATCAGCAGAAAGTACACCTGAACTTGTACAAGTAACCATAAAGCCAATGTAAGTTAAATCTTCGCTCATATTATATGAAGAGACATCAGGAACTTTTGAAGCATCAACATCTACGTAAGCAGGAGATTGTGAATGTTTAACGATTTTAGCATCATCAAAGAATAATTCAAGATAACCTTCGTTACCTTTAGCTACTGAATAACCTTGTTTTTTATAAACATACTCTGTACCATCTTTTTTAGCATAGAATCTTAATTGTAAATCGCTCATAGATAAACTTCTGTTTTTAAACCATACTCTAAAGCCAACTGCACCGCTTCTCATTTCAGCAGTAACAGGAACATATGCTTCTAAATATTCGCCTGAAGCATTTGACCACATTTTAAGAGCCATTGTTTCATCTTTACCGTATGTGATGGTTTCGTTGCCATTAACAAGACTTGTGGTTGTTAAAAAAGATGAGCCATCAAGGTTGCATTTTGTTTTCAATCCCTTTTCGTTTTTGATGTGTCTATTCACTCTGTTGATTTCATTGTCAGCGTAACCATTAAAATCTTGAACTGTATTGTATGAATAGGTAGAATCACCTGAAACATAAACAGTTGCCATTACACTTAAAAGCAAACAAGCAGAAAGAACAATTGCGAGAATTTTTTTCATTTTTATTTCGTCTCCTTTAAAGATTTTTTGAGATACTTCTCACAGCTTCATTTTACTTTATATCAAACCAAATTTCAATTGCAAGTTACGTGTGTTTCTATTGACTATTCCGCGTTTAAATGTTATACTAAAGCAAGAGGTGATTATATGAATATCGAAAAGGATTACCTAACGGAGTATAGTTTGAATTTTTATACAGAAGAACTTAAAATCCAGTTTTTTTCAACGATAAGCAAAAAAAAGCAAGGAATTTATGACAAATGGTATGAAAAAGACTATTTTTTGCTATATATACGAAGCGGAAAATTTAGTGTGTCAAGCAATGGAAAAAGCGTTGAGCTTAATGACGGTGATATTTTTTTATGCAAACCATATCAAACCTTTGAATTAATTGCGCTTAAAGAAAATGTTGAAATGAAATTTCCAATTATAAGTTTCCACCCTTCTTTATTAGAAACTTGTGACCAAGAAAGTAAGATTTACAGAGTTTTTGAAGCAAGGGAAAATGAGGAACTTTGTGTTTATAAAAAAGAAGAGTTAGGCGAAATAGATAGTATATTTCAAAAAGCCGATAAATATAGTAAAAAATCTTTTCACAAGGATGTTTTTAAGTCTTTAACCACTATGCTTTTGTTTGAACTTTGCATAATTCACGATAAATATCATCAATATATTCCTGCAAAATTCTCTCATGAATATGACCTTAAAATATACTCATACATTCAGTCAAGAATTTTAACAAAAATCAAAATCACTGATGTTACAAAAGAATTTTTTGTATCAGAATGGTATGTTAATAAGGTTTGTAAAAAGTTTTACAATATGAATTTTAGAGAAATGCTCAAAGATTCGCGAATGTGGGCTGCAAAAAGTTTTATGATAAACAAGCAAACAAATGATTTACACAAAGTTGCCGAGTTGTGCGGTTATAATGATTATTCAGCATTTTATAAAACTTACAAAAAATACTTCGGAATAAGCCCAAAAGATGATTTGATGTTTTATCAAAAAAACAAATATTTTTATCAAAAAAATCTTGATAACGAATAGGAAACTAAAACATTTTTAAACTTTACTTTCATAACAATCGTTGACAGTCGGGATTGGAAAGAGGATTATACTGTTGACAAAATTGTTAATGGGGTGTTGAATAATGTGAAATCGGGCGATATTGTTCTATTTCACAATGCTGCTAAACATACACCAGAGGCGTTGCCGATTATACTCCAAAAGCTTATTGCTGACGGCTATGAAATCCTGCCAATTTCAAAACTTATTATGACTAACAATTTCACAATAAACCACGAAGGCAGACAAATTGAAAATACAACAGCAAAAAGCCAACTCTCATTTTGAGAGTTTGCTTTTTTAAGGAAAGTTGTATGAAAAAAATATTAGCTTATCTTTTTACCATTTATCAGCGCCATTAGGGTCTGATTCAATTACATATCTATCTGCCCAGAAGTTAACCTTTTCGGCAAATGGAATGTAAATATCTTTTGAAAATTCTGCTGTATCATTTCTTAACATCAATGAAACATAACCTAATGAACGGCCATCGTGTTTATCATAATCTGCGTAAATGATTAACGAATCTCCGTTTGTATCGGTAACTTTTGCATAACCACGAGCAACAAAGTTTCTAACGATATTGCCACTGTTTGGATTAGCGTTTGTTGTTTCTTTTATATTAACAATAGAACCAACGATTCCTGAAAATCCTGTGCCATCTGTATAATACTCATTAGATTGATATTTTACATCAACAAAACAACCTTCATCTAAATCGAATGTTAATTCTGTTCTTCGAACGATATCATGTGGAGCAATAAGTGTACCTAATTCAACAGTAAAACCTTCCGCACGCAATTCATCAATTTTTTGCTTATCAACTTCGGTATAAAAACGCAAACCTGTTTTATCATTAAGACGAATTGATGCGCCAGAGAGCGTTGTCATATCAATAGATAAACTTGTTCCTGTTGCAGGAACGATATCTGTTTTAAATTTCTCGCCACAGAATTTACAAGTATGCTCTGTATAACCATCGTTTGCTAAAGTTGGTGGCACAATTACATCAAGCGAAGGAATAGCAACACAAGATGTTAATGCGTCAACATAGTCTGCTTTATAAACAGTATTACAAACGCTACAAGTATATTGTGTATATCCTTGTTCTTTACAAGTTGGCTCTACAACCACAGCAGAACCCTCAAGAGCGCTATGTGAACATGCCTCTACATAGCTTTCATCACAATTTTTACAATCATAAATAACCGAACCATCTGCTTCATTATATTTTAGCTCATATTCATGGTCGATTGAGCGTTTAGAATTTGTTATATATGCGCTACCACAATCAAGACAATAGTTTTGTGTGTAGCCACCCATTGTACAAGTTGGCGCTATTACAGTTGTTCTTGAAGTATCAGGATTGTGTGGGAGTCTTATAACTGCGCCATCACCATTATATGAGCGTTGTTGTTGCATTCCGCAATTCTCACAAGCCCATAAATGATAACCTGCCATTTTACAAGATGGCTCAAATGTTTCAACCAACTTATAGTTATGCTCTGTTACAGGTAAAACTTTCTCGCTAAAAACAGTTGAACATTTATCGCAATATGTCTTTACACTTCCTGCATATAAACAATCCGCAGGAGTTGTTTCTGTAACGATATTGTGCTCTAACGCTACGCCTTCTTCTTTAAAACAATATTCACAATGTTTTGGTAACAAGCAAGTAGCATCAACGAAACTATGGTTACATTCCATTGTGAAGTTACCTGTCATATTAGCAGAAATGCTAACTGCTTCACCGTTTTGTTTAAGAACGCTATTATCAGCAACGCTTATATATGCCGCATTGTCTGCGAAGTTTGAAAGAGCGC
>JAZQFC010000047.1:0-1666 GCA_045539315.1 Acutalibacteraceae bacterium | reverse complement strand
TGTTGTATCACCGTTTAAAGATGTTTTCTTTGTCGAAAGGATGTTACCATAATGAGAATAAGTATTGCCTTTAAGAACTAAATTACCATCAACTGACAAATCCCCATAAGTTCTACCGTCGCCATAATCGCCAACGCCTTGGAAGGTAACAGTTGATGATTTAAAGAAATAACCAGTACCATAGTTTACAAAAGTACCATTTGATTTTTCATAAGCGGTTTCTTTTGTGTCAACACGAACAGTAATAGCATTTGTTGATGTTATTGCAGTCGCTGCTTCATTGCCTGCGCTTGGGTTATATGTAATTGTAAACCCGTTTAAACACAAAGTTGAGATAGAACAACTAACAGGTTCTGTTAACACATAATCCTTGTCAAGTGTTACAGATGACTTGCCTGAAACCAAAGCCGCAAAGTCTGCATCATTGCCATAAGTTTCTGGCAAAGTTACATCTGCCGAAGCCATAACAAATGGCAAAGCCGAAAAAATTAACAAAAATGATAGAGTTAAAGATAATAGTTTTTTCATTAAAATTCGCTCCTTTAGTGTTATTTGTATATATAATAAACTTACACAATTAAATTATATCACTTTTTCAATGTATAGTCAATTGAATTTCACACCTAAAATAGTTGATATTTGCACCAGAGTATATTGCTAAAAAAGGAGTGCCGAAGCACTCCTTTTTGTTTTACCATTTATCGTTTTCGTATGGATCATACTTTGTAGTAGGCTCTACTGGGTTAGTAGGCTCTGTTGGATCTTCTGTAGGTGAAGAAGCAATGATATCAAGAGATTCGTATTTTTCTAATTCTACTTTAATTGTTTCAAATTTCATTTAAATACCCTCCCTTAATTAACCATTGGATTTAGATGCCCAAGCTTCAACGAGTGCTTGTGTATCTACATCTAATGCGTCAAATTTTTCTGTATCATTCATAAATGCATTAGCAACATATGCTAAGCTACGAACTGATTGTGCTTCTGAATAGTAGTAAACACCATCAACTAATACATATGCACGAGCCATAAAGTCACGAGCGATATTCTTATCTGCGATGTTTGCAATTGAACCTACAACGCCTGTGAAACCATCTTCTTCGTAAAGACCATTTGACATATCATATACAACTTTAACTGCGTTTTTATCAGCTTCGTCTTCTGCTGTTAAATAGTCGCCTACAAGGTCTTTTGGACCAATAAGAGTACCAATTTCGAATTCTTTATCGCCAACTAATTCTGCAAGTGCATCTGCATTAATTTCTGTATAGAATCTAATACCGTTTACTTCGTTAAGTCTGATTGATGCAGCTACATCTGTTTTTACAACTTCTGTTGTTTCGCCTTTGATTTCTGGAACAACCAATTCAATGTTTTCTAAAACAGCATAAGGTGTAACAGTGATGGCATCGCCTGACTGATAAACAGTAACAACGTTTTCAACATCAGCATTGTGATAGTTTTCAGTTAATTGCAATGATTGATCTTCGCAAACAAGATTTGCGAATGTAATATTTTTAGGTGTTGTTACATCTGGGTGGTTTGATGATTTTTTTGCTTGATAGTTATTAACTTTAACATTTCCATCAACTACAACCTTGCCTGAAAAACCAAGTTCTGTATGGCCAAACCAAGTTATATTCAAATCACCACCAACATACATATC
>JAZQFC010000046.1:0-97154 GCA_045539315.1 Acutalibacteraceae bacterium | reverse complement strand
ATAAAGTCTTACTATCGGCAAAGTTAAAACTCTGCGACAGGTTTTATAAGTTGCTTGACGCACTTTTTGTTTAAATGTTTTTTTACTCTTTATTCCTGCCGCGCCAAAAAGCACTATCTTTTTAGGACTAACTAAACCGTCAGCGCACATATTAAGAATTGTTCTGCCACCATTTGAGTGACCTATCATAATAGGGTCTTTTATGCCAATTTTGTCCATAAACTCTTTGGTGATTTCGCAGTAATCTTTTGGTGTGAGTGGCTCACTTGGTAAATCCGATTTGCCACAACCAGGCGCGTCAAGAGAAATACATCTAAAATGGCTTGATAGTGGCGCTATCATCCTTTTGAAACTCTCAAGCGAAGCGCCCCATCCATGCAAAAAGAGAATGTCTGTACCTTCGCCTAGGATTTCATAATTAAGTTTTATTCCTTTTACCTCTATGGTCATAACATTTCTCCTTTTGAAAAATACTCATCAGTTTCCCATTTAATTGGGTTTTCTTTGATATATCTGCGAATTTCAAACAAATCTCTTTCATTTCGAATAATGTGTTCGTAGTATCCACGTTGCCATAATTTTTTATCAAAGGGTATATATAATCCTTTTTTCACACCTTTGATATATTCATTAGTTACCATTGTTTTCAACCAGCTAATAACATCTTGTAGGGGCGACCCTGCGTGGTCGCCCGTTTTTGATTCAAAAAACAATATAAAATGAATATGATTTGGCATAATGCAATAATAATCTATCTTGGTTTCTAAAAATTTATTTTCAATTTCTAAAAGCCATTTTTGAATCATTTTATCAGGATTGTTCGGGCGACCACACAGGGTCGCCCCTACATCGTTTCTTATAGTTTTTAAAAACAATTCTGCTCTGTTATGTGTGCATATTGTTATAAAATATGCACCATTGCTCGAATAATCGTAACAACTCAAACTTGGTTGCTTTCTTTTTGGTAGTTCTTCCATTTGAATCTTACTTGCTTCTATGCAACAATTTCATTCTTTGTTCTTTTGAGAGAACCATTTTACGAAGACGGATTGATTCAGGGGTTACTTCTACTAATTCATCATCTTTAATAAACTCGAGTGAACGCTCGAGAGATAGAATTGATGGAGGGGTTAAGCGAAGTGCCTCATCAGAACTTGATGAACGCATATTTGTAACTTGTTTTTTCTTACAAACATTGCAAACCAAATCTTCGGCTTTTGGGCTTTCGCCAACGATTTGACCTTCATAAACTTCAACACCTGCGCCAACGAAAAGGCGACCACGGTCTTGGGTGTTATAAAGACCATAAGAAGTGGTTGTACCTGTTTCAAAAGCAACAATTGAACCGGAAGGGCGTTGGTCAATGTCGCCTTTATACTCTTCATAACTTGAAAAAATATGGTTCATAATACCATTACCGTTTGTATCAGTTAAAAACTCGCTTCTATAAGACATAAGGCCACGAGCAGGAATTTTAAATTCAAGATGAGTCATACCTGTCTCACGAGTGCCCATATTAAGAAGTTCTGCTTTTCTATTTCCGAGTTTCTCCATAACAGCGCCAACATAATTTTCAGGCACTTCTATCATTAAAAGTTCCATTGGCTCTAAAGTTTCGCCATTTGGACCTTTTTTATAAATTACTTGTGGACGAGAAACCTGGAATTCATAACCTTGACGGCGCATTGTTTCAATAAGAATTGATAAATGCAACTCGCCTCTGCCTGAAACTTTAAATGTATCAGCAGAATCAGTTTCTTCAACACGCATTGAAACGTTTGTTTCAACTTCTTTAAATAATCTATCACGAAGATTACGAGAAGTTACAAATTTGCCTTCTTTACCTGCAAAAGGCGAATCATTAACAATAAAGTTCATCGCAATTGTAGGCTCATCTATTTTAACAAAGTCCATTTTTTCAACACATTCAGGGTCACAAGCAGTTTCACCGATGTTAAGGTCTTCAATACCTGAAACGCAAACGATATCGCCTGCAACTGCCTCATCTGTTTCAACTCTGTTCAAGCCACTGAATGTATAAAGACGAGAAATTTTAACATTTTGTTGTGAATCATCTTGTTTGCACAAAACAACTCTATCATTTACCCTTACAACGCCACGCTCAACTCTACCGATACCAATTCTGCCAACATAATCATCATAATCAATATTAGAGAAAAGAAGTTGCAATGGTCCTTCAGGGTCGTTTTCAGGCGCTGGTGCTTCATTTATAATCATATCAAGAAGTGGGCGCAAATCTTCGCCCTTAACCTCTGGATCCAAAGACGCATAACCTGCTCTGCCTGAAGCATAAACTACAGGGAATTCAAGTTGGTCATCATCTGCGCCGAGTTCGATAAACAAATCAAGCACTTCATCAACAACTTCAATAGGTCTTGCGCCATCTCTATCAATTTTATTAAGAACTACAATTGGCTTTTTGCCAAGACCGAGCGCTTTTTTTAAAACAAAACGAGTTTGAGGCATACAACCTTCAAAAGCATCAACTAATAACACAACTGCATCTACCATTAAAAGAATACGCTCAACCTCGCCGCCAAAATCTGCGTGGCCCGGAGTGTCAACAATATTAATTTTATGGTCTTTATAAAAGATACTTGTATTTTTAGCGAGAATAGTAATTCCGCGCTCTCTTTCCAAATCATTCGAGTCCATAACTCGCTCTGCAACCGCCTCGTTTTCTCTGAATGTGCCAGACTGTTTTAACATTTCATCAACGAGTGTTGTTTTACCGTGGTCAACGTGAGCAATAATCGCTACATTTCTAATCTTTTTGGTGTCTAACATAAATTTATCTGTCCTTTTAAAAAATTACATATTCATACATAATACATTATAGCAAAAATTCAGGATTTTACAAGAATATTTAGCAATATTTTTCATAATTTCTTTAAAAAAATATCACTTTTGGTTTACATAAAACGCGAATGTTGAAAACTATGTTGAAAATGTTAAAAATATTATTCGCATAAACAAAGGGTTTTCGCCGACTTTCGACTTTTTTTGATTAACATAATCATATTTTTTAAAAAAGTTATGTAAATTAAAAAGGACTGATAATTAATCAGTCCTTATACTCATAGCACTTTGCTTTTTCGCTTTTTTCAATAGCGAATGAAGCGCGTTTTTTGCTATCAATTTCTACATCATCAATAGTAGGGCAAATAAGAAAATTGCCGTAACTTTTAACTCCGCCGGAGCCTGAAGTATATGCCTGACCAAAGCCGATTATAGGTTGATTTCTCAAATATCCACCATTGTCTTTTTCAAGCGTTTCGGGGCTTGGATGAATAGACCCTGACGGCAAAGTAGGACCTGCCGAAGTTGCGCTACCCACACCAAATAATAAATCTGCGTATTCAACACTGTTTTTCATATCAATACTCCTAAATTTACTCTCTAAACACAGTATAACTTGTTACTTGCAATAAGTCCGGCAAAGTTTAAAAACATTTTGTTTTGACTTATAAATAACTAAAAGCGAGGCGAAAAACACCTCGCTTTTAGTTATTTGCTTGAACATGTAAGTATAACTTCTAAAAGATTTTTATTTCCTTTACCTTGAGTAGAATGATTATAATCTATGTCTTGTCTATTAACATATTTGAAATATCGTTTACATAGTTCTTCCAGCTTGTCTATTGAGAAAACCGCTTTATTTGAATAACTTACAACTAGATTAATATTGTTTGCTTTACAAAAGTCTAAAATGTTTTCAAATTCTTTTTCTACTTTGCTTTTATAGCAAAATCCACTCATAAAACGATTTTCTCTATATTTTGCCTTAAAATTAACAACAGGATTATCGTATTTTACAACAGTTTCTAATATATGATAAAATCTAGAATATTGTTCTTGCGAGTATGGTGAATCTAGGTAAATTGTATTTATGTTTTTTAATGCTTCTGATTTAAATAATTCTTTATAATCTTTGCAAAAGGCTTGATTTTGGGTGTGTGATAAATAAACATTAGAGTATTTATCGCACTTTTTAAGGAATTCTTGCCATAAATCCATTTTTTGCAAAGGTATAATTCTTTTATGTTCGCTTGGCATAAATTGCGCAAAATGTCCAGGGGTAGACTGAACAACGCACATAGCGTTCATAAGAGCCAAAAGATATAATGACTGCCTATACTTGTTGTCTACTTTGCTTATAGCATATCGTATTGAATCAATATCACAGCATTGTTTCAAAGAAAAATATGTTTTAGCGTATGTGTCTTCAAAAAAAGAAAAGTTTTTGTTATTGTTATTATTAACAAAATGACTTTGCAACTCGCGTATTGCAGATTTAGAGTCGATTGTTTCATTTTGATTTACAATCACTGCATTGCTGATAGTATAACTATATTCTTGAATATCATTTGTATATACTGTAAAAAATTCTTTCAGCGCATAGCTTACAACATTTGAACCTGCCATCAAGTCACAAACAATTCCATCTTTAGGAGTAACTTTTTGTATTTCAGGAATGATAAATTCTAATAATTTGCTTTTATTCCCCATATATCGAATGGTATCTAAATGTAGCATTATTTTTTCTCCCAAATAATAATGTAGTCATTAGTTATAATGTCACTATATGTATTTCTTGCGGTTGTGAGAGAGCGACTGTTATTATTTATTTCATCAAGAAAAACATCATGTAATCTAAATCCATAATTTTCAGCAATCAAAGTCATAAACTTACCTGTCTCTATTTTAACTTTTTTCATTTTGCTGTCGGATATTTTTATAACAACTTTGCCTCCGGTTTTTAAAACAAAACTCATGTTAGCAATAACTTTTTCTATTGATAAAAAGAATTCACTTATAATTTTTGCTGACTTTTTGTCTATGGTAATCATATTATTTATAACTGAATTTATCTCAGTATATGGAGTAAGTTCAATAGTTTCATATTCCTTTTTTTGCAAACGGTCGTTTCCTAACATTTGATGAGCAAGATAAGAGTATTCGTCAGAACTTTTAATATACTCCATCCAATACATCTCCAGTTTTAATGTTTCAATATATCTTACAGACGAAATATAAGGAGGATTTGTAACTATCAAATCAACCTGCTCCTTGTATTGAGATAAATCAATTCTTGTACTATCATCTAAAATAATCTTTGCTTTGCAATCATTATTAGCGTAATTATAGTAAGTTGCTCTCTTCTTGATGGCACGCTCAAAAGAAGCAATAACATCAATATGTATTTTTCCTTCTTTTTCTAAACGGCGCATTCTTTTGCTAATTCCAGGGAACACATGCATGGTGTCAGCGTTGCTCACATTGCGAAGTATTGCTGATATAGTCATAAGATAAAAATCCCTGTAGTGTTCTTTGTTTTGTACGTTTTTTCCAATGTCGTTATTGAATAAATAATCAATGCATTTTTTTAATAAAACTAAATCTTTCTGCACAAAATCTTTAAACCAATGGTCGCGGTTTTGTACATAAGGAAAATCGCTTTCACAAACTACAAAATTATTGTTCTTAATAATCTCCAAAAGGCGATTGTTAAGGGCGATTAATTTTTCTTCTTTTAATGGGCTTGTTTTCACGGTTGCGATTTTCTGCGCAATAGGATTAATTTCCACACCTAAAAAATTACGATTTAATTTCAAACTTTCCACAGCAGTTGTGCCTGACCCCGAAAAAGGGTCAAAAATCAAATCGCATTCATTAGTATATTTTTTTATAAAAGCAGAAGGAATAGCAGGTATTAGTTTTCCGTAATATCTGTGAAAAGAATGCATCGGCAATCTAGATTCTTTTTTTTCATTATCCAAAAGTATTTTATTTTCGCTACTATTATTTATTTGAAAATCCATTTTGTAATGCCTCCAAAACTTCAGCCATCATTTCTGAAGTTTTATCTTGTATTATTTGTTCGATTTTAAATGTGTTTAATTCGTTACTTTTTATCTTAAATTTGTATTCAAAAATGTTTTTAGTTAAAAAATTATAAAAGGATAGTAGTTTATCCCGACTTACTCGGTTTGGCGCCGTGCCGTTTATTACATTTCTTAAATTGTTATAATCGATTGTGTTTTCAGGATAAGCTACATTATATTTTTTACAAATTTCAGACAATTTAATATATGGCCATATTTCATTTAGATAGTTCACTATCATTTGTTTGCTCATTTTTCATCACCTTGTTTAATTTTACACTATTTTCAATCATTTGTCAACATATAATTGCACTAAAAACAATCATATCATTAGTTTTTTAATTAAAATAGTTTCTTTTTCTGTGATGTTATGATAAAATTAAATCGAACTATCAAAGGAGGAATTAATATGAAAAAATATAATATTAAGTCAGCAAATATAGAATTTAAAAATCTATTTTCAGGACCTGCTCCTGTCGGAAGAATATTGAATTATATATATTTGATTGGAACTGTAGGACTAAAACACAAAAACGGAAATCGTACGGTGTATTCGGCTGATGGGATCGGATATGCATGGACAACAGAATTTATGATAGGTCTAGGACTTGTAAAACTCGGTGACCATGTAGGCACAGCAATAAAATTAGAATTGACTCGTAGCGGAAAAGCATTGTTTAATCTAATGAAAGATAAAACTTTTTCGTTTGATGATGGTTTTCACGATAATAACATATCAATTGTAAAATCACAAATTAATAGTTGTCATGTAGACTTATACGATAAATTCAAACAAATATTTTTCGAATCATTCCCTTTTTTAATATTAAAAGATTATATTTCTGAAAACGGATATTCATTTAATAACTTAAGAGTTTTTTATGACAACTTTTTTAGTTGGGCTGCTAATATATATGGAGAAGGTTCCGAAGTAAACAATGCAGGTTTTAATAGATTACCTAGTTTGATCCAATTATGCAAACTATTTAATATTGTAGATACCACAAATGGGTTGCATTTTGACGAAACAAAAATTTCAAATGTCGATTCGACCGTTTTTTACAGAGAATATACAGATCAAGAACTTAAACTAGCTGCTGTAGAAGAAAAATCTTTAATAAGTATTTCCACGCGTGATCTAGTTTCTACATACGGAGAAGATGGAAACATTATTGTTTCTGCTATAGTTAGAAATAGTTCGCTTCAAACAAAATTCAAGCATAATTTAACAATACAACAAAACGGAAAATGTGTTGTATGTGGAATGGAACATAAAGAATTACTTATTGGTAGTCATATAAAATCATCTGCAACAAGCGATGTCGTAGAAAAAATAGATCACAACAACGGGCTTTTGTTGTGTTGTAACCATGATAAATTGTTTGATAGACATTTAATAACATTTGATGCTAACACAGGAAAAATTAAGATTTCTAAAGATTTAAATGAAGCAGATATAAAAAGACTAGGTTTATCATCAGATTTTGTGCTTTCTAAAGAATTATTAACAAAAGAACGAAAGGTTTATCTTGAGTTGCATAACAATAAATATGATGAAGCAGAAACTAAACGAAAATCTAAATAGAAAAAAGGTCACGAAATTTCGTGACCTTTTTTCTTATAAATCTTTTTCGTGAAGCACTACGCCGTCTTTTTTAAGTTGTTTTTGCAATTTTTTAACCGATAATGATTTAAAATTATCAGTCATTGCCGCCGCAGTACCTGCTGCTTGACCTGAAACTGCACAAACAGGGATAACGCGAGTTACATCCCACATATCTTCTGTTACAGAAATACATCTGCCTGCAGTGATAAGGTTTTTAATATTTTTTGCATAAAGGCAAGAATAAGGCAACTCGAATACAGGGCCGCGTCTTCTCCAGTCAGAAAACATACCAACTGAATCAGAAAACTCTTTATGCACTTCTTTTTCATCTAAAACATAATCTGAAATAAGTTTTCTTGTCATTCTAACCTGTGGAATAGTTGCGATTTTACCTAAATTATAACTCTCGCAAATCTCACCACGTTTTAGAAAATCATCAAGTGTGTATTTATGAGATTTAAAAGTAACTTCAGACATTTCTTTTGCATCAAGACCTGTAAATCTTGTAAGAGTTTTCTCAAGTTCCTTTTGTTCAGGAGATTTAAGGTCTTCAGGCATTTCAGAAAAACCAAGCATTTTCAAAAGATATTTATTATCTCTATGGAAATAATACCAGCCTGCTAAAATATTGCCTTTTGTATATGTATCGGTTTCTACACCTGTAAGTTTACAAACATCGGCATCGCCTGAAGCATCAACAACTGCTCTTGAAACAACTGCTTGTCTTCCTGATTTGTTTTCAATAATAACAGATGAAATTTTGCCTCTTTTTACAATAGCATCGCAAACAGAAGTACCATAAAGAATTTCAACGCCTTCTTCGAGCAACAATTGTTCCATTAAAATGCCAAACAAATTAGCGTTATACTGAATTTCAAATCTGCGCTCTTTTTTCTCTTCAAGCGTACCATTCTCAAGCCAACCTTTTGGATATTTGTCTTCATATCCGTGTTTCATTGAAAGGTGAAGAAGTTCTTCTGCAATACCGAAAGACACTTGTTTGCCCTCGCCGTCGCAAAGTGGCAAATAAATTGTGATAAGACCAAGAGTTGCAAGACCGCCTAATAAATACTGCTTTTCAATTAAAAGCACTTTTTTAGCGCCTGTTCTCTTAGCCGAAAGCGCCGCGCTAACACCTGCCATACCACCGCCGACGACTACAACATCATACTCGCCATAAACAGCGGTTTCTCTCGCTTTTTCCTTAATGTATTTCATAATATTTCTCCTATTTCAAATAATTCTCAATAGCCGATAAATCAAGTTGTTCGTAATTTTTCAAAAATTCATAAATAACTCCTGCTATTTGTTTACAACCACCCTCGTCATCAGATTCAATGTTGAGTGGCATAATAGGATCGTGAACAGAAAGACGAAGCAAAAACCAACCATTATTAACCGAAACTCTAATACCTTCGTGGTTATCAGGCGCAATTGCAAAGCCATTTTCTTTTGCATAACGGAATAAATCTTCAATAACTTTTTCGCCGTAAGCTCTAAAATCATCAACCTTGATTTTAAAACGAAGTTCAACTAAATCTTTAGGCTCGGCAAGGCTTGAAATAAGGTCGCCAATTGTTTTATTCTCTTTTTTGAGATTAGCCATTTTAATAATAATTTTTGTAATAAGATAAGCGCCATCATCAAGGAAATAATTCTCTTTAAATGCCGCGTGGCCTGATGTTTCAATAGCCAAAGGAGCCGAAACTCCCTCGTTTTCAAGGCGAATAGCCTCATCAATTACATTTTTATAGCCACGTTTAAATCTATGATGTTTACCGCCTAAATTTTCTTCAATAAATATTTTAAGTCCGCTTGAAGTAACAGAGTCAGTAACAACTGTGCCACCTTGATTATTTTCAAGGGCGATAGCAGCGGCAAGCGCTACAATACGGTTACGGTTAATCTCTTTACCATCGCTGCTTACGCAAGACGCTCTATCAACATCGGTGTCAAAAATAACGCCTAAATCTGCACTATGTTTTACAGTTGCATCAGAAATTGCTTTCATAGCAACTTCATTTTCAGGGTTTGGAATGTGGTTAGGGAACATTCCGTCTGGCTCTAAAAATTGGCTTCCATTAATATCAGCGCCGAGTGGCTCTAACACTTTATAAGCATAAAATCCACCTGCGCCGTTACCTGCATCAACAATAATTTTCAAGCCCTCAAGTGGTTTTTCACTGCCTGTTTCACGAATAATAGTATCGCGAAGAATTTTAGAATATTCGCTCATAAAGTCTATTTTTTCAACTTTGCCTTCACATTCTGGAGCAGTTTTGCCTTCTTGCGCATTCTCAAGCATAGCGCTAATATCTGCACCTGAAACGCCACCCTCACGAGTGAAAAATTTAAGACCATTTCTGTTAAATGGGTGGTGAGAAGCAGTAATTTGAATTGCAGCATCACAAGAAGCGCAAACAGTTGTCATAAACATTGATGGGGTAGAAGCAAGACCACAGTCAAGCACTTTTACACCACTACCAGACAAAACAGAAATAACTGCATTTTTTATTCTATCAGCCGAAATTCTTGAATCGTGACCAACAGAAACTGTCAAGTCACTAGCATCTTTTTTATACTTTTCGCAAAACCACACCAAAAAGCCATGAGTCATAGCGCAAATAACATCATCTGTTAAATTAATATGCTCATTTTCAACGCCTTCTGCGGCAATACCACGAATATCAGTACCACTTTTAAACTGTTTAAAATCCATTTTAATTCTCCTCGATTATTTTACAAAACCAACTTTTCTTTTTACTTTTGATAAAGTTTTTCGAGCGATATATGATGCTTCTTCGGCACCACGTTTATACATAGCCTCGAGTTGCGCTTTATCACTCATAAGTTCATTAAATCTTTCTCTTACAGGGCGAAGTTCTTCGATAACTGCTTCGGCAACTGCTACTTTAAAGTCGCCATAGCCTTTTCCATCAAAATCTTTTTCAATTTTATCAAAAGACGCGCCTGTTACTGCCGAATAAATTGTCATAAGGTTATTTATACCTGCTTTTTCGATACTGTCGCCAAAATAAACTTTTGCCTCTGAATCGGTTACTGCGCGTTTGAATTTACGCATAATTGTATCAGGGTCATCAAGAATTTTTACATAAGCATTCTCATTTGTATCAGATTTGCCCATTTTTTCAGTTGGGTTTTGCAAACTCATAATCTTTGCTCCAACTTTTGGAATAATAGGCTCCGGAACTTTAAATGTATCGCCATAAATACCATTAAATCTATTTGCAACTGTACGGCAAAGTTCAACGTGTTGCTTTTGGTCAACACCAACAGGAACAACATCTGCGCCATACAAAAGAATATCAGCATTCATAAGGGAAGGGTATGAGAAAAGACCTAAATTAACGTTATCAGGCGCTTTTTTAGACTTATCTTTAAACTGTGTCATTCTCTGCATTTCGCCATATTGCGAATAGCAAGAAAGTATCCACGAAAGTTCTGCGTGTTGTGGCACAGTTGATTGAATAAACATCAAACTTTTTTCTGGGTCTAAACCAATAGCATTCAAAATACCATAAGCAGTTAAAGTTTGTTGACGAAGAGCCTTTGGCTCAAGTCTTATAGTAATTGCATGCAAATCTGCAACTGCAAAAATTGAATTATATTCATCTTGCAACTTAACCCAGTTTTTAAGCGCGCCAAGATAATTACCAAGGGTAAAATGACCGGTAGGCTTTATCATACTAAGCATAGTTTGTTTTTCTTGTGAAAATTCCATTTATTTTTCTCCTTACTATATAAACCAAAATCGTGTCATACTGAACGGAGTGAAACGCAGTCGAAGTATCCTTTTCTAATATATGAGATCCTTCGACTTTGCTCAGGATGACTTGAATATAAAATCAATAGTAATTTATATCTCTTTAACCAATTCGCCGAGTTTTTGCATACCTTCAATAAGTTGCGCCTCGGTTGGAGTTGAATAATTTGTTCTAAAATTATGACACTCGTCTGTTTCATTAATCATAAATGCGCTACCTGGCACTAAAGCGACTTTTTTCTCTTTAACTGCACGAGTGCAGAAGTTCATCATATCAACTTCTTTAGGTAAAGTGCACCAAATAAACAAACCGCCCTCAACCCTGTGATATGTAATTTTATCGCCAAAATACTCGTCCATCAAATTCATCATAACATTTGCTTTGTTACGATAAATAGCGCGAAGTTTTTCAAGATGGCTTTCAAAATCGGTTTGTTTTAAAAACTCATCAGTAACCATTTGCATTAAAATTGTTGTATGAACATCAGATGTTTGTTTGCAAACGGTGAGTTTTGCGATAACTGTTTTATTACCAATAGCATAACCAACACGCATACCAGGAGATAACACCTTTGAAAATGAGCCGGCATAAACAACGATACCATCCGTATCCATAGATTTAATTGTAGGCAAATTCTCGCCTGCAAATCTAATCTCGCCATACGGGTTGTCTTCCAAAATTAAAACGCCGTATTTTTTAGCAAGTTCATAAACGGCTTTACGTTTTTCAAGTGACATTGTAATGCCTGTTGGGTTTTGGAAATTAGGAATTGTATAAATAAATTTAGCGTTTTTATTTTGTTTTAACGCATTTTCAAGCGCTTCGATATTCATACCATCTTCATCAACAGGTACACCAACTAACTTTGCGCCAAATGAGCGGAAAGTATTTAACGAGCCGATGAAAGAAGGCGCTTCTGTGATAATAACATCGCCTTTTTCAACAAAAGCCTTTGTCATCAAATCCATTACCTGTTGCGCGCCTGAAGTGATGATAAGTTCATCATCATCGCTAACTGAATTAAACTTTTCAGACATATAAGTTTTCATTGTTTCGCGAAGTGGCGCATAACCTTCAGTTACAGAATATTGCAAAGCAGTAATTGCATTTTTTGAAAGAATATCTTGAGTTATTCTTTGAATTTCTTCTGCAGGAAATGCTTCAGGAGAAGGGTTGCCCGCTGCAAACGAAATCATACCAGGCACAGAAGAATATTTTAAAATCTCTCTTATTGCTGATGGAGCAAGATTTGCAATGCTTTCAGTAAATTTATAATCCATTTTTATCACCTTTTATCAAAATTATAACAATTATAACACATTTTTCTTAATAAATAAAGAGTTTATTTAAAAAAATACAGCCTGAAAACAGACTGTATTTTAAAAACTATTTAATTTTTTTGGTTTTGTATGTAAAATCGCTTGTACAACTCGCTAAATTCTTGTTAATACACGCTTTTATTTTAAAGTCATACTTCTCGCCTGAAACAAGTCCTTTTGCCTTATATTTCAAAGCGGAAGTTTTAGTTAACAACCTATATTTCTCGGCATCGTGTTTTTTATAATAAATCACATACAAATTAGCGCCTTTAACCTCATTAATAGTGATTTTTGCAGTACGCTTTCTCGTTGATTCAACGATAAATTTAGGTTTTTTAGAAGCAAAAATTGTGCTCTTTTTTGAATACTCACTTGCAACTAAATCATCATCTTTTGAAGCAACTATTTTGTAATCATACAAAAAGCCATCTTGAAGATTTTTGTCAACATAATAAAGGTCTGTTACTGTTGCAATATGCTCATATATTCCTAAACTGCGAATCCTTCTATAAATGTGATAATTTTCGGCTGTTGGCACTTCAAGAAAATCTAATCTTATAGTTTTTCTATCAACCAAAGTCAAAATAGGCTTTTGCGGTACGGCGAGTGTTTGCAAAACATTATCACAAGTTTGCGTTACTGAAAACGATAACTCGCCCTCGCAATAATACCCTTTTACCCTATACGCATAAGTTTCATCGGCAACAAGACCTGTGTCAATATAAACATTTTGCCCATTAACAATTTCGCCTATATAAGCATAAGCGCTACGACCTTGTTTTCTATAAACCTCATAATACAAAGCGCTTTCAGGCGCTTGTAAAGAAACGCAGGAAGTATCATTGCTAAAAAGTTCGCTTTGAAGGCTCAAATTAGCAGTTTCTTTAAACAAAACTGACTCGCTCTCACCTAAAACAACAACATCACTTGCTCTTTGCGCTAACACTGCGTTATACGGATATAAGTCTTCAATATAACCTGCGCCAACGGTGCTTTCGCCAAAAATAGTTGAATAGATACACGCCGCTTGCACATAACTACCGCGCTGACTTGGGTGCCTGTTATCCGACCTGTAAAGACTGTTGTAATCAGGTAGATTTCTCATAATAACTTCGCACGCTTCGCCCACGCGAATAATCTGCGCATTTGTCATATTTCTAACCAAGTCGTTACAAAGATTTTCAAAAAACTTTTTATGAGTTACTCTATCAATTGGCAAATACTCAATAATTTTTGAATTAACGCCATCACTTAACAACTCGCAAACTTCTACTTCGCCTGTGTTTATACCTGCCGAGGCAATAAGCAAAGTTTTTGCGCCTGTTTGAGAAATAATTTTATTTAATTTTAAAGCCGCTTCATATTCGGCATGATAAACCGAATATTCAAACGGCGAAACTCGTCTTGTTGGTTGTAAAACAACATAGTCATACTTATTTTGTTGCAACTTTTCAAGCGCTAATTTACCCTCGCTGGTTTTATCAGAACTTAACCTATAAAGAGTTGAATGAGAAGCAGTTACGCTATCAACTTCTACGCTTTTGCCTAAAGAAGCGCACAACTGTGGAAACATAACGGTGTCCATCTTATTATAATAAAACAACGAGTTTCCCAAAAACAAAATCTTTACAGGTTGCACAGTACTGTCAACAATGGGCGTATCATCAACGATTTCTTCGGCGCTTGCACTAATGCAAACCGAAGAAATCATTGTAATAAGCACAAGAAAAACAGCGACTAATCTTTTGCTGAATTTCATAGTTTTAGCCTTAAATCAAACAAATTAGTCTTCTAAATCGTTGATTAACTCCATCATAGCACTTGCTGAATTAAAGTTATCAGGAGTGATTTCTTCAGGTGGAATTTTTACATCAAATTCATCTGAAACTTCAGAAATAATTGAGATGATATCTAATGAATCTAAAATACCATCATCTACAAGGCTTGTTTCATTTTCAAAATCAACGCCAGGTTTTACTTCTCTTAAAATCTCTAATAATTCGTTCATGGTTTTTCTCCTCTTTTTTAATATTTATATTAATCGATGTTTTTCAATTCTCTTTTTAATGGTTTGCCATTATAAGTTCTTGGAATAGCATCGATTATTCTTATAACTTTTGGAACTTGGAAACTTTCAAGTCTTTCGCTTAAAAACTTAACCAAATCTGCCTCGTTGTATTTTTCATTTACAGCGACAAAAAGTTTTGGAATTTGTCCCATAACTGCATCATCAACACCAATTACAGCGCATTCCGATATACCTTCATATTTATCACAAATGTCTTCAATTTCTGTAGGTGAAATCTTTTGGCCGCCACTAATAATGATGTCATCCATTCTGCCTATCATAATAATGTCGCCATTTTCATCATAATAACCAAAGTCATTTGAATAAATATATCCATCTATCAAAGTTTCAGCAGTGAGTTCAGGCTCTTTGTAATACTCATTCATAATCATTCCGCCACCTGTTACAAGTCTTGCAGGCTTGTCTTCAGTAGGAGTTACAAAATTACCCTCATCATCAACAAATTTAATATCTGAATTAATGGTTGGTTTACCGATATTTCTTGGGTTTTCGCGGTTTTTATTAAAGTCAATAATTGAAGAACAACCCGCTTCAGTAGAGCCATAGAAATTGTAAAGACGGGTGTTTGGTAACAACTCTCTAACCTTATCTTTATCGCTATCAGGCATATAAGAACCGCCAAATTGCATATAGTCAATTTTATCTTTATACTCTGCTAACTTATCTCCTGAAAGTTTAACAATAACTGCAAGTGCAGATGGCGCCATTGCCGCAGATGTTGCGCCGAGTTTATCAAAAGCATCAAAGAAACGGCTAACAAAAATTACACCATCCATAAAGATAACAGTTGAACCATTAATCATATTAGCATAGTATCTGCGAAGTGAGAATGAGTGATTAAGAGGCATTGGAATAACCTCAACGTTATCATCTTTCATCTCATTACCATATTTAACATTGCCTGCAACTGCAACATCGGCATAGTGGCTCATCAAAATACCTTTTGACTTACCTGTTGTACCTGTTGTGAAAAGAATTGTAGATGCATCTTTGCTTTCAGGCAAGTTTTCAGGCTCATATTCGCCATCGAAACTATCAATATCACTATAAAGGTAAGTTGTTATTTCGTCAAGAGGTTTTTCCGCAATAAAACATTTTGCTTCGGCAGTTTCATTGATTTCCATAACTCTTTCAGGTTTTACTGTTTTTTCAAGTGGCACAGCGATAGCGCCAATTAAATGAACAGCATGATAAACGGTCATAAAAGCAACATTTTGGAATGTTTTTATAATAACCATATCGCCTTTTTTTATGCCTTTATCGTGAAGAAAAGCAGCCGCTTGTTTGATTTTACTATAATACTCTTTATAAGAATATGTTAATTTCGCATCAACAACGGCTCTTGTTTCAGGATAGTTTTCACTACCGAATTTAATTGCTTCAACAATTGAGTTAAACATAGTTTTTCTCTCCTATTTATTTGAAATCTTAAAAGTTATTTTTTAACTTTATAATTTTTAACTTTTCTAAGACCAGGGGTGCGCACTTCTTTAATCCACTTGCTTGTGGCAGTATCCCATGACTTCTTTAATGATTTTGAGAGTTTTGTTTTCTCAAGACCATAATTATCAACTATATATTTGCCCAAATGGTTTGTAACTTTAACCATTCCGCTAATATTTACGTGTTTTGTATCATAAAAATCTCTGTTGAAATCGAGTTTGAGTTCTTTATACAACTTGTTATAGTTTATATAATTAAACCCACGCTCTTGAATAATTCTTCCCATTGCATTTTCATAAGCAACGGTTTTTTTGTTTACAACATAAGGAGTTGAGATAAACAACACTTGAGTGCCACTATTTTCAGCGTGGTCTAAAATGCCGTTTAACAAATCAAGATGTTTGCCTGTGATTTCTCGCTCAACATTATAATCATAAAGGTTATTTCCCTTTATTGTTTTTATAGCGGTTGAAGCGGTAGTGCCTTTGTATGGCGCGCCTTTATAATCGTTGCGTTTTTCATACTTATATTCAACCGGCAAAACTTCTTTGTAATTTTTATATTTTTTCTTCCACTTTTTAGTTTCAAACTGGCTTTCATCATATTTTATATAAATATTTTTCTTTTGCCAATTAATATAATTATAACCAAAAACCGGACCTACAGTATCTTTTATTACTTTTGTTCTGTTGCTTGAATTTGGCATATTAAAAACAAAGTTTTTAAAATTAACCAACTTGTTATTCATCTGCTTTTGAGTGAATTTAACGCCCTCAACATAATTATCGCAGTTGTTAACATAGTTTCTCATTTCAACAACAATAAGTTTTGGATGTTGATGGTCTATAATCTCATCAATAAGACCGCAAGTAGTATGAATATCAAGCGCAGGAGCTACATAATTCAAAGAGGTTATGCCTTGTTTATAATAAAACTGTGTTGGCGCAACAAATCTATAAACTGAACTTGAGCCTAAAAACACAACATCTGCGCTATCTTTAGGTTCAAGATAAAAAGTGGTTATAGACCTCTCTTTATGCACAACCTTATCTTTAAGCAGTTGTGGCGCATTGGCAATTATATTGTTAAACATAACCGCGGCACACGCACCTGTGCAAACTACCCTTTTAAGTAAACTATTGAATTTTTTTAATGTTTCTTTCATTGTCAACCCTTCATTTCAAAGCGCATTCAACAAACACATTAACACCTATGATTTTCTACTTGCAACAATCTCATCAATCTTTTTAATGCCAGGCTCTTTGACTTCGCTAACCCATTTGTCAGCCGCCTCTTGCCAAGATTTTTGCTGTTCTTCTGTGAGAACAGTTTTTTGCAAATCATACTTTTCAATTAAGTAATTTGCTACATAATTTGTAACTTTAACCATACCTTTTGTGTTAGTATGTTTATTGTCATAATAATCAACTGTAAAATCAACATTCATTTGATTTTTAAGTTTATTTCCGCAAATGAAATCCATATCATTTTGCGCTAAAATATCACCCATTGCGTTTTCATAAGCCATTTCAACTTCGCTAATAGGATAAGGAGTGGTCATAAACACAACTTCTGTTCCGCAAGACTTTGCTTTATCAATGATTTTTTGCAAAGTTTCAAGCCACTCGCCTGTGATTTCACTACGTTTTTCAAAGTTTGTGTAATCAACCTGCTTGTTGTTTTTTGCAACTTTAGAAACAGCGATAGTACCTTTATAATCTTTGCCTTTGAATTCAGGCGCTTTATACTCAACAACTTGTGTCTTACCGTTTTCATCTTTAACAGTTTTAAGCGGTTGAGAAGTCAACTTGTTTTCATAATAAAGTTTTGCCATTTCTTTTTGATTTTGATAATAAAGAACAGTTTCGCCTTTTAATCTGTTTTTAGTATATCTCAAAACATCTTTAACGCTTAATTCTTTCCAATTATGATGAGTTGTGAAATACTCAAACTGCCATTTCAAAACTTCTTTATCATCTTTTTGCAAAGATTTTGAAACAACATCGCCTATTATCTCTAATCTATTCAAAGAAACAGGCACATTATAAATATAATCGCTGAAAAATGCCTCTTTTTGCAAAAGTTCTCTTTCAGTATATTCAACATCTGTCATATGCTCTTCGCAGTTATTAACATAATTACGCATTTCAATAACAATAACTTCAGGGTGTTGATATTTAACTATCTCATCGATAATACCGCAAGTTGTTTGAATATCCAAAGCACCTGCCGCATAGTTAAGTGCTGTTATGCCATAATCATTATAAATCTGCACAGGAGAAATAAATCTATAAAGCGCAGATGAGCCTACAAAAACTATATCTGCAGTGTCCTTATCTTCTTCATAAAAAGTTGAAACAACACTTTCATAAGATTTTATTTCTTCATCTCTGAACATAGGAGTATAAAATGCTAATGCGCTAAACAAGATAGCAAGAAACAAAACGCAACATATTAAACTTTTAATAACAGAAAAAGTGATTTTAATTGCTTTTTTCATTTAAGCACCTTCCTTGATACTCATTTATTAAGTATCAAATACCTTTAAAAAAGTTTCAAAAATTTAAAAATTATTGATTTTTTCCTTCGCTAATAGTCTGATTTATCTTTTTAAGACCCGGCTCTCTTACTTCGCTTACCCATTTTTCAGCAGCCTCTTGCCAGTCTTTTTGTTGTTCTTTTGTAAGTTCAGTTTTTTCTAAATCATAGTAATCAATAATATGTTTTGCAAGGTAATTTGTAACTTTTACAATACCTTTTGTATTAGAATGTTCATCATCATAAAAATCTGTTGCAAAATCAATGCCGATTTCATCATAACGCTTATTGCAATTAAGATAATGAACACCTTGTTCGGTTAAATATTTTTCAACAAAGTTTTCATAAGAAACTTTTGTTTCGTTTGTTGGATAAGGAGTTGTTAAAAACATAACTTCTGTGCCACAACTCTTTGCCTTATCAACAACTTTTTGCAATTTTTCTAACCATTTGCCTGAAATTTCTGAAACTTTATCAAAGTCTGAAAAATCTCTGTCTTCATTATGATAAATAACGCTTCTTGCAACTGTGCCTTTATAATCAACACCATAATAGTTGCCATCAAAATCATCAACTTGTTTGAACACATATCTTCTAAAGAATGATTTTATATCAGAAGGAGAAGTATTCTTCCAGTTTGTATGAGTTTTTAAATACTCAATATGCCAGTCAAGTTCATCTTGTCCAAGCATTTCAGGAACGGTATCATGAATGATTTTTGAACGAGTAAGAGAAACAGGCATATTATTAACAAGTCTATTAAACATAGATTCTTTTTTAGCGAGTTCTTCTTCTGTGAATTCGCCGCCGTGCATTTCTCTGTCAGCATTGTTAATGTAGTTTCTGATTTCAATAACAATAACCTTTGGGTGTTGATATTTAATCAACTCATCAATAACACCGGGCATAGCATAAATATTCATATTAGCGGTTGCAAAGTTTATTGATGTAACACCATAATTCAAATACATTTCTGTTGGCGAAATAAATCTATAAAGCGCACTCGAGCCTACAAAAGCAACATCAATTGTATCTTTTTCCTGCGCATAAAACATAGCCATATTTCCTGAAGAAATAGCGTCTTCTTCATAACGGAACATAGGCATAAAAAACACTAGTGAACCAAGCAATATAGAAATGAACAAAATTGAACAAACTATATTCTTAATTGCCTTTAACACTTTATTTTTCATCTATTATTTTGCCTCCCATTAAAAGTTTTCATAAATGAAATTAACATGGGTTGCCTCGCCACCGTAAACACCAAAGATTACAATTGCGAAAATAACTGCATAAAGTATAAACCATTTAAATAAAATAGGTTGCTCATCTAATTTTTCATAAACATCAAATTTTTGTTGCATTATTGAAACCGCGAGCAAACAAACAATAGCAACAATTGCTACTGCCCAGTCTTTAAGGTCAAGACCAAAACTTAATAATGGGAAACCGCCCGACAAAACAGTAAGTCTTTTAAACATACCGAATGCTGCGGCAGGAGTTGCTGATTTGAAGAAAATTCTACCCATACAGCAAATCAAGAATGTTCTCGCCATTCTGAATAATGACCAACCGAATGTTTCAGTTTTAAAGTTTAATTTTTCATTAACCTTTTGGAGCCAAGGTGTGAAAATTACGCTAAACATAATAATAACGCCTTGGAAAAGTCCCCATAAAAGGAAGTTGTAACTAGCGCCATGCCAGATACCTGTTAAAAACCAAACAACTAAAATTGGCAAAGCAGAAGAAATAATTCTACCTGCAGTATTACCAAAAACTTTTCTTGAATTTTTGTTTAATTTCAAGCAGAAGTTACTTGCTGAAATTGGATATAAAACATAATCTTTAAAGAATTTACCCATTGAAATATGCCATCTTCTCCAGAATTCAGGCATAGTTTTTGAGAAATAAGGGTTGTCAAAGTTTTTAGTGATATTGATACCAAGCATTTTTGCCACACCGCCTACTATATCACAGTAAGCAGTCCAGTCTGTGTAAATCTGAATTGAGAAAACAATAGTACCAAATAAAATTGAAATACCACTTAATTCTTGATAATTTTTAAAGATATAATTTGAAACTGTTGCCATACGATTTGTGATTACCAACTGTTTGAAAATACCATAGATAATCATCATAATACCTTGTTTTAAATTGCCGAATTCAAAACTATTACCTTCAAAAAGTTGTGGCGCTAAATAATCGTATCTTTCAATAGGACCTTGTTTTATATGTGGGAAGAACGAAACGAATACATATAATTTTAAAGGGTTTCTCTCGGCAGAAATTTTCTCTCTGTAAACATCAACCATATATGCAATGATAGAGAGAGTAAAATATGAACAACCGAGAACATTTATGGCCAAACTACCAACACTGTTTTGCAAAATTGGAGCAGCGCCAAAAATGCCGATAATACCGTTTACAATTTGAACTAAAAAATCCGAGTATTTAGTTACAGTAAGACCTAAAAGCATTAAAACCATAGCAATAACTAAATATCTTCTTCTGATTTTAGTATATTTTGCTTTAATAGGTTTTTTCTCTTTTCTGTCAAGCCCTTCGCATTCGGCTTTTTGCTTTTTAAAAGTATTGCTCATTAACATACCTGCGCCGTATGCTACTAAACAAGCGACTAACAAGTAGAAAATTAATTGAGCGCCGCCAAAAACATAAAAAGCGGTGTTTGCTACGATTAATGCGCACCAACGATATTTTTTAGGTAATACATAATAAAGTACCACTGTTGCAAGCGCAAAAACCATAAATGGAATTGAAATAATATTTGTTACAGCTGAAAGTTCCAAATCATTCTTCCTTTCGATTTAAAAATCTTTATTTTTTATATTCAAAATGTTGAAATCAGTAATCATATTCACAAAAATCATACCAGAATTCAACACCGTTGTCACGGTTGATAAAACCACATTTATCGTGATTTATAAGCGAGATTTCTTTAACAATAAACAAGCCAATGCCAACTCGGTTTGTATCATTTGCACCGGTGCTATTTGTTTTATAAAAATCTGTCCAAATTTTTTCGCCGTCCTCCTCTTTTACAAAACTGCCTTCATTAAAAACAGAAAGTCTTACGCAGTTTTTCAAAGGTTTGACGCCAACAAAAATTTTACTGTTTTGACTGCTATATTGAACTGCATTCATAATGTAATTATTAAAAATATGTTCAATATGCTCTTTAGGAATCACTACTTTTGCAGAGTTTATATCTTTTTCAAACTTCAACTTTTTAGATTTCAAGAAAATCTCACTATTTTTGCAAAGTTTTTCAATAAACTCTTTTAAATCTATTTCTTCGCACTCATTTTCAAAAATGCCTTTTTCACCGGCAGAGAAATTAAGAAGTTTGCTGATAAGTTTGCTCATTTTATCAATCTCATCCATTGCAGACTGATAATAATACTTCTTTTTCTCATCACTTTTAGTAACCGTCATCATCTCAATTTGACTTGAAATAATAGCAAGTGGTGTTTTTAACTCGTGAGTAACATTAGTAAGCACACGCTTACGCATATTCTCATATTCAGACATTCTTGAGTTGTCTTCTTTAAGCAAAAAGTTGTAGTTATTAAGATTATTTACATTTTCGGCAATAGT
Organism: Acutalibacteraceae bacterium; assembly: GCA_045539315.1. Classification (GTDB taxonomy): domain Bacteria; phylum Bacillota; class Clostridia; order Oscillospirales; family Acutalibacteraceae; genus RUG11462. The sequence continues at coordinate 74,853 of JAZQFC010000046.1, read as the reverse complement.
GTCTGCCATAAAATTCAAGTTTTTAGCAAGCACGCCTACTTCATCATTAGTGATTTTCCCGCTATATCTTACCGAGTAGTCGCCTTCAGATAATTTGTTTGCAACATCGCTTAATTCTCGCAAAGATTTTGTTGTGCTATTAATCAACAAAAACACCAAAACGCCACTCAAAACGATAAAGCCTACAACCATCATAACAAAATATCTGTTTGTATGAGCGAAAACCGCATCACTTGTTTTAAGGCTTTCTTCTATGTAAACATAATAAGTGCTACCGAAATTATCTACCTTTGTGCGAAGTGTAATCTGCTCGTGCCTACCTGTTTCATCTATCTGGAGCACAGGCAAATTTTCTTCGCTAAACTCGTCTATTTTATCAATAAAAACATTTTTAACAATGTCATTTGCATCTAGCATTCTCTTAGTAGAAAAAATAGGTGTTATTTCATCATCGCAAATATACAATTCATAAGTTTGCTTATAATACTTGTCCAAAAAAACATTAATACTATCGGTCTGATTTTTAAAATCGATATTATTAAGTTCTTTCACAACGCTGGACATAAGTTTTTCTTGGCTTTGAATATACAACTCTTTTGAATTGGTTGCATATAAAAGACTTATTCCACCAACAATAAGCACCAATATTATCATTATATAAATTGCGAGTTTTAACGACAGTTTTTTAATCATATCATCATTCCTTTGTGGTATCAAAGAAATAGCCTACTCCATAAACCGAACGAATATAATTATACTCATCGCCCAATTTCTTTCTGAGTTGTTTAATTATAGTATCAACCGTTCTAAAATCGCCATAATAATCAATGCCCCAAACTGCATCTAAAATTGCATCACGATTTAAAACTTTTTGCTTGTTTTCCATAAAGTAACAAAGCACATCAAACTCTTTTGGAGTAAGTTCTAAAAGTCTATCATTCAAAAATGCTCGTCTTCTGGCTTTATCAACAGACAAATCACCCAACTTTTGCAAAGGTTTTGCAGTTTTATTCGCCCTTGAAACACAAGCCTTGATATTCTCTTTTAAAACGCTTAACAAAAACGGTTTTGTAATATAATTATCAACACCGAGTTCATACCCTTTTAACTGGTCTTGCTCATGCTCACGAGCCGACAACATAATTACAGGAATATCCGAACTTTCTCTGATAATTTTTAAAACATCATAACCATCTAATTTTGGCATCATAATATCGAGCAAAACAAGGTCTAACTCCTCTTTTTTCTGCTCAAAAACATTAATTGCCTGAACACCATCTGCCGCAGTAAAAACCAAAAAGCCGCTTTCTGTTAAATAATCAGAAATGGTGCTTCTAAGTTTAACATCATCATCAACAACCAAAACAGTATATTGAACTTGTGTCATATTCAACACCTCTTTTGATAAATAAAAGTTTACCTAAATACACAATTCGATTATAAGTGTGAATTTTGATATAAATGTGATACGCAAATTTACTTACACACACAATTGGCGCATTATACACATTATCTCATACATTATATAACATTTTACATTAATTTTCAATATTTTTTTGCTTATTTAATTAATACCAATATTTTATGCTTGTATTTGCCTATTATTTTAAGGTTTTTCACGCGTTTTTTGTACAATTTAATAAAAATATTAAATTATTTTAAAAAAGCCTTGAAATCTTATGTGAATTTTGGTATAGTGTTTCTATCACAAAAACACAGTCCATAGGAGGTGGACAGTTTTGAGCGAAAATCAAAAGTTTATAATAGACTCTAAAGTTTTGCCTGATGTTTTTAAAAAAGTTTTAAAAGTAAAGCAAAGTCTTTCAGATGGGAATGAAACTTCTGCAAGTATTGCTTGTAAGAAAATCGGCATTTCAAGAAGCGCTTATTATAAATACAAAGACCATATCTTTACTTATGATGATACAAGCGGAAAAGTGTTCACTTTGCACGCTGTGTTAACTGACAGGGCTGGTATTTTATCAAACTTTATGTCTGTTTTATATGAAAGCGGCGCAAATATTTTAACGGTTAATCAAAACATTCCTTCCGGAAGGCGCGCGCCGGTTTCTGTATCTTTTAAAGTTTCAAACCCTGACTTTTCGGTAAATGGGTTAATCGGTCAATTAAGTAATATCAACGGAGTTAAATCCGTTCATCAAGTATTTGGAGAATGAAAGGAAAAAGTGTAATGGTAAAAGTTGCTGTTATGGGCTACGGTGTTGTAGGCTCAGGCGTGGTAGAAGTTTTTTATAAAAACCACGAATCAATTCAGAAAAAAGCAGGTATGAATCTTGAAATTGCTCATATTCTTGATTTAAGAGATTTCCCTGGCGACCCTTATGAGCATTTAATGACAAAAGATTTTAATGAGATTTTAAATGATGATGAAGTTAAAATCGTTGTTGAAACAATGGGCGGTGTTAAACCTGCTTATGAATTTGTTAAAAGTTGTTTGCTCAAAGGCAAATCTGTTGCTACTTCTAACAAAGAATTAGTTGCAACAAAGGGCGATGAACTTATTAAAATCGCTAAAGAAAATAATGTTAACTTCTTGTTTGAAGCATCTGTTGGCGGTGGTATTCCAATTATCAGACCTATTACTCAATGTCTTGCTGCAAACGAAATTTGCGAGATTTATGGTATCTTAAACGGTACTACAAACTATATCTTAACTCAAATGATTCATTCCGGCGTTTCTTTTGCAGATGCGCTTAAAACTGCGCAGGAACTCGGCTATGCTGAAAAAGACCCAACCGCTGACGTTGAAGGTCATGACGCTTGTAGAAAAATTTGTATTTTATCTGCGCTCTCTTTCGGCAAACACGTTTATCCTGAACAAGTTTACACAGAGGGTATTACCAAAATCGACCTTGCTGATGTTGCTTTTTGCGAATCCGCAGGTATGGTAATAAAACTTATCGGTAAAACTGCAAGAATTTCTGAAGATAAAGTTTATGCAACAGTTTATCCTGCAGTTATCTCATCTCATAGTCAACTTGCAACTGTTGATGATGTTTACAACGCAGTTATGGTGCGTGGTGACGCAATTGGCGATGTTGTTTTCTATGGTAGAGGCGCAGGCAAACTTCCAACTGCTTCTGCAGTAGTTGCCGATGTTATTGACTGTGCAAAACATCTTAATTCAAGAAAATATATTTCTTGGACCGATGGCGAGCCTGATTATGTTGAAGATTACAAGCAAGACACAGTTGCTATGTATGTAAGAATGAATGCAGACAAGGAAGATGTTGAAAAAGCATTTGGCAAGGTTAAATTCTTAACAAACGCTAATGCAAATAAAGATGAAATCGCATTTATTACTGACGCTATGAAAGAAAAAGCGTTTGACAACCTTATTTCGCTTGTAAACGGAGAAGTATTGTCAAAAATCAGAGTATTAGACATATAATAATTTAAGTAATATTTTAAGAAATTTTTAGATAAGGAAGAATTAAAAATGGCTTTAGTAGTAGCAAAATTCGGCGGTTCTTCACTTGCCGATGCCAACCAATTCAGAAAGGTTGCGCAAATTATAAAAGAAAATCCTGACAGAAGATACATTGTTCCTTCTGCTCCTGGCAAACGTTTTGATGACGATATTAAAATCACTGATATGCTTTATCACGCATATGATTTATCAAACGAAGGCGAAGACTTTTTGCCTGTTCTCAAACAAATTACTGACAGATATGACGGTATTATTGCAGAACTCGGTCTTGATATAGATTTATCTGAAGAATATGAAAAAATCAAAGTTTCGCTTGAATCAAATGCAGGTAGAGATTATGCCGCTTCTCGTGGTGAATACCTTTCAGGTATGATTTTGGCAAAACTTATCGGTTATCATTTTATGGACGCTGCAAAATGCATTCGTTTTAATGAAACAGGCAGTTTTAACTCTGATTTTACTTTTGAAAAAACCAAAGAGCATTTATCACACTATGACAGAGCAGTTGTGCCTGGTTTTTATGGCAGAATGCCAAACGGTACTATTAAAACTTTCTCTCGTGGTGGCTCTGATATTACAGGTTCGCTCGTTGCTCGTGCTATGAGCGCAGACCTTTATGAAAACTGGACCGATGTTGACGGATTTTTGGTAACAGACCCTAGAATTATTAAAAATGCAAAAATCATTAAAAGAATTACTTATTCTGAACTTCGTGAGTTATCATATATGGGCGCTACTGTTTTGCATGAAGACGCTATCTTCCCTGTGCATCAAGCAGGTATCCCAATAAATATTAGAAACACAAATAACCCTGCAGCACCTGGTACTATGATTGTTTCAGATATGATAGTTGATGAAGATACTCCAAATATCACAGGTATCGCAGGTAAAAAAGGTTTTTCAATTATCAACATTGAAAAAGCAATGATGAATGCCGAAATCGGTTTTGGTAAAAAAGTTTTATCAGTTCTTGAGAGAGAAAAACTTTGTTTTGAACATTTGCCATCTGGTATTGATACAATGTCGGTTGTAATTGATTCAAAAGCGCTTGAGCCTAAAAAACAAGATTTGCTTTATTCAATTAAAAAAGAGACACTTGCAGATAGCATTTCTTTTGAAGACAATTTAGCGCTTATCGCAGTTGTTGGTGTTGGTATGAGAAAAGCAACAGGTACTGCCGCTAGAGTGCTTACTGCTATCGCAAACAAAAATATCAACATTCGTATGCTTGACCAAGGTTCATCAGAACTTAATATCATAATCGGTGTTGATGAAGAACAATTCGAAGATGCATTAGTTTCAATTTACGATGAGTTTTTTAATTAAAAGTAAAAACAAAAATAAACAAATTTCAAAAAAAGACGAGGTTTAAAAACCTCGTCTTTTTGTTTATAATACTGAATTATTCATCCATTTTAGCATAATCAAAATTGTTTACACAATTATTTGCTTCAATGCCCATTTTCAAACCACAAAAAAACAAAAAAAGCAACAATAAATATTATATTCTATCGTAGGGGAGGGGCTCTGCTCCTCCCGAATGCCTCCCCTGTCAAGGGGAGGGGTTGTTTAGTCCCTCATCCGTCTTTGCCTTCGGCAAATCCACCTTCCCCCAAGGGAAGGCTCTGTATGTATCGCCTTTGGCGATGGATTAAAAAAATTCTTTGTTTTCGTAGGGACAGGCGTCCTCGACTGTCCGCCTTAAAAGATTCTTCACGTGCGTTCAGAATGACGGGCGGTGCCGTAGGAATCGCCGAAAGAAAAACAAAACCACTCTTTCGAGTGGTTTTTTAAGTTTTATTTTACTCTTGAAGCAGTTGCATTCATAATTGCTTCTATAATTGTTGGGTAAACAGGATTATATGGCGCTTCGCTTCTATCAAAAAGTCGAAGAATAAATCCATTATCCCACCAATACATTGGAATGTCCATTTCGGTTGCTTTTGCGAACACATAAGAAGCCCATTTTTCTCTATCTGCTAATGTTGTTCCAACATCTGAACAAGCAGTTTCATTTATCATTATAGCATAACCTTTATCTACGAGCGATGTTTGAATTAAATCAAATGCAGCATCTAATTCCGCTTTTGCTTCTTCAAAAACAAATGCAGAACCATCTCCAAGCAATGCTTGGTGTGGGAAATAATAATGAACATCAACAATAAGTTTGTTATCGGCAGTATCAGTTGGCATAGCAAACATTGATAAATTTTCTTCATAACAACCAGCGCCATAAGGGGCTACTACCAAAAATCTCTTTTCATTATTACCACCTGTTGCACGGACAGTGTCAACAAATTCTTGAGCAAGTAAATTAACTTGAGCATAATCACTTGCACTCTTTGCAGTCCAATCTTCAGGAAGTTTTAAAACTTCATTATAGCCCTCAAAGATAAGTCTGCCATCATAATCTTTAAAACGCTCAGCAATTTGTTTCCAAAGCGCTTTGAATTTAGCATGCATTCCATCAAGGTCTGAATTTCTTGTATAAAGCCAATTAAACTCATTATGACTATTAAGAATACAATACATATCTTCTGCTAAAATTATATCAACAACTTCTTGCACTCTATCCATCAAAATATCGCTAACGATATAATCAGGACCAGGGCCTATAGCTTCAGACCAAGTTACAGGCATTCTAACAGCGTTAAACCCTTGGGCTTTAAAACTTCTAATAAGTTCAACATCAGTTGGATTTATAAAGTCATATTTTTGCTCTTGCGCTTTTAAGTCTTCAACTGTATAAGTATCGCCTGATTTATTTATCATACAGTCAAGTGAACGACCTGTGTTGATACCAACACGAATGTTTGACAAATACTCTTTAGCACTCAAATCAAAAAGTGCATTGTAATCAGCACCTTTATAAAACGCTGCCCATTTATCTACCATTGTTTTAAACTCCTCATAAAGTTGTGCATTTTCAGTATCATTTTGCAAGCAGTAAGCAAGATAAGCGAGTGAACGAGTATTATTTTTTATGTTGCTATTATCATAAGAAGCATAAATAATTTTCTCAAAATCGCCAATTGTTACTTTTACATAACCACGACCTACAAACTCTCTTGCAATGTTACCGCTTTCTTGATTATAAGCATTTGATTCTTTGATATTAACAATTGAGCCAACAAATGTATTTTCTGCATAATAAATATCAGAATCGTATATAACATCAGCAACATTTGAACTATATACAAAATCTCCGCTTACTGAATCTCTTGGAGCAATAATTGTACCTTTTTGAATAGTTGCGCCATATTTTGCTGCAACGCTTTCAAGAGTTTGCGCATCAACTGTTGTTAAAAATCTAATACCATTTTTCTCGCCTAATCTAAACTGCGCGCCTTTTATCATTGAAATTTTACCAATAGCAATAGTTTCAAATGATAAATCACCATTTACAACAATTGCGTCCCCTTCATCATAGCAAATTTCGCCATCTGTGTATGCTACAAAACCATCTGCACTTGAAACAGGAAATTTATAGTTTTTACCTTCTAAAACAGAAGTTGAAACGCCATCAATTGTTACTTTGAATGTTTTAGCATCTGTTAAATATTCAACATTATCAACAAAAGTACGGTTAGTATCCCAACTCCAATCTGCTGTATTTGCTCTGTTCCAGAAAAGAATTTCTTCAATATCTTTTACATTTTCTTCTGTGATTTCAATAATATTTGATGTATCAGTACAAAGTTTAAAAGTTTTGCCTACAAAGTTGTACCAATTCCATTTTTCGCCGTATCTTGAACTCATTGTTTCGCCGTTTGCGTCCGTATCATTCCAACCGTTTTGGAAACGAACCTCGCCATTTTTAAGTTTAATACCAATTACTTGGTTTATAATGCCTGATTTACCTGTTGGGTATTTATAACACATATAGAATCTTAAGTCTTTAGCATTAGACATAGCAGTTGTATCAACAAGTATTTTTTCTGCTCTTGCATATGCGCCTGTACCTGTAATAGAGTGCAATGCGTTTTGTTCAAACATAATTGCACTAGTAGAGCCACCAAGAGGGTTTGTTTGTGCTTCAGGATAACTCGCAGCATTTGTAATAGTTGCCATTTTAAGTTTAGTTTGGTAGCTTGCTTGGTCAGGTGTACCTGTTTTAACAAAGTCTGCAATTTGTGAAGCACTTGTATATTCTTCCCAATCATACATTACTGCCCATGAATCTTCAGTTGGAACCGATGGTTCAACAACAGTTGTAGTAGTTGTGGTGGTAGTGGTAGTGGTAGTTGTGGTAGTGGTAGTTGTAGTTGTGGTTGTTGCAGAAGTTGAAGCAGTAGTTTCTTCTTCACCTACGTTTTCACCTACCAAATACTCAATATTATCAAAATATGTGTAGTTACGACGCGAACCCGATTGAATTTCTTCTGTATTAACTCTATTCCAAACAACAATCTCTGTAATATCTTTTACATTTTCTTCTGTGATTTCAAGTATATTTGAAGTATCAGAACAAAGTTTATAAGATTTACCAACAAAACTATACCAATTCCATTTTTGGCAATATTTTGAGTTCATTGTTTCGCCGTTTTCGTCCTTATCGTTCCAACCGTTTTGGAAACGAACTTCGCCATTTTTAAGTTTAATACCAATTACTTGGTTTACCAAATTTCCATCTTTATCTTTTTCAACCTCATAGCACATATAGAATCTTAAATCGCTTGCCTGTGCCATTTTAGTAGTATCAAGTTTGATTTTAGCGGCTTTATCGTAAGCATCTGCGCCTGCAACAGTATGTAAATCGTTTTGTTGGAAATTAAATGCTTTAACAGAACCTTCAAGACGATTTGTTTGCGCTAATGGATAGTTTGTTGCATTTGTAACAGTAGCAATTCCTGCATAATTTGTAAAATCAACATATTTTCCGTTAACGTTTCTTACATTTGAAACACCCACATTATACAATTCAGGGAATTCATTTTTAGATGAATATTGCTCCCAATTATACATTACATTCCATTGGCCTTCTACATCAGAACTTGCCAACATTATTGGCAATGCTGATAAAATAAGCACTACTGATAGCAATAAAGATATAGTCTTTTTCATTATTTTTACCTCTCTTTTTAACTTTTTATTTCACTTCTAACAAAAAATAGCAAGTAAATTTACTTGCTATTTTTTTAAAAGGAAAGCTGTATGAAAAAAATATTAGCAATTACCATTTATCATTTTCATAAGGGTCATACTTTGTAGTTGGCTCTACTGGAGTTTGAGTTGGCTCTTCAACCGATGGAGAAGAAGCAATGATATCAAGAGATTCATATTTTTCAAATTCAATTTTAATTGTTTCAAATTTCATTATTATTACCTCCTTGATTAGTCATTAGCAGAAGCCCAAGTTTCAACTTTTGCTTTGAGTTCTACATCTAATTCAGCATAGCCACCATTTGCATCTGCAATATAAGCATCTGCGATTTGAGCCATATTTCTTGTTGATGTTGTTTCTGAGTAAACTACTGTACCGTCTTTGAGAACTACGTATGCACGAGCAACAAAATCTCTTGCATAGTTTGTTTCTTTAATATCAACGATTGAACCAACAACGTATTTATCATCATATAAACCTTTTGAAAGGTCATATTTAACTTTAACTGCATTTTCAACGTCAACGTCTTCAAATGTTAAGTAATTACCAATTAAGTTAGCAGGACCAATAAGTGTACCAGCTTCAGCAACATCAAGACCTTCTGTGTTAATTGTTGAGTAGAAACGGATACCTTGAACATCTGTATCAAGTCTAATTGAAGCTTTATCTTCAGTTACTACAGCGCTTGTTGTTGCGCCATCTTCTTCAACTTCAACTTCTGTTAAATATTCAACATTATCAAAATATGTGTAATTACGACGTGAACCTGATTTAATTTCTTCTGTATTAACTCTGTTCCAAAGAACAATCTCTGTAATATCGCTTACATTTTCTTCTGTTATTTCAAGAATATCTGAAGTATTAGAACAAAGCTTATAAGATTTACCAACAAAACTATACCAATTCCATTTTTGGCAATATTTTGAGTTCATTGTTTCGCCATTTTCGTCCTTATCGTTCCAACCGTTTTGGAAACGAACTTCGCCATTTTTAAGTTTAATACCGATTACTTGGTTTACTAAATTTCCATCTTTATCTTTTTCAACCTCATAGCACATATAAAATCTTAAATCTTTTGCCTGTGCCATTTTAGCAGTATCAAGTTTGATTTTAGCTGCTTTATCATAAGCATTTGCAGCGCCAACAGTATGCACAGCGTTTTGTTGGAAATCAAATGCTTTAACAGAACCTTCAAGGCGATTTGTTTGCGCTAATGGATAGTTTGTTGCATTTGTAATAGTAGCAATACCTGCGTAGTTTGTATAATCAACCTTAGTTTCATTATTATAATTATTAACACCAACATCGTATAATTCAGGAAATTCATTTTTAGATGAATACTGCTCCCAATCATACATTACATTCCATTGGCTTTCTACTTTAGCGCTTGCCAACATCATTGGCATTACTGAAAGTACAAGCAATGCTGATAATAATAAAGAAATTACCTTTTTCATAGTGAAATATCTCCTTTTATCATTAAATTTGGTTTTATTATACTCCCGTTTTTTAGAATAGTAAATATCTCAAACGATAATCTTTTTAACAATTTTGATACTTTTTACCCCTTTACAAATCAATAAAGTTATGTTAGTATATGCGTATACATACAACAAGTCTTTTTGAAGTTATTTTGCCAAAGGAGAAAAGCAATGGATTTTTCAAAAATGATAATTACAAATGTTTCAAATGTTAGGCGTAGCAATACAGAAAAAGGCACAAAAAACGCTATGAAAAACCGACCTAATTATGGTTTGCAATTTAAAATACACGGTAAAACAGAGTTTTATCAAAATGGTAAAACCTTTGTTTCTTCTCCTTTAAATATGCTTTTTTTACCTAAAAATTCTTCTTATCACTGGGAAACAAAACTTGATAGTATGACAGTTAATATCAATTTTGATTTGCAAGAAGATTTTCAAGATACTGAAATAATAGAGCTTAATTTAACCGAAAACTCTTATGATAATATCAATGATATTCTAAATATAATCAAGCAAAATGATGAAAAAATTTCAAACAACAATTTTATTTTAATGTCTAATCTTTATAAAATTTTAAATGAAGTGTTTAACAGTTCTTATCAAATCGAAAACAAATTAAATCCTTGTTTAAAATACATTGAAAAAAACATTGAAAACCCTAATATAACCAATGAATTATTAGCAAATGAAATCGGATATAGCGAGATATATCTTAGAAAACTTTTTAAAAAAACTTATAACACAACTCCCGCAAAATTTGTTTCAAATTATAGAATTAAAATCGCTAAAATACTCTTAATAGAAAACGAATTATCTATTGCTTCAATCGCCGAAAAAACCGGTTTTACAAGTATTTATTCTTTTTCACGAGCGTTTAAATTTGCAACAAATCAAACGCCAAGCGAATTTAAAAAATCTAATATAAACATATAAAAAAACCACTCTTTCGAGTGGTTTTTAAGTTTAAATTACATTACAGATTTGCCGCCGTCAACGTAGATTGACTGTCCTGTGATGTATCTGCCTTCTTCTGAACAGATAAGGCGAACAATTGGCGCGCAATCTTCTTTTTCGCCGTAAAATCGTAGTGGGATTGAGTCCATTACCTTTTTAGCGTATTCCATATCTCTTATAGCTGATTTGTTTCTATCAGTATAGATAACACCAGGAGCAATATTATTTACAGTGATATTATATTCTGCCAATTGCAATGACAAAGATTTCACCATATTAGTTTGCGCGGCTTTTGTCGCCGAGTAAACAAGCATTTGTGGGTGTGGTTTTGTCTCTTGAACAGAGCCAATTGTTATAATTCTGCCGAATTTATTCTTTTTCATATTAGGAACAAAGCCCTGAATAAGCGAAAGAGAAGCATAGAAATTACAGTTTACTTGATTATAAAACTCTTCTTCATTGATATTTTCCCATTCATTTTTATATTGAACAGACGCATTAAGCACCAAAATATCAATATCGCCAACCTCTTGCACCAATTTTTTATAACTTTTAGGGTTGCAAAGGTCTGCGTGAACAATACTGCATTTTCCACCAATTTCTTCAACTTTTTCTTTCATTTGATTAGCGGCATCTTCTCTGCCTGCATAATGAATAACAACTTCTGCGCCACCAAGCGCCAATTCATAAGCAATAGCCGAGCCGATTCCCCTTGAAGAGCCTGTAACAAGCGCTCTTTTTCCTGTTAAATCACACTTCATTTCAATTTCTCCTTAAAGTGCAGTCTGAGTATCATCAGGGTCGCCATTGCGAGCCAAATCATACTCTTGTGACCAGTCTAAATCTCTATATTCTTCGCCACGAGGGTCTGTATTTATCCATTCAACGAGCATATCAAGCATTTCTTCTGTCCATGTATTTCTGTCAATTTGAGCAGTTGTAAATTTATTCTGCGCAATCATTTCAAAGCCAAAGTCGTCTTTTACGTGAGTTTTAGCAGCGCCTTCAACAACTTCTTGCACCAAATGAGCAGGAATAAAGAGTACGCCACCGCCTGCGCCATAAACAATATCGCCAGGAAGAACGGTTGCTTTACCAATTCGAGTAATACCATTAAAACTTTGCATAATAAACTCACGAATTGGAGTTGGGTCAATACCACGATAATAAACCTGAACATCAGGCACTTGTTTCATCTGCTCGGTATCACGAATACCGCCCCAGATAACGCCACCACCTGTTTTGGTTTTTGTTTTGATAGCAGTGGTTAAGTTACCACCCAAAAATGTGCCTTTATAGATTTTGTCATACATATCAGCAACAACAACGTCGCCCTCAACAAGACTATCAATAACCCATTGATTATAGTTACCTTTTCTACCTTCTTTTGCGCCGATATCAAACATAACTTCGTGCAAGTCAGGACGAGTTGGCACAAATGAGCAAGTAACTGCACGACCGATTAATTTTCTGCCGTCATCGTGCAATGTTTTAAGGTCTCCCTCAAATTGAGATTCATAACCTTTTAAGAAAATTGGTTTCCAAAGTTCTTCCAAGGTCATATCTTTCATAGCATCAAGATATTTTTGAGGAACTTTTGGACGTCCGTCTTCGAATCTCTCGCCTTTCCAAAGCGGAGTTAATGCAATAATATCTTCTTTGTTATTAAACTGAATCATTTTTTAACTCTCCTAATTTATTTATCTAATTGAATAACTATAATTGGGTTATCTTTTGAAACTTTAATTGTACGTTTTACGCTGTCTTTACCTTTTTTAATAACAACGTCATACTCACCGTTAAAACCGGTAAATGAAGCATAACCTTTATTATTTGTAACAATAGTTTCTTTTGTGTGCCATTCTTTTTTAACAAGGTTTTCAATTGTTTCAAATGCAGGCTTTTTAGACATATCGCTTTTAAGCAAGCCGCCGCCAAAATAGTTTTCATCAAAAGCGGCAACACCATTTACAGGTTTAACTGCAGTGCCATCAACTAAATTCCACCAAACAATTGATTTAACTTTTTCCATTGAGAACCATAATTTATAAAGATTTTCTGTTATAACATTTTGCATTTCAAGATATGTATCTCTGCCATCATAAGATGGGAATGTAATTTCAGAGAAATGAATATCTTTACCGAGAGCCGAATATGTGTTAACCATTTTAACCAAATGGTCTGCTGTATATTTCCATGGCTCATCTGTTGCAAGCGTATCTTCATTGTGGAACATATGAAGTTGCATACCAATACCATCAACTCTGCAGCCTGCATGAAGCAACTTTTCAATCTGCAAATACAAAGCAGATTTTTTACCTAAATAATAATTAGGATGATAAAAACATTGGAAATCATTTATGATAAGATGGTCGTTATAAAACAACTCATTAGCAAGTTTAAATGCACGAACATCAATATCATCAGGGAAACGATGATTCCATTGATGTGCGCCGATAAATTCATTAATTACATCCCAAACAGGAATTTTATCTGCATAACGTTCAGCCAACAAGCGAATTCTTTTTTCGATTAGTTTTCCGTTTTCTGCTTTATCATCATTCAACCATTTTGGTGTACCATGTTCACCAGAAGGCCAAAACAAATTATGTCCTTTTGGCTCACAATTTGTACGCTCGCAAAAATCGAGCATTTGTTCTGCAGGTGGACGACGATAAATATATGGCGAATCTTTCTCGAATCTCCATTTGCCCGGTTCTGGCTCGTCATCTTTCCAGTAAAATGGAACAACTGCCTGATTAAAAACTTCTCTAAAAGCACGTTCATACTCTGCATTTCTTTCATCAGAGCCTAAATCATCTGCCAAAAATGCATTACAACCAAATCTGAACTCGTGATTTTTAAGTTCAACATCAACCTTAGCATCTGTAATTTCGTTGCCTTCTTTGTCATAAATTTCAAGGCGAACGGTTGACATACGATTTTTCTTAATGTTTTCTTCAACCATTTTGTCAAGAGCATTGGTTTTCAAATCAACCAAATCAGTAACATGCTCTAACAATGCTTTTGCTTCTTTGTCATCAAGAATTCTCTTTGGTGGCAATTTATAAGGTTTTGGTAATGGCATAACTATACTCCCTTTTCGTTTTTTCTTTATTATAAAACAATTATCTTAAATTTGCTACCATTTTTACTAAAATTAACTGAATATTTTTTACCATTTACTTCGATTTCATATTCACCGTAAAATCCGTTAAATTTCAGTTCATTGTTTTCACAAGTAGCAGTGCCACAAGTAGTCCACTCATGGTTAATAAGTTTATCAAGCACTTTGTATGCTTGCTTTTCTTTGCCATTTCTCACAAGGCCTGCATAAGGCAAATTCTCCCCTGCGGCTTCTCTTTGTGATTCAGTTAAAATTCCATTATCATCAAGATTCCACCAGAAAATTCCTGACATGCTCTCATGAGAAAAACAAATTTTATAAAGGCGTTCACAAGCCAACGCTTGTGCTTCCTCATCTTCACAAGAAAGACCAATTTCAGAAAGCACTAATGGTTTACCAAGTGTGCCATATGTATCAAGAATGCTATAAAATCTCTCGGCATCATAAAGGTTTTTATAAGCAAAATTATCATCAATATGACATTGAAGACCAATTCTATCAATCTTTAAGCCCTTATCAATAAGTGTTTTCAAAAGTTGATAATAACTGCCATAAATACCTCTAAACTCTTGGAATGCAGCACCAGTTGCCTCGTTTAAAATGAGTTCGTTATTAGAAAAATATTTCTTGCCGAGTGCAAAAATCTGCTCTAAATAACCTTCAGGCGGAAAAACACATTTCCAATCATTATTTTTTGTTTCAAAATACAAGTCCCAAATTCGAGAAGGCTCATTTACACAGTCAAAAACAGGAATTTTATCAGAATATCTTTCAGAAATTTCTTTAAATCTCTTTTCAACAAGTGGATATAATTCATTCCAATTTTCAGGCAACCATTTTGGTATAAACTCATGCCAAAAAAGAGGATGCCCTTTGAGTTTTATGTTGTTTTCTAAACAATAATCAACAACATTATCAACTGGTGGTCTGCGATAAACATTATCAGGCACATCGCTTGAATATCTTAAAAAATCTTTTTGCGGCTCTGTGCCTTCCCAATAAAGAGGCACAACAGCAGTATTAAAAATATTTTTCCATTGTTTAAGATAAGTTTCTTCTTGTTTTTCATCTTGATATTGGCCAAGCATAAAAATATTACAACCAAAATCAAAATCAAGACGCTTTAATTTATAAGAAACATTTAAAACACTTGCAGGGGATTTAAGCTTAACGCAAAAATCCCCTTTTCTATTCTTTTCAATATCTTTTTCTACTCTGCTTTCATAATAAGCAGTGCTATTTTCAACCAAAGTTTTTATAGCAGACATGCTTTTAATTAACTCCAAAGTCTATCATTTGAGAATTCTTTATCCCAAGCGGAAGTATCTTCCCATAAGCCTGGAATTTCAGGGTTAATATGCTCTTTAATAAGTTCTTCATTAAGACCATCGATACCAAGACCTGGCTTATCTGGAACTTTAATAAAGCCATCTTTAAATATAGGGTTATCAATGCCTTTAACAATATCTGCCCACCAAGGAACATCAACTGAATGGAATTCAAGAGCGAGCACTGAATGCATTGCAGCAGCAGTATGAACAGCAGCCATACAAGCAATTGGGCTTTCTGCCATATGAATTGCAGTTGCAACACCTTTTTCATCAGCATAGTCAGCAATCTTTTTAAGTTCGAGCGCACCACCACAAGTTAAAATGTCAGGGTGGATAACTGAAACACCGCCTGCATCAATAAGTTCTTTAAAGCCCTCTTTAAGATAGATATCTTCACCTGTACAAACAGGAACGCAAGTTGAATTTTTAAGGCGAACATATTGGTCAGTATATTGCCATGGCACCATATCTTCAATCCAAGCAAGGTTATATGGCTCCATTCTGCGAGCAAATCTAATACAATCTTCAACGCAAACGTGACCAAAATGGTCAATTGCGAGAGGTACATCATAACCGATAACATCTCTTACTTCTTTAACGTAATTTTCAAGGTAATCAAGACCTTTTTCAGTTAAATGAATACCTGTGAATGGGTGAGCAGTTGTAACAATATCATAACTCTTTTGATGTTTAACCATATCAGAAGTTACAGAGCCACCTTGAACATTCAAAATATGACTTGCATATTTTTTCATATCATCAATAAAGCCAAGTGGTGCATTAAGTGTACCTGGTTCATCAAGCAAAAGACCAATACCAAGGTCCATTTTCAAGAATGTGAAGCCCATTTCCATTCTTTTCTTTAAAGCGTGACCCATATCTGTACCTGTATGTTTACCATCAACATCAGTATCGCAATAAACTCTGATTTCATCTCTGAATTTACCGCCTAAAAGTTGATACATAGGAACGCCATATGCTTTACCTGCCAAGTCCCAAAGTGCAATTTCAACACCTGAAACGCCGCCACCTTGACGAGATGGACCACCGAATTGTTTAATTTTTCTGAAAATCTTGTCAACATTACAAGGGTTTTCGCCTAAAATACGGCTTTTAAGCATAAGCGCATAGGTTTTTGAAGAAGCGTCACGCACTTCACCATAACCTACTAAACCTTGGTTTGTTTCGATTTTGATAAGGGTGCATCTTTTTGGTGCGCCATCAATATCAACGAAACGCATATCTGTAATTCTTAAATCGCTAGGGTTTGAACATCTGTTAAAACTCATAATTATTTTACTCCTTGAATAAATTTTATTTTTGTAGTATAATTCTACTTGTGAACAAATTATACCTTTTTTAAAAGGATTTTTTCAACAATTATATTATCATCTTTGCAAACTTTATTTTTATGAGGTATTTTATGAGCGAGAAACAAAAAAGCGAGTTTTTGCTTTGGGCAAACGAGGTTAAAGTTGATATTGGCAAAAGGCTTTTAAGGGAGCACAGGCACTCTAGATTTGAAATTGTGCATTTTAGAAACGGCAGTGGTGTTTACTCGGTAAATGGGCATAACTATTCAATAAAACCTGACGATATTTTTGTGTTTTCATCAAATGAGCAACATTGTATTGTTGATGTAATTGAGCCACTTGATTTTGTTAATATTCATTTTGAGCCTAGATTTTTCTGGGGTTCTAGAATTGAAAGTTTTTCAGATGCAGGAATGTTTTTTTATCATTCTGATAACTTTAAATGCAGGCTTTCAAGAAACTCTGAATCCACAAAACAAATCGCTAGTTTAATAGAAGAAATTTTATCAGAACTTAACAACAAGAAAAAAGAGTATAAAATGATGGCAAGAGCAAAACTCACCGATATAATGGTAAGGCTTATTCGTGAATATGGGTATAATGACACTCATCAAAAAAGTTCTTCTAATGTAAAAGCGGTTAAAACTGCTATGGATTATATTCACAAACACCTGACTGAAAAAATAACGCTTGAAGATATTGCTTCTAATTCAGGAATGAGCCGAAGCAGATTTTCAACTGTTTTTAAAGAAACAATGGGCATTACTTTGTGGGATTATGTTTGCGAAAGAAGAATTGAACTTGTTATGCAAAAGTTAGAGAAAAACCAAGATATATCTATGCTTGATATTGCGCTAGAGTGTGGTTTTAACAACACTGCAAACTTTAACAAGGCTTTTAAAAAGCAAACAGGCATCACTCCTAAAGAATACAAACTTCACGGCAACGCATTTTTATACTAAACAAAAAACACCTTGTTTTCACAAGGTGTTTTTATTATGCGTTATATGGTAAATCAAGCAAAGTATAATCGTGATTTACCTGTTTTAAAAACTTCATTAAATCATCGGTTTTTATTTTAAGGCTAGATGTGTTAACACAAGGGTGACAACCAACAAACTCTTTTTCAATTACTGCTTTATCAACGCACAAATGAACTTTATTATCGGTATCATTCATCAAGCCTAAAACAGACAACGAGCCAGGCTCAATATCAAGCATTGTTTTCATATGTTCGCCTGACGCGAATGAAACTCTCGAAATTTCCATTTGGCGAGAAAATTCTTTTGTGATAAAAGGTTTATCGCCAGGTATCATCAAAAGATAAAACGCTGTTTTTTGCCTGTTGCACAAAAACAAGTTTTTGCACATTTTAACACCCAAACAAACATCAATTTCTTTGCACGCTTCCATAGTTTCTGCGTGCTCGTGGTCAACTCTGAAATACTCAATTTCAAGTTGGTCTAATTTATCATAAGTTGCAATTTCAACTGCACTTCTGCCGACTATATCTATCGGTCTTCCTTTTAATAGTTCCATAATTATCTCTACTCTAAATCCAGCAAAGCAGAAAGTAGCGCCGCACCATCACAAGCAGTAAGTTTAATAGGCGCGCTGATT
The DNA here is from genome assembly GCA_045539315.1 of Acutalibacteraceae bacterium. Taxonomy (GTDB): domain Bacteria; phylum Bacillota; class Clostridia; order Oscillospirales; family Acutalibacteraceae; genus RUG11462. The sequence goes on along the minus strand of JAZQFC010000046.1, from coordinate 56,469 downwards.
TCTTTTTCAACATCTTCAGGGGTTAAGTCATCAAGAAAAACATCTTTTTCATTTCTTAACATAGCCTCTGATATTAAAACCTTGCCTAAATTCTTTTTACCTTTTAAATTTTTGATTAAATCTGACCCTGTAATCAGCCCTGTTGTAGTGATAAGTGGGCCAAAAAAGTAGTTTTCTATTGCGATAACATCGCAGTCAAGATTTTTAAACTTTTCTTTTGCAACTGAAACTAACTCGCTAATTAATTTATAAGCGCCCTTGCCTGTTGCAATAGTCAATTTTTCGCCTTTTGGTGTTTCACTTGTATCTAGCGCATCTAAAAATTCTGCTTTAAATAGCGCAGACATTCCAACACCATTTTCAAGTTGCAACATATCGCCATAGTAACTTTCTTCAGGCATTTCAACTTCGGCTAAATTATAAAATTCATCTGACGGATAAAAAAGTCTATTGCCAAACTCTTTTTCACAAGCATCGCCAAACTCATTCATAATATCAATAACTTCTTTTGCGCCGCTTTTGTCAAACGGCTCGATTTTTTCTAAACCATCTCTGTATTTTGTGATACCAACAGGCACCGCCGCAACTGATTCAACATTAGGATAAAGCGCTTTTAATCTCTCAAGGGTTTTTCTCAAATTTTCGCCATCATTATACCCAGGTACAAGCACCAACTGACAGTTGATTTTAATACCGTTTTCACAAAGTTTATACATATGGCGCAAAGCATCGCCTGCAAAACGGTTGTTCATCATTTTACAACGAAGTTCAGGGTCGGTAGTATGCACCGAAATGTTAATCGGTGTTATATGCATTTTTATAATACGGCCAATTTCTTCATCGGTAACATTAGTGAGCGTTATATAATTGCCGAAAAGAAAGGATAGTCTTGCGTCATCATCTTTAAAATATAAAGTTTCACGCATATTTGGTGGCATTTGGTCGATAAAACAGAATATGCACTTATTTTTACAAGAGCGCTGTTTATCCATCAAATAACTTTCAAATTCAAGACCTATATCATCATATTCATCTTTTTTGATTTTAACTTTGCGCTGTTTTCCGTTTTCATCTTGAATAACAAGTTTAATCTTTTTTTCAGTGCAATAAAAACGGTAATCAAGCACATCAGTTATTTTATTTTTATTTATTGATACTAAAAATTCATTTGACTTTATACCTTTTTTATCGGCGAGCGAGTCTTTTTCAACCGAATAAATCTTAACCATTTTTACACACTCCTTTAAGAAAAACAGGGAAGGACTACAAATCCTTCCCTGTTAATGACCTGTTTTAGTCCTCTTTTACAGCTACAACCTGTCTGCCGTTATAGTAACCGCAGGCTTTACACATTCTGTGAGGTCTTGTATATTCGCCGCATTTTGGGCACTTTGTGAGTTCAGGAGCGTCCATTTTCCAAACGCTTGAACGTCTTTTATCTCTTCTTGTTGAAGAAACTCTTCTCTTTGGTACTGCCATTTTGGCACCTCCTTATTTTATGTCTAATTTATGGAACTAATCTTCAAAAAACTCTGCTAATTTAGCAAACCTTTCATCGACTTGCGGTTTACAAACGCATTCTTCCTTATTAAGATTCTTGCCACACCCTGCGCAAACGCCCTTGCAGTCTTCTTTGCACAAATACAAATAAGGAACACCGAGCGAAACATCGGTACGAACAAGATCTTCAAGGTCAAGTTCCATATTTTCCGACACGATGAAATCTTCTTCATCGTCATTTTCTACAGAATTCACTATGATATGATTAATTGGAATTTTCATTTTACGGCTAGTCTCAACTGCACACCTATCGCAATTAGCGGTATAAACAAATGCCGCCTCGCCCTCTATTTTTACAATATCGGCCTTTTTTGCGACTGTGCAAACCACTGAAACAGGTGAAGAAATCGGAGTAGTACCATTTAATTCAAGCGACGAAAAATCGAACTTTTCATCAATTGGCAAACTCGCTATTCTGCCTGAAAAAACACCTCTTAAATCAATATTCATAATAGCCTCCTGTGAAAAAAGGCATAATTATGCCATCGTCAAGGTCACGAAGTAATTATAAAACTTCTCTATCAGTTTGTCAAGTTATTTTTAAAGAATTTTTGTTTGTTTCAGCAAAATCACAAAAAAATCTAATAATCAATTAATTATTTACTCGTTTTCGCACAATTAAACTTACTGCTTTTCGTTTAACATTCTATTTTTCTTAAAATAAATAAAAACTGCTGATATAATTTCTATGATATATAAACAGATAAAACCAATATTCATTATTTCAAGAATAACGTTTGCGGTTTTATAATCATTATTAGTCCATATTGTTACAGGTAAAGCATAATCAACTGAATCAGCTAATTCATAATCTCCTTTAAGAACCCAATCATAAATACTCATATTGCGCTGTACAACTTTTTTCACTGTATTTTCATCAATTTGAACTTTTACTGTTTCAAAATCTTCTTCAAAATAAAGACCCTCTTCATAAGAATAATTACCATCTTCTGTCGGCACAACTTCACGCGAATTTTCGTCTATTGGCGTTTCGATGAATTTCTTAAACTCTTTAAAATCAGTGTATTGCGTACCTTTTGTTAAGTTTCTAAAATCAAACCAACCATTAGCCAGTATATTCACGCTAGAAGTTATAAACAAAACTAATAGTGTTATTATAATGGTTTTAATTCTTAAGGATTCTCTTTTATTCTGCTTTTCGTTTGCCTTTAAAACACCTTTTTTAAAGAGTATTTTCTGTACAAAAAAATCTACTACAGTCAATGCAAACACACCAACTAGAATCAAAACGAAAATCTCGCTGTATGGTGGCAATTTCAACCATAAAGCAAACGATACAATGAAAATAATAAGAATAATATAAAATGACCATTTTGCACATCTTGTAAGTTTTCTTTTTATATCTAACAACATTCCGTCATCAAAATCATTGTTTTTAAGCGATGAAAATGTAGAAATAACAAAAATTGTTTCTAAAACTATCGCAACAACATAAAATACAACACCGACAAAAAAACCAATTTGTGAAGCTTCATAAGAATTGGTATCCATATCAAACAAAACAATTGACATAATATATGCAACTATTAAGCCAACAACGGCAAGTGCTATCGAAATTAAACTTTTTATTAAAAATTTCGTTCTTAAATTATTCAATATATACTCTAACTGTTTTTCGTTTTTCTTATCTGTTTTTTCTGCACTTTTATCTTCTGTTTTTCGCTCACCGCGTAAAATTTCATCAGAAGTAACACCAAAAATTTCTGCTAACACAGGAATTACTGTTAAATCGGGCGCACATTCATCGCGTTCCCAACGGCTTACTGCTTTATCAGAAACATTGAGTTTTTCGGCTAACTGTTTTTGTGTCATGCCGTGCGTTTTTCGTAAAGCAGACAAAAAACTACCTATTGTTTTCTTTTCCATTCTAAACCTCCACAAAATTTTTATATTTTCATTCTACAAATCAGATGCAAAAATTTCAAGGGCATATCACGAGAATAACTCTCGCAAACCGAGAATTTATCTTATTAAGAAATAATTATAAAACTTCACTATCGGCTTGTCAAATCGTTTTAAAGAAATTTTAATTCTAGTGTAAAAAACTCTTTATTTATTAATATATCTATGATATAATAAAAGATAATTCATTAAAACTTTCAAAGAGGTGAAAGATTTTGGCATACTTTGCCGGTAAAACAGATGTTATTGTAATAGGCGCAGGCCACGCAGGTATTGAAGCCGCTTTAAGTAGCGCAAGGCTTGGCGCAGATACTATTATTTTTACAATAAACCTTGATTCAGTTGCTAATCTTCCTTGCAACCCTGCAATTGGTGGCACTGCAAAGGGGCATTTAGTAAGAGAGTTAGACGCATTAGGCGGCGAGATGGGTATTGCCGCTGACGAAACCTTTATTCAGTCTCGTATGCTTAATAAAGGCAAAGGCCCTGCGGTGCATTCTCTGCGCGCGCAAATTGACAGAAGAGCATACTGCGAGCGAATGAAGCATTGTATGGAGTTGCAAGAAAATTTAACTCTTATTCAAGCAGAGATTACTGCAATTGAAAAAGGCGAGGACGGCGAGTGGAAAGTGTTTACTCGTCTTGACGCGTATTACACCGCAAAGGCAGTTATTATTTGTACCGGTACATATTTGGGCGGTAGAATTTATGTTGGCGAAGTGAATTACGAGTCTGGTCCTGATGGTGTTTTCCCTGCCGCATTTTTAGGCGAGAGTTTAAGAAAATTGGGCGTTCAGACAAGGCGTTTCAAAACAGGAACACCGCCTAGGGTTTTGCGTTCTTCAATTGATTTTTCTTCGCTTGAAGAACAGTTTGGCGATGAGCCTATAACTCCATTTTCTTATGATACCGACGCTTCAACGCTTACAAATCGCGCAACTTGTCATATAACTTGGACTAATGAAAAAACTAAAGAAATTATTTTAAATAATCTTCATCGTTCACCACTTTATGCAGGCGATATTGAGGGTGTTGGTCCTCGTTACTGCCCAAGCATTGAGGATAAAACAGTAAGATTTAAAGACAAAGTTCGTCATCAAATTTTCATAGAGCCTTGTGGTCTTAATACTGAAGAAATGTATTTGCAAGGTGTTTCTTCATCGCTTCCTGAAGAAGTGCAACAACAAATGTATCATAGCATAAAAGGACTTGAAAACTGCAAAATTATGCGAACTGCTTATGCTATTGAATATGACTGTATTGACCCTACATCGCTTTATGCTACACTTGAATTTAAAGATTTCCCTGGGCTTTACGGCGCAGGTCAATTCAACGGCTCATCGGGTTATGAAGAAGCCGCAGTTCAAGGTTTTGTGGCAGGTGTAAACGCGGTAAGAAAAATTAAAGGCGAATCGCCTTTTACTCTTTCTCGTGCAGATTCATATATTGGCACTCTTATTGACGACCTTGTTACAAAAGGGTGCAACGAGCCTTATAGAATGATGACTTCTCGCTCTGAATATCGACTTGTTTTGCGACAGGATAATGCAGACGAGCGATTAATGGCATTTGGTAGAGAAATCGGTCTTATCAATGATAAAAAATGGGAAGCATTTTTAAATAGGCAAAAACAAAAGGCAGAAGAAATTGAGCGTGCAAATTCAGTTGTTTTTCCGCCGAGTGACGAATTAAACGAGATTTTAATTGCAAATAATACTGCGCCTGCTACTACCGGTGTGCGCCTTTGCGACCTTATTAAAAGGCCTCAACTTGACTATGACAAAATTGAAAAAATTGATAAAACAAGACCTGAAATTCCAAGAGATGTTTTAATCTCGGCGCAAACCGAATTAAAATATGATGGTTATATAAAACGCCAAAATTCTGCTATTAAGGAATTAAAGCGTCTTGAAAACAAACTCTTGCCTGAAGATATTGATTACAATAAAATAACAGGTCTTCGACTTGAAGCAAGAGAAAAACTTTCTAAAATCAGACCTAAAAACATTGGACAGGCTTCTCGTGTTTCGGGTGTTTCTCCTGCCGATGTTTCGGTGCTTTTAATTGAACTTGAGAAAGGGAAATAAAATGACAAACTTTTTGTTAAAAACATTTGTAAAAGACCACGAGCAAACAAACAGTAGTGAAGTTCGTGAAAAATACGGTGCTTTTGCAGGAACAGTTGGAATTATTGTTAACATTTTTCTTTTTATAGGAAAATTCTTTGCGGCCTGTCTTTCTGGCTTTGCAGTTTCTGTAATTGCTGACTCGCTTAACAATTTATTTGATGCAGCATCTTCACTTGTTACTTATATCGGTTTTAAACTTTCAAACAAAGAAGAAGACGAAGACCACCCATTTGGTCATGGTAGAATTGAATATATTTCAGGACTTATCGTTTCATTTATCATTATTTTGGTTGGTTTTGAACTTTGTAAAGAGTCGGTTGCTAAAATTTTTGATGCACAAGCAAACTCATATAGCATTGTATCTATCATTATTATGGCTTTGGCTGTTTTCATTAAAATTTGGCTCGGCTTTTTCAACAAAAACCTTGGCAAACGCATTAAATCATCTGCGCTTAAAGCCACTGCGCTAGACTGTTTTTGCGATGTTGCGGCTACTACCACCGTTTTAATAGGTCTTGTAATCGGCTACTTCTTTAATATTAATGTAGAAGGTTACACAGGTACAGTTGTTGCATTATTTATTATGTACACCGGTGTTATGTCTGCAAAAGATACGCTTTCTCCGCTTTTAGGCGAAGCGCCTGATGAAGATTTTGTTAAAGAAATTGAAGAAACTGTTATGGCGCACGAAGAAATTATCGGTATTCACGATTTAATTGTTCACGATTATGGCCCTGGCAGAAAGATTTTATCGCTTCACGCAGAAGTTTCTGCCGCAGGCAATGTTATTGAAATTCACGATACAATTGACCTTATTGAAATGGAATTAAATCACAAATTCAAGTGCCTTACAACCATTCATATGGACCCGCTTGACCTTAACTGTGAAACAACAAATTCTCTAAAAGATTTAACAAAAAAGATTTTGTGTGACATCGACCCATTGCTTTCTTTTCACGATTTTCGTATAGTTTCAGGACCTAGTCACACAAACTTGATTTTTGATGTTGTTATTCCTTATAACTATAAATATACGCCTGACGAATTAAAAGCATTGATTAAAAAACGCATATCACAGGAAAACGAAAACTATTTTTGCGTTATAAATGTTGACAGAAAATTCGTTTCTACAAAGGAGCAAAAAAATGAGCAAGAGTAATTACAGCGAAAGCGTTAAAAAGTTAAGAGTATTTTTAAGGCAAAAAGAAGACGAGCGTCAAATATGGGCAGGAGAAAAATGGTCTCACGCTAACGGAAGATTTTTTCAAATCGGCAGAGTTTTAGTGCCGATAATTATGGCGATAGGTCTAATTGCAATGGGGCTTGTTTGTATGATAAGATTTGCAAACATTCCTGAAATTAACCAAGCGCTTTCTGCTACAAAATCAGGTACAAACGCATATATGAAAGATGACGCAACTATTTATCCATTTTTCGCGCTGGTTTTTATTGCATTTTGTTTTTGCGTTTATACAGTTATTAGATTTATTAAAGGAGAATACAAAAAAACACCTTACTACCTTTTAGGCACTAGCGTTTTTTTAACAATTTGCTCGCTTTTAAGATACTGCGCAGACCAAGGCACATTCCCTGATAATTCAGACTATGAATTAGGTCCAACTTTTACTTATTATGAATATTGTTTGTTCACTTTAGCAGTGTTTGCTGTGCTTACAATTTATGCTTTGATTCTTGTAATTCTTACTATTCGCGACAATAAAGAGTTTAACAAAACAGTTGAGCATACATTATTAAAAATCGTTCCGAAGAATGAAACAGGCAATTTGCTCACAGAAGATGATTACGCAAAACTCATTGATGGGTATATTGAAAAAAACACAAAGAAAGTTTATGTTGAGCCGGCAGATTATTTTCCTAAAAAAATAAGAAAAAAGCATAAACTCGGCGAATATTCCGAAGATTAATAAAAATCCTTATTTTTAATATTAAAAAACTGATGAGTTATGCTCATCAGTTTTTGTTTTTGTCTTGCTTTTGAGAAAGAAAGTTGGTATAATAGTGTTGTAAATTATAAATAAAGGAGATAATTATAATGGCAAACAGATTTGTACTTAATGAAACAAGTTATCACGGCAAGGGTGCGATTAATGAAATCGCTACTGAAATTAAAGCGCGCGCATTTAAAAAAGCGTTTGTTTGTTCAGACCCTGACCTTATCAAGTTTGAGGTAACTAAAAAAGTTACTGACATTCTTGATAGCGCTGATATCGCTTATGAAGTTTATAGCGACATCAAACCAAACCCAACTATTGAGAATGTTCAAAACGGTGTTGAGGCGTTCAAGAAAAGCGGCGCTGATTGTATCGTTGCTATCGGCGGCGGCTCATCAATGGACACTGCAAAAGCAATTGGCATTATTATTGAAAACCCTGAATTTGCAGATGTTCGTTCACTTGAGGGCGTTGCACCTACTAAAAACAAATGCACACCAATTATTGCAGTTCCAACCACTGCAGGTACTGCAGCAGAAGTAACAATTAACTATGTTATTACTGATGCCCAAAATAATCGCAAGATGGTTTGCGTTGATGTTCATGATATTCCTGTTGTTGCAGTTGTTGATCCTGATATGATGGCTTCAATGCCAAAAGGTCTTACCGCTGCTACCGGTATGGATGCTCTTACTCACGCAATTGAAGGTTATATCACTGCGGGCGCTTGGGAAATGAGCGATATGTTCCATTTAAAAGCAATTGAGATTATCGCAAAATCACTTCGCGGCGCAGTTGCAAATGAAGACGATGGCAGAGAGGGTATGGCTCTTGGTCAATACATCGCAGGTATGGGCTTCTCAAACGTAGGTCTTGGCATTGTTCACTCAATGGCGCATCCGCTCGGCGCAGTTTATGACACACCACACGGTGTTGCAAATGCTATTATTTTACCAACTGTTATGGAATATAACGCTCCTGCAACCGGCGAGAAATACAGAGATATTGCAAAGGCTATGGGCGTTGAAGGCGTTGACGGTATGAGTTTGGAAGAAGCAAGAAAAGCCGCAATTGATGCAGTTAAACAACTTTCAATTGATGTTGGAATTCCTGCAGACCTCAAAGAAATTGTAAAAATAGAAGATATTGATTTCTTATCACAGTCAGCATACGATGATGCTTGTCGTCCTGGTAACCCAAGAGAAACAAGTGTAGAAGAAATCAAAGAACTTTATCTTAAATTAATGTAATAAAACTTAATATACAAAAAACGACCTTTAAAAAGGTCGTTTTTTCTTTTTTATATTCTTGCTACACCGGTTTTTTTAGCAGTTTCGGCCACTGCTTTTGCTACTGTTTTTCCTACTCGTTTATCAAACGCTTTTGGAATAATATAATCTTCGCTCAATTCTTCTTCGCTAACGAGCGAAGCAATTGCATAAGAAGCGGCGAGTTTCATTTCTTCATTGATTTCACTCGCTCTGACATCTAAAGCGCCTCTGAAAACGCCGGGGAAAGCGAGTACATTATTAATCTGATTATTAAAATCACTTCTGCCTGTGCCGATAACTCTCGCCCCTGCAGATAACGCTTTTTCAGGCATAATTTCAGGCACAGGGTTTGCCATTGGGAAAACAATTGAATTTTGCGCCATTGATTTTATCATTTCTTCGCTTACAACGCCAGGTACAGATACGCCTATAAATACATCTGCGCCACACATAGCGTCTTTTAATAGTCCCTTTTCGCCATTTGGGTTTGTAACCTTTGCTAACTGCTTATGCGCAGATGACATACCTTCTTTACCTTGATAAATAACGCCGTCTTTATCAACCATTATCAAGTTTTTAACACCCATATTCATCAAATGAAGACCAATTGCAGTACCTGCAGAGCCAGCGCCATTCATAACAACTTTAACTTCATCTATTTTCTTGTTAACAACCTTTAGTGCATTAATTAGCGCGGCGCCAACAACAATTGCAGTGCCGTGTTGGTCATCGTGAAAAACAGGAATATCGCATTTTTCTTTTAATTTTCTCTCAATTTCAAAACATCTTGGCGCGCCGATATCTTCAAGATTAATGCCACCAAACGAGCCTGAAATATTATAAATAGTTTCAACTATTTCATCAACATCTTTTGTTTTAACGCAAAGCGGAAAAGCATCTACATCAGCAAATTCTTTAAATAAAACGCATTTGCCTTCCATAACAGGCATACCTGCTTCAGGGCCAATATCGCCAAGCCCTAATACTGCAGTACCATCTGTGATAACTGCAACTAAATTGCTACGGCGAGTGAGTTCATAAGACTTATTTACATCGTCTTTTATCTCAAGGCAAGGCTCGGCAACACCAGGAGTGTATGCTACTGCCAAATCTTCGGAAGTTTCAACCTTTACTCTTGAAACAACCTCGATTTTGCCATTCCATTCATAATGCTTTTTAAGTGACTTCTTTTCCATAATAACTTTCCTCTTTATATCTTGGTTGCTACTGATAACAACTTTCTTAATACTTTGCCTGTTGCAGTACGAGGTATTTTTTTCATTATTTCAATATTTGTTGGCACTTTGTATTTTTCAAGACTGTGTTTCAAGTGCTTTTTCAACCCATCTATATCAAAATCGGTTTCGTTTTCAACTTGAATATATAAAACAGGGGTTGGCAAACCATTTTCATCTTGTTCGCCAACACAAGCACAGTCAACCACGCCTTTGAATTTTGCGCTAACTGTTTCTATTTCAGAAGGCAGAATTTTATGCCCATTTATATCAATAATATCGCCAACACGACTTACAAAATAATAATAGCCATCATTATCAAAATAAGCAATATCACTTATAACTATGTAGTCCTCTTTCATAACCTTTTCAGAAAGCGCTTTTTTACGATAATACCCTTGCATATTCATATCGCCTTGAATAGCGATATAGCCATATTCAAAAGGACTTGTAACGCGTTTACCATTTTCATCGATTAAAAATACCGCCGAATTAACAGTAGGTTTGCCAAGGCAACCCTCCTCTGCATTAACCGATGTGCTATTAACCATTACGCAACCTGACTCGGTTGTGCCATAAACATTATAAAGTTCTACATTTGGAAAACGCTTGTGAAACGCGCGAATGCCAACTGCCGACAGCGAGCCTGAAACAGTTTGCACACCATCAAGACCTTTTAGCGATTTTGACACAAAATCATCTTTAACACCGATTAAAATATTAAGACTTGTATTTGCAATTGCCATATGATTAATATTATAATTTTCAAAAATTTGTTTTAATAAATCTTCGTTCAATAAATTATGCGAAAGCACCGCAGTACCACCAGCGCACAAAACTGCAAACACTCTGCGATACCCTGCCGCAAGGTTAAAAGGAATGTTGCAAAACAAAACAGTATCGACAGTTATATTTGTACCACCAACAAGATTTTGAACCGTTGCGAGTGTGCTTTTGTTTGTATGAGTTACTAAAACGGGGTTGCCTGTAGTACCTGTGGTTGAAGTAATAGATGAAATATTATCGCTTTTGCACTTTTTCAAACTGATTTTTTCTTCGTCACAAGCGAAAAAGTCTTCAAAACTCTCGCCATTGTTTTTAAGAAAAACAAGTTCAGGCTTTGTTGTTTTCAAAATCTCTTGCAAACGGTAAATAGAAATATCTTTTTCAATAGGCACAGCAACGCACCCTGCCAGCACACAACCAAAAAACGCCGCAAAAAAAGAAATCAAATCATCTGATTCAATTGCAATGCGACTGCCTTTTTTTGCCCCTCTCAAACGCAAGGAAGAAGCAAAAAGTTTTATTTTTTTGATAAGTTCAGCATATGAAATTTCATTATCTTCAAATGCAATTGCTTTTTTATTTGGAAAAAGTTCTGCATTTTCAAAAATTAATTCTAATATACTATTCACAAAAAATTCTCCTTAATTAAATACTAAAAATATAATAACATAAAATATTAGTACTTTCAATTGTTATTTTTTTGTGTTATAATAAATATATAAATTATTTGGAGGGCAGAAAATGAAGTCCAGACAAAAACCACTTGGAAACAAAAATTTAATTGGCGCTAATGTTACAAAAATTAGAAGGCTTAATATGATGAGCCAAAAAGAATTGGCTATAAATATGCAACTTTTGGGCGTTGATATTAATTTTTCATCGCTATCAAAACTAGAAGGGCAAACACGCGTTGCCACCGATAAAGAGATTTTTGCAATATCGCAGATTTTCGATATAAAAGCAGATGATTTATTTAGAAATTTATAATTTTAAATTTTTTAATAAAAACTATTGATTTTTAAAAACTGTTGTGATATAATGCTATGGCAGTTAAATAAGCGCTGCTAGCTCAGCTGGATAGAGTGACTGGCTACGAACCAGTAGGTCGGGGGTTCGAGTCCCTCGCAGCGCGCCAATCAAGGAAAGCACCCATTAGGGTGCTTTTTTTGATTTGTGTTGTTAAGAGGGACTCGAAGCCTGTTTGCAGATGTTTTTCGGTTGCCTCGCAAGTGGCGAGAAAAACCTGCTTTATAATAAGCGGACACGAAGCCTTAATTCTTTCTCTTTTGTGCATAATATACAAATTTCTTTAACAAATTTCTATCTGCGTTTTGCAATGTGTCCTTGATTTTGAGTGTAAAAAGTGGTAAAATGATTTTAAAGTATTACACGAAAGGGTGTTTTTATAATGAAAGATTTCAAAACAGACAAAATTAAAAATCTTGCCTTGCTTGGTCATGGCTCTTGCGGTAAAACTTCGCTCGCAGAGGCTATGCTTTATGTAGCAGGCGCTACTGACCGTCACGGTAGAGTTGCCGATGGCAACACCGTTATGGACTTTGATAGCGAAGAAAAGAAAAGAGGCGTTTCTTGTTTTTCTGCTGTTTCTGCTCTTGAATGGAGAGAAAGAAAAATCAATATTATTGACGCTCCTGGTTTCTTTGACTTTGCTAATGGTCAGGCTGAGGCTATTAGAGCCGCTAAAAATGCTATCATCGTTCTTTCTGCTAAATCAGGTTTGAATGTTGGCTCTCAAAAAGCATATAAGGCTTGTCAAAAACACGGCGTTAGCACAATTTTCTTTGTTTCAAAGGCTGACTCTGAACACGCTAACTGTAAAGACGTTATCGCAGGATTAAAAGTTGCTTATGGCTCAAAGGTTATGCCTGTTATCATTCCTTACGCTTCTGATAGAAAAGTTGAGTGTTACATAAATGTTGTTACAGGTCGCACTTGGGAATATAAAGACGGTAAGGCAACCGAAATCACTATGCCCGAAGCGGCTAAAGAAAGATATGACCAAATGTATGGTCTTTTGTGTGAATCTGTTGCTTCTCTTAACGAAGAAATGATGGAAAAATACTTCTCCGGTGAAGAATTTACCGAAGATGAATTGTTTGCAGGACTTCGTGAAGGCGTTAAAACAGGCGAGATTTCTCCTGTTTACTGTGGCGCGGCTCAAACTCTTGAAGGTATTGATTTATTCCTTAACGCGCTTGTTAAGATTTTGCCAAACGCAACCCAAGTTGGTGGCGAAATCGGTATTGATGACAAAGGCGAAATGGTTGAAGTTGCTTGTTCACCTGATGGCCCACTCGCTGCTACTGTATTTAAAACAGTTGCTGACCCATTTGTTGGTAAGATGTCATTCTTCAAAGTAATTTCCGGCGAACTTAAATCAGGCGATATGGTTTATAACCCTAGAACAGGCGAAACTGAAAAAATCGGTAAGTTAATGTATATTAACGGTGGCAAACAAACTGACGCTGCTAAAATCACCGCAGGCGATATAGGCGCAGTTGCTAAAATGAACAATGTTAAAACCAGCGACACTCTTTGTGACCCTAAACATATCGTTACATTAAACGGCGTTGACTTCCCTAAAGCATCAATTTCTATGGCAATTAAACCTGTTAAAAAAGGCGAAGAAGATAAAATCGCCGCTGCTATGGTTAAGATTTGCGAAGAAAACCCATCTGTTGAGTTTACAAATAATCTTGAAACAAAACAACAAATTGTTTCTGGTCTTGGCGAGCAAAACCTTGATGTTATCGTTACACTTCTTAAAAACAAATTCGGTGTTGAAGTTACTTTGGAAGCGCCAAAAGTTGCTTATAGAGAAACAATTAAGAAAAAAGTTAAAGTTCAAGGCAGACATAAGAAACAATCCGGCGGTCACGGTCAATTCGGCGATGTTTGGATTGAATTTGAGCCAACCGAGGGCGATGAATTAGTATTTGAAGAGAAGATTTTTGGTGGCTCTGTTCCTAAAAACTACTTCCCTGCAGTTGAAAAAGGTTTGCAAGACAGCGTTAAAAAAGGCGTTTTGGCAGGATATCCTGTTGTTGGTCTTAAAGCAACACTTGTTGATGGTTCTTACCACCCTGTTGACTCATCTGAAATGGCATTTAAAACAGCCGCTTCTATCGCTTACAAAGCAGGTCTAGAACAAGCAAACCCTGTTCTTTTAGAGCCTGTTGGCACATTAAAAGCTATCGTTCCTGAAGATAACATGGGCGATATCATTGGCGATATTAACAAACGCCGTGGTAGAGTGCTTGGTATGAATCCGTTAGAAGATAAAGAGCAAGAAATCGTTGCAGAAGTTCCAATTGCTGAAACTGCTGATTTCTCAACAGTTCTTCGTTCTGTAACTCAAGGCAGAGGCTCATTCACTCTCGAATTTGAAAGATATGAAGAGGCTCCACCAATGGTTGCACAAAAGGTTGTTGAACAAGCGAAAAAAGACGGAAAAGTTGAATAATTAAACAAATAAAAATGAACTATCTCGTTTGAGATAGTTCATTTTTTGTTTTATAACTCTATTTTACATTTTTATAAACAAGTTTACCTTTAGCATAAATCTTTGCGTTTTTAACCTTGCCTTTAAGTTTTGATTTTAATTGTTTTGCAACGGTTTTATTTTTAACATAGAATTTTATGCCTGTTGCGGCTCTTTTAAACGCGCTAGCTGTGATTACAGGCACTTTTTTGCATTTTGACATATCTACTATTTTTAAATTCTTGCACAACCTAAACGCATTGCCATAAATACGAACTTCATCGGCTAAAACAGTCACTTTTTCAAGGTTTTCACAACCCGAAAATACTTTTTGACGAATTTTTTTATTATTTTTTGGAACAGTGATTTCTTTAAGTTTTTTGCAACGGATAAATCCTTGTCTTGCAATATAGCACTTTTCAGGTAACTTTACATCTGTTAACGCCCATACACCCTGTGCTTTGAATAATTTAATCTTAATTTTTGATAAATCAAGCGTTTTTATTGATTCTGTGCCTGTCAAATCAATCTTATTAATTTTGGTTACTTCTTCACCGATATTAATAGTTTTAAGCTTTTTTAACTTACCTGTTTTGAAATCATCGAGATTGCTATTAATTGTCAATGTTTTAAGATTTTTGTCTTTACCGAACGGTGCCAAAAAGGATGTTGTGCCTTCCTTTATTTCATAATGTTCAGTGGTTTTAAATACAGAAACAAGAAGTTTTTTGCCAACTGCAATTCTATAAAGTTCTCCGTTTTCTGAAATAAAATTTTGATTTTCAGGATGTATCTCAATCTCTAAATTGTCACAGTGATGAAAACTATCTTCAATATACCCTAAATTTTTACCAAAGATTACTTTCTTTAAATTGCTACTATTTTTAACTCCAATAACCGATGTAATACCATTTGCTATTTCGAGTTCTTCAACTCTTGCCAAATCGAAATACGAATCTTCAATTTCAATTCTATTAACCTTAACTTTGTGAAGTATGTAGTGTTTTATAGTTATCTCATCAACAATTTTCACTTTTGATGAAGGTTTTTCAGGAACTATAGCAATAACCTTTGCAAAATCAACAATTTCATCTTCTACATATGTACCCGTGTAGTAAACAGCACCATCTATTATCTTGTAATATTCACGGAATGGTTCTGAAAATTCATCTTCTGTATCTATATAAAATGTTGATAAATCAAGAAATCTAATGCTACCTAAACCACGATTTTTATCTGCATCAGTTGAGGCAACCGGCAATGAGTCGCCCTCGTCATCAGTAATTTCTTCAAGAAATTGAGGATTCTCAGTTTCAGGCGACACATAAACAACCACTGCGTCATACGAACCATAATCAGGGTTAACTACAAAAGAATAAACTATTTCATCGATTATTCTGTAGTATCTTTGACAAGGTATTCCGTCTCGATTATAAAAATTCTCGCAAAAATATGTGCTGCTTAAAAATTCTAAATCAGAATATTCTGATTCTGAAATAGCTCCAACAGGCACTGCGCTAATCAATGAAATTAGCATTACAAAACTTAAAATAATACTTAAAATCTTTTTCATTATTATCACCTCTATTTACATAGTGTAAAAAAATTAGCAAAAAGTTTCAATTTTTTTGAAATTTATAACTCTATTTTACTATGCGATAATACTATCTTATCTGCAAGGGATAAATCTTGTTCGCCTGAATTTTTATTAACAAAGCCAATGCATTTCATTCCAGCCGATTTTGCCGCCTTTACACCATTTGCCGAGTCTTCAATAACCACGCAGTTTTCAGGCGCAATGCCGATATTTTCGGCAGTTATTAAAAATATATCAGGCGCCGGTTTGCAGTTTTCAATTGTTTCGCCGGAGATGATGAATTTAAAATATTTTTCTATATCAAAAAATTTAACCGTATCTTCTATAATATGTTTTGGCGAGCCAGAAGCGAGCGCCAAAACATATTTTTTTGATAACCTTTTGATTAAATCAACCGCGCCTTCAATTGCAATATGTCCCTCTTGTTTTATAAGTTTTTCACGAGCGACTAAATCAACCTCGTGCAAACTTTCGGCAGTGGCATTTATCTTAAAATCATCTATAATTTTTTGCCAAACTACTATATTTGAATTTCCGGGAAATTGCGAATAATAATCATAATCAAAAGTAACATTAAAAGGAGTTAAAACTTCTAATTTTGCTTTGTAATTGCGATATTCACTCTCAACAATTACCCCGTCCATATCAAAAATTACTGCTTTTATATTTTCCATTATTTTAATTCAAAACCTTTGATAACAATGTTATCATTTTCATCAAATTTATAAGTTATTGTTGCTTTATCGCCAACACTTGCGAATGGCAACTCTTTTGAAAGCGAAATATCAAGAACATAAATATCTGCAAAAAATGTGCTTGATGATTTATCTGCCTCAAATTTAACATAATATTTTGTATTGCCACCAACTACTGCCGAATTAATATCAGCAATTGTAACATCTTCTGTTAAAGTAGTTTCTACTGCTTGATTTTCGCTAACTTCAATATCTTCTCGTTTTAAGTTTGCAATATAATTCTCTCTTGCAGTATCAACATTTGCGCCTGTGCCAAGCACTTGATACGCCTGCACATCAACAAACGCATACATTTTAACAAGTCCTGCCGCATCTTTAAGCGACATAAAATAGGTTGGTCTATCAGAAACATTGAGAAGAATTGGGAAGGTTGCATCATACTCTTTTTCTTGCACTGCGCCCTCGGCAGAATTCATTGCCGAATACTCTTTAGCGCCAGGCACTTCATAATATTTAGCCTCTTTTGTGCGAAGGTTTACAAGCACAAAACCTACATTTGATTCATCTGAAACAACCGATGTCATACCGGTATAAAGCCAAACATCGTCATTAATTGCGAGATAATTATATCCTTCAGTTGGTTGCAAAACGCCCTTTTGACCAAAAATTGAATTCAACCAGCCATTACGATACATACCATTATAATTCAACTGCTCAATAATCATACTTGATGAAAACACCTGGTCAACCCAAGTTGGCACCTTATCCAAATCATAATATTCGCTCTCGCCTGTTATTGCATTTACAAGCACAGCGCCGCCGATATCTTTGCCTGACCAGAAACCGATTTTAAAATTAACGGTAGAAGCAACCCAGAAAGGTGTGCCGTTTTCATCAATTTCAAAAGAAACATCATCGAAAATTTTGGTAGGATACTTAAATCTCAAATATCTGTGAATATTTCTCATAAAATATTCGCTTTCAGAATATTTTATACCTTCTTCAAGACGAACAGTTTTTGTTTCCTGTGTTGTCATATTAACCATAATATACGCAGGAATGCCCTCTTTTTGGTTGTTAAGCCATTTAATAACATCGCCATAAACCAACGGTGTAACTCTATAAGGCTCGTCTTTGTAATTTATTTGAGTGTAGTTATCTGCGATTTCAAACTGGCTGACATAGTCCGCCATTTCACCTAGTTTACGCTTGCCTAAAGTCTGCGCGCTTTCTTTATCAACAACAGGAATTTGGCTCATTTCAATTTCGGCAACATCGGTTGTGAAATTGCCATCTTGCAAAGTGAGCAAACTATTGTATCTTTTTGCATTAAAAACCTGCGCGCCGATTAAATTCATAACAAGACCGAGCGCAATGATTACAACAATTGCAGTAAGCGAGATTAAAATAGGTTTGCCAAGTGTTTTTATTTTAAACTTTTCGCCACTGTTTTCAATATAAACGTGGTTGTTTTTATCTGTTTTAAATCTTTTTAAAAACGACAAAACATAAGAAAAAGCATTGATTACTGTAAACACAATAATGCCTTGAATTACAAAACTCCAGAAATCACCGCTTTTTATATTGATAGCAGGCATTTCAAACCAAAATATCAAAAACAAAACAACAAACGAAAGTAATAATTTTAAAATTGTTGTTGTGATTTTTTTAGCATTCATTAAAATTTCCTCTTTTCTAAAAAACGGCTATACCGCGGTAAAGCGCAGTATAACCGCTTTGTTTATTTTATGCATTAATAGCATCATTATAAAGTTTAAGATAACTGTTAGCAGAATTTTCCCAAGAGTTATCTGTGTTTATGCCACGAAGCACTAACTTGTTCCACTCATCTTTGTTGTAATAGCAACCGAGCGCTCTATAAATCGCGCCTGACATATCATGAGCATTATAACTTTTAAATGTGTAACCAACACCATCATCACCGGCATCACGAATAGTATCTGCAAGGCCACCTGTTTGACGAACAACAGGAACTGTGCCATAGCGAAGCGATACCATTTGCGCAAGTCCGCAAGGCTCTTGTTTTGATGGCATCAAGAAAATATCTGCGCCTGCATATATTTTATGCGCAAGAGATGGAATAAAACCACATCTAAATGCAAATTTATCAGGATATTGCACAGATTTTTCGTGGAAGAAAAGTTCATACTCTTCTTCACCGGAGCCTAAAAGCACAAATTGAACATCACGAGCTATAATTTCATCAAAAACAAATTTCAAAAGTTCTAAACCTTTATGCCCTGCAAGACGAGTAACCATAGCAATAACAGGTGTATCTGCTTTTTGCGGAAGCCCTAATTCTTCTTGCAAAGCGGCTTTACATTTTGCTTTGCCTGATAAATCATTTGCCGAGAATTTAGCGGCCAAATTTTCATCAGTTTCAGGGTTGTAAACATCAACATCAATACCATTAACAATACCTGAAAGTTTAAAACTCTTGGACTTTAAAATTCCCTGAAGATTATAAGCATACCAAGGGTCTAAAATCTCTTTAGCATAAGTAGGGCTAACGGTGGTAATTTTATCAGCGCACTCAATACCTGCTTTTAACATATTACAGTCGCCATCGTTATCAACCATTGGAGCCGCCCAATTAGGAATACCCAAAACATCTTCTAAAATATCCATACCATATTGACCTTGATATTGAATATTATGAATAGTTAAAATAGTTTTAATATTAGCAAAACCAGGGCGATTAAAATACATCAACTTATAATAAACAGGCACAAGCGCTGACTGCCAGTCATTACAATGAATAATGTCAGGCTTGAAATCTATATAAGGAATGCATTCAAGCACGGCGCGAGAGAAGAACGCAAAACGCTCTGCATCATCAAACTCGCCATACATACCATCTCTTTTAAAATAAAACTCATTATCAAGAAAAATATATGTTACACCATCATAAGTTGCCTCAAAAATACCACAATATTGGCTTCTCCAAGCAACAGGAACAGAAATTGATGTGATAAACTTCATTGAATTTCTAAAATGTTCAGGAATTTTTGAATAAAGTGGCATAACAACTCTAACGCCAACTTTTTTCTGTCTTAAAGCCTTTGGAAGTGCATAAGCAACATCTCCAAGACCACCTGAAACTGCAAATGGAAAACATTCAGAAGTCGCAAAAAGTATTTTCATCATTTTCACCTTGAATTAAAGCAAAACGCTTTAAACCCTTTCATTAATATTTCTGTTTATTTAATTATACATCAAATAAGTTGCATTTGTAAATACAAATTTTAAATATTCAGTTAATTTTATACATATATTTAACTTTTTCGCTTTTTTAAAATTCTTACATATAATAATAAAAAGCAATAAAAGGAGAATTTTTATGTGTTCAATTTGTGGAATGATAGATTTTTATAATGAAATAGACGCAAAACGAGAAAAATGTGAAAAAATGGGCAAGACTATGAAACATCGTGGAATTGATGATGACGGAATTTTTGAATTTAAACACGGCGCTTTAGGGCACAACCGCCTATCAGTTATGGACATAGAAAACGGCAAACAACCGATGAGCGCAAAATATGGTGGGTTTACTTATACTATTTGTTACAATGGCGAGGTTTATAATTGTGATGAATTGCGAAAAGAATTACATTCAGAAGGCATAAACTTTAAAACTAACTGCGATACCGAGGTTGTTTTATACAGTTATATAATATATGGCGAAGAATGTGTAAAAATGTTAAACGGTATTTTTAGTTTTGCCATTTATGATGAAAAACAAAACCACATATTTTTGGCTCGCGACCGATTTGGAATAAAACCATTTTTCTACTCGCTTTTCGGCAGTACATTTTGCTTTGCAAGTGAGATAAAAGCGCTTTTATCTCTAGATGAAATCAAGCCCGAAATTGACAAAACAGGTATTTGGCAACTTTTATTTTTAGCGCCGATTACGCTTGAAGGGTTAACAGTTTTTAAAAACATACTTGAAATAAAACCAGGCTACTGCGGTACTTTTTCACGCGCAGGCCTATCACTTTATAAATATTTTGAACTAACGCCTGAAAAGTTAGATATAACTCCAAAAGAAGCGGCAAAAGAAGTAAAAAGGCTTCTTTTAGACACAGTTAAACGACAGGTAATTTCTGATGTGCCGCTTTGCACATTTTTATCAGGTGGTCTTGATTCTTCAGCACTTTCTGCGCTCGCAAGTTTAGAATACAGGCAAAAAGGCGAAACGCTTTCAACCTATTCATTTGAATACGAAGACAACAAGAAAAATTTCAAACGCTCGCTTTTTCAACCACAAGGCGATGATGATTTTGCCGTTTATTTAGCAGAAGTTCTCGGCACAAATCACACCGTTTTAACTGTGCCAACAAAAACTGTTGCCGATTATCTTTCTCGAGCAGTTTATCACAGAGATTTTCCAGGTCAAGCAGATATTGACTCATCGCTTTTGTATTTTTGCGAAGAAGTTAAGAAAAACCACACAGTTGCTATGAGTGGCGAATGTTCTGACGAGATTTTTGGCGGTTATCCTTGGTTTTATCGAGAAGAAATGCTTTATTCTAACTTTTTCCCATTTGTTCACGACCCATTTGCAAGAATTAATATTTTTGACGAGAAAATAACCAAAGCAAAACAAGGGTTTGAGTTTTTATCAAAAGTTTATCAAAACGATATTAATTCTGTTAAAACGCTCGAAAGTGATAGCGAAGAAAGTAAAACCGCACGAATTGCAACTATACTTTCGGTTAAATATTTTATGACTAATTTACTTGAGCGAAAAGACAGAATGAGTATGGCTTCTTCGCTTGAAGTTAGAGTTCCTTTTGCCGACCATAGACTTGCGCAGTTTGTTTATAATGTGCCTTGGGAAATAAAATTCGAAAACAAAACTGAAAAGGCGCTACTTCGCAATGCTTGTGCCGAATTTTTGCCTGATAAAATCTTGTGGCGCAAAAAATCGCCTTATCCTAAAACCCACAACCCACAATACGAAGCGCTTGTTAGTGAAATGCTTGAAAAACGCCTAAAATCAGATGATAGCCGACTAGCAAGTTTGCTTAATTTTGATGTTTATAAACAACTTAAACAAAAAGAAAATATAACTTGGTTTGGTCAACTAATGCAAAAGCCTCAACTTTTAGCCTGGCTTTTGCAATTAGACTACTTTTTAACCGATTACAACTGTATTTTATAGTTGAAAATTCTTAAAAACTATGATAATATAAAAATGGAATGAAATGATTTTAAGGAGTTTTGAAAAAATGAAAAGAGTTTTATGTTTGATTTTAAGTGTTATTATGATGCTTTCAGTAGTGAGCATAGGTGCATCGGCTGCTGATGTTATTCGTTACGGTGACGTAAGTGGCGATGGTATTATTGACGTTTATGATTTGTTGCAACTACGCAAAAGAGTTGCAAGAATAATTGGTAACTCTGATATTAACAAAACAAATTCTGATATTAACGCAGATGGTTCTATAAATTCATTAGACTTGAGTTATCTCCGTCAACACCTTGTTAAAAAGAAAGAAATTGCAGCTTCTAGCGTTTTCCCTATCTCTGCTTTTTCTGAATGTATGAATTTATATGGCAGAGCGCAGTGGTCAGATGATGGTTCATCAATTTTACTTTCGCAAACTGCAAGTGGTATTGAGTTTACTGCAAACTGCTCCGGCAACCTTGAAATTTATGTTTCTAGCGAAAAAGAATTAAGTAATGTTTATGCTTGTAAATTAAATGTAACTATTGATAAAGATTACGAAAACTCTTTTGAAGTTGATGTTTTAAAATCAAAAGTTACTGTTGAAACAGACCTTTCTCAAGGCGAACATACAATTTTAATTCAAAAAGCAACTGAACACGGCCAATTTGATAAAATTGAAATTACAGGTATTTCAATCGGTGGCGAGCCAGGTAAAACTAAACCTGTTCAATCTGACAAACGCATTGAATTTTATGGCGACTCTTTAACTGCAGGTTATGGCAACCTTGTAACACATAGCGGTGCAGGCGGTTGGGATTGTCAAAATGGTTGTAAAACATATGCAACATTTACTGCTCAAACTTTAGGCGCAGATTATGCAATTGCAGCGGCTTCCGGTCACGGTGTAATGTATGGTTATGGACAAAAAGTTGGTACTCAAACTCCTGATAAATATTGGAACTACACATTAGTTGGAGATAAGACCTCTTGGTCAAGAACCGATTATGATGCCGATTTAATTGTTATCAACTTTGGTACAAATGACAACTCAACTGATAATATGTACACCGATGTTACTATTGATAAAGATGAGTACAAAGCAAAAGTTAAAACCCTTGTTGAAACAATGAAAGCCGAAAACCCTGATGTAGAAATTTTATGGGTTCTTGGTATGGCTTGGATTTCAGAAGATTCAACTGTTGTAAAAGCAATTAAAGAAGCAGACGCAGAACTTGATTATTTAAATTTCTACTATGCTCCTGCAAGAACAAATGGTGGCGACTCTCACCCATCAGTTGCAGACCATAAATATCACGCAGAGAATCTTACAAAGAAAATTAAATCACTTTATCCTGATATGTTTTAAAAATCAACAAAAAGCCTTTTCACTTTGAAAAGGCTTTTTATTTATTTTTTATTGAAAACTCCTTTAACTTATGCTAGTATAATAATGTATTAACATAAAAGTTAAAGGAGTATATTTTTATGAAAAAGTTAATATGTTTATGTCTATCATTTTTAATGGCATTTTCAGTCCTTTGCACAAGCGCATTTGCGGCTGAAGTTATCCGTTACGGTGATGTAAGTGGTGACGGTATTATTGACGTTTATGATTTATTACTACTTCGAAAGAGGGTGGCTAGAATTATTGGTAACTCTGATATTAACAAAACAAATTCTGATGTTAACGCAGACGGCTCTATTAATTCATTAGACTTGAGTTATCTTCGAAACCATCTTACAAAGAAAAAGGTTATTGAAGCATCAAGTGTTTACCCTGTTTCTTCACTCTTGCAATGTATGAATTTATATGGTAGAGCCGAGATTTCGCAAGATGGTTCATCAATTTTGCTTTCTCAAACTGCAAGTGGTTTTGAATTTACTGCAAACTGCGCGGGCAACATTGAAATTATTATGCAAACCGCTAAAAAAGGTAAATTAAACATCACTGTTGATAAAGATTACGAGAATTCTTATGAAGTTAATGTTGATGATACAACTAAAAAGTGCGTTGTTCAAACAGATTTAACTTATGGCGAACACACTTTCTTGATTCAAAAAGCAACTGAACACGGCCAAAACCCATTGTTTGAAATCACAGGTGTTTCAGTAGGTGGCGAACTAGCAGATACAAAACCTGTTCAGTCGGAAAAACGAATTGAATTTTATGGCGACTCAATTACTGCAGGTTACGGCAACCTTACAACAAATGCAACAACAAATGCAGGTGGTTGGGAATATCAAAACGGTTGCAAAACTTACGCAACATTTACCGCTCAAACTTTAGGCGCAGATTACGCAATTGCGGCGGCTTCAGGTCACGGTGTTTTAGGTGGGTTTAATACTTATACTCAAACCCCTGATAAATATTGGGACTACACATTAGTTGCCGATAAAACACCTTGGTCTAGAACAAATTATGACGCTGATTTAATTGTTATTAACTTTGGCGCTAACGATAACTCTCGCGAGGGCGCAAACCTTGATAAAGAAGCGTTTTTAGCGAAAGCAAGTATCCTTGTTGAAACAATGAAAGCCGAAAATCCTGATGTAGAAATTTTATGGATTACCGGTATGAACGCAATTAGCGAAAGTATGCCAATAATTTCGGCGCTTAAATCTTTAGATGAAAAATTTGATTATGTGAACTTCTTGCATGCAAATCCTAGACAAAATGGTGGCGACTGGCATCCTTCAGTTGAAGACCATAAATACCATGCAACACAGGTTGTAAATAAAATCAAAGCACTTTATCCAGATATGTTTTAAAACGAAAGCCTTTCCTTTACGGAAAGGCTTTTTTATTGTTTTTATTACCATATCAAGCCAT
The DNA here is from genome assembly GCA_045539315.1 of Acutalibacteraceae bacterium. Lineage (GTDB taxonomy): Bacteria > Bacillota > Clostridia > Oscillospirales > Acutalibacteraceae > RUG11462. The sequence continues at coordinate 31,792 of JAZQFC010000046.1, read as the reverse complement.
GTTTTTTTGTGCAATTTTCCCATTTTTTTATGAACATTCAATTTTTTATTTATTTTTATAAAAGATAATGTTATAATTAAAATATAAATTATATGGAGGAGATGTATTTATGAAAACAAAAAAATTATTATCTTATCTTTTAGTTGCTTTAATGCTTGTAACTGTAATTTTTTCTGCGACAGTAACTTCATCTGCAAGTTTCGATAGCGACAAAATTGTTGTTGCCGATTTCTCGACAATGACTCATAGCTGGAGTAAAGCCGAAGGTTGGTATAATGATATCAGTTTTTGGGGCGAAAAAACTACTACTAGTACAAATGTTAATAGTGATGGTTCGCTCACTATTAGCGAAACAGCAGGCGACTATAGTTATTTTAGACAGGTTATGTCAAATTGGAACGGTGTTACTGCTACAACTCAAACTGCTTATGTTGATATTACAAACAACTCAACAAAAGGCATTCGTGTTCGTATAACAACACCTGGTTACACAACCCCTGCAGATGCAGACCTTCCTAAAATTGCCGCAGGCGGAACAAAAACAATTGAATTAGGCGTTTTAACAGGCGGTTCATTCAACATAATGGTGCAAGAGCAATATGGTGGAGATTTGTCTTGTGGCGATGATTTATACACCATTTCTCCTATCTATGTTGATTCTGTTGTTGAAGAAACAACTGTAACAGAGGCACCAACAGTTAATGAAAATTATGATGTAGTTTATTCATTTGTTTCAGCAAACCATAACTACAGCAAAACAGAAGGTTGTAACCCAAATAACAACTGGGCTTGGGGCTCTTTTGCAACAACTTCAATGAATTATCTTGCTGATGGTTCAGTAAACTTTGATATTGAAGCAGGCGCTTTTGATAAATATCGTCAGTTCCAAACAAACTGGAGAAACGTTCCTGCTGAAGCAGAAACAACTTATATTGATATTACCAACAACTCTACTCGTACATTAAGAGTAAGGGTTACAACTTCTGGTTATACAACTCCTGCAGATGCAGATCTTCCACAAATTAAAGCAGGCGAAACTATTACAATTGAACTTGGCGCGCTCGGTGGTGGCGCTTTATCAGTTATGTTCCTTGATTTATATGGTTCTGATGAAATTCCTTGTGGTGAAAATGTTTTCGAACTTTCTGCAATTTACAAAATTAAAGCCACTGAACCTGAACCAACTCGTTATGAAGTATCAGTTGATGGTAGTGTTGTTGATTATGTAACAGAGGGTTCTGAATTTGCTTTGCCAACAGTTGACAATGATACATTTGTTGCTTACTATTCAGAGGGCAATGTTTATAACCCTGAAGATTCAGTAGTTATTACTAAAGATACTTCATTTGAAAGTCTATATCTTGATTTATCTATGGAAACAGGCGCTTCATTCAGACTTGCAAATCCAACAGGTATTCGTTTCTACACTTCAATTGATAAAGACCAACTTGCTATTTTAGAGAATTACGGTGCAACAGTTGAACTTGGCACTTTAATTACTCCAACAGATTTGCTCGGTTCAGAAGATTTAACATTTGATATGTCAAAATTATTTGTTGATGTTAAATTCAACACAAGAAACTGGTTTGAAGAAGACAATTTCAGCGGTGTTGTTGGTTCACTTGCTAATATCAGACAAAGCAATATCAACAGAGGCTTTGTAGGTAGAGGCTATGCAAAAGTAACTATCGGCGAGTTTACTAAAACAGTTTATGCAAACTACGCAGGCGATGATGTTGCTAACAACACAAGATCAATTTGCTACATTGCTGATAAATTATTTAATTCTGATGCATTTGAAACTATCCCTGAAAATTACAAATCAATTGTTGAAGATTACGCTTCAAAATTTGTTGAATAATTTTTGAAAAAATGCTTGACAAAGCGTTTTAGATATGTTAATATGTCATTACTGTCCGTTCTAAAGACAGCAGGTGAGAATTTCTCGTAACGTAAAACAACCTGCCGAGGAAAGGGTACACTAAAAATTATTTGTGTATTTTTATGCCTTTCCGTGTCTTACACGGGAAGGCTTTTCTATTTTTATAACGCACAGTGAAAATTCATTCGGAGGTGAATTATTTTGCCAAGTGCAGCTGTTTTAGAACAGAAAAAACAAATTGTTGTTGAACTTACAGAAAAATTAAAAAGTTCATGTGCAGGCGTTGTAGTTGACTACAAGGGTATTTCTGTTGCTGATGATACAGTTCTTCGTAAATCACTTAGAGAAGCAGGCATTGATTACTTCGTAGTTAAGAATTCATTGCTCGGTTTCGCTGCTGATGAAGCTGGTCTTAGCGATTTGAAAACAGTTCTTGAAGGAACAACCGCTATCGCACTCAGCGCTGATGATTATATCACAGGCGCAAAAATCCTCAACGAGTTCGCTGAAAAAGCAAACGGCTACTTTGAAATCAAATCAGGTTTCATTGACGGTGAGGTAGTTGCAGTTGATAAGGTTAAGAGCCTTGCAAAACTCCCTTCAAAAGAAGGTCTTGTTGCAAAAGCTCTCGGCAGCTTGAAAGCTCCTATCTGCAACCTCGTTTATGCTCTTAACGCTATTAAAGACAAACAGTCAGAAGAGCAACCTGCTTAATTTAAGCAAAAATTCGCATTATAAATGCAAACAAATCTAATTTAAAAATTAACATTTGGAGGAAAATTAAAATGGCTTCAGAAAAAATTACAAAATTTATTGATGATGTTAAAGCTCTTTCAGTATTAGAGCTTGCTGAGCTCGTAGAGGCTCTTGAAGAAGAATTCGGTGTATCAGCTGCTGCTCCTGTAGTAGTTGCTGGCGGTGCTGCAGAAGGCGGCGCAGCTGCAGAAGAAAAATCAGAGTTTGATGTTGTTCTTACAGCAGCAGGCGCTCAAAAAATCGCTGTTATCAAAGCAGTTAGAGAAGCAACAGGTCTTGGTCTTGCAGAGGCTAAAGCACTCGTTGATGGCGCTCCTAAAGCAGTTAAAGAAGGCATCTCAAAAGATGACGCAGAAGCTCTTAAAGCTAAACTTGAAGAAGCTGGCGCAACTGTTGAACTTAAGTAATTTAATTTACATCCGAGAAAAGACCTCAAGGAAATCCTTGAGGTCTTTTTGTTTTATTTGTTGATTAATTATAGTTATTTTCAAGTGTTGATAAAACTTTACCGTCTTTATCAATTAATGTTATATATTCATTATATTCATAAAACTGTTCATCATAATACGCAGTTGAAAAAAGATATGTTCCATCATTACAAGCGATATTGTAACAAGAAGAAGTAGGATTTTGTGCATACACAGTCCAAACAATATTTCCGTTTAAATCAAGTTTTATAAAACTATTGTCTGTTTTACAATATGCCAAAACACCATCTTCAACAACTTTTAAGCCACCAAAATATCCTGTTTGAGCAGTATTCTTTGAAACAGAGCCGTCTTTAATATTTATATAATAAAACAACCCTTGCGATTCAAAATAAATTCTCTGTGAATTGTAATCTATCTGTGCATAATCAAACGGATAGTTAAAAGAATTACTCCAGAGTTGATTAAAATCAGTATCATAACATTCTATATACAACTTTATTTCTGTTCTGTTAATTCTAACAACAAATAATTTTTTAAAATCTGTTGAAAAATAAATTCGCGAAAATTCACCAGGAGTATTAGCAACTAAATAGCCACCTGTCGTTGGCATTTCGATTTTTTTGAAAAGTTCAACTGACTGATTTTCCGGTATTATATATTGAAAAACATATTCGTTATCATGATAATCATCTAACTCAAAGTCTTCGCCTAAAACTGCATCTCTTAAAATAGTTTTGCTTCCAAACATAGCCTTTGCTGTAACTTCAAGTTGGTCTTGTGTTATATCGTTCACACCGGCGCCAAAATAATCGTTATAATCATCATAATAATCAAGGTTAATTACAGGTATTTCTAAAGTTTGTTCGCCAAAGTCAACATTTTCAAAACCTGCGGTTTTACCATAAAAATTATATCTGTTGCCACGAGTTAAATGATAATTATCATTAAATTTGCCCTTAACAATGAAATATCCTTTAAGTTCAATTAAACTATCCTTCATTTCAGGGTGTTTTGCTATCAAACAAGAGAATTCTTTTTCATCTGACTCAATGAATTTTTCTAGTTGCCCTTCAATTCCAATATTAAAGTCTTTTGATAGATAATTGGTATCAGATAAAATTGTATCATCATTTATAAATGTATAATTATATCCAAAAAACTTGAGAATTGTTTTTTGCCTGTCTGTTAAATCAGAATTTTCATCATATGGATTCAAACTATCTAAAGTAACAACGGCATTGTTTTTAAAAGATATTTGTTTATCTCCAACTTTAATAGGCAGTTTGCTAAATACAACACCCAAAACAATGCCTAAAACCAAAACTACACAAATAATTGGAATTAAAATAAACTTTTTCTTTTTTGTGCTAGGTTTATTTAAAATAATATCTTCATTTTGCTTTTTCATACAGTAAAGACAAAAATCCATTTCATCAGAAATTTCTTTGCCACAAAACTTACACTTTTTCATCATTTCCCCTCCTTTTACCATTATAATACATTTGGAAATTTTAATCAAGAAAAAACGACTTCTAAAAGAAGCCGTTTTTAAAATTAGTTTTCGAAGTTTTCTTTGTAACATTTATCTGACATTGCCATCAATTGCCATACGCCAGACATATCATTACCAACAACTTTTTTGACATATACATTGTCTTCATAATAATATTCACCGTAATCGAGTGATAATTCTTTGTTTATAACATCTTCCAAAGATTTATCTAAAATCGGCGCCGCCCAAAATGCAGGAACGAGTTGTGTAAATGCAGTTCTACAATCACCGTCTATATCTGGACTATTGTTACAGGATATTGCTAAAACCTTATTGCTATTAGGATTTACATCGATATAAATAGTAGCAACTGGAATGTTTAAATTGCTAATATAGTTATATGCGTATGTAACTGTATTTTCATTTACTTGTTGCGATGAAAAATCATCTTCTGAAATGTTCATAGTATAATATTGTAATGTATCTAAATACAAATCATTGTTTTTAACATTTTTGTTATATTTTTTCAAAAGTTCATCAAAAGTAATATTAAATTCTGCGCCAAAAGGTGCGGACTTGTTTTTGTCAACAACCCTTGAACCACCACAACCTTTGAAAACAAATAATATCACTAAAAATATTGCAACTATTGTAATGATTTTTTTGAATTTTGGATTTGATTTAATATTTTTAATAGTTTCTTCTCTGTTTTCTTCATTAAGACTTTCTTTGATATTTGAAACTGTATTTTCTAAATTCTCTTTTGTCAAATTTTCTTTTATTGTATTGGCGGTTTTTTCAAGGTTTTCTTTTGTTAAATTCTCTTTAACGGTATCGACTGCTTTATCAAGATTTTCTTTTGTAAGATTATCTTTAACGCTATCAACAGCACCTTTTATTTTTTCTTTTGTTTCATCAGATGTTGCTTTGTCTTTAATACCTTTAATTGTATTTTTTACTGATGATTTTAAATCTTCAACTTGGTTTGTTTTCTTTTCTTCCATTTTTATTTCTCCTAATCTATACTAATTTCAATATAGCCTTCTTGCTTTATAAAAGATGTAATCAACAACAAACCATAAGCCCAAACATGGCAATTAACATTTACTGTAGGTTTGTCTTCAGTGAGCACAAAAGTTTTCTTTACACTTTTAAATTTACTTTGAGCAGAAGAAAGCGCTTTTGATTTTAACTCCGGCAAACTAATATAAATAGTGTGCTCACCATATGGTACATCATAAGTTTCTGTTTTTAAATGACCAATTTTGCCAATTTCTTTGTCATCTATATTGACAACAAATGCACCTGCCAATCCTTCCCATGAAAAACCACGTTTCACAACTACTTTTCCCATTTTCTTTTCTTCCATTTTTAATTCCTCCTGAAAATAATTATCGACAAATTTTGCCTTCTTTTGACATTATACACAAAATAATGCTTATTGTCAAGATATAATGCTAATAGTCAATTTATATTTTTTGAAAAATCACTTATAATATAATATTAAAGGAGGGATTTTAATGGAAAAACAAATTGATTATTTCGCACTTGGTTCAAGAATTCGCAAGGCACGCGAGAGCAAAAATTTCACACAAGAACAATTAAGTGAAATGTGTGCTCTTTCAACTGCTCATATAGGTCATATTGAACGAGGCTCTCGAATTCCTTCGCTTGAAACACTTTTTAAAATTTGCAGTTGTCTTGAGATTAGTCTTGACTATCTTTTGTTTGACTCTTTTGACTCAAATGAAATTCACTTTTCAAACATTTCGGCAATGCTAAAAAACAAAAACAAAGATAAAGTAAACATTTTTATGAGTACTGTAAAAGCACTTGCTGACAAAATTGACGATTTATAAATAATAATGAAAAGAGTACCATTGATATTATAGTCAATGGTACTCTTTTTGTCCTATGCTATCAGCATAATATTTATAATTTTTTTATTATTTCTTTAGCGCTTTGAAATCTATCTTTTGGCGATACTTTTGTGCATTTATCAATGATTTTTGCACATTTGCCTTTATACATTTGTTTTGATGGGTGCTCGCCTGTTAGCATAACATTAAGCAAAACTCCAATTGCAAAAATATCCGAGCGTTCATCTGTTTGATTTATACCAAACTGCTCCGGTGCCGCATAACCTGTTGTGCCTAAAACAGTAGTGTCATCTGATTTATATGCTTTAAATATTCTTGCTGCATCAAAATCAATTAAATATACTTTTCCATCTTTTGAAATCATAATGTTTTCAGGTTTTACATCTCTGTGTATTATATTAAGCGAATGAAGTGTGGCTAACGCATTACAAACTGCTTTTACTATAACTCTTGCTCCTGATTCATTATATAATCCACCCTCTAAAACATTTGCAACGCTAATTCCATCGATAAATTCTTCAAACACATAGTTAACATCATTTTCTGTTACAACCGATAAAACTTCAGGAATGTTTTCTGCTTTAATTTTTTGAAGTATTTTGTAAACATCTGCATTAGCGCTGAATTTCCTTAAAACAATGTTTTTTTCAAGAGTTTTATGTTTTAAAACAATTACCTGTGAATTTTCTTTTTTACTTAAAACACAAACTTTTTCATACTGCTCATTAATAATATTTTCAACAGAATTCATACTTTTCTCCTATTTTTCTCTTGTAAAATTAATTATAACATAGTATAATCCTTTTGGGAAGTGATATTTTTGATTAAAAAACCTACAAATGATTTAATGAACGAACTTGGTAATTCAAAAAGTATTAAATCATATTTAAACGAAAACAAAGACTATCTTATTGATAAAAATATTGCACAGATTTTAACCGATGTTTTAGACCAAAAGAATTTAAAAAAATCTGATGTAATTCAAAAAGCGGAAATAAGCGAAGTTTACGGATATCAACTGTTTTCAGGCGTGAAAACCAACCCGTCAAGAGATAAAATTTTGTGTATTTGTATTGCTATGGGGTTAACACTTGAAGAAATTCAGAACCTTTTAAAACTTACTGGTTTTGCTCCGCTTTATCCAAAATCAAAGCGTGATAGCATCATTATTTTCGGAATCAATTCATCTATGAGTGTTTTTGAAATCAACAATTCCCTTTATGACCAAAACGAAAAAGTATTTGAATAATTTTATAACACTATATTAAAAAGGATTTTTTAAAATGCTCGAGAAAATTTTAACCGAATTTGGTATTGAAAATGTTATTGACTGTGTGCCTTTTGGCTCTGGGCATATTAATTCTACATATAAGGTTGAAACTAACAGCAATAAATACATTTTGCAAAGAATAAATACAGTTGCTTTTAAAGAACCTGAAAAAATTATGTTTAACATTGGTAAGGTTTCAGAGTATCTCAAAACTCGTCTTGATGAAAACAGCAAGTTTTTAAGTTTTTTACAAGCAAAAGATGGCAACTTTTTTTACAAAGATGAAAGCGGCGAATTTTGGCGCGCTTATGAATATATTGACAACTGCGCAGGTGTTGACAACCCTGATGAAACAGAGTTTTATGAATGCGCGGTTGCATTTGGCAATTTTCAAAGTATGCTTTCTGATTTTGACGCAAGTGAACTTTTTGAAACAATACCTGATTTTCACAATACACCAAAGCGCTATGAAAACTTTAAAAACGCAATTGAAACCGATAAATGCGACAGGGTTAAAGAAGTTTTAGAAGAAATTGCTTTTATTCATAGCAACAAAGACTTTTTTGACACTTTGATTAACGCAAACCAGCAAGGAATTTTGCCACTTCGCGTTTCGCATAATGACACAAAATCTAATAATGTTTTGTTAGATAACAAAACCAAACGCGCAGTTTGTGTTATCGATTTAGACACAATTATGCCGGGATTTTCGGTTACTGATTTTGGTGACGCAATAAGATTTGGTGCAAATGACGCAAACGAAGACGAAAAAGACCTTGCTAAAGTTAAATTTAATTTGAAAAAATTTGAGATTTATGTTAAAGGTTTTCTTAAAGGAAGCGAAAACAAACTGACTAGCGATGAAATTATGCTTTTGCCTGAAGGCGCAAAAATAATGACTATTGAATGCGCAATGAGATTTTTAACCGACTATTTAGAAGGCGATGTTTACTTTAAAACTGCATACGCCGAGCATAATTTAGTAAGATGTAAAAACCAATTAAAACTTGTTAAAGAAATGGATTCTCATTGGCAAGAAATGAAAGATATAGTTAAAAAATATTGCTAAATACAAAAAACGCACTCTTACGAGTGCGTTTTTTTAATATTATTGTCAATACTTTCTTGAAAAATCAATAAACTCCGCATTAATTTTACCATTATCGCTAGAAACGGAAACATTTTTTTGTATGCTAGACAGCCATTTTCCATCATTGTCATATTTATCACTATCGACTGCCAAAACAATATTTTCATCAACAACTTGTACTTTGCTACACCCATTAACATCTAAATCAATACTTGATTTCCAAACAATATCACCATCAAAGTCAACTTTCATAATATTATCTTTGTTACCTGTTCCAACCATAATAATACCATCTTTTACAACAGTAATCTTAATCTTTTCTCCTACCATTACAGGTGACATTTTATCTTTTCCATTTTTAGTGCTTATACAGTATAAGTCATTGTTTGCAGACAAATAAATATAGTCACTAGTGTAATCTAACTCTACATTATCTATGTCTTTGAACTCTCTGCCCCAGATTTTATTAAATTCTCTATCATAATAATCAAGGTACATAAGATTGGAGTTTTTGTCAAATGTTGTTACTATAAAATGTTTGAAATCCGCAGAAACATAGTAATTTTTTAAAGGATTTTCAAGAGCATCAGGGTCACAGAAAAAACCTCCTAACGCAGGAAACTCAAATTTTTTAAAATTTGCATTACTTTGATTTTCAGGAGTCACCAAATACCAATAATATTGGTAATTATGATATTCGTCAGGTTGATAGTCTTCAAACGCTACAGGAACTTTTATTTTTATGTTCTCACCAAGCAAAATTTTAGCAACATCGGAAACATAATCTATATCAAATAAAGCCGTGCTACATCCATGAGCATCATCGTATTCAGAAAAATAATTGACGGAAACATGAGGATAAATATTTGTTTTGCCGTTTATTTCAATAGATTTAGAATCAATATATCTACCATAGAAATACAAGCAATCGCCTTTAATGAGCCTTGCATTTCCGCTTTGTTTTCCATAAATAATAATAGGTTCTTTTTTTAGAGCAACTAAACCACTGTTCCACTCGAAATCCATATATGCTAAACATTTGAACTTTTCATCATCATATTCCAATACTTTGTGAATAATAGCAGGGAAGCAAATCTGAGCATTTTTATAAATTGTTGGATATCTTTGTAGATTATCATAATCATATACACGTAAATAATCTGTATCAAAATATTTTAATACTTTAATTTGATCTTCGGTTAAATTCAAGTTAGGGTTATCTATCTCCATATTGCCCCAACTAATTACCGAACCATCAAGTGTTATACCATTTCCGCCATCATTGCTAACCACAATATCGTCTTCCGATTCGTCGCTGTTTTTATAAACTACGCTTGTGCTATTTGTATTAACAACCTCGTCACCACTCAAAATGAGCACGCAACCTATAACAACACCAACAATTATCAACAAAGACAATAAAACAATTATAACTATTTTTAAATCTATTTTTTTAGAAGCTTTTGGCTGTTCTTCATCCTGTTTTTTCATGCAAAATGGGCAAAGATTCATTTCATCTGTGAGCTCTTTACCACAAAATTTACAAGTTTTCATTTTTTACATCCTCCTATATTGCTAAACGGGTTAAAGATAAATCTTTTTCAATTTTGTTGGTTTGCTCCACTTGATTTTATTTCCTTGTTTGGCATATGCTCTTACTTCTGCATAACAATAAACATTTTTCATGTTTGTAATGTTTTTAAAGCAGGTTTTATTTTTTTTAGATGTAATTAAATATGCTTTTTCACGATAAATACTTGTTCCAATTACAAAAATTATCTCAAAGCCATTAGCACCATTTACTTTGTTATATTTCACTTTAAGCTGATTACCAACTTTTACAAACTTTGCTTTTGGTTTTTTAAGCTTAATCTTCGGAATTCTCTTTGTTTTTTCACTAAATGTTTTACATACTTTACATTTAAACTTGCCTAAACCGGCTTTAAAACAAGTTGCTTTTCTTGCCACTACATACTTCCACTTGTGCGGCTTTGTAGGTATAGTGCTCTTTTGTTTGTAACCACATCTTAAACAAGTTTGCTCTAAAATTCCTTCTATTGAACAAGTAGATTTTTTAATAACATCGCCTTTGTTAAAACTATGTCCTAATGCAGGTATCTCTGAAATTGTTTCACTACAATGGGCGCATTTTATTATATTGCCACCTGACTCAGTACATGTTGGCTCTTTGTAATCTACAATCTCTGTAAATTCGTGTGCAAAAAATGGAATTTTTGCGTACATTGCGTAGTCATACGCACTGCTATTAGCATAGCCATGAATGCTTACTTTGTCATCATTATAAAATAGCTCTTTACTAGCCCAATCATAATCATCAGTATGTACTATTTTAAATGTTTTAGGTAGAATTACTAATTCAAGATTTTCGCAATAAGCAAAAGCTAAATACCCAATTTTCTCTACACTTTCTGGAACAACAATAGAAATTAAAGATTCGCAACCATAAAAAGCACGCAATCCTATTTCTTTTACACCGTTAGAGATTGTTAAGTTTGTCATTAAATCGCAAAATCTAAACGCTTCTTCGCCAATAGTTGTTACACTAGCAGGAATTGTAACATTTGTTAATGCGCAACCATAAAAAGCGCTTCCGCCAATACTTGTCACACTATTAGGTATCGTTACGCTTTCTAAATTAGAACAAAAAATAAATGCTTGAGAAGGTATTTCTTTAACGCCTGTCCCAATAGTTACGCTTTTTAATGATTCGCAACAGTAAAATGCGCCTTCATCAAGATTCGTTACACTATCTGAAATAACAATATCAGTTAATGAATTACAATATTCAAAGGCAAATTTACCAATATTAGTTATGCCATAAGGTATTGTTACCTGTTTTAATGACTCACATCCGCCAAAGGCACTTTCGCCAATACTTTTTACTGGATAACTTATATAACTGTTTATTGAAATCTGCGAAGGAATAACAACATAATCATCTGACCCTAAGTAATTTGTAATTTCTGCATAGGAATTATCAATTACTTCAAATTCATACAGTCCGTCTGCGCTTGTACTTGCGGATACGCAAACGAGTGGCAAGGAACAAATTAAAATTATAATTGATAATAGTAAACTAATAATTTTCTTCATTTTTCATCATCCTTTTTTAAAAAATTGTAAAGAAATGGTTTTATAAGTTTAATTATACTCAATTATTGAGTAATTGTCAATACTCAAAAGTTGAGTATGATAGACTTTTATAAAACGCTTTTATAGAAAGGTTTTATAAAAATGGATTATAGAATAAGAATGAGAAATATAAGAGAAGATAGTGATTTAACACAAACACAAGTAGGGAAAATTATTCACAAATCGCAACAAGGATATAATCATATCGAAGCAGGTAGAGCCGAGCTTAAAATTGATGATTTGGTTAAACTATGCCGTTTTTATAATGTTTCCGCCGACTATTTTATCGGTCTTATTGATGAAAAAAAGCCGCTTATGTAATTTAACGCTAAATTTTTTATACTTAACAAAAAATGCACTCTTACGAGTGCGTTTTTTAATTATTCAATTACATAATAACATCTTTTGAACGGTCAACATATGTTGTATGAAGAAGTTCATGTGCTTTATGTGAATTTGGTTCGCCGAGATATTCAGCATAAACCTCTTTAACGAATGGGTTTTCGTGAGATTTTCTAATTGCCTTTTTAGCATCGTTCTCATAAAGTGCTTTAGCGCGTTCTGCTTTAAGGTCAATAGTTTGTCTAACAGATGTTGGTTGAATTGGTTGACCACCACCGTTTACACAACCACCTGGGCAACCCATAATCTCGATAAATGTAAACTCTTCGCCAGCTTTTACTCTCTCGAGCAATTCTTTAGCTGCTTTAGCGCCTGAAGCAACACCAACTTTGATGTTTAAATCGCCAACTTTGATTTCAGTTACTTTAACCGGCTCTGTACCACGAACAGCAGTAAAGTCAACATCTTCTAAAGTGCTATTTGTGATAACTTCGTAAGCAGTTCTAAGTGCTGCTTCCATAACACCACCTGTAGCACCGAAGATAACACCAGCACCAGTAGCAGCACCGAGTGGGCTATCAAACTCTTCATCAGGGAGTTTTGTGAACTGGATACCTGCGCGTTTAATCATTCGAGCGAGCTCTCTTGTTGTAATAGAAATATCAACATCAGCGCGAAGTTCATCTCTTTGTACTTCATATTTTTTAGCAGTACAAGGCATTACTGAAACAACAACAATATCATCAGGATTTAAGTCATATTTTTCAGCATACCAAGATTTAATAAGAGCGCCAAACATATTTTGAGGTGATTTACAAGTTGAAAGGTTTGGAATAAACTCTGGATAATGATATTCGCAGTATTTAATCCAACCTGGTGAACAAGATGTAATCATAGGAAGAACGCCACCGTTTGTTACACGGTTAATAAGTTCTGTACCTTCTTCCATAATAGTAAAGTCAGCAGCAGTATTTGTATCAAATACTTTATCAAAGCCTAAACGTTTAAGCGCTGCAACCATTTTGCCCTCAACATCAGTACCGATTTCCATACCGAATTCTTCGCCGAGTGCTGCACGAACTGCAGGAGCAGTTTGAACAATAACAGTTTTTGTTTCATCAGCAATTGCTGCGAAAACTTTATCTGTATCATCTCTTTCTGTTAAAGCGCCTGTTGGACAGTTTACGATACATTGACCACAAGAAATACAGTCAACAGAATTTAAGTCTTTATCATAAACGCAACCGATATGTGTATCAAAACCACGGTCGTTAGCGCCGATAACGCCAACTTCTTGCTCTTTACAAGCAGCAACACAACGACGGCAGAGAATACATTTTGAGTTATCTCTAATCATATGAATTGCGCTGTCATCATAAATGTTTTCTGGTAAAGCGCCATCATAATTGCCTGGGTTTTCAATACCATATTCTTGAGAAAGAGTTTGCAATTCGCAGTTACCTGAACGAACACATGAAAGGCAAGAACGATTATGAGTTGACAAAATCATCTCTAAAGTTGTTTTTCTAGAGGCAATAACTTTATCAGTATTAGTTTTAACAACCATACCCTCTGAAACAGGGTAAACACAAGCAGTTACCATTCTTGCAGGGCCAAGTTCTGGACCACGCATCTCTTGAACTTCTACCATACAAATACGGCAAGCGCCGATTTCATTAATCTTTTTCATATAGCAAAGGGTAGGAACTTCGATTCCGGCTTTACGTGCCGCTTCAAGCACGGTAGCGCCTTCTTCAATTTCAACCGCAATGCCGTTGATTTTCAAATTTATCATCACTTTTTCCTCCCTTAACCTTTAATAATAGCGCCGAACTTACAAGAACTCATACAAGCGCCACACTTGATACATTTATCTTGGTCGATAACAAATGGGCTCTTGATTTCGCCTGAAATAGCGCCAACAGGACATTTTCTTGAACAGAGTGAGCAACCTTTACAAAGGTCTGGAACAATCTTGTATTCAAGAAGGTCTTTACAAACGCCTGCAGGACATTTTTTATCTTGAACGTGAGCAATATACTCATCTTTGAAGTAACGAAGTGTTGAAAGAACTGGGTTTGGAGCAGTTTGTCCAAGACCGCAAAGTGAGTTTGCTTTAATATAAGCAGAAAGTTCTTCTAACTTATCGATATCTTCCATTGTTCCTTTACCGCTTGTAATCTTTTCAAGGATTTCAAGAAGTCTGCGAGTACCAACACGACAAGGTGTACATTTACCACAAGACTCATCAACAGTAAACTCAAGGAAGAATTTAGCGATGTCAACCATACAGTTGTCTTCATCCATTACGATAAGACCACCTGAACCCATCATTGAACCGATTTCGATAAGGTTATCATAGTCGATAGGAATATCAAGGTGTTGTGGAGGAATACATCCGCCTGAAGGACCACCAGTTTGAGCGGCTTTAAATTTCTTACCATTTGGAATACCGCCACCGATTTCTTCAACTACTTCTCTAAGTGTTGTACCCATTGGTACTTCAACAAGACCTGTATTATGAATTTTACCACCAAGAGCAAATACTTTTGTACCTTTAGATTTTTCAGTACCCATTGCTCTAAACCATTCAACACCATTGTTGATGATTTGAGTGATATTAGCATAAGTTTCAACGTTATTAAGGATAGTTGGTTTGCCGAAAAGACCTTTAACTGCTGGGTATGGAGGTCTTGGTCTTGGCTCACCACGGTTACCTTCAATAGATGTCATCAATGCAGTTTCTTCACCGCAAACGAAAGCACCTGCGCCAAGTCTAAGGTCGATATCAAAGTCAAAACCTGTGCCGAAAATATCTTTACCTAAAAGGCCATATTCTCTTGCTTGTTTAATAGCAATTTGTAATCTTTCAACAGCGATAGGGTATTCAGCACGAACATAGATATAACCTTGTGAAGCGCCGATAGCATAACCTGCGATAGCCATTGACTCTAATACTACGTGTGGGTCACCTTCAAGGATAGAACGGTCCATAAATGCACCAGGGTCACCCTCGTCAGCATTACAACATACATATTTTTGGTCTGCTTTATTACCAGCAGCGAGTTTCCATTTAAGACCTGTTGGGAAGCCACCGCCACCACGACCACGAAGGCCTGAATCAAGAATTTGTTGAATAACTTCTTCAGGAGTCATCTCTGTTAACACTTTACCAAGTGCTGCATAACCACCTGTTGCAATATATTCATCAATAACTTCTGGGTTAATAACACCACAGTTTCTAAGAGCAATTCTCTTTTGCTTTTTATAGAATGCTGTGTCATTAAGAGAAGTGTTGTGTTCTTCAACGATTTCATCTGTTGCAGCGTCATTATAAACTAAACGCTCAACGATTCTACCTTTCAAAAGATGCTCTTCAACGATTTCTTTAACATCTTCTTCAGTAACACGGCTGTAGAAAGTACCCTCTGGGTAAACAATCATAACTGGGCCTAAAGCACAAAGGCCGAAACAACCGGTTTGAACGATTTTGATTTCATTTTCAAGGTCGTTCACTTTAAGTTGCTCTTCAAGAGCTTTTTGAATTGCAGGGCTACCTGATGAAGTACAACCGGTACCACCACAAATCAAGACATGAGCACGATACATAATTCTTTTCTCCTTTGTTATTCTTATAATTAACCGATTGTGTATTCGGTTACAACTTTGCCGCCTTTGAGGTGTTCTTCAACAACTCTTTTTGCTTTATCAGCATCCATATGAACATATGTAACTTTTTCTTTACCTTGTTCATAAACTTCAACAACTGGCTCATATTGGCAAATACCAATACAACCTGTTTGAGTTACAGTAACTTTTTCAGTAAGGTCTTTTGCAGCAACTTCTTGAACGAGAGTGTTAAGAACTGGACGAGCGCCTGCTGCGATACCGCAAGTTGCCATACCAACTACTACACGTGTTGCAGCGCTGCCTTCACGCAAGATAACGCTATCTTTCATTTTCTCTCTGATTGCTGCGAGTTCAGCTAAAGATTTCATAAAAATTCGGTCCTTTCATATTAAAGATTTTTATTTTATTGTTTCATATTCAGTTTCAAGGCTACTTCTTATATATTCAATAACCTCAAAACTATTCAACGGAACTTCGTTTCCTAAAACTTCTCTCATTTCTCTGGTATCAATTGACACCGAGCCTTTTTCAGTTTGGTGCAAGAACACCAAATCTACTTCAGGCGAGCCATGAATCAAAGTTATTATTGTTGAAACGATATCACCGATTGGTGTGAAATCAATACTGTCAGTGTGAAACACTGCAGTTACACGAGTTCCGCAATTTAGCGCGTCAACCTCTTTTTGCACAGAGGCTATACTAAAACTTCCCCCTGTTTGCTCTGCCGCTTCTTTAAAAAACGGAATACCAAGCCCTACTTTTCTGGTAGTTCTTGTTGTATAAAAAGGGTTTGTAACGCCTTGCAGAATTTCTCTGGACATTCCATGCCCGTTATCGTTAATTACGATTGTTAAAACATTTGATTTTTCACTTAACAAAATTTCAACAAGCGAAGCGCCTGCTTTTAAAGAATTTTGCGCGATATCAAGAATGTTTAATGATAATTCTTTCACTTTTAATCTGTTTCCCTTATGACAAAATTTCTAAAACTGTTTTACGTATTTCATCATCTGATAAATTTTCATCTAACTCGAAATAATTTTCTTTATCTCTTATTTTCTCAAGATAATGCGCATCTGAACAAAATATTTTTTTCTTGTGTTTTAAAATCGGAAATCTTTCTTCTAAACTGTCTTGCTTTGATTTATCATAAATCTCAACAGTTTTAAAATCAGGACTTTCAGGAAAAACACCAAGCATTGCGATAATACCATTTGAATCTCTATCGATATGAGCGGGATAGCAAATTCCACCGAAGTTTTTGACTAAAACATACGCTTCATCAATTGAAATGGTGGTGGCATTTATAAGCAAATGCTCATCTTTGCCTATCACTTCATCATTTTCATCAAGTATTAACTGCTCGCCGAAAATTTCAGGTCTATTATTAATTTTAATGCGCCTTTTATCAACTTCTTCGCCAAATTTCATAGCGCTTTCAAGCGTATCAAACAGGCATACAATATGCACTTCTTCGGTGGTGGTAAGTTCCATTCCACCAATTGGCACAATATCATATTTTTCACAAGCGCTAAAAAACGCAGGCAGGTTTTTCACAGTGTTATGGTCGGTAAGCGCCATAATATTAAGCCCTGCTAACTTGCCCATTCCGGCAATATTGTTCACAGTCATATCATTATCACCACAAGGGGATAAACAAGAGTGAATGTGTAAATCGTAATATAATTTTTGCATTATATCAATTTTGAGAGAGCAACACAAGTTTCATATGACGGCAAACTGCTCTTAATAACATTAATCTGCTTATCTTTTGCGGCGCTTATAAACTCATCTGAAAGTTCTGCGTTTTCACAAACGATTACAACAGACATATTTATAAGAGAAGCAACTGCCAAAACATTAACATTTGTCATAATAGTAACAAACGCGTTATCTTCTTCGGCTTTGCCCATTACCCAACTGAGAAGGTCGCCACAGTAAGCGCCATTAATTTCTCTGTCGCCATCAGTGAGCACTACAGGTATGAAATTTTCATTATTAAGAAGTGCGTTAACTGTCAAGACTCTCATCCTTTTTTTCTTCGAGTTTTTTGAAAAGATATTCTTTCATATTGATAATACAATTATTGATATCAACTCCACGAAGAACAACGTCTTCTGCGAACGCCAGACAAGTTGGCGCTCCACAAGAGCCACAATCAATTTCAGGTAAATTGCTACAAACATTATGAATTTCTTGCATTAATCTCATTGATTCTTGCATATTATCAGAAAATTGAGCAATCGGTTTATACTCATGCAAATTTTTTATATAGATACTATCAGGAATTTGCGTTTGAGGTTTTGCGCCCGAAACAGGCAAAAACTTTCTGAGCGCTTGCATTTTTGCTTTGGCAATATACGGATTTTCAACCGTTAAAATTCCACCAACGCAACCACTGTTACAAGCATTAAGTTCAACAAATTCAAGGTCTGGCAATTTTCCATTATCAATTTCTTCAAGCACTTGAATAACATTTTCCAACCCATCAGCCGCTAAATGCTTATCGCTGAAAAGCGAGGCAGACTCGCCGCCTGAAACTGCCCAGCCCATACCCATAATACCTGCTTTTGAAAGCGTATCAGTAGGGTTTGCATTTTTCATTGCCGGCAAAAGTCTAAAATAAATGTCATTCATAGCAAGTACAACATCAACATTTTCTTTTTCTTCCGACTCGTTATTCACAACATAAGAAGATTTACCCGGACAAGGCGAGATAAAACACACGCCTATATCTTCATCTTTTAGTTCTGGGTGTTCTTTTTTTGCTTTTGCTCTTGCGCAAATTGCCGCATATTCCATTGGAGGAATAATTGGAATTATATTATCGCAAAGCGATGGATAACGCATACTGATAAGCCTTACGATTACAGGACAAGCAGATGAGATAAATGGTTTTTTAGACTGATTTTCCTTTATGTACTGCCTTGTGTATGCTGAAATATATTCAGCGGCATAAGAAACTTCATAAACATCATCAAAACCAATATCCAAAAGCCCTTGCAAACAGTAGTCAACATCATCAAGATTATTGAACTGACCATAAAGACTAGGCGCCGGAAGCGCTATTTTGTACTTGAACTCATTGATTTTTTCAAATGGACTGCAAACTGCTTTTTTTGCTTTATGCGGACATACTCTGATACACTCGCCACAGTCAATGCAACGTTCTGAATCAATTACCGCATGGCCATCTTTAATTCTAATGGCTTCAGTAGGACAGCGTCTTAAACAAGCAGTGCAACCCTTACATTTAGAAACATTAAGAGAAACAGAGTGTATAAACTCACTCATTGCCTCTTGCCTCCTTACAAATTTACAACCATTTTAATAGTTGTACCTACGCCGATTTTGGTATCGATTTTCATATCATCGGTATAACCCTTCATATTAGGAAGACCCATACCTGCACCAAAACCTAAAGAACGAACATAGTCAGGCGCTGTTGAAAAACCTTCTTGCATTGCCAAGTCAATATCTTCAATACCAGGGCCTTCATCGGTTAAGATTATCTCGATTCTGTCATTGTAAACATCTACATCAACAAAACCGCCGTTAGCGTGGATAACCATATTAACCTCGCCCTCATACATTGCAATTGAAACTCGGCGAATAATTGCAGGGTCAACACCCAACTGACGAAGTTTGCGTTTTACATTAACACTTGCTTCGCCTGCAGAGGTAAAATCGTCACCATCTACTTCATAATGGAAGTTTACTGCCTCACTCACTGTGGGTCACCGCTTCCTAAACCTGCCTTGTAAAGTTTGCCGCAAGCGTCATACATACGAAGGTCAGTAGATAGCACAACCATTTCATGCTCTTTTGCAAGTTCTAACATCTCTTGCGTAGGTTTTTTGCTTCTTACAAAGACAACGCATATCATATCCATCATCTCGGCAGTTCTGATAACCTGCGAGTTAAGAAGCCCTGTAAGCAAAACTGCTTGGTCTTTAACATAAGCCAAAACGTCGCTCATCATATCCGAGCCACAAGCAGAGTTTACCTCTTTGTCAAGCCCCTCGGGAAAGCATAGGATTTCTGCGTTAAGTAATTCCTTAATATCCCTAATCTTCATAATTTACTCCAAACAACTAATTTTTAGTCCATATCTTGATATTTTTTAAGAATATCATCAACATCAGTTTTCTCAAGTCTGCCGTAAACATCTTCGTTGATAGTCATAACAGGGGCCAAGCCACAAGCGCCGATACAACGACATGCTTCGATTGAGAATTTACCATCTTCAGTACACTCGTCTGCGCCGATGCCTAAAATTTGCTCGATTCTATCAAGAACATCTTGAGCGCCTTTTACATAACAAGCAGTACCAAGGCAAACTGAAATTTTATATTTACCCTTTGGTGTGAGCGCAAACTGTGAATAGAAAGTTGCAACTCCATAAACTTTTTCTACAGGAACCGAAAGACCTTTAGCTATCATTTGTTGAACCTCAATAGGTAAATAGCCATAAATCTCTTGAGCTTCCTGCATAACAGGCATTAAAGCACCATCTTCACCTTTGTGCGCTTCGATTACCTGCATCAATTTTGCTTCTTGCTCAGGTGTGCCTTTAAAAGGCAATGTACCCTTACGCTTTTTCATAATCGTGATTCTCCTTGCTATAAAATATGAATTTTGAACTTGCGATATAAGTGAAATTTGACAGATTGTGAAAAATTTAACAATCTTTTATACGACAAATCACACCATATCACATAGTGTTAATCTATTATAACACACCCCTTTTAAAAAATCTACCTTAAAAGCAAATATTTTTTACGAAAATTCTTGTTTTTTTGATAAAAAATGGCTTTTTTTAAAACTTTGCGTTTTTTTACAAAAAAAATGTGCTTTTTTACAAATTATTTTTACAATAAAATGATTGACCTTAAAGTTTTAAATGGTATAATAAAATTAACCTATCACAAGGAGAACGTATTATGAGAGAAAAAATACTTTTTAACGATTGGTGGCTTTTTCATAAAGGTGATGTAAAAACACCTACACCACAAGTAAAAGGTCCTGTTTACACTTCGGCTAAAACCGAAAGAAAGAAACAAGGCCCTGCTTGTATCTATTATAATGATAGCCCTGATGATTACAAATGGGATGTTGAATTTAACCCTGATAAATGGGAGTTTGTTCATCTTCCTCATGACTATGTAATAAAAGGCGAGCCAAAAGAAACAGGCAACCCTGCTCTTGGCTTTTTCGATTATGAAAATGCTTGGTACAGAAAGCATTTTAAATTAAGCGAAGAAGATAGAGATAAAAGATTAACTCTTTACTTTGAAGGCGTTGCAACAAGATGTATTGTTTATCTTAACGGTTGCGAATTAAAACATAATTTAACTTCATTCAACCCATTTGAAGTTGAGATTAATGACTTTGTTAAATTTGGCGAAAATGAAGATAATGTTCTCGCGGTTTATACATATTATGATGACAACGATGGTTGGTGGTATCAAGGCGGCGGTATTTATCGCAATGTTCACTTGATTAAAACTGACAAATTGGCAGTTGACCTTTATGGCGTTTATGTTAAACCACAATTTGACGGTGAGCATTGGACAGTAGATTTTGAAACAACTCTTGTTAATGATTATGACGAGCCAAAATCTGCAGATATTGTTACAAAAATCATTGATAAAAATGGAGTTGAACTTTGTTCGGCTCGTGCTTCTTTAACAGTTGACCTTCGCGAGAAATCTTATGTTGCATATGGTACTGATGTTGAAAATCCTACTCTTTGGGATTTTGACAACCCTTATCTTTATGACGTTGTAACAGAAGTATCGGTTGATGGCGAAATTGTTGATGTTTATACAACTCGCACAGGTTTTAGATACTATTCTCTTGACGCAGAAAACGGTTTCTTCTTAAATGGTAAAAAGACACTTATTAACGGTGTTTGTGGCCATGGCGACTTTGGTCTTACAGGCAAAGCAGTACCTGATAATATTTTCAGATACAAAGCGAAATTAATGAAAGAAATGGGCGCTAATGGTTATCGTTGTTCGCACTACCCACAAGCAGATGGTATGATGGACGCTTTGGACGAAAACGGTTTCTTTGTTATGTGCGAGGCAAGATGGTTTGACTCATCTGACGAAGGTAAAATGGCGCTTACAACTCACATTAAAAGAGACAGAAACAGACCATCTGTATTTATGTGGTCACTCGGCAATGAAGAAATGCACCACATTACCGATGAAGGCAGAAGAATTAATAAAACTCTTTATCATCTTGTTCAAAAACTTGATGATAGTAGAATTATCACTTCTGCAGTTTCTATTCAACCACTAAACTCAACTGTTTATGATGAATGTGATGCTATCGGCGTTAACTATAACCATTGGCATTGGGGCGAAATTCATAATATGCGCCCTGAAAAACCAATGTATATAAGCGAGTGCTGTGCTACAAGTACAACTCGTGGTTGGTATTTCCCTGACTCGCCTGAAAACGGCTATGTTCACGCATATGATACCGATATGAATATGTGGTGGACTTCTCGCGAGAGATTTATGGAATTCTTTGATAAATCCCCTTGGTTATTTGGATTTTTCCAATGGATTGCTTTTGAGCACAGAGGCGAAGCAGTTTGGCCAAGAATTTGCTCACAAGCAGGTGCTATTGATTTATTTATGCAGAAAAAAGACGCTTTTTATCAAAATCTTGCTTACTTTACTGAAGGTAAAGACGCGCCAATGGTTCATCTTTTACCACATTGGAATTGGGCAGGTTTTGAAGGCGAAAAAATCAAGGTTTTCGCTTACACAAACTGCGATGAATTGGAACTTGTGCTCAACGGAAAAGTTATTGAAAAGCAAAAGGTAAAACGCCATACACACGGCGAATGGTATGTACCTTACGAGCCAGGCGTTTTAGAGTGTAACGCTTATATTGACGGTAAGTTAGTAGCAACTGACAAACGCGAAACCACCGGCAAAGCAGTAGCATTAAAATTAAGACTTGATAATGCGGGCGATGTAACTGCTAATAATCAAGATATTGCAATGATTACTTGTTATTGTGTTGATAGACAAGGCAGAGAAGTGCCGGACGCTTGCCCAAATGTTCATTTCTCATCTAATGAACTTGGCACTATTGTTGGCACAGGCTCATCGGTTTCAGACCATACACCAGTGCCTAGTTTATACAGAAAAATGTATGCCGGCAGAATTGGTGTTGCAGTAAGAGTTAAAGAAATATCAGGCGAGTTAAAAGTTTTCGCTACTGCCGAAAACCTTGACAAAGCAGTTCTTACAGTTGAAATTTAATTTAAAACAGATAAAAACCACAAGCATTTCGCTTGTGGTTTTTGTTTTATCTTGTGTTTTCATTATAAAGCGCTTTTGAATATAAATCCCACAACTCACCATATCCTTTTGATGATGGCGAACAAGGTTTTACAAGCGGATTAATTTTATCAATAATAAAACTTCCGTCTTTACCCATCAGCATAACGCGAGTGCCAAGCACTATCGCTTCTTGAATGTTATGAGTGATAAAAATAATTGTTATGTTTTCTTTGTTAAACAAGTCTAAAAGTTCTTTTTGCAAATTGTTTCTTGTCATCGCATCGAGAGCGGCAAAAGGCTCATCCATTAAAATAATATCAGGTTTTAATGCCAACGCTTTTGCAATTGCAACACGTTGTTTCATACCACCTGAAAGTTCATGTGGATAAAACTTTTGTTTGCCGTCCAAATCAACCTTTTTAAGCACTTCATCAGTAATTCTTGCCAACTCTTTTTTATCTTTAATACCCTGTAATTTTAATGGATACCAGATATTTTTCTCAACCGTTTTCCAAGGGTATAACTGATTAAAATCCTGAAACACCATAATTCTATCAGTGCCTGGTTTTGTGACGATTTTGCCGTTTGAAACAATCTCGCCATCGTAATCTTCAAACCCTGCAATACAACGAATGAGCGTTGATTTTCCACAACCTGACGGGCCTAAAATACAAACAAACTCGCCTTTGTTTATTTCAAGATTTAAGTTTTCAATTATAGTGGTTGGTTGACTTTGTGAGACATAGGTTTTTGTGAGATTATCAATTTTTAAAATCACTTCGCTCATCTTACCATACCCCACTTTCTGACGGTTAATTTTTCAATGTTTGCAAAAAGTCCATATTCAACAATAACGCCAATTACAATTATAAGAATAAGCGCTGCGTAAACGCTTGAAAAACTCATCCATATTGTGCGCGCATTGTTTATATATGTGCCGATACCCGCCGCAGACGCTGCGCCGAAAATCATCTCGGCAGAAATAAGACCACGCCATGCTCTTGCCCAACCAACTCGAAGCCCTGCAATAATAGACGCGAGCGATGCAGGAATATAAATTCCAAAAATAAGACCAATTTTGCCAAGGCCGATGTTTCTACCTGATTCTATATGCATTTTTGGTACTGATTTAAAGCCTTCAATAATATTTCTAGACATAGGCCATACTACCGAATGAACGACTAAAACAACAATAATAGTTGTTGCATCGCCCACTAAAATTATTAAAATCGGCATAAGCGCAACTGCAGGCAGAAGGTCGCAAATAGACACAACAAGATTATAAATTGTGCTAAATAATTCTGATGCTACCGAAAGCCCTGAAAAAACAAACGCCAACGCAATTCCAATAAAAAGTCCTTGTGCAATAAGTAAAAGTGACTGCCCGAAATATTTTAAAATCGGGCGAATATCACTTACAAACATATCTTCAAAAAGAGTTTTGCCTATCTCAACGAGCGATGGGAAACCCATAATATTTCTTGAACGCGCATAGATTTCCCAAACTGTAAATACAAGACCCAAAAATACTACTTGTATTAATATTTTTTGATATTTTTTCATAAATTAGTTACCTGTTACTGAACTGTATTTTAAATCTTCAAAGTCAACTTTCTTATCAATAAATTCTGCATTATACATAAAATCTGCAACTTTTGTGACGCCTTTTAACTCGCCAAAGAAACTGCTTGTAGGGTCGTTAAGGTCAGAAAGTGTTGTTTCAACATCCTGTCCAAGATAAGTTGCAATAATTTCTGCCGCACCTTGCTTGTCTGTGTTGATAAACTCTATCGCTTCTTTGAATGACTTTTCAATTGCCTCAAAAAGTTCAGGGTTTTCTTGGCTGATTTTTGTTGAAGCAAGTGCCACTAAAAATGAGTTGCCATCAGGCCAGATTTCATTTATCGCTTTAATTTCAGAGTATTTTTCATTCTCTCTTTCTCTGTTAATAAAAGGAGAGGATGTTAAATGAAGTTTATATGTGCCGCTTTCAAGTGCAGCATAACCTTCTGCGTGAGCCATTTTTACAATGTTATTATCAAGCGCGTGTGCGTCACCTAACTCTTTTTCTGCCGCCATTGCAAGTAAAATGTGTTGGAAAGAACCAATGTTTACAAGTGCAATTTGTGTGTCGCCAATATCTGATAATGTTTTGATGTTTTTATCAGAAGTCATAAGACCATGCGACTGCGAGCAAAGATTTGAAATGATTTTTGCAGGCACACCAGACGCCACCGCAGAAACTGCAGGAGCAACACCCATACAACCTATATCAATTGTGCCACCAATAATACCGGTGTTAATATCTGCGCCTGAATCTAACTTTTGAAAAGTTACTTCTACTTCGCCATTATAATTTTTTTCGATTAATTCTTTTGCTTCTATAATATGAATAGGAGCGTAACCAATGCCACCTTGATAGGCAATTGTGATTTTTTGTTTTTGCGTGGTTGAATCTTTTTTGCTACCACAAGCACTAAAAGTAAATAGTGTTGTTAACACTAAAACCAAACTCAAAACAACTGACAATACTTTTTTAATTTTCATAATAAATCTTACCTTTCTAGTTTTTATTATTGTGCCCATTTAGAACACGCCTATTATAATAGCACCGTTTTTCGTATTTTAATTCTTTTTCGGAATTAAATTGTAAATATTTATATTTTTTAATTCGTTTATAGAATTAAAAACACTTTCTTTGTAAAAATTTACAGAAATATTAAAAATTATTGTATTTGTTGCACAAACAATGTGATTTTGCAAAATTTCAAAAAAATTTATATATGTAATTAATAGCAAAAATAGTAGTAAACATTGACTTTTTTATGTAATTATGATAATATCATAGTATCAAAAAAGAAGAAGGAGAATGTTAAAAATGGACGATGGCGGACCTGCGAATTGTCTTAAAAATTTTGTTGGAGGTAAAAAAGTATGCTTCTAACAATTAAACTTGTTTTATTAGGTGGAATTTTGCTTTTATACACCTTAATAAATTGCTTTATTATTGCTCTTGGTCAAATCAGTGAATCTCAAACTGAGACACAAGCGCAAGAGGGCGATAAAAGCGCTAAAAAAATCTTAAAATATATTGAAAACGAAAAAGCCGAGCAAGACAGAGTTTTATCAATTAAAAAATTCTTGATGATGGCTTTGGCAGGCTTTGCGGTTTTAAGTTTTTCAACCGATATGAGAATAGCGCTTTGCTCATTATTTAATGTAAAAGCGTTTTATGTCATTTTGATTTTAAACCTTATCGGCGCGCTTATAATTATTTCTTTAGTTGGTCTTTGCCAATTCTTTATCGGCGAAGTTTTAGCGAAAGTTATGGCGCTTAAAAACCCTGAAAAATCGGCAAAAAGATTAATGGGATTAACTTCACTTTCAATATCGATTATCAAACCGATTTTTGTGGTTTTGGAATTTTTCTGGCAAAAAATTTCAGGTGCTTTTGGTACAAACCCTGATTTTGATGAAGAAGTTACCGAAGAAAACATTTTGCAACTTGTTGATGATGCGGAAGAATCCGGCGTTTTAGAAGAAAGCCAAAAAGAACTTATTAACAATATCTTTGAATTTGATGATACTACCGTTCATGATGTTATGAATCATCGTACTGATATTGTTGCAGTTGAAATTACCGATAAGTTAGAAGATGTTCTTAAAATAGCAATTGATGAGGGCTTCTCTCGAATTCCTGTTTTTGAAGATGACCTTGATAACATTGTTGGTATTGTTTATGTAAAAGATTTATTAAAATATGTTGGCAAAAAATTGCCTGAAAGAGTTACTTTGCGTTCAATTATGCGTGAGGCTTATCACATTCCTAGAACAAAAAGATGTTCTGAACTTTTTGAAGAATTTACTGAAAAAAGAATTCAAATGGCAATTGTTATTGATGAATACGGTGGAACTTCCGGAATTATCACTCTTGAAGACCTTATTGAAGAGATTTTTGGTAATATTCAAGATGAATATGATGATGAGGAAGAAGAAATCGCAGTTTTGAATGAAACAACCTTTAAAATTGATGGTGCTTGTGATATTGAAGAAGTTGAAGATATGCTCGGCATCACTTTGCCTGAAGGCGATTATGATACATTAGGCGGTTTTATGCTATTCTCTCTTGGCAGAGTGCCAAAAGACGGCGAAAAACCAAGTTTTGAAGCAAAAGGTTGTCGTTTTACCGCTTTGAAAGTTAATGAAAGAAGAATTGAACAAGTAAAAGTAGAAAAACTAGAAGTAGCAGAAGAAGAATAATTTAATAATGTCAGTCGCAGTTTCCTGACATAAGATGGAATGCTATTTCATCTTAAACCAAAACAAGGGAGTGCATTAATTTGCAAAAGAAAAAAACTGAATATTTAGTTAAAAGCGCGCTTATTGCAGGGGTTTACGCAGTGCTCACTCTCTCGCTTGGCGCAATATCATTCGGCAATTTAGGAATTGAATTTAGAATTTCTGAAGCGCTTACTATCTTGCCTGTGTTTGCACCACTCGCAGTGCCGGGGCTTTTTGTTGGGTGTGTTATCGCAAACCTTATTGGTATGGCGTTTTCAACGCTCGGCATTATAGATGTAATTTTCGGCTCTCTTGCAACGCTTATCGCTGCAATAGTTTCAAGGCTTTGCAGAAATATCACTATTAAAGGTTTTCCGATAATTAGTTTTATCTCGCCTGTTATTTGCAATGCAATTATAATAGGGCTTGAACTAGGGCTGATTTTACCAGATATTTTTACATCTATTTCTTATGCAATGTTAATAGTTGGCATTGGCGAGGCAGTTTCAGTTTTCGGTCTTGGAATTCCGCTTTATTATTCAATAAACAAAATTCCTTTTTTGAAAAAACATTTATCAGAATAACAAAAAACGAGTAGTTTTAAACTACTCGTTTTTTATTTTTTATCACAAATTGTTCCGCCACCGACTACTATATCGCCATCATAAATAACAACTGCCTGACCGAGTGTAATCGCTCTTTGAGGCTCATCAAAATCGACATATAATTTATCATCTTTTTGCCACACAGTAGCAGGTTGCTCTTGTTTGCTATATCTGATTTTTGCTTTTAATTTTTTAGGCTCATATAAATTGTCAACCGAGATCAAATTTATATTATCTGCCACCAAATGCGAATTATAAAGGTCTTCGCTTTCGCCTAAAACAACCTCGTTTTTCTCCACATTTATATCAACAACAAACGCAGGTTTGCCAAGCGCTATTCCAAGGCCTTTGCGCTGACCGATAGTATAACGAATAATGCCTTGGTGCTGACCCAAAACATTGCCTTGTTTATCAACAAAATTGCCTTTTTCAATTGGTGCTTTAAGCCTTTTTTCAATAAACTCGGCATACTTGCCATCAGGCACAAAGCAAATATCTTGACTATCGCTCTTGTTAGCATTAATAAGTTCTCGCTCATTTGCAAGGGAGCGAATTTTTTCCTTTGTTAAACTGCCAAGCGGGAAGATAGTGCGCTTTAATTCTTCGCTGGTTAACGAATACAAAACATAAGACTGGTCTTTGGTTTCATCAACCGCTTTTTTAAGCAAAAATCTGCCTAAATTCTCATCATATTCATTGCGAACATAATGCCCTGTTACAACATAATCATAGCCTAGTTCAATTGCCTTATCCATCAACTTTTTAAACTTTAAATTACGATTACATTCAATACAAGGGTTTGGCGTTTTGCCACATAAATAGCAATTCACAAAATTATCAATAACCTTTGTTTCAAAGTCATCGGTAAAATCATAAACATTGTATTTAAACCCAAGTTTTTCAGCAACTTTTCTCGCGTCTTCAATATCTTTTGAAGTGCAACAACTTGTGTCCTCGCCAACTTGAGCCTCATTATGTAACCGCATTGTAGCGCCAATGCAGTCATACCCTTTTTCGACCATAAGCGCGGCGGCAACCGATGAGTCAACCCCACCGCTCATAGCAATTAATGCTTTTTTCTTATCCAAGTCTAATCATCTCGTCAATAGGTTTTTTAGCGTCACGAATTAACTCGTCACTCATTATCATTTCTTCTCCGCCGTTGCCTAAAAGACAATTATAAACATCAGGCAGAGTAATTGCTTTCATATTTTTGCAAACCAATTCTTTGCTTAAATAATAAAACTTTTTATCAGGGCAAGTATAACTCAAATGTTCGCCAATAGAAGTTTCTGTGCCGATAATAAACTCTTTTTCTTCACTAGCCATTGCATAGTCCATAATGCCACTTGTTGAGCCTACATAATCTGCAAGCGCTACCACTTCAGGCACACATTCAGGGTGCACAAGCAAAAGCGCATTAGGGTGCTCTTGTTTAGCGCGTTTTGCAGTTTCAGGGGTTATAGCCGCGTGAACAGGGCAACCGCCTTTGATAAGTTTAATATCTTTTTCAGGCATTTGTTTTTGAATATATGCGCCTAAATTACAGTCAGGAATAAACAAAATCTTATCGCTATCAAGATTTTTAACAATTTTTACCGCCGATGATGATGTTACACAAACATCGCACAAAGTTTTAAGTTCGGCAGTTGTATTAATATAAGCAACAACTTTGCAGCCAGGGTTTTGTTTTTTAAATTCTGCAAGTTCTTGTTTTGAAAACTGCTCTGCCATAGGGCACCCTGCAACACCATTTGCAAGATACACTTTCTTTTCGGGCGATAAAATCTTCGCAGTTTCTGCCATAAATCTAACGCCACACATAATTAAATTCTTCTGTGGCACTTTCATAGCCTCTTTTGCAAGTGCAAAACTATC
Organism: Acutalibacteraceae bacterium; assembly: GCA_045539315.1. Classification (GTDB taxonomy): domain Bacteria; phylum Bacillota; class Clostridia; order Oscillospirales; family Acutalibacteraceae; genus RUG11462. The sequence continues at coordinate 1,795 of JAZQFC010000046.1, read as the reverse complement.
CCCAGTAATATCTGCGATTTCAATAATCTCTCTTGCAACGTAAGAATGGGCAAGAATACAAAAATCTTTTTCGCGTTTTAATTTTAAAATTTCTTCTTGCATTTCTCTTATTAACATATGTTTCTCTCAAACCTTTCCTTTGGTCTAAAGGTATTATAACAAAAACTAATCACATTTTCAACAACCAAATAAAAGTAAAAAAGTTCGGATATAATATCCGAACTTTTTATTTTTTAATTTTAATTTGATAACCTTCAGGAATGGCATTTGCTAAAATACCTTTTATAAGCGCTTCTGCTTGTTGGTCAGCCAATTTCAATATTCCCATATTCTTTGCTTCTTTCAAGGCTTCCTTTTCTGCCAATTCTTGCGCTTTATTTGCATCTTCTTTTTCATCTGTATTAAACAAAGTTACTTCTTCGTCATAATATTTAATTGAACCAGGCTTAACTTTAATATCTTGTATTGTTGCTTTAGGTATTGTTACATAAATTATTTGATTATCATCATCGGCAGTAATATTTATGCTTTTGACATCAACACCTGCTCGAAGTGTCGCTTTGTAAACCATTGTAAAATCTGCTCTGTTTATAAATTTTACACCTTTGTCTTTGAACTCAGTCATACCTGTGTAATTCAACTTTGCAGTAGTAAGTTCGCTCGATTCTTTTACTAATGCATTTAAATACTCTGTATCGGTTTTGGGTTTGACATTTAACCCTTGTAAAATAATTATTCCGACAGCCAAAATCACCACTAACACGCCATAACCTATTAATCGTGCTTTTAGACTTTTCTTGTTTTTATTATTTTTCTTATTTTTTGATTTTGTTACTTTTTCTTCTTTTGTTTTTTCTGCTAACATCTTTAAATTCCTTTCTTTTTAAAACATTGTAACGATTATTGCTCTAGCAAGTACAAACAGTAAAAAAGCAGCAATGATTATTAATAAGTATTTTAATCCCTTTTTCAACTGCGTTCGCCCCCCCTGTTATATAATTCATAACACTCGTTGTAATTTTCGCGAAAATTAAAAAAGTGTGTGCAACCGAGGTTACACACACCGAAAAATGCATAACTTCGATTTTGCTACCACACAAAACTTTTACACTTACACTAGAAATGCCTAAAGAGAAGTTAGCATTTTTGCCATAAACAAAAACAGCCACTTCTAGTGTTTGCAAAAATAATTAAGTTTTGTGTGGTAAATTTAGTTTAACATAAATTTTATAAAATGTAAAGAATTTAGTTGAGATTTCTCGACTGCGCTCGAAATGACACGAATTTAGTTTTATTGACGGACAATCGAGGACGCGAAGTCCCTACGTTAGACTATGGGTTTATCGTAGGGGTGGGGTTCTACTCCACCCGTTTTTTGTTTGTTCGGGAGGGGCAGAGCCCCTCCCATACGAATATATAAGATATACTGTCATTCTGAACGAAAGTGAAGAATCTTTTAAGGCGGACAGTGGACGACGCCTGTCCCTACGAAACGCAAGAATCTTTTAAATTCATCGCCAAAGGCGATACATACCGAGCCTTCTTTTGGAAGAAGGTGGCTTGACACAAAGTGGCAAGACGGATGATGGACTAAACAAAGGAGACTTTCGGCGGCACCAAGGCACCGCCCTACGAATATATAAAATATTTATTAGTTATACAACAAAAAGTCACCCGCAAATGCGAGTGACTTTTTGAAAAATTTTATTTTAGAAAGTAGTTGTTGCCCAGAAACCTGTTTTCATAAATAAATATGCACAAACAGACATAAGAGCAATTACTATAACTGTAAGTG
>JAZQFC010000045.1:0-49745 GCA_045539315.1 Acutalibacteraceae bacterium | reverse complement strand
ATTATATAATAATACAAAACTCAAATTTTTTCAACTAAAATATAAAAATTTATCATATTTTTTTCAAAAATCATTGACAAATTAATTATAGATATATATAATACATATGTATTTTATTTTATACATTATTAAATGCGTTATACAGGAATGATTTGTTTTTGCTTTTTTCAGAGAGGATATGTTTGGTGAAAATATCTAAAAGCGTTTCAATGTGCTAACCTGTTGCACGATAGCGATAAGTTATTGCGTATTTTCGGCGTTAACGAAATTTGAGTGGCACACTTTGTTTGTGCAATTCGGGTGGTACCGCGGTTTTTCATCGTCCCGAGTTGTATTTTTAGTGTGTTTTTTTATTGTAAAAATTATTTTAAGGAGATATATTTTATGCAATGGACAGGGTTAAATGAATTAAGGGAAAAATATTTGAGTTTCTTTGAGTCGAAAGGTCACTTAAGATTAAAAAGTTTTCCATTAGTTCCAAAAGATGATAAGAGTCTTTTACTTATCAATTCAGGTATGGCACCAATGAAAAAGTATTTTACAGGTGAAGTTACTCCGCCTAGAAAAAGAGTTACTACTTGTCAAAAATGTATCAGAACACCTGATATTGAGCAAGTAGGTAAAACTGCTCGTCACGGAACATACTTTGAAATGCTTGGTAACTTTTCGTTTGGTGATTATTTCAAACACGAAGCAACTGCTTGGGCTTGGGAGTTTTGTACTAAAGTTTTAGATTTGCCTGTTGATAGAATTTGGGTATCTATTTATCAAGATGATGATGAGGCTTTTGAAATTTGGACAAAAGAAGTTGGCGTTAGTCCTGACCATATTGTAAGAATGGGTAAAGAAGATAACTTCTGGGAGCACGGCTCTGGTCCTTGCGGTCCTTGTTCAGAACTTTATTTTGACAGAGGCGAAAAATACGGTTGTGGTAGCCCTGACTGTAAAGTTGGTTGTGAATGTGATAGATATGTTGAGTTTTGGAACAATGTATTTACTCAATTTGATAACGATGGTAACGGTAACTATACTCCACTTGAACATCCAAATATAGACACAGGTATGGGTCTTGAGCGCCTTGCTTGTATTATGCAAGATGTTAATAATATTTTTGAAGTTGATACAGTTCAAAATATTATGAAGCATGTAAGCAAAATTGCCGGTGTTAATTATGGTGATAGTGAGAAAACTGATATTTCTCTTCGCGTTATCACTGACCATATCCGTTCAACTACATTTATGATAGCAGACGGTGTTATGCCTTCGAATGAAGGTAGAGGCTATGTTCTTCGTAGATTATTAAGAAGAGCAGCAAGACACGGAAAATTACTTGGAATTAATAAAGCATTTTTATCTGATGTTTGCGATACTGTTATTGAAGAAAATAAAAACGCATATCCTGAAGTTCTTGATAAAAAAGATTTTATTAAAAAACTTATCAACAATGAAGAAGAATCATTTATCAAAACAATTGACCAAGGTCTTGCTATGCTTAATGATTTGATAGATAAAGTTGAAGGTAAAGAACTTTCAGGCGAAAGCGCGTTTAAACTTTATGATACTTATGGTTTTCCGCTTGACCTTACAAAAGATGTGCTTGAAGAAAGCGGCTTAACTGTTAATGAAGACGAATTCCAAAAATTAATGGTTGAGCAAAAAGAAAGAGCAAGAAATGCTAGAAAGGCATCTGATGGCGAATCTTGGGCAAGTAATGAACTTAAATTTGAAGGCATCAATGAAACTGAATTCGTTGGTTATGAAGAACTTTCTTGCGATTCAAATGTTAAATCACTTGTTTTAGATGGTGAAACTGTTTCTTCAATTTCTGAAGGAAACAAAGCAATTATTGTCTTGGATAAAACTCCATTTTACGCAGTGTCAGGTGGTCAAGTAGCAGATACAGGTGTGATTTCATCTGCTTCAGGCGTTTTTGAAGTAACAAATGTTAAGAAAAATCCTGATGGTGTTTATATGCACTTTGGTGTTGTTAAAAGTGGTGAGTTTTCAGTTGATACAATTGTTAACGCAGAAGTAGATGTTGAAAACAGAAAAGCAATTATGAGAAATCATACTGCTGCACACCTTTTACAAAATGCGTTGAGAACCGTGCTTGGTACTCACGTTGAACAAGCAGGTCAAGAAGTAACTGCAAATAGATTAAGATTTGACTTTACACATTTTTCTGCAGTTAGTAATGATGAGTTAAAACAAGTTGAAAAAATAGTAAATGATGCTATTTTAAATGCAGTTGAAGTTAAAACTGAAGTATTGCCAATTGATGAGGCTAAAAAACGTGGCGCAATGGCATTGTTTGGCGAAAAATATGGTGATACAGTAAGAGTTGTATCAGCAGGCGATTCTGTTGAACTTTGTGGTGGTACACACGTTTCAAATACTGCTCAACTTGGTCTTTTCCACATTATGTCCGAAGGTTCAGTTGCGTCTGGTGTTCGTAGAATCGAAGCAGTAACAGGCAGAGGCGTTTTAACTTATATCGGCGCTAATGAATTCATTTTATCTACACTTTGTGAAGTTACAAAAGCAGGTAATCCTGATGAACTTTCTGATAAGGTTACTCAAGCAGTTAATGAATTAAAAGCCGCTGAAAGAAAATTGAGTGAAATGAATCAACAAATTGCCGCTCAAAAAGCAAAAGAAACTCTTGATAAAGCAAGAGATGTTAAAGGCGTTAAAGTTATCGCTATTGCTACAACAGGTATGGATTCAGGAAACTTAAGAAATATGTGTGATACTTTTAAAGATTTGAATCAAAATATTGTTGCAGTTGTTGCAGGAATTAACAAAGAAAAAATGAATGTAACATTTGCTTGTGCTTGCGGTAAAGATGCAGTTAAAAAAGGCGCTCACGCAGGTAATATTGTAAGAGAAGTTGCTATGATTACCGGCGGAAAAGGTGGCGGTAAACCTGATAGCGCTATGGCAGGCGGTAAAGATATTACAAAAGTTGATGAGGCTTTACTTGCGGTTGATGGTATTCTTGAAAATATGATTAAAGGTTAAGGTGCTGACATGGATTGTTTATTTTGTAAAATTATAAACGGAGAAATTCCGTCAACAAAAGTATACGAAGATGAGTATTTATATGCGTTTAAAGATATTAATCCTCAAGCGCCTGTGCATATTTTGATTATACCAAAAGAACATATCGATTCCGCTGCAGATATTACAGAAGAAAACGCAGATTTAGTTGCAAAAGTATTTGTAGTAGCGGCAAAAATTGCAAAAGAATTAAATCTTGATAATGGCTTTAGAATTGTGACAAATTCAGGCGAATATGGTTGTCAATCTGTTCATCATATTCATTTCCATTTGTTATCAGGCGAGCAATTATCAGGTAAAATGTGTTAGGATGTGAAATTTATGAAATCTTATAAAATGACTATTGCAGGACTTGAAAGAGAATTACCTGTATTTCCTATTAATGATAAAGTTTCAATTGCTGCTTTTATTTTGTTTGGTGATACTGAAATTACTGTTGCATCATCAAAAGAACTTTTGAAAAAAGTTCCTGAATTTGACTATATCATTACTCCGGAAGCAAAATCTATTCCACTTGCATATGAAATGTCAAGACAGAGTGGTAAAAAGTATTTTGTAATAAGAAAAGGCCCAAAACTTTATATGGGTAATCCATTAGAAGTTGAAGTTAAATCTATTACTACTGCAAACGTTCAACATTTATATTTGAGTGAATATGAAGCAGAAGAGATTAAAGGCAAAAAAGTTTTGATCGTTGATGATGTTATTTCAACAGGCGAATCTTTAATTGCAGTGCAAAAATTAGTTGATGCTGCAGGATGTGAAACTGTTGGTTGCGCTGCAGTATTAGCAGAAGGCGATGCGGCAAATAGAGATGATATTATCTTTTTAGAGCCATTGCCATTAATATTTGAATAAAAGGAATTTTATTATGCAATTTGAAAAAGCATATTTTGAGGCTGCTTTTGGTACTCCAAAACAGTTAAAACCCTCTGACTGTAAAGAGGTTGCTTTTTCCGGCAGGTCTAATGTTGGAAAAAGTTCATTAATTAACAAAATATTGAATAGAAAAAGTTTGGCAAAAGTTAGTTCGCAGCCAGGTAAAACTGTAACAATTAACTTTTATAATGTTGTTGATTCTAGATTAGTTGACTTGCCTGGTTATGGTTATGCAAAGGTTTCTGCAGGTGAAAAACGTAGATGGGCAGACCTTATGGATGCATATTTTACTACTAACAGAAATATTTCACTTGTTGTTCAACTTATAGATATGCGTCATAAACCAAGTCAACTCGATTTGGATATGATAGATTATTTAGAGCAAATGGGCTTTGATTTTGTTATTGCACTTACAAAAGCGGACAAACTAAATAAAACTGAAACTAAAAACAGGCTTGAAGCATTGGAAGAAGAACTTTCTTTTCTTGACAACAAGCCAAAAATGATTCCTGTTTCTTCTCTTAAAGGTGATGGAATTGAGGAACTAAAAAATTATATTTCATCAAAAGTAAAGGAAAATGATTGATGTTTACTAGCGAATGTTTAGGTATAAATAATGGCAATTTAACAATTGGTGGTTGTGATACTGTTGAACTTGCAAAAACTTATGGCACACCACTTTATGTTATGGATGAACAAACTGTTAGAAATAATTGTAGAATGTTTAAAAAATCTATCGATGATAATTTTGATAACGGTTTGGTGTTGTTTGCTTCAAAAGCGTTGAATTGTCTTGAAATGTGTAGAATTGTTAATGAAGAAGGACTTGGAATTGACTGTGTTTCTGGCGGCGAAATTTATACTGCTTTAAAGGCAGATTTTCCTGCAGAAAAGATTTATTTTCATGGAAATAATAAAACTACTGATGAGTTGATTTATGCTATTGAAAATAATGTTGGCGTAATAGTAGTTGATAACTATTTTGAATTAGAAGAATTAAATGAACTAGCTTTTGAGCGTAATTTGAATGTAGATATTATGTTCAGAATTAAGCCTGGTATAGATGTTCATACTCATGATTTTGTGAAAACCGGTCAAATCGATAGCAAATTTGGTTTTGCGCTTGAAAATGGCGAAGCATATGAAGCGGTTGTTGCGGCTACTAAAATGTCTAATTTGAATCTTATCGGCCTTCATTGTCACATTGGTTCACAAATTTTTGATGACGAACCTTTTGTAGAAGCGGCAAATGTTATGCTTACATTCTTTAAAAAAATTAAAGATGAACTTGGTGTTGAATTTAAGTCGCTTAATTTAGGTGGCGGATTTGCAATTAAATATTTAGAGTCTGACGAGCATTTTTCTTATGAAACTTATATGACTGAAGTTGCAAAAGTTATTAAAGATTTTTGCGCTAAAAATGATTTAAGTGTTCCAAAAATATTAATTGAGCCAGGCAGGTCAATTGTTGGCGCTCCCGGAATTACTCTTTATGATATTGGCGCAGTTAAAGAAATTAAAGATGTAAGAAATTATGTAACTGTAAATGGTGGATTAGGTGATAATCCTAGATATGCTCTTTACAATGCAGAATATAGCGTTGTTATTGCAAATAAAGCTGATAAAGAGTGTGATTATACTGCTACTATTGCAGGTAAATGTTGTGAAAGCGGCGACCTTATTCAAGAAAATGTTAAAATTGCTAAACCTGAAAAAGGAGATGTTTTAGCAGTTTTATCAACAGGTGCTTATAACTTCTCAATGGCTTCTAATTATAATAGAATTCCAAGACCTGCAATGGTAATGATTAATGATAAAAAGCCAAGAATAATTGTTAAAAGAGAAACTTATTCAGATATTGTTAGAAACGATATTTGAGTTTAGGAGAAATTTATGTTTATTGATGTTGCAAAAATTCATGTAAAAGCAGGGGACGGCGGAAATGGCGCTGTAACCTTTCATCGTGAAAAATATGTTGCAAATGGCGGACCTGACGGTGGCGATGGTGGTAAAGGCGGAGATATTATTTTCATCGCTGACAAGCATTTAACCACTCTTGCAGATTTTCGTTATAAAAAGAAATATACTGCTGCTAATGGTGAAAAAGGTGGTAGTAACCGTTGCTATGGCAAATCTGGAGCTGATACTGTTATTAAAGTACCTGTAGGTACTGTTTTTAAAGAAGCAGAATCAGGAAGAATTATGGCCGACCTTTCCGATGGCGAGAGTTTTGTTGCCGCAAAAGGTGGCAAAGGTGGTTGGGGTAATACTCATTTTGCTACCTCAACTCGTCAGATTCCTCGTTTTTCTAAAGAAGGAAAACCAGGTGAAGAATTTGATATAATTATGGAATTAAAACTTCTTGCCGATGTGGGACTTTTAGGTTTCCCTAATGTTGGTAAATCAACATTGGTTTCTGTTGTGTCACAAGCAAAGCCTAAAATCGCTAACTATCACTTTACCACTCTCACACCTGTTTTAGGTGTTGTAAGAATTGATGATGAATGTTCGTTTGTTATGGCAGATATTCCTGGTGTAATTGAAGGTGCAGGTGAAGGTGCAGGTCTTGGTCATCAGTTTTTGCGCCACGTTGAAAGATGTAGATTATTGCTTCATGTTGTTGATATTTCAGGCTCTGAAGGAAGAAATCCTATAGAAGATTTTGAAACCATTAATAAAGAATTAAAGGTATTTTCTCCGGAGCTTGCAACTCGTCCACAAATTGTTGTTGGTAATAAAATTGATATGGCAGAACCAGAACAAATTAAAGAATTTAAAGAATATGTTGAGGCAAAAGGGTTGAAATTCTTTACTATTTGCGCACCTATTTTAGAAGGCACTCAAGAACTTATGAATTATGTTGCAAAAGAACTTGAGAATCTTCCACCAATTATAAAATATGAAGTTGAAGAAGCGCCGGAAGTTGTTGTTGATGTTGACAAAAAACAAGAGTTTTCTATCGTTAAACACGATGATTACTATGAGGTTGTAGCAGAATGGATTCATCCACTTATGGATAAAACAAACCCTAATGATTTTGAACAACTTCAGTATTTCCAAACTGTTCTTGAAAAATCAGGTATAATTTCTGCGTTAAGAGAATACGGCGTTGAAAACGGTGATACTGTTGTTATTTATGATTTTGAATTTGATTTTATTGATTAAGCGAGAAATTTATGTTGAATTTATCTAATGATTTTGATATAAAAATGGCAACTACTGACCAATTAGCATTTGTTGGTGACGCTGTTTATTCGTTACTTGTTAGAGAGCGGCTTTGTGTTATTGGAAAATGCAGATCAAATGATTTGCATTCTTCATCCGCAAAACTCGTTAATGCAAACGGACAAGCGAATGCTTTTAAAAAAATAGAAAATCTTTTAAATGAAAAAGAACTTTCTTATTATAAAAAGGGAAGAAATGCGCATAATAATCATACTCCTAAAAACGCTACTGAAGGCGATTATCACTGCGCAACAGGTGTTGAAACATTATTTGGTTATTTGTATTTAACTTCTCAAAATGAGAGAATATATGAATTATTTGATGTGATTTTCAATTAATAAAACTCATTACATAACTTTTAGGAGAGATATGTAATGAGTTTAAAATCTAAAAGATTAGATATTTTATTTTTTATTTTTGGCGGAGTTTTAGTTTCAATAGGAATATCTGTTTTTAATGCACCAAACGATATTGCATCTGGTGGATTTACAGGTGTTGCAACTATATTAAATTCGTTGTTTAGTATTCCTATTGGTACAACTGTTTTAATACTAAATATACCTGTTTTCATAATTGGTGCTAACAGGTATGGTTTTAAATTTATTTATAAATCAATTATTGCCACTATGATTATGACTGTTTTAATCGATATAGTGGCATATGTTATACCTTTTTATAAAGGTGAAAAAATACTTTGTTCTGTTTTTGGCGGCTTGCTTACAGGCGTTGGACTTGGAATAATATTTTTGCGAGGCGCTACTACAGGCGGAGTAGATATTATTGCTAAAATTATTAGAGAAAAGTTTTCGCATTTTTCAATTGGCAGTATTATTATGATTTTAGATGCAACTGTAGTTGTTGCTTCGGCTTTAGTTTATAGAAATATAGAAAACGCTTTGTTTGCAGTTGTATCTATTTTTGTACAAACGAAGGCTATTGATACTATTCTTTATGGCACAGATAAAGGGAGATTAATTCTCGTTAAATCTGACCATTGCGAAGAGATAATTGAAAAATCAAAAACTATTCTTGGTAGATTACCAACATTTTTAGAAAATGTTAGTGAAAATAGAAATGTTTTGTTATGTGCTACTCATAGATATGAGGCGGCGAGATTTCATAATATTGTGAAAGCAGTTGATGATTCTGCTTTTATTGTTACTATGGAAGCAGGAGAAATTTTTGGAGAGGGGTTTAAAAGTTATGAATCTTCCTGACGGTTTTTTAAATTGTATGAAAGAAACTTTAAGAAATGATTTTGATGAATATTTTGATTATCTTGATAAAACTCCTTATCGTGGAATGAGAATTAATACTTTAAAAGCAGATATTAATTTGATTCGTGATAAAATTGGCTTTGAAACAAAACCTTTGCCTTTTTCAGACAGAGGTTTTTACATAGATAATGATTTAAAAGGTGTAGGAAATCATCCGTTTCATCATTGTGGCGCTATTTATCTTCAAGAACCCTCTGCAATGAGCGCGGTTACAGTTTTAGATGTTCATAAAGGGGATAAAGTTCTTGATTTGTGTGCGGCTCCAGGTGGAAAATCTACTCAAATAGCCGATTACTTGTGTGGCAAAGGTCTTTTGTGGAGTAACGAATATGTTTCATCGCGCGCAAAGATTTTGGCATCTAATTTAGAGCGATGCGGAGTTAAAAATGCAATTGTATCTAATGCAGATACTTCTGTTATTGCTGAAAATTTATCAGGATATTTTGATAAAGTTTTGGTTGATGCGCCTTGTTCTGGAGAAGGAATGATAAGACGTGAAATCAACGCTATTAACGAGTGGAAAATCGAAAACAGAGAAATGTGTGCTTTAAGACAAGCAGAAATATTAGATAATGCGGCAAAATGTGTTAAATCTAGTGGTACTCTAGTCTATTCAACTTGTACATTATCATTAGAAGAAAACGAGATTACTGTTGAAAATTTTCTTGAAAGAAATCCAAACTTTGAATTAGTTGAAATTAATCAAAATTTTGGTAGAGACGGCTATACATATCACACAAATAGAAACGATATTTCTAAAACTCGAAGAATATTGTTTCAAGATGGCGGCGAAGGTCATTTTATTGCAAAGTTTATTAAAACTGAATACTGCGAATGTAATGTAAAAGGATTTGAATATAAAGAGTATAAAAACCCCGCTTTTGAAGATTTTTATTATGAAACTTTTTCAAATTCTCTTGAAAGGGTTTATGAAAACAAAGGAATAGTTTATTTGTTGCCTAAAATTTATCCGCAAACAAAAGGAATTAAGATAATTAAAGCAGGCGTAAAAGCAGGGGAAATAGTAAAAAATAGATTTATTCCAAGCCATGAACTTTTTATGTCAAAATCAAAATTCGAAATAAAGAAGTATGTTGATTTTTCAATTGATGACAATAATATAATAAACTTTTTAAAAGGTTTGGAAATTGACTGTGATAAAAAAGGATATGTTGCAGTTTTGGTTGAAGGAATGAGCATAGGTTTTGGAAAAGCATCAAATGGTAAATTAAAAAATCATTATCCAAAGGGTTTACGCATATTTTAGTGTAGTTTGTCCATAATATATAATGAGGTGGTATTTATGGACAGAAATGTTGATTATTTATCTGACATTTATAGAGGCGTCAGAATGGGAGCAGAAACGCTTGATACTATCATTAAGCGCACAGATTCTCAAAAAATCAAACATGAATTAATTAGAGAAAAGTACACTTATAGGGACTTTCAAAACAAATTATCAAAAGAACTTAATGAAAGAAAAGTTAAACCAAGGCCGGCAAGTATGGCGAAAAAGAGAATGGCTAAAATGGGTATTTATATGAATACTGTTCTTGATAAAACGCCAAGCCATATTGCAGATTTAGTAATTCAAGGCAATAATATGGGCATTATCGGAATGAACAAAGCGATTAATCATCATAGACTTTGTGATAAAAAGATTACTAATCTTGCAAATGAATTAATTACTATTCAAAAACAAAATATTGATAATTTAACACCGTTTTTGTAAAAAAAGAAAAGAGTTGAGGTTTTCCTCAACTCTTTTTATATCTTATTTCATTTCAAAAGAAAGACAGTCGGTACATTGTTCAACTGTTGGGTCACATTCATGTGTACCAATTTTGATTTTATCAAGTGCACAGTAGTTTGCTTCTGTACTGTGGTTTTTACAAGAAGTTACAGTACACTCAATACATGTGTTACAATTACATTTATCCATAGTCGTTTCCTCCTTAATTAAGATACAACTATATTTTTAGTAATTTTTTAAAAAATATACTTAACGATAATTGATTTTTTTAAAAAATAGATGTATAATACCAATAATATGCGGATATGGTGAAATTGGCAAACACGCATGATTCAGATTCATGTGTCGTAAGACTTGCAGGTTCAAGTCCTGTTATCCGCACCAAAAAAAGAAGTTGGCTTTAAGCCAACTTCTTTTTTGTTTTTAATAATAAAGTGAGCGAATAACTTTTTCACATTCAACATCATTCATTCCACATTTAATATTCGGATGATAAAGTAATTTTAAAATCAATAAATCAATTTCGGTCATTTTTTGAGGTTGAGAAAATTCCTGATAAATCAAACTATCTTCTCTTAAGACAGTGTCTTGCAAAGGACCTAGACCGTTATATATTTCTTCTTGAATAACAGAATTTCGAAGTATTTGGTCTAAATCAGTTCTGCAACAAATAGTAGCGCTGTAAATTTCATTTTCTTCATACCAAAATGTAACACCGCCATCCATTCCATAAAAATTATCGCCAAGACGGTCTATCATTTCGTTTTCATCGCAAAAGAATATTTCTAAATTTGCAAACTCATCTTTGCTAACTTGAGTGATTCCAGGGAAACCGTGAATTTGATTAATTTGTTCGCAAAACGAATTTATAATGTTTTCATCTTCTTCTGTTGGTTCGCCAAAAAGACAGTATGTTATAGGCTCAACCCATTTTTGAACAACTTTTGGATTGCCAGAATTAACAAACTCACTATCTAAACTAACTTCTTTAAAATACTTTATTACATCTTCTACTGCTAGATTTTCTATATAAAATTCAGAGTGCAAAGGTTTTGTGGTTTGCGTTGTAGTTGTGGTGCTTTTAGTAGTAGAATTATTATCAATTTTTTGATGTGAACAACCACATAAAAATATTGACACACAAATCAATAATATAATTAACTTTTTCATTTAATCATCTCCATAAATTAATTATACTACTTTTTATAATATATTCAAGTATAAATAAAAAACTATTCAAGTTTCCTTGAACAGTTTTTAAATGTTTTATCTTTGCACACGACCTGAACCGTCGCCACCTGCTAATTTTTCAACTTCTGAAACTGAAACTCTGTTATAGTCGCCTTCAACAGAATGTTTAAGAGCAGATGCAGCAACAGCAAATTCAATTGCTTCTTGTGTAGATTTTCCTGAAAGGAGTGAATAAATAAGTCCACCACCAAAACTATCACCACCGCCAACACGGTCAACAATATGAAGATGATAAGATTTTGAGAAGCAGTAGTCTTTACCATCATAAAGCATACCTGCCCAGTCGTTATCGCTTGCAGAAATAGATGTACGAAGTGTGATAGCTACTTTTTCAAAATTGAATTTATCCATAAGTTGTTTTGCAACTGATTTGTAACCTTCGTGATTTAATTTACCGCCATAGATATCTGTGTCTTCTGCTTCAATGCCAAATACATCTTTAGCATCTTCTTCGTTAGAAATACAAACATCAACATATTGACAAAGGTCTGTCATTGCTTCTCTTGCTTCATCACGTGTCCAGAGTTTACCTCTATAGTTTAAGTCGCAAGAAATTTTAACGCCTTTTGCTTTAGCGGCGATACAAGCCTCTCTACAAATTTCAACTACATTTTTGCCGAGTGCTGGAGTGATACCTGTGAAGTGGAACCAGTCTGCGCCTTCAAAAATACTATCCCAGTCAAAATCTTCTTTGCTAGCAGTTTGAATAGAAGAATGTGCTCTATCATAAATACAAACTGAACCTCTTTGTGAAGCGCCTTTTTCCAAGAAATAAATACCAACACGCTCGCCACCACGAACAACTTTTGAAGTATCAACACCAAAATAGCGGAGTGAATCAACTGCCGCTTGACCAATTGCGTGTTTTGGTAATTTTGTAACATAAACACTATCTAAACCATAATTAGCAAGTGAAACAGCAACATTTGCTTCACCGCCACCGAAAGTTGCTTGCATCTGGTCATTTTGGAAGAAACGATAATAACCTTGTGGTGCAAGTCTTAACATAATTTCGCCGAATGTAACTACTCTTTTCATTATTTTCTTGCCTCCTTAACAATTTCAACGGATTTTTCACAAAGTGCAGTGATTTCATCCCATTTTTGATTATCAATTAAATCTGCAGTAACCATATATGAGCCACCACATGCACAAATAACAGGACATGAAATATACTCTTTAAGATTATTTAATGAAATGCCGCCTGTAGGCATAATTTTAAAGTTAGGGAAAGGTGCGCTCATTGCTTTGATTTTAGCAAGACCGCCTGACTGTTCAGCAGGGAAGAATTTTAAAACTTCCAAATTAAATTTTAATGCCGCATGATAATCAGTAGGAGTTGTACAACCAGGATAAATAGCAATACCTTTATCTACACAATAAGCAACGATTTCAGGGTCAAAACCAGGGGTAACAATGAATTCTGCACCTGCTGCAATTGCTTTATCAACATGCTCTGTAGTAGTAACAGTACCTGCGCCTGCTAAAATTTCAGGACAAGCCTCTTTCATTAATTTAATGGCAGTATCTGCACCTGCTGCTCTGAATGTTACTTCTGCAACCGGAACACCGCCTTTGCAAAGCGCCTTTGCAAGATTAGCCGCATCTCTTTCAGGGTTGTTGAGTTTAATTACAGGAACAACGCCGATTTCAGAAATCTTTTTGTTTAAATCTGTCATAATATAAAATTCCTTTCAAATAAATTAAACACCTGAATAAGCAGAAAAACCACCGTCAACAGGTAAAACTACACCGGTAATAAATCCCGCTGCTTTTTCATCAACTAAAAACAATAAGCCACCTTCAAGTTCTTCGCTTTCGCCAAATCTGCCCATAGGAGTTGCTGCTAAAATTTTGCCGGTTCTAGCAGTTGGTGTGCCATCTTCATTCCATAAAAGTTTTGCGTTTTGTTTTGTTGAAAAAAATCCTGGAGCAATTGCATTAACTCTAATTCCAACTTTAGAAAAATGAACAGCAAGCCATTGTGTAAAGTTAGAAATAGCCGCTTTTGCACCTGAATAAGCAGGGATTTTTGTGAGTGGAGTATAAGCATTCATCGATGAAATGTTAAGAATGCTACAACCTTCTCTTCCTACCATTTGTTTAGCAAACGCTTGTGTAGGAAGAAGTGTACCGAGAAAGTTTAAATTAAATACAAAACCAACACCGGAAGCATCGAGGTCAAAGAAACTTTTTGTATCAGCATCAACATCGTCAATTTCAAAATATTCTTTATCAGTTGTTGCTTTTGGATTATTACCACCGGCACCATTAATTAGTATATCACATTTACCTAAATCTTCAAGAACTTTTTTAGCAACATCTTCACAAATTTCTTTATCAAGTACATTGCAAGCATATGCTTTTGCAATTCCACCTTCAGCAACAATTTCTTGAGCAAATTCATTTGCTGCTTCTTCATTTAAATCAAGCAAAGCAACTTTAGCGCCTGCACGAGCAAGAACTTTTGCAAAGTTACTACAAAGAACTCCGCCTGCGCCTGTTACAACCGCAACTTTACCGCTTAAATCTGTCGATAAAACATTTTTATTCATAAAAAATTCCTCCTATTTTGACTTTTCACAAGCCTCAAATAATCCGTTAATATAAGTAGCGCCTAATGCTCTGTCAAACAAACCATAACCTGGTTTACCTGTTTCGCCCCAAATCATTCTGCCGTGGTCAGGGCGAACATAACCATCATAATTATTTTCAACTAAAGCCTTAACAATTTCGCATATATCTAAAGAACCACAGTCAGATAAATGTGCACGTTCTTCAAATGAACCATCTTCCATAATTTTAACATTTCTAATATGCATAAATGCGATTCTATCCATTTTAGCGTATTTTCTAATCATTTTTGGAATGTCGTTAGCCTTTGCGCAACCAAGACTGCCTGTACACAAGCAAAGTGAGTTAGCAGGGGAGTCAACAATTGCTAAAAATCTATCAAGATTTTCTTCGCAAGTAATGATTCTTGGAAGACCAAAAATAGGATACGGAGGGTCGTCAGGGTGAATTGCCATTCTAACACCGCATTCTTCGGCAACAGGAATAACTTTTTTCAAGAATTTTTCAAGATTTGCCCATAAACCTTCTTCGCCAATTTCACCGTAAGCATTAATGAGTTCTCTAACTTCTTCTTGTGAATAACTTGAATCCCAACCAGGAAGATGAATATCATCTTTTAATGGGTCAAGCCCTCTCATTTGGTCCCAATACATAACAAGACTAGTAGACCCATCTGGCGCTTTTTTATCAAGTTGAGTACGAGTCCAGTCAAACACAGGCATAAAGTTATACGTTATGCATTTAATGCCGTATTTTGCGCATCTACGAATGTTTTCACAATAAACATCTAAAAGTTTATTAACATCGCCACGACCAAGTTTAATATCTTCGTGAACAGGAATTGATTCAACAACATCAAAGATTAAGCCTTTGTCTTCGCATTGTTTTTTCATTTTTTCAAGAGATTCTTCAGGCCAAACTTCGCCAGGTTTTACATCATAAACCGCTGATACAATTGAACGCATACCAGGAATTTGTGAAATGTACTCAAGAGAAATTGGGTCAGATTCACCATACCATCTAAAAGACATTTTCATATTCATAACATATTAATCCTCCATTTTAAAATACTTTTTAGCATTATCGTGACAAATATCTCTAACAATTTTTCCAAGAGTTTCAATATCATCAGGATATTCGCCGTTTTCTACCCACTCACCAATTAATTCACATAAAATTCTTCTAAAATATTCGTGACGGGTATAACTTAAGAAACTTCTTGAGTCAGTGAGCATACCAACAAAGTTACCGAGCAGACTTAAATTAGCAAGACTAATCATCTGGTCTTTCATACCTTGTTTGTTGTCATTAAACCACCAAGCACTACCGTGTTGAAGTTTTCCAGCAACTTCTGTACCTTGGAATGCACCAATAATTGTGTCTAAAAATGAGTTGTCGGCACTGTCCAAACTATATAGAATAGTTTTTGGTAAACAATTTTTCTTGTATAAGGAATCAAGTAGGGAAGAAATTGCTTTAGAGCCATTATTTGGACCGATACAGTCAAAACCTGTATCAGGACCTATCATATCAAACATCTTTGAATTTGGGTTTCTTAAGCAATTATAATGAATTTGCATTACCCAACCAAGTTGTGAATATTTTTCTGCACAAAATTGCAAAAGTTCTGTTTTTAGAATCTCTGCTTCTTCAATTGTAACTGGCTTTTTATTCAAACCTTTTTTAAAGATTTTATCAACTGCTTTTTTATCAGCAACTCTAAACATTGCATAGTCAAGCCCGTGGTCACTAGCGCAACAACCGTTTTCATTAAAATAGTAAATTCTATTTTCTAATGCTTTTTTAAGGTTATCAACGCATTTGATTTCAAATCCACATACATTTGAAAGTTGTTTAATATATTCTAACCAACCAGGCTTGTCAATATTAAGCGCTTTATCAGGTCTAAAAGAAGGAGCAACAATTGTTTCAAAAGATTTATCTTCTTTGATTTTTTTGTGCCACTCTAATGAATCAATAGGGTCATCAGTAGTACCTATAAATTCAACATTACTGTTTTTAATTATGCTTCTAACGCTTAAATTATCATCTTTAAGTTGTTTGTTGCATAAATTCCAAACTTCTTCAGCGGTTTCTCCGTTTAATACGCCTTTATAGCCAAAATATTTTTTTAATTCAAGATGACACCAATGATACATTGGGTTGCCAATTGCTTTCGGCAAACTTTCGGCAAACTTTTGAAATTTTTCTCTGTCAGTAGCGTCGCCGGTAATATACTTTTCATCAACGCCATTTGAACGCATAATACGCCATTTGTAATGGTCGCCATCAAGCCAAATTTGAGTGATGTTTTCGAATTTAACATCTTCATATATCTCTTTTGGATTTACATGACAGTGATAATCAATGATTTTACAGTCATCTGCAAAATCGTGAAAAAGAGTTTTTGCAGTCTTTGTTGAAAGCAAAAAATCTTTGTCCATAAATTTTTTCATAAAGAGTACTCCTTGTTTTTGATATACTTAATATAACACAAAGTTTTTGCAATGAATATTGTTAAAATTGCTTGAAACATTGCAAATCTTGTGGTAAACTATGAAAGAGGTGATTAAATGAGAGAAAAATCACAAGGTTTTGAAAATAGGCAAGTAATGAAAAATGATAGTTTTGAAATCTTTCATTATAAAGAGCCTAAAATTTCAAATGTAGAAGTGCATGACCACGATTTTTATGAAGTTTACTTTCTTTTGAATGGCGATGTGTCTTATTGGGTTGAGGGTCAAGTTTATAATCTTGAGCCTGGGGACTTATTGCTAATTAACCCACTTGTTTTGCACAGACCAATTGTACTAGAAAATTCAAAAGTATATGAAAGAATTGTTCTTTGGATAAATAAAAAATATCTTGAAGAAATGTTTTTCAGCGATGATAATTTATCAAATTGCTTTAAAAAAGTTAAAGAAACAAAAAATTGCTTAATAAAAATTTCAAATGAATTTGAATTGTCTGATTTAACTTCAAATCTAGCAAAGTTAGTTCACGAGTATTATGGTGATGAATTTGCAAATAAAATGTATGCGCAGAGTGTTTTTATTCAATTTATGATAGAGTTGAATAGAATCGTAAACAAATCAAAAGTTAATAAACTTGCAGCGCACAAACAGTCCCGTTTAGTATCAGATGTTTTAAAATACATTGACTTACATTATAATAAAGAAATTTCATTAGATGAACTTGCACAAAATTTCTTTGTAAGCAAATATCACTTGTCACATGAATTTAGTAAAGAAGTAGGCACGGGTGTATATAGGTATATAATGTTAAAACGATTAACCGTTGCAAAGCAGATGTTAAATCAAGGCATTCAAGCAACAGATGTTTGCTTTAAATGTGGATTTAAAGATTATACTAATTTTTATCGTGCATTTAAGTCAGAATACGGAATTAGTCCAAAATATAATAAAAACAGTTTTTAACCTTTTCTGAAATTTTTTGGCGTTGTTCCAACATATCTTTTAAATATTTTAGAAAAGTATTGAAAATCAGGTATTCCACAATATTGCGCAATTGTTTGTATTTGTAAATTCGAATTTTTTAATAATTTTTTAGCATAATCAATTCTTTTTTCGTTTACAAAATCAGTGAGTGTTTTTCCTGTTTCTTTTTTGAATAACGCAGACAAATACCCAGAACTAATATTTTGTTTTTCTGCTAAAGTGCTTAAAGTTAAATCAGCAGTCAAATCAGAATCAATAGAAATAATTGTTTTTTGAACAGGTAGGGAATAGTCTTTTAATGAATGTTTATTAACTAATCTACAATAAGTTTTAAACATTTCAACCATTAAACATTGAACTGCGTAAAGCGATGTTAGCGATTCAATTCTTTTAGCAAAATTTGAAGATGTGCTATCTAGATAAACAGGATGAACACCACCATTTTCCGCTGCTTTTCTTAATAATGTATTCATTATAATACAATAATTTTTAGTGTTTCTTACAGGATCGGGGAGCCTTCTTTCTAAAGCGGATTTTCCAAGTGTGTTTAAAATAGATTCTGCTTTTTGTTCAAGGCCTTGTGAAACTGCGTTCATTATTTCATTTTCAAAAGCATATCTTGCTTCCATAATCTGAATGTTGAATTCACTATCACTTATATCCGGAAAATCATTTTTTAATGTAAAATCAGGAGTTTCAACTGAAAAATCATTGCCTATTTCAAGACTAGTAAATTGCCCGCCTGTGCCATATACAGTTTCAGCAAAAGAGTCTATTATTGAATAGATAACGCTATCGTCAGGTAAAATTGGCAAACTTTGATAAAAAATTTCAAGTTGCCTGATATACTCTTGATTTAAAGAATATTTTTCAGCCCATTCAAGTAAATTTTCGTGTTCTATGATTTTGTTTAAAAAAGGACCAATACAGAACAATGAGTTCCTATCTTCATTAGATAATAACATAAAAATGTATGAACATCTAAAATTGTCAGTTAATTTATAAATGATGTTTTTCTTTAAAGGACTTAACAATTCTTCAAATGTTAGGTCCTTTTCTGCTTTACTGCCAAAAATTGTTCTAATTCCGTAATCGATTCTATTGTCAATTTTATCATATGGATTAACGAGCAGCGATTGTATATTATTCTTTTTAAGCACATTTTGTACAAATTTAAGCTCTGATAGATGTAACATAATTTGCTCCTTGACGTTGTATAAATTAGACAAATGTCAATGAAATTCTTAACATTTTCATTTATTATAGTACAAATTTTCAGCAAAATCAATAGAAATTATTAAAAAAATACAAAAAGTAATTAAAATATTACTCGCAAATAAAAATATTATGTTGTATAATATGAACAGTTAAACAAAATTTGTTTAATAAAAACTTTTGAGAGGAATTAAAAATATGGCAAATCAAAAAAATCGTCCTTTTGGAATTAGGGACAGTATCGCTTATGCAGCCGGCGACCTTGGTTGCAATATGAGTTTTGCTCTCAAGGGAACAATGTCTATATTCTGGACACAGTTTATGGGTATGGACCTTTGGTATGCATTGCTTTTAATTATTGTTCAAGTGTGGGATGCTATTAATGACCCACTAATTGGTTCAATTATTGACTCTGACAGACGTCAATACAAACGCAATAAGTTTCTTTCTTACATATGGGCTGGTTCGATTGGCTTGATTATCGGTGGAGCATGTTGCTTTTTACCATTTCCAAATGCACCTACTTGGGCTAAATTTATTATATTTATCGCTGGTTATGTAGTTTGGGATGCTTTCTATACAGTTGCTAACGTTCCATATGGTTCACTTCTTTCGCTCATTTCAAGTGATGTAAAAGATAGAGCTTCTCTTTCTGCTTGGCGTTCAGTTGGTTCTATTTTTGGTAATATGTTACCAATGGTTATTCTTCCATTTATCATTTATGATAGCAATAATAACCTTATTGGTGAACGTGTTTTCATTGCTGCTTTAATTATGGGTGGTTTAGGATTCCTTTGTTTCCAATTCATGATTAAAAACACAGAAATTCGTGTAGATACTAATATCACACTTAGTGAAGAAGCACCAAAATTCAACATTTTCAAAGCATTTGTTAACTTTATCAAGAATCGTCCTGCAGTAGGCGCAACAATTGCTGCTATGGGTATGTTTATTGGTATGCAAGGTGCTACTACAGCAGTTACTGTAATTTTCCAATCATACTATAAAAATGTTCAAATTTCTGGTATTGTGCAACTTTTTGCTATGATTCCAATTGTTGTTTTCACTCCACTTGCTCGTGTTGCTGTTGCTAAATTTGGCAAAAAAGAACTTGCTACATTTGGTTCAATTGTTTCACTTATAGCTGGTCTTGGTCTTTTTGTTGTTATTCCTAATAACACAAATCTTGATCTTGTTATTTATATTGTTTGTCAATTGATTTATTCACTCGGTCTTGGTATTTATTCTACAGTATCTTGGGCTATGATGGGTGACGCTATTGACTACAATGAGTGGAAAACCGGTAATCGTGAAGAAGGTACTGTATATTCATTACACTCATTCTTCCGTAAACTTGCACAAGGCGTTGGTCCTTCACTCGTACTTATCATTATGGTAGCATTTGGCTATGTTGGCGCTGACAAAGGTCAACAAGCTTGGGAAGTTGCTGTTAATATGAGATATATTGTTGCTTCAACATTTATGTTCTCTGCAATACTTCAATTTGTTGGTCTTGGACTTGTTTACAATCTTGATAAGAAAACACTTGCTCAAATGAATCATGATTTAGGTCGTGATGTTGAGGAAGTTAAAGAAACAGTTTCAGCAGAATAATTTAGTTTTAATTAGCGTCTGGCTAATCAGTCAGACGCTATTAATGAATATAGGAGGTTTTTTAATTGAGAGAAATTTATAATTTAAACACAAGATGGGCTTTCTCAAAAGACTTTGAATCAATTCCTACATCTGTACCTGAAAAATGGTATATCGTTAGTCTTCCACATTGTTGGAATAATATTGACGGACAAGATGGCGGCGATGATTACTACAGAGGAACATGTTGCTATGTTAAAAAGTTAGACAAGGTTGATTTGCCTAAATCTGATAGATATTACCTTGAAATTAAAGGTGCTAATTCATCTGCAGATGCTTATCTTAATGGTAAACATTTAGCGCATCACGATGGCGGTTATTCAACTTGGAGAGTTGAAATTACTGATGTATTAGAAAATGAAAACATCTTTGCTATTACTGTTGATAACTCAAAGAATGAAACAGTTTATCCACAAATGGCTGACTTTACATTCTATGGTGGTCTTTACAGAGATGTAAATATCGTTTGTGTTAGCGAATCACACTTTGACCTTGCCTACTATGGTGGTCCTGGTATTAAAGTTACACCTGTTGTTGATGGTAAAGACGCTGATGTTGAAGTTGAAGTTTATTTAACAGATTCTAAAGATGGTCAAAAAATTAGATATACAGTTTATGATAAAGACTGCAATGCTTTGCAAGAAATTGTTTCTGACGAAACTAAAGTTAACTTTAAAATCGAAAACGTTCATTTATGGCACGGCAGACGCGACCCTTATTTATATTGTGTAGAAGCAGAACTTATCGAAAACGATGAAGTTATTGATGATGTTTGCACAAGATTTGGTTGTCGTTCATTTAAAATTGATCCTGATAAAGGATTTATTCTTAATGGCGAAGAATATCCACTTCGTGGTGTATCTCGTCACCAAGACAGATGGGGCAAAGGTAACGCTTTATCAAAAGAAGATCATGAAGAAGATATTGAATTAATTTGTGAAGTTGGCGCTACAACAATTCGTTTGGCTCACTATCAACATGATCAATATTTCTATGACCTTTGTGATGAAAAAGGTTTGGTAATCTGGGCTGAAATCCCTTATATTTCAAAACATATGCCAACAGGCCGTGAGAATACTATTTCTCAAATGAAAGAACTTATTACACAAAATTACAACCACCCTTCAATAGTTGTTTGGGGTCTTTCAAATGAAATCACAATGAGCGGTTCAACTGATGATTTGCTTGAAAATCACAATGTTCTTAATGATTTAGTTCACGAGATGGATAAAACTCGTCTTACTACTATCGCTTGCGTATCTATGTGTGATATCAATGACCCATATATTCAAATTCCTGATGTAGTTTCATACAACCATTATTTTGGTTGGTATGGCGGCGATACATCAATGAACGGTCCTTGGTTTGATAATTTCCACAAAGTTCACCCAAGTATTCCAATTGGTGTATCTGAATATGGTTGTGAAGCACTTAACTGGCATACTTCTAATCCAATGCAAGGCGACTACACTGAAGAGTATCAGTCATATTATCATGAAGAATTGATTAAACAACTCTTTACACGTAAATACATCTGGGCAACTCATGTTTGGAATATGTTTGACTTTGGTGCTGACGCTCGTGCAGAAGGCGGCGAAAACGGACAAAACCACAAAGGTCTTGTTACATTCGATAGAAAATACAAAAAAGACTCTTTCTATGCTTATAAAGCATGGTTGTCAGATGACCCATTTGTTCATCTTTGTGGTAAACGTTATGTTGACAGGGTAGAGGATGTAACAAAAGTTACTGTTTACTCTAACTTGCCAGAAGTTGAACTTTTTGCTAATGGTAAGTCATTAGGTAAAGTAAAAGCAGAAGACCACTTCTTCTATTTTGATGTTCCAAACGTTGGTGAAACTGAACTTGTTGCAGTTGCTGGTGACTTTAAAGATTCAGGTTTAATCAGAAAAGTTGATGAACCAAATCCAGCGTACAAATTAGTTGAAAAAGGTGCTGTGCTTAACTGGTTTGATATTACTGAAGTTGAAGGATATTTATCAATAAATGATAAAGTTTCAGACATTATGGCAACAATGAAGGGCAAACTTTTAGTTGCTTCAATGTTCAAAGACGTAATGAAAGCTATGCAAAGTGGCGGTAGCGCTGCCGGATTTGAACTTAATCCTGAAATGATGCAAATGATGGGCGGATTTACTTTGTTACGTTTGACATCATTGCTTGGTATGATGGATATTAGTTTCACTAAAGAACAACTTCTTGAAGTTAATGCAAAACTTAACAAAATCAAGAAAAAACAATAACTAAATAAAATTAAAAAGACTACTATGAAAATTCATAGTAGTCTTTTAATTTGCGTTAAATTATTTAATAACTCTTACAGAAATAACTTGTTCGATTTCTTCGATTGCTTTAACAGCATCATCTGTTACATCTGCGATATCAACAACAGTATAAGCATAATCGCCGCGAGAGTTGTTTGATAATTGGTCAATATTAAGACCTGCATTTGAGAAGCAAGAAGAAATTTGAGCAATAGTATTAGGAACGTTTTTGTGAATAACACAAACTCTTGCGCCATTAACCGCACCAAGTTTTACATTAGGCATATTAACTGAATTGATAATAGAACCTTTTTCAAGGTAAGCAACAATTTCTTTAGCAGCCATATAAGCACAATTTTCTTCTGATTCAGGAGTAGATGCACCAAGGTGAGGAATTGCGATAACGCCTTCAACGCCTAAAACTTTATCATCAGGGAAGTCAACAACATATGCTGCTACTTTGCCTTCTTCAAGTGCTTTAATAATTGCATCAGAATCAACTAATTCGCCACGAGCATAGTTTAAAATTCTAACGCCATCTTTCATTTTAGCGATAGTTTCTTCGTTTACAGTGTGTCTTGTTGAATCGTTAAGTGGCACGTGAATTGAAATATAATCACAATTAGCATAAATATCATCAAGTGAAGTAACGTGTTTAACGTTTCTTGATAAATTCCAAGCGCCGTCAACTGAAAGATAAGGGTCATAACCATATACTTCCATACCGAGTTTTTCAGCAGCGTTAGCAACTAATACACCGATAGCACCAAGACCGATAACGCCGAGTTTTTTGCCCATAATTTCAGGACCTGCAAAAGCAGATTTGCCTTTTTCAACGAGTTTTCCAACTTGGTCGCCTTCGCCTTTTAATGTTTTAGCCCATTCAATACCAGGAATAACTTTTCTTGATGAAATTAATAAACCTGCCAAAACTAATTCTTTAACTGCGTTTGCATTAGCGCCTGGTGTGTTAAACACTACGATACCTTGTTCTGCACATTTATCACAAGGAATGTTGTTTGTGCCTGCACCCGCACGAGCAATTGCTTTTAATGAAGCAGGGAATTCCATATCATGCATTGAAGCTGAACGAACAAGAATCGCATCAGGATTTTCAATTTCATCTGCGCAAGTATATTTATCATCAAATTGTGAAAGACCAATTTTTGAAATTTTATTAAGTGTTTTAATATTATACATTATGTATTTCTCCTAAATTAAGCGTTATTTTTTTCGAATTCAGCCATGAACTCAACTAATTTTTCTACGCCTTCATATGGCATAGCGTTATAGATAGAAGCTCTCATACCACCAACAGATCTGTGACCTTTAAGATTAACAAAACCTGCTGCAGTTGATTCTTTAACGAATTTAGCATCTAATTCATCATTACCTGTTACAAAAGGAACGTTCATAAGTGAACGGTCTTCAGGAACAACAGTGCCTTTGAAAAGTTTGCTATTATCAAGGAAATCATAGAGAAGTTTAGCCTTTTTCTCGTTTAATTCTTTCATTTTTTCAAGACCACCGAGTTCTTTAACCCATTCAAGAACAAGTTTTGCAATATAAATTGTATAGCAAGGTGGTGTGTTGAACATAGAATCATTATCTGAATGTGTTTTATAGTTAAACATAGTTGGAGTAATATCCATTGCATTGCCAATTAAATCTTCTCTAATAATAACTAATGTCATACCTGCAGGAGCCATATTCTTTTGACAACCAGCATATAAAACGCCAAATTTAGAAACATCGATAGGCTCTGAAAGAATGCAAGATGAAATGTCTGCAACGAGTGGCACGTCACCAGTGTCAGGAAGAGTATGCCATTTAGTACCATAAATAGTATTATTCATACAGATATGGAAATAGTCTGCGTCTTTAGTAAATGTTTCTTTATCAAGTTTTGGAATGTAAGAATATGTTTTATCTGCAGAAGAAGCGATTTCTTTTGCTTCGCCGTATCTTGCTGCTTCTTTATATGCTTTGTTAGCCCATTGACCAGTAATAACATAATCTGCTTTGCCTGATTTTGTCATAAGGTTTAATGGAATCATTGCAAATTGTGATGAAGCACCGCCT
The DNA here is from genome assembly GCA_045539315.1 of Acutalibacteraceae bacterium. GTDB lineage: Bacteria > Bacillota > Clostridia > Oscillospirales > Acutalibacteraceae > RUG11462. The sequence continues at coordinate 25,033 of JAZQFC010000045.1, read as the reverse complement.
TGCAAGAAAAGAACTTTGTAATTATCAGGAACATTCATAACTTCGCGAACGAGCGCTTCTGCACCTTTGATAATTTCATCATAAACTTTTGAACGGTGAGACATCTCCATAACAGATTGACCTGAACCGTTGTAATCAAGCATTTCTGCTGCTGCTTTCTTCAATACTTCTTCAGGGAGCATTGAAGGACCTGCTGAAAAATTGTAAACTCTACCCATGGTAAAATTCCTCCGAAAATATAAATTTTAAATTTGATAATTACTATTATATATTAAATTTTTTAATTGTCAATAACATTGTTAAAAAAATAACAACTTTTTTATTGAAAAACAGCATATTTTATTAAAACATTGATAAAAAATTAACAAACTTTTTAAATTTTCTTGTCTTTTATTAAAAAAGGCACTCATTATAGAGTGCCTTAACTTGCTTTTATTCAAAATGTTCTTGAACTGTTTTTCTAATAAGTTCAATTTTTTTGATGTTACTTTCATCTTCGGTTTCAAAAGGTGGAAGATAAGTTGTTTTTGTAACATCTTTTCCTGTAAGTACTTTGTACCAAGTGAGAGAAAGAGCATATCTACCGAAAATAAAATCCATATGGAATGTATCTCTGCATAGAGAAGCACCGCCGTTTTGATAATCAAACAATTCTGTCTTTCTTAATTTATTAATAATTTCACCACAAGGGAAAATTATATCAATGTTTTCACGTTCAGCAACTTCATTATAAGATTTAACAAGTGCATTATGCATTTTATCGCTATCATTGTCATATCTGAAGAAATCTCCGTGAAAACTACCGTTTTCATAACTCCATGTTTGGTGCATAATAATTTTAGCGTTTGGTCTTAATTCTTTTACATATTCAAGAATTTTTGTGATATACGGATAATAAGAATCTGTATATCCACTAAAACTACTAACTTGCTGAACAGTAATGTAATCCCATTCATCTTTAAGCAAAGCGTCTTTAAGAGATATCATTTCACCGATGAATTCGCCATTTTCATGATACTCATAATCTGCTTTGTCTTCTAAAATGTTGTTGTAATGTCTTTCAAGAGAGCAACCACCTATATATGTATTACCACAGAAAATATCATCACCATTTTCTTTAGCAATTTGATGTAAATATTTTTGTGCATCTACTGAAAAACTGTTTCCTATTGAAAGAATTTTCATATATATTCACCTCGAATAAAAATATAACATGGTTTTTTTGAAAAGTAAAGTATTTTTATTTACTTTTATTTGTTTTTATGATATAATCAATAAAAAATGTTTAAGGAGAGTTGTAATGAGTTCTTATAGACTTGAAAATGATACTTTTGTTATCGAAAATTTTGATAAAAAACCGCCATTTTGCTCTTTTTTGCCAGGACTTACAGGTGAAAGAGGTATTCCTGTTTGGTCATTCTATGTTAATAGAGGACAGGGTATAACTGCTTTTGGCGTTGAAAATAAACAACAACCTATTATGCAAGTTACACCTGCTAATGTTGCCTATGAAGATACTGCAATAAAAGGTTTTAGAACATTTATTAGAAAGAATGGCGAGTATTTTGAACCTTTCTTTATTAGAACATCTGATGATATTGAAAGAAATATGTATATTAAACAGAATTCAATGAAAGTTGTTGAAATTGATAAAAAACATCAATTTAAAACTACTGTTGAATATTTTATTCTTCCTAATGATACAATTGGTGCTATTGTTAGAGATGTTAAATTTGAGAATTTAGGCGAAAGGGCAGAATTTGAGATTTTAGATGGTATGCCAAAGATTATTCCGGCGGGTGTATCTTTAAATGCAATTTTATTGATGTCAAACTTGAATAAATCTTATAACACAATTCTTAATCTTGAAAATAAAATTCCTGTTTTCTTGAAAGAGATTATTGGTGATGACCACGCAGAAGTTCATAAAAGAACTGATGGTTACTATTATTTTTCATTTGATAATGATGGACTTATTGCTCCTATTTATGACCCTAATGCAATTTTTGATGAAGAAACTTCATTGATTTATCCTGTGAATTTCGCATCAAAAGGTTTAGATTTTGTTGTTGATTACAAACAAAACGGAACTAATAAGTTTTGTGGTTCTTTTGCAAGTAAAAAGATAGTTCTTGATAAAGGTGAAACTTATAGAGTCGTTTCTATGTCCGGTCATACTCATTCGCCTGAAATTATTAATGAAAAAGCAAAAGAAATTAATTTTGAATATATTGATAAAAAGTTGGTTGAAGCAGATGGTTTGGCTACTAAATTTACTGATGATATAGCAACTAAATCATCTAACCCTGTACTCGATATGTATTTTAGACAATGCTATCTTGATAACTTTCTTCGTGGTGGTTATCCGTTTGTATTCAAGGGTAAAGATAAAAATAAAGTAGTTCATCTTTTCTCTAGAAAACACGGCGACCCTGAACGTGATTACAACCATTTTTCAATTGCTGCTGAATATTATTCACAAGGCGATGGTAACTTTAGAGATGTTTTGCAAAATAGAAGAAATGATGTTTTGTTCCATCCTGATGTTAATGATTTTAATATTCAGATGTTCTTTTCATATATTCAATTTAATGGATACAACCCGTTGCACGTTCAAGCAACATCATTTTCTATTCCTGATGAATTTAAGGTTGATGTTGATGCGTTGATTGAAAATTATGTAGCCGACAAAAAAGATGTGGTTTCTAAAATTTTGGGCAAAAAGTTTACTCCTGGTATTCTTATTAACGGAATTTTTAACAACAAAGTTAAACTTAACATTTCTGATGATGAATTTTTAGCAAAAGTTTTAGAATTTAGTGTTCAAAATTTTGAAGGTAAAACAGATAAAGAGGGTAACTGGTCTGACCATTTTGATTATCTTATTGATTTAATTGATACATATAAAATGGTTTATCCTGATAAAATTAAAGAATTAGTCTTTGATAATAATGAATATACATACTTTGATAGTGAAGTATTTATTAATCCAAGAAGTATAAAATATGTTTTTGACGGTAAAGAGCCTAAACAATTATATGCTTATAACATTGATGAATTCAGATATGAAAAAGACTATAAACTAGATAAAACAAATTGGTTAAGAGATAAAAACGGCAAAGTTTATAAAACAAACTTAATTGAAAAACTTATGTCTTTGTGCGTTAATAAAGTTGCGCTTTTAGACCATTATCAAATGGGTATTGAAATGGAAGCAAATCGTGTTGGTTGGTGTGATGCTACAAGTGGTTTGCCAGGTATGTTCGGTAGTGGAATGAGTGAAACGTTTGAACTTTTAAGAGTTTTAAGGTTTACTCTTGATATTGCAAAACAATACAGTGATAAATACGTAACAATGCCTGTTGAGTTGTTTGATTTTTATAATAAATTAAATGATGAAATCAAAAATTATAAAGACGAATATTCATACTGGGATAAAGTTTCAACTATAAGAGAAGAATTTAGAGAAAAAACTAGAACTAATATTGATGGCGAAGTTGTTGAAATTAAGTTAGATGAAGTTATTAGTCCTCTTGAAAGTTATATTGATTTAGTTGAAAAGGCTATTGATAAAGCATTGAAGTTTGATGATGGTTTCTGCCCTACATACTTTAAATATGAGCCTGTAAGTTTTGAAATTGTTAAAGAAAATGAAGATAGTTATGACAATATTAAAGTAAATGAATTTAAACCTGTTAAGGTTGCTAAATTCCTTGAGGGCCCAACAAAGTATATTAGAGACTGCGGCGACAAAGAAAAAGCAAAAGAAATGCTTGAAAAAGTTAAGTCATCTAATGTTTATGATAAAAAATTGAAGATGTATAAAACTTGCGAGTCTTTGAAAAACGAAGGTCTTCAATTTGGTAGAATTGCTGCATTTACTCCTGGTTGGCAAGAAAATGAGTCAATATTCTTGCATATGGAATACAAATTCTTGTTAAGCATTTTGCAAAGTGGATTATACAAAGAGTTCTATGAAGAAATGAAGAATGTAATGATTCCATTCCTTGACCCTGCAGTTTATGGCAGATCTACTCTTGAAAATTCATCTTTCATTGCTTCAAGTGCTAACCCTGATGAGAATATTCATGGTCGTGGCTTTGTTTCACGTCTTACAGGTTCAACTACAGAAGCAATTTCAATGTGGGTAAGAATGTATTTAGGTACTTCTCCGTTTGTAGTTGTTGACGGTAAATTAGGTTTGAAAATCAACCCTATTCTTGCCGGAGAAATGTTTGATGAAAACGGCGAAGTTTCATTTAACTTCTTAACTACTAACAAAGTAACTGTTCATAATCCATCTAAAGAAGATACTTTTGATAAAGATGTTAAATACATTGTTATCGATGGCGAAAGTTTTGATGGAGATACTGCTTTTGGCGAAGTTGCTTATAAGGTAAGAGATCAAAGAACTTCTGATATTCATATTTATTATTAATGAAAAAGCCGATAGAAAATTCTATCGGCTTTTAATTATAAAAAAAGAAAGAACACTTTTGTGTTCTTTCTTTTTTGGTGCGGCAAATGGGACTTGAACCCATACGTCAAAGACACACGCCCCTCAAACGTGCCTGTCTGCCTATTCCAGCACTGCCGCATATTCACAACGATTAAGATTATAACAAATACAATTATGTTTGTCAAGGGCTTTTTAAAAGTTTTTTAATTTTTTATTATGGTATAATTTGTGGTTCGAATTAATATATTTTACAAAAGGACAAGGTGAAAAATATGAATGAATTAAAAAATGTTTTATCATACTTTCCGCAAGAAATAAAAAACATAATAGAAAATTATGAAGATATACAAGAAATAAGGTTAAGAATAAATAAACCGATTTTTCTCACAAGTAATACTAAATTTATTAAACTTTCTAAAGTTATTACCAAAGATGAAATTAATACTATTTTTGAAAATATTTGCGATAAATCGGTGTATGCTCATCAAGACGAAATAAATTTTGGATTTGTGACGATAAAAGGTGGTAGCAGAGTAGGTGTTGCTGGGACTGCTGTTGTGTCAAACGAGAAAATAGTTTCTATTAAAAATATAACATCTCTTAATTTTAGAATTGCTAAAGAATACAAGGGTTGTAGCGAAAATGTTTTAAAAAACTGTTACGGAAATATTATTATAGCAGGTCCGCCTAATAGTGGAAAAACAACATTGCTTCGTGATATTGCGAGAAGTTTATCTAAATTTAAAAAAGTTTGTGTTGTTGATGAAAGATTTGAAATTAGCGGTATTAATCAAGAATTTGATGTAGGAGAAATGACTGACTGTTTAAAAGGATATGATAAGGCATATGGAATTTCTCTTGCTATTAGAACATTATCGCCAAATGTAATTATATTTGATGAAATAGGTAGTTTACATGAATGTGAAAAGGTGTTTGATTCTTTGAATAGTGGTGTTGATATTATAACTTCAGTTCATTGTGATGATTTAGAACAGTTTATGCTTCGACTTGTTTGCAAGAAGTTAATTGATAGTTGTTATTTTAATTTTGTGGTGTTTTTATCGCAAACACCAGGAGAAATTAAGAATATATATAAAATCGAAGGAAATAATTTATGCGAATGTCAGGTGTTTTAATATTAGGTTTTTGCATTATGTCATTTGGGTTTTATATCACAAATAAATTAATATTAAAATCAAAACAAATTAAAAAAATAATTGCTTTCATTGAATACATATATACAAAAATTAGTTATTCAAAATTAACAATTTCAGAAATTTTTGAATCTGTAAATCAAAATGATTTTGATTTTTTGATTCTTAAGTCATTTGACTTTAAAAAAATGTGTTTTGAAAATAAAAAGTTATTGTTAAATAATGATGAGAAAAAATCTTTGTATGATTTTATTTCATTTTTAGGAAAAACAGATTTAAATACACAACTTGAACATTGTTTGATTTACAAAGAAACATTTAAAAATTATTTAGAAAAAAACGAAATTGAAAACAGCAAAAAAATTAAAATGTACCCATCTTTATTTGTTTTGCTTGGGTTAATTGTTATAATTTTGCTGGTGTAAGGAGAGAAAATGGAAGTAGATTTAATTTTTAAAATAGCGGCAATTGGAATTATAGTTGCGGTTTTAAATCAAGTTTTAATCAGGTCTGGTAGAGAAGAACAAGCAATGATGGTAACTCTTGCGGGCATTGTTGTTGTTTTGATGATGCTTGTAGAACAAATTGCAGGTCTTTTTGAAACAGTTAAATCTGTTTTTGGACTATGAATATCAGTGAAATAGTTGGTGTTGCACTGATTTGTGCTGCAATTATCGTATTAATTAGAAAAAATTCACCTGAATTTGCGGTGCCTGTTTCTGTTGTAGCATCAACTTTAGTTTTATTGGTTTCAGTTGTTTTTTCTAATGGTCTTTTTGAAAAAATTGAAGAAATAGCAGAAATTTCATCTGTATCATCAGGAAACTTGAAAATTATTTTTAAGGCGTTAGGCGTTTGTTATATAACACAAATAGGTAAAGATGTATGTGTTGATTGTGGAGAAACTGCTCTTGCTGATAAAATTGATTTAGCAGGGAAGATAACAATTGCTTTGATGTCAGTTGACTTGATTTCACAGGTTGTAAAAATTATTTTGGAGATTATAAATCAATGAAGAAGATTTTGATTTTTATTGTTTTAGTTATTTGTTTATGTCCGTCTGTTAGTGCTGAAACTTTTGAATTTGAAATTGAAAATGAAACCGATTTATATTCTCAAATATATTACGATTTTGTAGGCGAAAATCTTGAAGAAAATTTACCTGAAGACATACTTGAATTTAGTGAAAATATTGAAATTACACCTTCTAACCCTTTTTCTTTTAACAACTTATTTACAAAAGAAGGTTATGAGTATTTAAAAGATTACATAATTAATAGAATAAATTTACCTTTAAAGACAATTATTTTAATTTTAACAACAATTTTTGTTTGGGCTATTTGTTCTTCAATTTCAAGTAATAATTTGCAAACAAAACATTCTTTAAACACAGTATGTGTTTTATCAATAATTACTCTTGTGGTTTTGCCTGTAAATAATTTTATTGTAAATAGTATTGAAATTATTGAAGTTTTGAATATATTTATGACGGCTTTTATACCGATTTTTGCAGGCATTTTAATTGCTGCTTTAAAAAGTGGTACTGCTTCTGTTTTTTCTTCTGCAATGTTCTTTTTATGTCAAATCATTTCTAAAATATCAAAAAACATTGTTATTCCTTTTACTAATTGTTATGTTGCGTTATCTGTAGCATTAGGCTTTTCAGGGAACACAAAACTTTCTGGAATAATAAGAATTATTAGAAAAACTTCATATGTTTTGATTTCTGTTAGTATGGCTATATTTATTGCAGTGCTTGGCTTTCAGACAACAATTACAGGGGCTATTGATAATGTTGGCTCAAAAACTGCAAAGATTTTTATTTCAACATTTGTGCCTATAATCGGACCGTCTTTAAGCGAAAGTTTAAATGGTCTTAGAGGTTGTTTAGATGTTTTAAAGTCGTCAGTTGGTATTTATGCAATAATTGTTATAATCATTTCTCTGTTGCCGATAATATTAGAAATTTGTATATATAAATTTATGTTTACAATATGCACAGATGTGTCTGATATGTATGAAATTATTCCTATAAGAGATGTTTTGGGCGCACTTAATCAAGCACTTTCAATTTTATTATCAATAATACTTTGTGTTTCGATTATGTTTGTTTTTTCAATAACTATAATATTTGTTGCGAGTAAAAGTGTATGAATGAGATAAAAAGTTTAGTTATATCGTTAATTTTTACAGCTATTGCTATATCTGTTTGCGAACTTTTAGTTCCAAAAGAATCATATAAAAATCAAATGCGATTAATTACCGGAACAATTTTAATTATTAGTTTGATTAGTCCTTTTGTTAGTAAGATTAATTTTGATGATTATAAAATTGATTTTAATATTGAAGATGTAGTAATAACTAACGAAACTGAAAGGGCGGTTGCTACTTCTTTAAGCAATGATATTCAAAGTTTTCTTTATGAAAATAATGTTGAACAAGGGAAAATTATAATCGAAACTGATTATGATGATAACTCAAGCATAATTATAGACCAGGTTGTCATATTATTTGATGAGAATGACAAGTCAAAATCCGAATTTATACTTGAAAAATTAAAACAAAAATATGACTTTGAAATTAAGGTTGGAGTTTTATAAATGAAGAATTTTAAAGAATATTTTGAAAAAAATTTTGAAAAAGTAAAAAATAATCCTAAAATTATTGTTATTATTGGACTTGTTGGTATCGCATTGATTTTATTGTCAAACGTGTTTGAAACGAACAATAATAAAGAAATTCAAACCACAAGTCTTACCGCATCTGATTACTGTGATGGTTTAGAAAATCAACTTTCTGAACAAATTAGTGAGGTTGTTGGCGGAAATGTAAAGGTTATGATTACACTTGAAAGCGGGGTTGAATATATTTACGCATCAGAAGCAAAAAACAATGAAAGTGAAATAGAAGACTCTGACAGTAATAATAAACAAAAACTTCAAAAAGATAAACAAAGCCAAAACAATTATATTTTGTATAAAGATGAAAACGGTAACGAAGTGCCGTTAGTTGTAACTGAAATTATGCCAAGTGTTAAAGGTGTGGTTGTTGGTTGTGAAAATGGAGAAAATGAATTTGTTTGTGCAACTGTAAAAAGTTTAGTTACAACTGCTTTGGATATAAGTGACGACAAAGTATGTGTTGTTGGTTTAGATATTTGCAATTAAGTGAGGTAATTTTATGAGTGATAATAAAAGAAGATTTCCTAAAAAGTTTGTGGTATTTTCTCTTTTGATATTAACATTATCTGCAGCAGTTTATGCTAATTGGCAATATGGCGCCGCTAATGGTAATTTAAATTTAGCATCATCATTGATTTCTAGCAAAGAAACAACATCAAATGATTCGTATATAGGCGAAGCAGAGTTTGTTAATTCAAATTCAGAAGATGATTATTTTTCAAAAACAAGAGCGTCAAGAGAACAAGAAAGAAGCAAAGCAATTAATGAAATGAAAGAGATTTTAAATTCTGTTAAATCAACTGATGAGGCAAAATTAATTGCAACTGAAAAAATTGCTTATTATACAAATTTAACAGAAAAAGAAAGTGCAATTGAAAGTTTGATTATTGCAAAAGGTTTTAAAGATTGTGTTGCAGTGTTGTCTGACAAATCAATTTCTTGTGTTGTAAAAACGGATAATAATGGCCTTGCAAGTAATCAAACTGCTCAAATTCAGGACATAATTTTATCAAATTGCGATATTTCTTGCGAAAATATTAAAATAATTGAAATAAAATAGTTGTTATTATTTGAATTTCTTGTTATAATAGAGATAACAATATTAAATTCAATTGGAGGATAAATATAAATGGATATCAAGAAAAGTAATACAGGTAATATAGTTATTTCACCAGAAGTAGTTGAAAAAATTGCTTTGACCGCTGCTACTGATGTAACAGGCGTTGCAGGTGTTGTTTCTAAACCACAAGATATTAAAACTATCTTGCGTTCTAAAAGTGTTGTTAAACCTGTTATTTGTGTTTCTAAAGATAATCAATATATTATTGATATTTATTTAAAAGTTAACGAAGGCGTAAAACTTTCTGAACTTGCTACAAAAGTTCAAAAGAATATTAAAGAAGCAGTTCAAAATATGACAGGAACTATTGTTTCTAAAATTAATGTTCACGTTTGTGAAGTTCAACTTAAGAATACTGAAGAAAAATAAGGCGGAACTTTAAATGACAAGAAGTGAACAAAGAGAAGAAATTTTAATTTTAACTTTTGAAAAAACTTTTCACGAAGATTCAATAGATGATATAATTACTTGCGCAAATGAATTGCGTGGTGAAAAAATAACACCTTATATTGTCGAAACAACAAAAGGTATATTTAATTCAATTGATAAAATTGATGCATTAATTGAAGAAAATAGTATTGGTTGGAATATTAATCGCATACCAAGAGTAACTCTTTGCATTTTAAGAATTGCTATATATGAAATTCTTTATGTAGAAAAAGTTCCTACAGGTGTTGCTATTAATGAAGCCGTTGAATTGTGTAAAAAGTATGCATCTGATGATGATAAAAAGTTTGTGAATGGTGTTTTAGGCGCTATTTCTAAAAAGATTTAAAATGAGTATTTTTGTTGGATTTGATACTAGTAATTATACTACTAGTGTTGCGATTTATGATACTGAAAAAGGCGATATAGTTAACTGCAAAAAACTTTTACCTGTTGAAACAGGCGAGAGAGGTCTTATGCAGTCTAAAGCCTTGTTTGAACATATAAGGCAGCTTCCCGAAGTTATGGAAGCCGCCTTTTCGTCATTTAATAATTCAAAAATTTTAGCAGTAGGTGTTTCTGATAAACCTAGAAACATTGAAGGTTCATATATGCCTGTGTTTTTAGCAGGTGTTAACTGTGCAACGGCTACTGCTTTGTCAAACAATATTGAATTATTTAAAACATCTCATCAGGTTGGTCATATATTAGCGGCGCTTTATAGCGCAGGCAGACTTGATTTAATTGAAAAGGAATTTATTGCTTTTCATGTTTCAGGTGGTACTACAGAAGCGCTTCTCGTAAGCCCTGATAAAGATGAAATTATTAAATGCAAACTTTTAGCATCTTCTAGCGACTTAAAAGCAGGTCAAGCAATTGATAGAGTTGGCGTTATGCTAGGACTAGGCTTTCCAGCAGGCGCTAAAATGGATGAATTATCATTAAAAGGAAAAAGTCCTATTAAAATTAAAACTTCGTTAAAGGGACTTAATTGCAGCATTTCAGGCGTTGAAAACAAGGCAAAAACTTTTATCGAGCAAAATGAAAAACCTGAAAATATTGCAAGATATACAATTGATTTTATTTGTCAAACAATTTATGATATGACTGTTTTACTTAAAGAGCAATACGGTGATATTGATTTTGTTTATAGTGGCGGAGTTATGAGTAATACTTTGATAAAAAAGAGATTAACTGAAATTGGTGGTATTTTCTGTGAGCCTCAATTTTCATCTGATAATGCCGCAGGTATTGCTATTTATTCATATTTGAAATATAAGAGTGGTGTGTAAAATTGAATGAGAAAAGAATAATTTCTGTTACACAACTTAATATGTATGTAAAAAGTTTGCTTGATAGTAATCAGGTATTAAATGATATTTATATTTCTGGTGAAATATCAAATTTTACTAATCACTACAAGTCAGGGCATTTTTACTTATCTTTAAAAGATGAAACCGGTGTAATTAAAGCAGTAATGTTTCGTCAGTATGCTTCTAATTTACAATTTGAGCCTAAAAACGGAATGAAAGTTATTGTTCGTGGCAAAGTTTCATTATATGAAAAAGATGGTACTTACCAATTGTATATAACTGCAATGAAGGAAACGGGTCTTGGCGAGTTGCAGTTGAAATATGAGCAGTTAAAAGAGAAATTAAATAAAGAAGGTTTGTTTTCTCAAGAATTTAAAAAACCAATACCAAGCATACCTTCAAGAGTTGCAGTAATAACTAGTCCAACTGGCGCTGCAGTTCAGGATATTTTTAATGTTTTAAAAAGAAGATTTCCAAATGTAAAGGTTGTTATGTGTCCTGTTCAAGTCCAAGGCGAACTTGCTGCGCCTAGTTTAATAAAAGCGGTAAAAGAAGTTAACGCTAAAAACTGCGCAGATGTTATTATTATTGGTCGTGGTGGCGGTTCAATTGAAGATTTATGGGCATTTAATGATGAAACTTTAGCAAGAACTATTTTTGAATCAAATATTCCTGTAATTTCTGCAGTTGGACACGAAACTGATTTTACAATTTGTGATTATGTTTCTGATAAACGCGCGCCAACACCATCTGCTGCTGCAGAACTTGCTGTTCCTGATAAAGAAGAACTTGAAATAAGAATAAATAGATATTCGCTGAATTTAAAATCTTACTTATTAAAAACACTAAAGCAAAACGAGTTAAAACTTGAAACTTTAATGAATAAGCAATGTATGAAAAACCCTTATTTTTATGTTACTGTAAAAAGCCAGAGTGTTGACTTGCTTGAAAACAGGCTTAATAAGGCATTTGAAAAAGTTTATTCTTTAAATAATGCACTGTTTTTAAAATTTGCTTCAAAACTTAATTCATTAAGTCCTACAAACGTTTTGTTAAGGGGATATTCCGTTGTATATAAAGATGATAAACTTATTTCTAAAAAGAACGAATTAAATGTTGGCGATAAAGTTAAGATTAATTTTTCCGACGGAAAAATTGACGCTCAAATAATTGATGAAAGGTGAAAATTATGAGTGAAATTACATTTGAAAAAGCAGTAAAAGAACTTGAAAAGATTACTATTGCTCTTGAATCAGGCGAGTTAGGTCTTGAAGATTCTATGAAATATTATGAAAAGGGAACCAAACTTGCAAAATTTTGCTCTGAAAAATTGAAAGAAGCAGAATTGAAAATCGAACAATTAAGTGATATTAAAAATACAGAGGAAATATAATGAGTTATTCTGAAATTTTTGAATTCAAAGATTTAATTGAAAAAGAACTTTATAGTTTTGTAAAAAACAAAAATGCGCCTGATATTTTAAAGGAAGCGATGATATATTCATTATCAGCAGGTGGAAAAAGAATCAGACCTTGTCTTATGCTTGAGTTTTACAGGGTATTAGGCAAAGATCCAAGTGATATTTTGAATTTTGCTTGTGCGGTTGAATTGATTCATACTTATTCATTGATTCATGATGATTTGCCATGTATGGACGATGATGATTTTCGCAGAGGAAAGCCTTCTAACCATAAGGTTTTTGGCGAAACAAATGCATTGCTTGCAGGAGATGCTTTGTTGACATTAAGTTTTGAAATTGCATCTAAATTTAATAAAAATATTGATGCAACACTTGCTTTAAAAGCAGTTGAATATATAGCAAATGCTGGCGGAATGTCTGAAATGGTTGGGGGACAAGTTCTCGATTTATTATCAGAAGGCAAAGATATTTCATTAGAACAATTAGAACAAATTCAAAGTGGAAAAACAGTTGCTTTATTAAAAGTTAATGCACAAGTTGCTTGTACTTTAGCTGGCGCAGATGATAAAACGTTTAATGCTTTTGTTGATTATTGCGAATGCATTGGAAAAGCATTTCAAATAAGAGATGATATTCTCGATGTTATCGGAAATCAAGAAGATTTAGGCAAGCCTATAGGTTCTGATGAGGAGTTAAACAAAAATACTTATGTTAGTTTACTTGGGCTTGAAAAATCTCAACAACTTGTTGATGAATTAACTAATAAAGCGATTAAAAGCATTGAAAGTGTTTCTGATTCGGTTGATAATTTAAAAGACCTTGCTTTGTATTTAGCAACGAGAAAAAATTAGAGGTAGTATAATGGAAAATAATACATTTCAAAAACTTTGTATAAAACTTTTTGCAAGACTTGTTTGTCTTGATATATTTTGTTTTATAACTTGTGCTTTTTGCTTTTCAGTAAGTGGAAGTCAGTTTTTTAGAACATTTCTACAAGTTGCTTGTATAATTGTTTTGGTTTCGTTTGTTTATCCTGTTTGTCACACAGCAGGCGATTTAGATGCGCCACTAGTGTCAACAGGCCACAAAAAATACAACCCATACAAAGGTTTGTATGCCGGAATTATAGCAACTATTCCAATGATATTATCATCAGTAGTTTTAATAATTTCAAAATGTTTTAATGTGTTTGATAAGTTTGTTACTTATTATAAAATGATAAACTCGGTATTTTTCCCATTTTTATATTCAATACTTCCTGTTGATTATACTATTTCGGAATTGCCATTATCAACTATATTAATTAGTTGCAGTATTCAAATTGTTATACCAATTATTTGTTATTTATCATATTATTTAGGTTTAAAAAGATTTTCGTTCCAAGAAAAATTGTTTTATAAGAAAAAGGCTTCTTGATTATCAAGAAGCCTTTATTTATTGCCAATAGTCAATTTCTTGTGTTAGTCCAATATCTTTCGCTTTGAACACAGGTTCTTTGCCACTCTTCTTTTGAAGTTTATAGTCTTTCAAAGCCCTAATTGCATATTTGCTTAATATTAGAATAACAGGGATATTAATAATTGTCATTGCGCCCATAGTAACATCTGCAAGATTCCACAAAAAGTCTGCGCTAAGACCTGCACCGATAAAAATTACCAATGAAGCAATTATATAATAAATATTTTGAACTTTTTTACTTGGTACTTTGCCCGCTATATGACTAATACTCTTATCAACATAAAATAAGTTTCCAAGTAGTGTAGTAAATGCAAATAAAATCATTGAAATTGTTATAAAAAGCGGTCCAAACGCACCTAAAGTCTTGCTTAAAGAAAGTTGAACATACTCTGCACCTGCTATTTTGGCTGTTGGTTCAATTCCGGAAGACATACACATAAAAGCAGTTGCACTACAAACAAGTATCGTGTCAATGAATACTGATAAAACTTGAACAAGACCTTGTTTTGCAGGGTGTTTTACTTCAGCAGATGCAGATGCGTTTGGCGCAGAGCCAACACCTGCTTCGTTGCTAAACAAACCTCTTTTAATACCGAGCATTACACAAGAACCGCTAAACCCACCAAAAATTGCTTTAAAATCAAATGCTTCGGAAAAAATAGTTTTAAAAATAGAAGGTAAACTTGTAATATTAATACAAACAATAATTACTGAAATTAATATGTAAATAACGCCCATAACAGGAACTAAAAAGGAAGTTACTCCAACGATTCTTTTTCCACCGCCAAGTAAACAATAACAAACAATTGCTGCAATAATAAAGCCGATAATCCAAGGAGTAAACTTTTCATTATAAAAACTATAACTTGAAAATGTTGACTGCAAGTTATAAGACGCTAGCATATTAAAACCAAAGCCATATGTAATAATTAAAAAAACAGAAAAAACAATTGCTAATGGTTTGCATTTAATACCTTGCTCGATATAATAAGCAGGGCCACCGTAACAGCCGTCAGGACCTTTTTTCTTATAAATCTGCGCTAATGTACTTTCAATAAATGCAGACGCGCTACCAATTATTGCAATGACCCACATCCAAAAAACAGAGCCAAATCCGCCTAAACACAAAGCAGTTGATACACCAATTATGTTTCCTGTACCAACACGAGAAGCAGTTGATACCATAAGTGCTTGGAAAGACGAAACTCCTTTGCCATCATTTGGTTTTTCAGTAACAGATTTGATTTGCTCTTTAAACATACTAAATTGTGCAAATTTAGTTCTAAAGGTGAAAATCAAGCCACTTAAAATCAACAAAATTATCAATATATAACTGTAAAGTGCATCGTTTATAAATGCAAATGAAGAGTCGATTTTATCAAATACGACACTGAAAAAGTTACATATTATTTCAAAAAAATTATCCATTAATATTCCTCCTAAAATTTAAAAACATTATACTAAAATACTGCCTACTTGTCAAATTGATTAGAAAATTCTTTGTATAGTTTTTCGTTTATTTTTCTAATATTTTCTTTATTAATTTTTAAAACTTGTCTATCATAGGTTAAAAGCCCATTTGTTTCATCTTCAACATCGGAAACTTGCGTTAAAATACAACTACATAGACCGTTTTTAATATTAGATTTTATTTGATTCTCATATAAACCTATTAAATCGTTTTCAAAATCATTTTGTGAATTAAATGTTTTATAACCATAATTTTTCTGCTGATTAAATGAATGTTCAGGAATTTTATAAGAGTATCCACCAAATTCAGATAAAACCAATGGTTTATTTTCAGTTGATTTTAGTTTTATATCTTTGAAATATATGTGCTCACTATCAACATCGCTTAAATTCTCTTTAAACCAACCTGAAGTTGAATCAAATACTCTTGTTTTATCAAGTGGTTTTAATAACTTATAAACTTCATCCGCGTTAAATTGACCCCAACCTTCGTTAAATATAGTATAATAAGCAACACAAGGGTGGTTATAAAGCAGTTCAATAGTTTGTTTTGAGTCATTTATGAAAATTTCTCTTTGGCGTTTGTTACTTCTGCTTATATAATGTTTTTTCGATAATACAGTAGGCAAGGCGGTGTCTAATAAAAAATTATATTTACCGTTATTAACCATATCTTGAAAAACTATCATACCATATTTATCGCAATAATAATAAAATAAATTAGGCTCGATTTTAATGTGTTTTCTTAAGGTGTTGAAACCAAGGCTTTTCATAGTTAGAATATCAAATTTAAATCCATTAGGGGAGAAAGGTGTATAAATTCCGTCTGAATAATAGCCTTGGTCTAATAAACCATTAAAGAAATATGGTTTGTTATTCAAGCAGATATAGGATTTTTCGTTTATTTTTTCGATAGTAATCGTTCTTAAAGCGAAATAAGAACTAATACTATCAACCGAGTCAGACAAAGTAAAATAATATAAATATGGATTTTCAGGTGTCCAATTAATAGGTTTTTCAATTTTAATTGTTGTTTTGTTTCCTTTGAATTTATATGTAAATTCATTATTTATAACAATTGTTTTTTCATCTAATCCACCATCTACCTCAATAGTAATTGAATCAAGAGTTGGTATTAATTTTAATGATTTAAAGTGAGATTTTGGAACGCTTTCTAACCAAACAGGTTGCCATATGCCGCTTATTGGTGTGTACCACATTCCACCACGTTTTTTTCTTTGCTTTCCATATGGAAGATTATTATCCAGAGTGTCAATAACTTCAACTTTTAATTCGTTTTTACCAATACTGATGTGATCTGTTATATCAAATTCAAATGGTAAGTATCCACCAATGTGTTTGCCGATATAATTATTATTTAAATAAATTTTTGCAACTTGGTCAACAGCGCCAAAATGAATTATAGTTTTATCATTTAAAAACTGTTTTTCTATTTCAAATTCTTTAATATAAATGTATTTTTCTTTTTCTTTAAGAGTTCTGTTAATGCCAGAAATTCGTGATTCAGGAGGGAAAGGAACGATTATTTTACCTAGGTCTTTTGTTTCGTTTTTTTGCGAAACAAAAAGACTCCATTCACCGCACAAAGAAATGTAAGAATCTCTTTTTAATTGTGGTCTTGGATATTCTTCCCACGAAGTTTCATAATTTTGTTCAAAAGGTGTTTTTAATTGCAAAAATTCGCTCATTTTATTTCCTTTCCATATATAAAAATCTCAAAAACTTTTGTCTTTGAGATTTTGCAAAAAATATTAAAATTGGTGGAGGCGAGGGGAGTCGAACCCCTGTCCGAAAATTCGTTCCTAAATCTTTCTCCGAGTGCAGTTAATTGTTTGTTTTTCCCTCATTATGCCGATAATTAACAACCTGCATAAATTGGTAGCCTTTGATGTGTGACAAGATACAAGGCGCTCTCTTGTTCACATTTACCGCTATTCGATGCTCCGTTGCAAGTCGCGGTTATCTTGCAGGGAACAAGCAGCACTTAGGCTGCTAAAGCAACATTATTAGTGTTGTTTAATTTATAAAGTGTTACTTTTAAAGTGGTGCAACTCCACTACTCGCTTAACTTAGTTCAAAATCCCCGTCGAAACCTTTACGCCCCCATGTTTATCTTGAACGCTCTTTCATAGCCCTATCAATATCTCTTTGGGCTTGCTTTTTAGCAAGGGTTTCACGTTTATCGTGAAGATTTTTACCTTTACAAAGACCAATTTCAACTTTTACTTTTGAGTTTTTAAAATATACTGATGTAGGAATAAGCGTGAGACCGTCTTGCTTTATTTT
Organism: Acutalibacteraceae bacterium; assembly: GCA_045539315.1. GTDB lineage: Bacteria > Bacillota > Clostridia > Oscillospirales > Acutalibacteraceae > RUG11462. The sequence continues at coordinate 7,225 of JAZQFC010000045.1, read as the reverse complement.
GCCAAAAAGACGGTCGATTTCTTTTCTATGCATAAGTAACTTTCTAACTCTAAAAGGGTCTTTGTTAAATATATTACCTTGCTCATAAGGCGAGATGTGCATACCATTAACAAAAATCTCACCATTTTTAATCATACACCAGCTTTCTTTTAAATTAATTCTGCCGGCTCTAATTGATTTTACTTCTGTGCCAACAAGTTCGATTCCTGCTTCGAACTTTTCGAGAACAAAGTATTCATGATATGCTTTTTTGTTATTAGCTATAATCTTTATTGACTCTTTACTCAAAGCAAGAACCTCCTTTATTAGTCTAATTCGCTTCTGCCTTCAAACGCACGAAGAAGTGTTACTTCATCGGAATATTCTAAAGAAGCACCTACAGGAATACCGTAGGCAAGACGAGTTACCTTAATCTCAAATGGTTTTAGAAGTTTTGAAATGTACATAGCAGTTGCCTCGCCGTCAACGGTAGGGTTTGTCGCCATAATCACTTCTTCAACATCTTCATTTGTAACTCGATATAACAACTCTTTAATTTTTAGTGTTTCAGGCGTTATTCCGTCGATAGGAGATAAAAGTCCGTGCAACACATGATAAGTTCCACCAAATTCTTTGGTTCGCTCAAATGCCATTACATCCTGTGGTGATTCAACAACGCAAATTTGTGTTGTGTTTCTAGTAGTATCAGAACAAACCGAACAAAGTTCGGAATCGGTAAGTGTTTGACATTTTTTGCAATATTTAACGTTTTTTTTAGCATCAACCATCGCTTTAGCAAATTCTTCAATTTGTGGTTGTGGTAAACTTAAAAGATGAAAAGCAATTCTTGAAGCAGACTTTCTGCCAATTGATGGCAAGGAAGTGAACTTATCAATTAAACTTTCAATAGATGGTATATTATAAGCCATAATTTTTATCCTTAAAATAAGCCTGGAATGTTAAGACCTGCTGTCATACCTGACATTGCAGATTCAGACTCTTCAGTTGCAGCGTTAATTGCTTGGTTAACTGCAGTTATAATTAAATCTTCAAGCATTTCAGGATCTTCTTTTGCATCTTCAATTAAATCAGGTGCAATTTCTAATGAAGTAATATTGTGTTTGCCGGTAACAGTTGCTTTAACCATTCCGCCACCTGCGTTTGCAGAATACTCTTTTTCTTCAAGTTCTGCTTGCATTTTTTCCATATTCATTTGCATTTCTTGTGCTTGACGCAAAAGTTCTGCTTGTGATTTTGGTTGATATTCTTTTGGTAATCTTGCTTTCATATTTATAAATTCCTTTCGGTTTTAAATTTCCATAACAATCGGTAAAATCATTGGGCTACGCTTTGTTCTTTCGTATAAAAATCTCGATAAATCGTCTCTAACACGAGATTTAATTGCAACCCAGTCTGTGTATCCTCTTCTTGAAATGTCATAAATGCAGTCATAAACAACATCTTTGATATCGTTCATCAAATCTTCGCTTTCTTTTACATAAACAAATCCACGAGATACAATATCAGGGCCTGAAACTATATCTCCTGTTGATGAATCAATAGACATTACAACGATAATTATTCCGTCTTGCGCTAAATGTTTTCTATCGCGAAGTACAATGCTTCCAACATCTCCAACTCCATATCCATCAACCAAAATTCTGCCTGACTGTACAGCGCCATTTTGTTTAATAGATTTAGTTGTAAGTTCTATAACTTTACCGTTTTCGCTAATTAGAATATTCTTCTTATCAATTCCAACGGCTTGTGCTAATTTTTTGTGACTAGCAAGTTGTTTTCTCTCGCCGTGAACAGGAATGAAAAATTTAGGTTTGGTCATAGCAAGCATCATTTTTAATTCTTCTTGACAAGCGTGTCCTGAAACGTGCACATCATACATTTTTTCATAAATAACGTTAGCGCCAAGTTTCATAAGACCATTAACAACATTTGAAACTGTTTTTTCGTTGCCAGGAATTGGACTTGCGCTAATTATAATGGTATCATTCGCTGAAATAGATACATTTTTGTGCGAATTTTGAGCCATTCTGTGCAAAGCACTCATAGGTTCGCCTTGCGAGCCTGTTGTAATAATTACAAGTTGATTTGGCATAAATTGATTAATGCTTTTCATATCAATTAAAACGCCTTGTGGAATTGATAAATATCCTAATTTTGTCGCAACTTCAACAACATTTACCATAGATCTGCCTGAAACAGCAACTTTTCTACCGCATTTTACTGCTTCATCAATGATTTGTTGCATTCTATGAATGTTAGAAGAGAATGTAGCGACAATGATTCTATCATTTTTTGCTTGTTTAAATAAGTTAGAAAAAGATGTTCCAACTGTTTTTTCGCTTAATGTTATACCTTCTCGTTCTGCATTAGTAGAGTCTGAAAGAAGTGCTAAAACACCTTTTTTGCCGATTTCGGATAGTCTTGCAATATCAATCATTTCGCCACTTATCGGTGTTGAGTCAAACTTAAAGTCACCGGTTTGCAAAACAACACCGCAAGGGGTTGTGATAGCAAAAGCAACAGCATCAGGAATAGAGTGGTTAACATGAATGAATTCAACACTGAATTTTCCACATTTAACAACATCTCCAGGTTTTTTCTCGATTAATTTTACAAGACCTGAAAGACCATGTTCAACCAATTTGCCTTCTATAAGACCTAAAGTTAAAGCTCTCGAATAGACAGGAACATTGATTTCTTTTAAGAGATACGGCACAGCGCCGATATGGTCTTCATGACCGTGAGTAATAAAAATACCTTTGATTTTATCTTTGTTCTTAATAATATAAGATAAATCAGGAATTACCAAGTCAATACCTGGCATTTCATCATCTGGAAAGGCAAGTCCACAATCCACGATAATCATTTCATCTTCATATTCATAAACCGTGCAGTTTTTTCCGATTTCATCAAGGCCGCCAAGCGGAATGATTTTTAGTGGTGATTTGCTTTCAGGAATAATAATTTCTTTTTTAACAGTTTTTCTTGTATTTGTTTTTTTGTATATCTTTCTTTTTTTGCCAATATCATTTTTATTTGATTTTTTAGAATTTTTGTTTTTTTCTTGCATTAAAGTCCTCCTTTTTAAATGCATAACAATACTGACAAACTTTTTAGTAGTTTGCCATAGTGTTGGATATTAACTGTTTTATTTTCGCTCTCAACAGTTGTTTGTATATATATTAATAAAAATATTTTAAATTAAAAGATATTATATATATTTTAATCTAAAATTATTAATATGTCAAGTTTTTGTATAGACAAATCGATAAAAATATATTACAATATAGACAAGAGGTGAAATAATGCTCGGTTTATATATTCATATTCCATTTTGTGCGAAAAAATGTGATTATTGCGACTTTTACTCATTAAACTATAGCAAAGACATAGTTGAAAAATATGTCGAAGTTGTGTGTAATAGATTAAAAAGTAGTGATAAAGTTTTTGATACTGTATATCTTGGCGGTGGTACGCCTTCTTTGATTGGCGCTAATAATCTTGCTAAAATTTTAAATTGTGTAAAGTACAAACAAAATGCCGAGATTTCACTTGAAGTTAATCCTAAATCATATAAAAAAGATTTTTTTGATGAAATATATAAAGCAGGCTTTAACAGAGTTTCTATTGGAATGCAGTCTGCTAATGATAGTGAATTAAAAATTTTAACCAGAAATCATAGTTTTAATGATGTTAAACAGACTGTTGAACTTGCAAGAAAAGCAGGTTTTGACAATATTTCTCTTGATATTATGCTAGGTATATCTTTACAGAATATTAATAGTTTAAAGTTTACTCTAGAAAAGGCACTTGAATTAAATCCCGAACATTTATCTTGCTATATGCTGAAAATCGAAGAAAAAACACCATATTTCACTCGTTGTGATGAATTAAAGTTGCCTGATGATGACGAAGTTAGCGATATGTATTTATATATGTGCAAATTTCTCAAGGATAATGGATTTGAGCATTATGAGATTTCTAATTTTGCTAAAAATAACAAGAAAAGCCGTCATAATTTGATTTATTGGCATTGCGAGGAATATTTAGGTTTAGGACCCGCTGCGCATTCGTTTGTAAATGGTAAAAGATTTTATTTTCCTAATGATATTGATTATTTTATGAATTATAATAATGATATGATTTTTGACGAAAATGGCGGAAATTTAGAAGAAAAAACAATGTTAGGTTTGAGACTTAATGAAGGAATAGAAATTTCTAATTTTGACAAAAAGGTCTTAAACAAACTAAATAAATATTGCAATATAGGTTTGGCAAATATTATAAATAATAGATTTGTGCTAAATGAAAAAGGGTTTTTAGTACAAAATACAATACTTATTGATTTGTTGGAGGAGTTAAAATGAGAGCAGGAATAGGATATGATGTTCATAAATTTGCAGAAAACAGAAAACTGATTTTAGGCGGTGTTGAGATTCCTTACGAAAAAGGTCTTTTAGGTCACTCTGATGCAGATGTACTTTTACATGCAATTTCAGATGCGATTTTAGGTGCTGCTGCAATTGGCGATATAGGGTTATTATTTCCTGATAACGACCAAAAATACAAAGATGCTGATTCTTTGTTGTTGCTCAAAGAAGTTGTTTTAAAAGTAAAAGAAAAAGGGTATAAGATAGAAAATATTGATTCTATTATTATTGCGCAACAACCTAAAATGAGAAACTATATAGACGATATGAGAAAAAATATTGCTAATGCTTGTGAAATTGATTTCGACTGTGTTTGCGTTAAAGCAACTACTGAAGAAGGACTTGGCTTTACCGGAAAAGGAGAGGGAATAGCGGCAAAAGCAATTGCTATGTTAAGTAAATAATTACAAAAAATAACCTTGGTGCATAAAATGTACTAAGGTTATTTTTATACAATAAAGGTGAAATTAATGAAAAAAGAATTAATATATATTGGCTCTGTTAGCAGAGCATTTAAAGCAAAAGAGATTTTGAGTTCGAATGGAATAAAGTCTAGTGTTGAGCGAGGAATTGGCAATAAACAACATGGTTGTGGTTATAGTGTTTTAATAGTTGAAGATGATAAAAGTATAGCAAGAGAGATTTTAGCAGACAATGGTCTAATTGAGCAAACGAGTTGATATAATGATATATTTTGATAATGCGGCTACAACTTTTAAAAAGCCACAGTCAGTGCATAATGCTGTTAGGCTAGCATTAAATGAATTTTCATCTAATCCTGGTAGAAGCGGTCATGTTTTGTCTATTAAGGTTTCGGAAAAGATTTTTAAAACAAGAGAAAAGATTGCAAGATTTTTCAATGCTAACTCTTACGAAAATGTAGTGTTTACGCAAAATTGTACAACTTCTTTAAATATCGTTATAAAAGGTTTGTTTTCTTCGGGCGACCATATTTTAATATCAGATTTAGAGCACAATTGCGTTTCGAGAACTGTATTTGATATCACTAAAATAGGTGTTCAAGTAAATATTTTCGAAACAAGTGAAGATGATGAAACACTTATTAATAACATTAAAAAACTAATTAAGAGCAACACAAAAGGTATAATTTGTACCCATGGCTCTAATGTATTTGGAATTAAACTTCCGATAAAAAAGATAGGTAAGTTGTGTAAAGAGCATAATTTATTATTTGTTGTAGATGCGGCACAAACTGCCGGCATTGAAAATATTGATATGCAAGACAATAATATAAATTATTTGTGTGTAGCGCCACACAAAGGTTTATATGCACCAATGGGTACGGGTATATTAATCACAGATAACTTGCCTAAACCATTAATTTTTGGCGGAACAGGTAGTTATTCTATGTCGGTTAATCAACCAAACTATCTTCCTGAAAAATATGAAAGCGGAACTATAAATGTACCCGGTATATTTGGTATCTCTGCAGGTATTGATTTTGTTGAAAAGAATAAAAACTTTATTAAAAAATATGAAATGCAAATAATAGATTATATTTATGATGCATTTAAGAAGAATGATAACATTGTTCTTTATAATAAACCTGATTTACCTGTTTTATCATTTAATATAAAAGGGGAGAATAGTGTTGGTGTTTCCGAGTATCTAAATAAAAATCAAATTTATGTTCGTTCAGGACTTCATTGCGCTCCACTTGCTCATATTAAATTTGGAACAGAAGAAATAGGTACGGTAAGAGTTTCTACTAGCATTTTTAATAATTTAAATGAGGCGCAAAGATTTGTTTATTTGATTAATAGGTTTTAATGTTAAAATTGTAACTGACATTAAGTTTGTTGGTTACAATTTGTAACATTTAGTATGGGCTGAATTTTATTAAAGCACCATTTATTGTGGTTTACATAAAAGGTTTACATAAAAATTAGTCACTTAACATAAAAAATACGTTAAAATTTTGTAAGAATATATAAAAAGACGAAAAAATGAATTTTTTCATTGATTTTAATGTATTTTTTTGTTATAATACAAAAGCGATGTTTACATAATTATTTTTAATAATGTAGATTTATAACAATTTAATTGCTTTGGTTAGGTTATAAGTTGTCCTTATTTTTCATAGTTTTTAATAACTAGGAAATGATGAGGGTGATTTTTTTGACTAAAGTTTTGATTTCCAAAGGCAAAAATAATGAGTTTTATTTAAAAAACAGGCGTTACATTATTTTAATTGTTTCGGTTTTTATTATTGGAATGATATTTGGTTCTTTTTCGATTAACGTTTGTAATAATTCTGATTATTATGGGCTTTCAAATTATTTTGATAGTTTCATATTGTTTCTAAAAAGCAGTTCTTTTTTAAATATTTATTGCAGTTTTGTTTTCACTTTTCTATTGTTACTATTAATAAATTTTATTTTAGGGCTATGTTTAGTTGGAAATGTCTTTATAGTAATTATATTGTTGCTTTATTCATTTGCTATAGGAAGTATATCTGCTTTTTTATACTGCAAATATTCATTAATAGGTATAAGTTATTTTGTTGTTTCTATTTTACCTTGTTTGTTTTTAATGACAATTAACTATCTTATTTGTGTAAAACATTCATTTGTTTTTTCAAAAGATTTGTGTTTGTTAAGTAAAAACAGTATTAATTCAATTGATTTTAAATCTTACATTGTTAAGTATTTTATTCATTTTATTTTTGTAATTTTATTTTCAATTATGTTCTCGTTGTTTAGCAAGTTTTTGATTAATTTATTCTAAATTTTTAAGGAATGTAATAGATGAGGGACTATTTAAAAGACTACAAA
>JAZQFC010000044.1:0-2261 GCA_045539315.1 Acutalibacteraceae bacterium | reverse complement strand
TCAGCGGTGGTGCAGTTATCACACTGACCGTAGTTGACAGAAAGAGAAGAATGGCAATCAATAGATAAATAGAGATTAACCCTAAAGGGCGATGACAGAATCCGTCATCGCCCTTTTCACATCTCAATTTGAAGGGCACCTCTAAAAACTACCCTTTTGCGATTTGAGCGCATCTTTTGCCCCAACTTTTCCTTTTGAAAACACCGCAATACACAAAGTATTCCGGTATTTTCAAAACTTAATTTGGAGCAAAATCTGCTACTCAAATCATCAAAAAATAGTTTTTAGAGGTTGCCTGAAATTAAAAAAACAATTGGAAATTCTACTCATAATTTCTACAAAAAGTGTGATACTAACAAAGAACAAAAACAAGAACTCGTCCCAGATAAGGACCTTGGTAGTGTCGTACTTTTTGGATAGAACGAGGCTTGATTTGAACAAAACGAAAAAACCGAAACCCCGCATAAATACTGGTTTTTGGCACATTTTAGAGTAGAGAAAAGGTGTAGAATATATGAAAGCAACTGGCATTGTCAGAAGAGTGGAGGCTCGTGTTATAATAACACAAAAGTTGTCGAAACTCGCATAAACACTGGAGTTTTTGCGGTTTTTGACTAGGCTCAATTTGAACAAAATCGAATATATACATAGTAAAAGCGAGGTGAAATTCACCTCGCTTTTGTGGTTAATGTAACACCTTATCTGTTATGTCAATCAATGATCTGAAACCTTCTATCAATCCTTCTTGATCTTCAAATGTTTCAGAGGTATATTCCTGCACTAGGTTATATCCAGCATCCAATTCTTGTACCGTATAATAAACGGCACTATCGTTTGGATATCCAAATAAAGTAATGCGTCCCGTATAATTTTCATCGGTATAAACCGCTATAACAAAACCGGGCAACAATGGTTGCGTTTCGATGATTCTTCGTTGGATTTCATGATGCAACTTTTCAATTGGAATATTATTTTTTCCAGTTTTTTGAGCAAAATAAAAGGTGGCAATAACTGTTGCAATTTCTATTGCACCCATAATGGCGAATATTGTCCAATCAAGGTTGCTGAATTCGTGCATTTCTCTTTCGCCAGTCAAGAATACTGTGATAAAGATAATGATAAACATTAAAGCAACTCCGGAACAAACAGATATGAGCTCTTTTTTCTTGGCAGCCCTTAAATTGTTTAATTTTTCCATTAGTATTTCTGGTTGTTCGGTTACCTCAAAGGACATATTTCTTCTAATGATAGAAGCGAGTGGCCAAGGGTTGGCCACTCCCATAATGGTATGTGTTTTGCCGTCTTTTAATTGAATGATTAAGGTGTTAATTCGTGCTACGGCATAAGTTATATCTGAAAGTTTGCAATCAATTTTTCCAAACCAATGATATTTTGCTTTTATTGAAGTTTCGTCAATATGAATGTACGCACCGAGATTCAACAGCCAAGACGAAATTACAACCAAGCATATCATAATGCCTACAATTAAAAAAGTGAGCAATTCGCTAGTTGCTTCCGGATCAACGATATTCAAGAATATGTACATTCCTATAAATGCCAAACCACACAGGAATAAAGTAAAAAGCCAAATATTAAATTTCTTGCGAAGAAACATACCTTCCACAAAATCACCGCCTTTTATTTATCATAGCACGGCAAAATCAAAAAGTAAATCCTGCGGTATAATCTCCGTCCGTTTACAGATACTAACAGCGTAATTTGTAAAATGATTGTAGGGCGGGGGCTTGCTCCCGCCGCATACAAAAATGCACCAAACGGCGGGAGCAAGCCAACGCCCTACGATGTTATTTGTAACAGGAGAAAGATATACGAAAGCAACAGATATCGTAAGAAGAGTGGAGGAATATGGTATAATAGGACAAAAGTCGAAAAAACCGCATAAACACTAGGGTTTTCGCTGATTTTTGTCCAACTCAATTTGCACAAAATCCTGTTCAAATTGGTTTTTCGGCGGTTTTAGAAAGGAGCGGAATAACATTCTAAATATGCCTCAGAAATCCATGCTCTGTTGCAGCCAAAATTGAATATTCAAACTGTCACAAGTAAAAGCCGAATGGGTATTAAACTCGTTCGGTTTTCTTTTCTTTATACAATCTTAATGCTATAAATCGCTCTCTTACACCGTCTTAAAATATAAAGTAGTATACTTAAAATGACAAAAGGAAGATAAGGAGAAGCGTTATGGCGGATCTGATACATAAAAAGAGGGGTCTAACCTCGTTTCAAATCATCATACTCGG
>JAZQFC010000043.1:0-7460 GCA_045539315.1 Acutalibacteraceae bacterium | reverse complement strand
TGTTGTATCACCGTTTAAAGATGTTTTCTTTGTCGAAAGGATGTTACCATAATGAGAATAAGTATTGCCTTTAAGAACTAAATTACCATCAACTGACAAATCCCCATAAGTTCTACCGTCGCCATAATCGCCAACGCCTTGCAAAGTAACAGTTGATGATTTAAAGAAATAACCAGTACCATAGTTTACAAAAGTACCATTTGCTTTTTCATAAGCAGTTTCTTTTGTGTCAACACGAACAGTAATAGCATTTGTTGATGTTATTGCAGTCGCTGCTTCATTGCCTGTGCTAGGATTATATGTAATTGTAAAACCATTTAAACTCAAAGTTGAGATAGAACAACTAACAGGTTCTGTTAACACATAATCCTTGTCAAGAGTTACAGACGACTTGCCTGAAATCAAAGCTGCAAAATCTGCATCATTACCATAAGTTTCTGGCAATACAACATCAGCAGAAGCAAACGCCATTGGAATCAATGAAAATGCTAATACTAACGAAAGGGTAAACGCTAATAATTTTCTCATAATTTTTTCCTCCTTTTATTATAATATTTTTGATCAAAAATTGTATAAGAAAATTATACAATAACATTATAAAACATATAAAACAAATTTGTCAAGTGATTTTCGCACCTAAAATAGTTGACATTCAAACCATTTGATGATAAAATAATCATACAACTTTTATAAAGAAGGAGAAATGTTAATGGCTGGAAATTTTTATCAACCAGATTTGATAGTATTACATCAAAATTCAAACGATATATCACCAAGCGCTTTGTATACTCGCAAAATCCGTTATAACATAATTTATGTTTCTGACGGTAGTTTGAGCGTTACATATGATAAACAAAACTTTTTACTTAAAAAAAACAATGCTCTGCTGATTTCACCGATTAGTAATATTGATATTTCATATCCTGATAATAAATTTGATGCTTTAATTATTCAAATAGACCCTATTCTTTTTAAAAATACGCAAGATGAAACAGATATTTTTAGGAGTTTTGAAAATAAGGTTACACAAATCAATATTAATTCATTTTCAAGCCCTCTTGCGCACAATCTTTTTGATTCTATCAAAAACTGTGTTTTAGATTTAAAAGGAAGATATCATGTTGCTTCACGGGTTATTGCTTTGATTTGTGAACTTGCTTGTGAGTATGATAGAAAAAAAGGTATACAAAAACTGCCTAAAACTAACATTTCATTAAAAACAATAAATTATATTGAGAGCCATTTTACCGAGAATATCACACTTGAAAGCTCAAGCCAAGCGCTCGGTATTTCTAAAAATTCAATCGGTAGAATTTGCAGAGCGTTTAAGGGCTATTCTTTTTTAGAATATGTTACTAAATTGCGTCTACAAAAAGCAAAAAATTTGCTAGAGAACGAAAGTTACTCTATTAAAAACATTGCTATTTTATGTGGTTTTAAATCTTACAACTCATTTTATAAGGCATATTTAAAATTTTATGGCGAAAAGCCATCGTTAAAATCAAAAAAGATTCAAGAAAAATTATATTGGCCTTTCGAATCAGCAAACTATAACTTTTTTAAATAAATAATTAACAGCAAAAAAGAGCTAACTTAAAAAAGTTAGCTCTTTTTTTATAATGTTATTACTCCCACTCGATTGTGCCGATTGGCTTTGGAGTTAAATCATATAAAACACGGTTGATTCCGTCAACCTCGTGTGTGATACGATTTGTAATTTTATGAAGAACTGAATATGGGATTTCTTCGATAGTTGCGCTCATTGCGTCAGTAGTATTAACTGCACGAATGATTGCTGGCCAACCTTCATAACGGCTTTCATCTTTAACGCCTACTGATTTAACATCAGGAACTGCGATAAAATATTGCCATACTTTTTCGGCTAAACCACAATTATCAAACTCTTCTCTTAAAATTGCATCTGCTTCTCTAAGCGCTTCTAATCTATCTCTTGTAATAGCGCCTAAACATCTTACGCCAAGGCCTGGGCCTGGGAATGGTTGACGGTAAACCATTGCATGAGGAAGACCAAGCGCCTCGCCTACTACTCTAACTTCATCTTTAAATAAAAGTTTGATAGGCTCAACCAATTCAAAATCAAGGTCTTCAGGTAAGCCACCAACATTATGGTGAGATTTTACTGCTTTTTTACCCTCTGCTTGTTTGAAACTTTCAAGAATATCTGGATAAATTGTACCCTGTGCTAAATATTCAACGCCCTCTAATTTTCTTGCTTCATCAGCAAAAACATTAATAAACTCTGCGCCAATGATTTTTCTTTTCTTTTCTGGCTCTGCAACGCCTGCCAAAAGATTTAAAAATCTATCTGTAGCATCAATATAAACAAGGTTAGCATCAAGTTCTTTGCCGAAAACTTCAATAACATTTTCGCTTTCGTTTTTTCTCATCAAACCATGGTTAACGTGAACGCAAATCAATTGTTTGCCAATTGCTTTAATCAAAAGCGCCGCTACAACTGATGAATCAACACCACCAGAAAGCGCAAGAAGAACTTTTTTATCACCAACTTGGGCTTTAATTTCTTTTATTTGAGTTTCAATAAACGCATCTGCTAATTCTTTTGTTGTGATACGTTGCATTGAATCCGGTCTTACATTGCTCATTTTCCTGCCTCCAAAAATTAGTTAGTATAGTTATCAAAATAACCTTGAACAAGAACAACAGGTGTACCTTTATCACCAGAACCACTTGTTAAATCGCAAAGTGAACCGATAAGGTCGGTCAACTGACGTGGAGTTGTGCCTTGAGATGCCATATTGCCAACAAGATTATCATTTTTTTCTTTGATACTCTTTGAAATTGCTGCTTTTAACTCTTCACCTGAAAGGTCTTTAAAATCATTATCAGCAAGATATTTAAGCTTTAACTCATTTGGAGTACCGATAAGGCCATCAGTAAACGCAGGAGAAACAACAGGGTCTGCAAGTTCCCAAATCTTACCCTGTGGGTCTTTAAACGCACCGTCACCATAAACCATTACTTCAACGTGCTTACCTGTTTTATCAAGAATCTTTTTCTGAATATCTAAAACTAAATCTTTACACTCTTTTGGGAAAAGTTTAATAGTTTCTTCAGTTGATTTATTTGAGCCTAAAAGACCGTATTTAGCGTTGTAACCGCTACCATCAATTGACTCGGTCATAATCTCATCAAGACCGCAAACAACTTTAGCACCTGCGGCTTTTAAAATTCTCTTTGTACGTGCGCGAGTGTGAATATCACAATTGATAATGCAATCAGCGTAATCTAAAATTGCTTTTGGCTGATTAGCAAAAATAATTTCAACCTCGGCGCCACATTCTTTAATAAGGTCACCATAATAAGCAACATAATCAACGCCTGTGAACTCGTGTTTATTCTCACCGAAAAGTTCACGATATTTCTCTAGTGTTAAAACATCGCTATAAGGATTAACCCCTGCTTCATCAATTTTATCAAGAGAAACAAGGCAGTTACCAACCTCATCAGAAGGGTAAGAGAGCATAAGCACGATTTTTTTAGCGCCTTTTGCAATACCACGAAGACAAATTGCAAATCTATTACGAGAAAGAATTGGGAATATAACACCAACAGTTTCTCCGCCGAGTTTTTTCTTTACATCAGCAGCAATATTATCAACAGAAGCATAGTTACCTTGCGCACGAGCAACAATTGACTCGGTAATAGAGATAACATCTTTGTCACGAAGCTCAAAACCCTCACTTTCTGCCGCTTCTAATACGCTATCTGTTACGATAACAGCGAGGTCATCACCTTCTCTGATAATTGGGCAACGAATACCTCTGGAAACAGTACCAACTTTGCGTTCTTTATTTTCCATTAGGATTATCCTTTCTTTTCAGATGAATTTATCATCTTTTATAACAGAGTTATTATAAACCTTTTTTATTTCAATTGCAATAGTTATGAATATATTTTTTATCGATTTTTTGAAAAAAATTCTCCTTTAATTCCAAATAAAACAAAAATAAATAAATATTGTTTTAAATTTTTGTAGATTTTTTCAAAAGACAAAACAAAAAGCACCGCTTTCGCAGTGCAGTATATAAAAAAGATTTGAAATTTCATTTCTTTATTATATTTTATGAATATTAATTTTGAATTGTTAAAAAATATCTATAAAGGAGTGAAAATATGACTTATCTTTGGGCTTTCCTAATTGGTGGCGCTATTTGTGCAATAGGTCAGTTGCTTATCGACTATACAAAGTTAACCCCTGCTAGAATTTTAGTCACATTTGTTGTTTTAGGTGTATTTTTAGAGGCAATTGGCGTGTATAAATATTTAGTGAATTTTGCAGGTGCAGGCGCTACTGTTCCACTAACAGGTTTTGGATATACAATTGCAACGGGAGTTAAAAAAGCAATTTATGATTACGGATTTTTAGGAATTTTTTCGGGTGGACTTACCGCTACTGCAGGTGGAATAACTGCCGCTATTGTTATTTCATATTTAATATCATTAGTTTCAAAATCAAAATCGCAATAATTTTTAAAAAATGGCTTATAAAAATAAGCCATTTTGTTGTTTATTGGAAAGAATTGTGTTATAATTAAAAAAATTTAAAATTTTTGAAACTTTTTTAAGAGTTTGATACACTTATTACTCGAGAGGACAATTTTATTACGAAAGGCTAGGATGATGAAAACTAAGAACAACGAAACTGCTTTCAATAAAATTTACGATTCAACCAACAAAAAAGTTTTGGCTCTTATTACCGCTAAATGTTGTAATACCGAAGATATAAGCGATATTTTTCAAGAAACTTACATAGAACTTTACTCGGTTATTAATAACAAGGGCGTTGATTATATAGAAAACCCCGAGGCTTTTTTGGCGCATATTGTAAAACAAAAAATTTACAGGCACTATTCTGTGGCGCAAAGATTTAAAATGCAGATTTCTTTACATCAACTAGACAAAGATGGCAAAGAATTTGATATTAGCGATACAGTTATTAATGAAATGTCTGTTGAAGAAAGTTATGTATTAAAAGAAGAAGTTGATGAAATAACTTCTTATCTTAATAGTAAACCACAAATTACTAAAAAGATTTTTCATTTATATTACTCGCTTGATAAATCAATTCCAGAAATCGCTGAACTTTTGGAAATTGGTCAGTCTAGCGTTAAAAACCATATTTATAGGACTTTGAAAGATATACAAGAGAATTTTAAAAAGGAAGAAGGTGTAGCGAGATGAACAACAAAGACTTATTTAAAAAGGCGCTTGAAAATGAAATGCCTGATTTAGAAAGCGTTAGAGAAAAATGTCTAAATCAAAATGTGAAAAGCGAAACAAAGGTTTTTATGTTTAAAAATGCAACTGTAAGACGCATTGTACCTGCTGTGGCTTGTTTGATGTTGATTATCATTGCATTCGCTACAATTAAGTTTACAGACGACCCTAATAATCTTATTTATAACGAACTAAACCACAATGAAACCACAAAAAGTGTTGTTACAGAGGAAAAACAAACTAAAAAGAACACCCAGAGCAATTATTACAACAATTATTATACACAGGCGGCTACTTCTGCTGAAACTACTGTTGCAACTACAGAAGATGAGGTTAAGAAAACACTTGCAAGTAAAAATAATCTTAACAAAGTACCTACTGTATCCTCTGTTAGTTTTGAAAGTTTTACTGAATTTTGTTCAATAGCATCAACCTTTGACGTTGTTGGTTCAAACGTTGTTTTTAAAAATGGAAAACTTTATATGTTATCAATACCTGAACAAAATTTATCTATGATTTTACAAAACAAAAAAGTTTATGGTTTCAGCATTGATGGTAATATAATAAGCAACTCCGGTAATATTAGCAATGATTTTTGCAGAGGTTTAACCGGTTGTAAATTCTACACTTCATACGGCGATAACTCTTACACAATTGGTTATTCAACATATGGTAATGCTTTTGGTGGAGAGATAATAGAAACTGTTTCTTCTGCTCAAGGATATGATTTTCACTATTTAGGAAGTGGAACTTATGTTGCATATATAGATGGTTTCTGTTTTGCTATTCAAAATAATACTGATAATCATGAAAATGCAAAAGAGTTTATTAAAAACTTAAGTATTTTTTCAAAAGATATATAACAAAAACACCTTGATTTTAAAAAATCAAGGTGTTTTCTCTTGACAAAGCAAAGTTTATTTGTTATTATATTCAAGCACTGTATATTTATGCGGGTGTGGCGGAATTGGCAGTTTTTGTTTTGACCGCTGCCGGTGGCAGATTAAGGGAGAAAACAAAAAACGCCGTGGTCAAAAATGCGCGAAGCGAATGCGAGCAAATGCATTTTTGGGTACCACAAGGGAGCGTAGCGCGGCTGCGTTGTTTAGAGTTTTAACTTTTGTTATTAATTTAAAAAATTAATATATTTGCGGGTGTGGCGGAATTGGCAGACGCGCTAGACTTAGGATTTTGCGCGCTTAATATGGTATGCGGATATGGTGGAATTGGCAGACACGTTGGTCTTAGGAACCAATGGGAGACCATGCAGGTTCGAGTCCTGTTATCCGCACCAGATAAGGGTTTGAGAGGTTTTGAGTTCCTGAAAAGGGAAGTCGAAATCTCTCATTTCTTTACGCGTGAGATTAATGTGCATTTTGAGATAATCTTACGCGTTAATTTTCTTCTTTTGTGCAGAAAAGAGGATGAATTATGAAAAGAAAAAAGCAAACCCTTAGAACATTTGATTTCACATCTGAAATGGAGTTTTCAAACTACACTCTTCAGGAATCATTGGATCTGTTCTTACAAGAAAAGAAGTCTAGCAACCTTTCTCCTGTCAGCATCGATGTATATCGTTATCATGGTGGCTTATTTATTCGCTTTATCGGAGATAAAAACGCCCAAGCCTTCTCAGTCTGCACTCCTGATAAATACAGGTCATTTATTATCTCGCAACAGAAAACTAAAAAAGATGTTTCTGTTGCATCTGTAGCGCGATCCATCCGTGCGTGGTTCTATTGGATGATGGAAAATCACTATATTCAAAGCTTTTATGTAAAAATACCAAAATACCAGAAAACTATTCCAGACACCTATTCTGATGAAGAACTGCGACTTCTATTGCGACAACCGGATAAGCAGTGTACTGAAGTCGAATATGAGACATGGGTGTTTATCAATCTTGCGATTGCGACGGGACTTAGACTTAGCTCTTTGCTAGGTATTAGGGTAAGGGATGTGGTTTTCTCCGAAAAAACAGTCAGGATAAATCAAACCAAAAATAAACGGGCATTGCTGCTGGTCCTAAACAATGAAATATTGGGGATACTGCATATGTATATAGGTCAGATGGCTTTATCTCAAGATGATTATCTTTTCTGTACAGGAGAAAAGAAAAGATTAGCAAACAGATCTATGGAAGATTACGTCAGACGCTATAGCGCAAAAAGAGGTGTAACGAAGAATAAGTGCATTCATGC
>JAZQFC010000042.1:0-3160 GCA_045539315.1 Acutalibacteraceae bacterium | reverse complement strand
TGGAATATACCATGGTGATTGATATTCTGGAATAGTTGCACCATTGTAATCAGACATATCAATTACTGTTTGATATGAATATCCACCAACATTTGAAGATGATGTTGTTGGGCTTGTTGTAGTAGTTGTGGTGGTAGTTGTAGTAGTGGTTGAAGAAGACTCTGAAGGCTCTTCAGCTGCTACTGTTGTAGTTGTTGAAGGAGTTGTAACTTCAGTACCTGTTGAATAAATCATCTGCAAATCATCTATATAAAACGTCTGGTCGCCATTGCAAGAGGTTAATGACGTTTGAATTTCAATATTTAAAGATTCAAGCGCAGACATTACAGATGCTGGCTGAACTTCTCTTCTATAACTACTTGTTCCATTGTGGTACCAGTTAAGACCATCTGCATCTACATCACCCCATAATACAGTGACAAAATAACCATTAAACAAGGTTGCAACATTTACATTGCCTTTAGTAGTATAATTTTCTCTTTTATCATTAACTGTTACCGAATATTTCATTTTAATTGGCTTATAAACATCGCCATCTGCTTTGATAAAAAATCTGAAACCTGCAGAATCTTTTAACATATCATTTGTAAATGAAAGCGTTGCAAAAGTTCTTGCACTTGTTGCAGTTTTTGATTGTTTATCAACAATTTTCATCGCATAATCCGAACCATTTGTGAAAGAAGAATTGTTTGTTACAAACGCTTCTGATGAATTACTGTTTTTAATGCAATCACTTAACTCGCCATTTTCAAAATCTGCAAATGTTACTGTTTTATATTCTTCGCCAAGTTCTTTTTCTGGCATTACCTCACCAAGAGAAGAAGTAGCAGTTGTTGTAAGCGCTGAAGCAGATGTTACAACTTCGCTATCTGCTTCAAAACCATTCTCAAATTCGCATTCAACTTTTACTGTGTTAAAGTTAAAGAATGTTGATGTTGGAATTTGACCATATTCATCAATAACACCTTCTTGTGCAACTACGCTAACTTTATCATGGTTGCCGAGTGTGTCAACAAACGGAATTAACTTTTGTTTTGAACTAAAAACATTGCCACCTTCAACTAAATCGCCATTTTTATTGAATTTTGCTACAACATTTCCTCTTGTATCAAAAAGTGAAACTGTTGTAAATTTAGGTGTTGGTGTTTCACCGATGAATTCGAGCATATTATCAGCAGCATCAGCGCCTACTCTGTTATAAGTTTTTTGCAAAGCGTGGATACCTCCACTACCGTTAGACGTGCTATGCATGTCTTCTTTTATAGAACAGGTTTCAAAAATTCTTGAAGCCATACAAAGATTATCTATATCATTGCAGAGTTTATATTGCGCCTCGCGAACAAACGTAAAATTCATTGAATCCAATGCTGATGAACCTGTATAGTGCGAACGAACTACTGCAATCGAACCAAAATCAAGAGGTAAATCTTTCATAAAGCTTTCATGCATGAATTTATACGCATTATAGTATTCTTCGGTTGTATCCATTGTAGTTATTTCATTTCTTGAACGATTTTCATCGTTTTCACCCTGATTCCAAATGTAACCTGTGTTAACGATGTTATATTGTTCTTTTAATGCGTTATAACTTTCTGTGAATATTTTAACTGAATCTTCATAATGAGTATCTGTAAAAGCACCGCAATCACATACATAACCTGTTTGGTCAGGAAGCCATCTATGCAAACAAGTTGAACCAACTGCTGCTTGAACAAGAACAACTTTTTGACCTGTTTTTTCATACCATGTTTTACCAAGAGCAGCAGTAAAACCACCAAATTCGATTGTTTCAATCAAAGTTGAAACATCATTTTCATCAGTTAATGATGTGATAGGTTTTTTCTGCAAACTTGAATAAACTGTGCCTTTTTCAGGTGTTGCAGTAACTTCAGAAACTTGTGTAAAGTTACCGATTGCAACATCTCTGAGTTCATCTTCATAACCTACTTTATAAGTAGCATTTGACTGACCAATAACAAGAATCATTGCAATATCTTCTTTTGAAGAATCATAATTAATTTGTCTTGTTTTAACGAGGTCTGCTTTTGTTGAAACCTTTACTTTAACTATTGCTTGATTTTCTGAAGCAATTGTTGAAGTGCAAACAAGGGTAAACAACATAACAATTGTAATAGCTAGTGAAATAAATTTTTTCATATCTTTATCTCCTTTTGTGTTTTGTTTTTGAATTTGTTTTAATGTTATGCACATATATTTTAATACAAAAATCTGCGCTAATCAATTGCAGATAATTACCTAATCGATTGCGATATATAACCTTGTTTGTTGTATTTGTACAAACAAAGAACAAAAAAGCCAACTCTCATTTTGAGAGTTGGCTTTTTCAAGGAAAGTTGTATGAAAAAAATATTGGCTTTTCTATCTTTTTACCATTTATCGTTTTCATAAGGGTCGTACTTTGTTGTTGGCTCTACTGGTGTTGTAGGGTCTGTTACATCTTCACTTGGTGAAGATGTAATAATATCAAGAGATTCATATTTTTCAAATTCTAAACTAATTTTTTCAAATTTCATTTTAGTTACCTCCCGATTAGTCATTTGCTTTAGCCCAAGCATCAACCATTTCTTTAATATCTGCGTCTAATTCTTCATATCCACTGCCAGAAGTGTTAATGTAAGAATCTGCGATTTGAGCAATGTTACGAACGCAAGTTGAAGCCGAATAGTAATATACGCCATCAACTAAAACATAAGCACGAGCGATAAAGTCTCTTGCAAGGTTCACGTTTTTAATATTAACAAGTGAACCAACAACAAATTCATCATCATAAAGACCATAAGTTGCATAATCATAAACAACTTTTGCAACATCATCTTCAATTGTGAGATATTCGCCGACTGTATCTTTTGGCGCAATGATTGTACCAACTTCATATTCTTTGCCATCAACTAATTCTAACAATGCTGCTTCATCAACTGCAGTATAGAATCTCATACCGTTAACTTTGCCAAGACGAATTGATGCAGTTGATTCAGTTGAAATAAGGTCTGTTGTTTCGCCATCAACTTCTGCAGGTGTTTGATTTGCAGGCATTATAAACTGGAAATCACCAACATAATATACTGCATCTTTTTTAGCAGTTTTGAAAGCAACTGTTAAACCATCCATCTTTGAAAGCCAGTTGCTTGAAGGAACTACT
>JAZQFC010000041.1:0-68188 GCA_045539315.1 Acutalibacteraceae bacterium | reverse complement strand
TTGAAATTGGCAAAGGTCAAAATCCACTAAATCCTAACACGCTTTATTCTATTTACGAAAACTTAAAAGAATTAATGCTTATATCAATTTCTCTAGCATAATAAAATCCCCAAAACATCTCGTTTTGGGGATTTTTGTTGTTAAATTAAATTGAATTGAGCCCAATTTTCTGCTTGAGAATCTTTGCCAACAAAAACAGTAAACAGTCCTTTTTCACTAATATAATTCATATTATAATCGTAAAATTTCAACATTTCATTGTCAATTTCAAAGCATACAGTTTTTGTTTCGCCTTTTTTCAAGAATACTTTTTTGTAAGCCTTAAAAGTTTTAATAGGAAGCGAAATGAGAGTTGTTTGTTCATCGTGCAAATAAAGTTGAACAGTTTCATAAGCGTCCATATCGCCTGTGTTTGTAACATCAACACTAACTGTAATTGTTTCATCGGCTTTCATAGTATCTTTGCTCAAAACAGGTTTTGAATATTCAAAGTTTGTATAAGATAAGCCAAAGCCAAATGGATAAAGTGGCAAATTAGTACAGTCAATATATCTGCAACAATAACCAATATCTTTGCCACCAACAGGGTGGTAGTGGTTAGTCTTAAGCACTTCGTGATGAATAGGCACTTGACCAATATTTTGTGGGAAGCACATTGAAAGTTTACCAGATGGTACTCTTTCGCCAAAAAGCATATCAACAATAGCCTCGGCGCCATAAGTGCCAGGGAACCATACGTCTAAAATAGCATTCGCTTTATCGTTTATATCATCAAGTTGAATAGGTCTGCCATTGAATAAAACAACGGTAATGTTTTTGTTAACCTTATAAATTTCATCAAACAAATCTCTTTGCGCTTTTGGTAATCTTATATCAGATCTCGAATGACATTCGCCGAAAAGACATTGATGCTCGCCCAAACAAAGAACAACCTTGTCAGCAGATTTTGCATTTTCAATTGCTTGTTTTAGCAATTCTGTTTCTCTTCCAATTGCTTCATCCGGACCCCACATATCTATTTGCTCATATTCATACATAAAAGGTGAGCCTTTTCCACAAAAATATTTATTTTCGCCGAATTTGTTTTGGAGCGCCTGTTTAATAGAAATGCCCTTATCTCTGTGATGAGTAACCATAGACCAACGAGTCATAAGTTCGTTAACATCAGAAAACGGACCGATAAATGCAACTTTTTCGTCTTGTTTTAATGGTAAAGTTTTATTTTCATTTTTGAGTAGTACAGAAGACTGACAAACCATATCAATAGCAAACTCTTTGTGTTGCTCGCTGTTAAGTTCAATTTCTTCGCTTGGCACTTTAATAAATTTATAAGGGTCATCTAAAATGCCAAGTTCATTTTTAAGTTTCAATACTCTCATTACTGATTCATAGAGGTATTTTTCGTCAATTTCGCCGTTTAGGATACCTTCTTTAAGATAATCACAGTAGTAATTATCAACCATATCAATATCAACACCGGCTTCAATGCAAAGTTTTGAAGCTTGGGTAGGGGTGCTTGCAGCACCTTCGCCATAGACACCTTCAACTGCTTGATAGTCAGAAATAACAACCCCATCAAAGCCCCATTCATCTCTTAAAATATCTTTTAAAAGATGAGGGTTAGCAGTACAAGGAACGCCATTTATAGTGTTAAATGATGGCATAACAAGTTTTACGCCTGCGTCAATAGCCGCTTTATAAGCAGGTAAATATGTAGTGCGAAGTTTTCTTTCAGACATTTCACAGCCAGCGTAATCTCTGCCGTCATAAGGTGCGCCGTAAGCCGCGAAGTGTTTTACACAAGCCGCAATGTTATCTCCACTGCCAATATCATCGCCTTGATAGCCAATAACATTTGCTTTTGCAAAGTCTGCATTTAAAAGGGTAGATTCACCGTAGCCTTCAGAAATTCTGCCCCATCTAGCATCACGAGAAACATCACACATAGGCGAAAATGTTACGTTAACACCGTGCTTTGATGCTTCAAAAGCAGTGATTTCGGCAGCACGTTTGGCAAGTTCAGGATTGAAAGAACAACCTTGCGCTATTGATGATGGAAAAATAACTTTATAACCATTGATAATATCTGCCATAAACATTAAAGGCACAGGGTTGTTTTTAAGATGATTTTCCTGAATGTTAGTGAGTTTAGTATTATCAAAAACATTTAAAACAGAACCACAGTTTTTAATGTAATTCTCATTGAGCCAAGGCAACCAAGTAACGCCTGTAACTGTACCATCTCTTACAAAAGCAGTACCGGAACATTGAAATAATTGACCTACTTTTTGTTCTAATGTTAACGAATCATATAATTCTTTTAATTGTTTTTCAGTCATAATAATCCCCACGAGAATTTAAGATTTTTTTCAATATAACATAATGATTTTTATATTTCAAGGAGTTTTTGAAAAATTAGAAAAAATTTTGCTAAAACACTTGACAAATGAGTATTATATGTATATAATGTCATAGGTGCAAAGGAGAAATACTTTGCAGACTAATTTTAGGAGTGAGTGAAATGCCAAAAGATTTAGATATTTCATTGCTTCTTGATATTTATGGTGGTTTGCTTACTGAAAAGCAAAGAACTTTTTTAGAGTTTTATTATAATGATGATTTGTCATTAGCAGAAATCGCTGAAAACGAGGGCATTACTCGTCAGGGCGTTTATGATATTGTAAAGCGCGCTAAAGACCAACTTGTAAATTATGAGAAAAAGTTATTAATTAATGAGCGTTTTCAAAAAATTTATAATTGCGCAGATGAGATTTTAGCGAATGCTGATAAGAATAAAAAAGCAAAAGAAATTAAAGATATTATTTATAAAGAGGAGGCGTAATAAATGGCATTTGAAGGCTTGTCAGATAAGTTAAGTGCGGCGTTTAAAAAAATCCGTTCAAAAGGTAAATTGTCTGAATCAGATGTAAAAAGTGCTATGAGAGAAGTGCGTCTTGCTCTTTTAGAGGCTGATGTTAACTATAAGGTTGCAAAAGATTTTACTAATAAAGTAACCGAGCGTTGTATCGGCGAAAAGGTTATGGAAAGTCTTACTCCTGCTCAAATGGTTATCAAAATCGTTAATGAAGAGTTAACTTCGCTTATGGGTGGGGAAAATAGCCGTCTTAATACTTCGTCAAAAATACCTACTGTTATTATGATGTGTGGTTTGCAAGGTTCAGGTAAAACTACCCATTCTGCAAAACTCGGTAAGTTTCTAAAATCAAAAGGTCATAGACCAATGCTTGTTGCTTGTGATATTTATCGTCCTGCGGCTATTTCGCAGTTGAAAATTGTCGGCGAGCAGGTAGGCGTTCCTGTTTTTGAAATGGGTACAGAAAAGCCTGAAAAAATCGCAGAAAAAGCAATTAAACATGCTAAAGACTATGGTCATGATTATATAATTCTTGATACTGCAGGCCGTCTTCATATTGATGAAGAGTTGATGAATGAGTTGAAAAGAGTTTGCAAAGTAGCAACTCCTGAAGAAATCTTGCTCGTTATTGACTCTATGACAGGTCAAGATGCAGTAAATGTTGCAAAAAGTTTTAATGAAACTTTGGAAATCACAGGTGTTATCTTAACAAAACTTGATGGCGATACTCGTGGTGGTGCGGCGCTTTCAGTAAAAGAAGTTACCGGTAAACCTATTAAATTTGTTGGTACAGGTGAAAAACTTTCTGACCTTGAAGAATTCCACCCTGATAGAATGGCTTCTCGTATTCTCGGTATGGGCGATGTTATGAGCCTTATCGAAAAGGCAGAAACTGCTTTGGATGAGAAAAAAGCGGCTGAACTTGAGCAAAAACTTATGAAAAATAAGTTTGACCTTGATGATTTGTTAGACCAATTCCAACAAATTAAAAAAATGGGTCCGCTAAAGCAAGTTATGAGTATGATTCCGGGTATGGCAAAGCAAGTTGAAAATGCAGATATTGATGATAAGCAACTTGTAAGAGTAGAATCAATTATTTATTCTATGACTAAAAAAGAACGTGCAAAACCTGAAATTTTAAACGCTTCTAGAAAGAAAAGAATTGCCGCAGGAAGTGGTATGAAAGTTGAAGATGTAAACCGTTTGTTAAAACAATATGAGCAAATGAAAAAGATGTTCAAACAAATGAACGGTGGCGCAAAACGAAAAAACAGAAGGCTACTTAAAGGTCTTGGTGGCAATAATTTAGGTTTTGACCCAAACACTTTTGACCCGCAAGCACTTTCAGGCGGTAAAAA
The DNA here is from genome assembly GCA_045539315.1 of Acutalibacteraceae bacterium. Classification (GTDB taxonomy): domain Bacteria; phylum Bacillota; class Clostridia; order Oscillospirales; family Acutalibacteraceae; genus RUG11462. The sequence goes on along the minus strand of JAZQFC010000041.1, from coordinate 63,955 downwards.
AGACTTTGGTGGTTTTTAAACAGTTATCTGTTTGATAATATAAATAAACAAATTATTTTGTGAGGTGAAATAAAAATGGCAGTAAAAATCAGACTTCGTCGTATGGGCGCTAAAAGAGCACCTTTCTACAGAGTAGTAGTTGCTGATTCAAGATTCCCAAGAGACGGTAGATTTATCGAGGAGATTGGTACTTTCAATCCAAACACAGACCCTGCAGAAGTTAACATTGACGCAGAAGCAGCTAAAAAATGGATTGCTAACGGTGCTCAACCAACTGATACAGTTAAAGCATTGCTTAAAAAGAACAATATTATCTAATGAAAGGGGTTTTTAAAAATGCAAGAACTTCTTAAAACCCTCGCTTCAGGTCTTGTTAATGATCCTGATGCAGTTAAAGTTACAGTTGATGAGCCAAACGAAGATGGCGTTGTGGTTTATCACTTAAGCGTAGCATCTGACGATATGGGCCGAGTTATCGGTAAACAAGGCAGAATTGCAAAAGCAATTCGCGTTGTTATGCGCGCAGTTGCTAACCGTAATGATGAAAAGATTATGGTTGAAATCGACTAATTCAAAGGAGCAAAATTTCTTTGCTCCTTTATTTAGTTTTTTAGAGGTAGAGAAATGAAAGAAAGATACATTGAAACAGGCGAAATTGTAGGAACTCATGGGGTGCGTGGAGAACTTCGCGTTTACCCTTGGTGTGATACTCCTGACTTTTTAACAAAATTCAAAACTCTTTATCTAAACAAAGGCGAAACCGCGTTAAAAGTTACTTCAAGAACCAATAAAAATATGGTTTTAATGAAAGTAAAAGGCGTTGATACTATCCCGGATGCCGAAAAGTTGCGCGGTAAAGTTTTGTATTTAGATAGAGAAGATGCTGTGTTGCCAAAAGGTGTGTTTTTTCAATGCGATTTGTTTGGTTGCGAAGTGTTTGATGCCGATTCTGATAAAAAACTCGGCGTTATTACAGATGTTTCTCAAACAGGCGCAAATGATGTTTGGCATATAAGCGATGGAGAAAAAGAGTATCTTATTCCATCAATTCCTGATGTTGTTATCAATGTTGATATAGATGAAGGCAAGGTTATAATTCGTCCGTTGAAAGGAATTTTTGACGATGAGAATTGATATAATGACTATTTTTCCTGATATGATGAGAGCGTATCTTGATGAAAGCATTATCGGCAGAGCAAGAAAGGCAGAAAAAATCGAAGTTAATTGTCATAATATCAGGGATTTTTCAAAAGATAAACATAAAAAGACCGATGAAATGCCATATGGTGGCGGTATGGGAATGGTTATGACTGCGCAACCTATTGATGACTGTTATGAAGCAATTGTTGAAGAAATCGGCAAAAAACCATACTTTATTTATATGTCGCCACAAGGCAAAACTTTGACACAAGAAAAAGCAATTGAACTTTCTAAAATGGAAAACATAGTGCTTTTGTGTGGGCATTACGAGGGCGTTGACCAACGAGTGCTTGATAAACTTTGTGATGAAGAAATTTCAATTGGCGACTATGTTTTAACCGGTGGCGAACTTCCGGCTCTTGTGCTTACAGATGCAGTTGCTAGAATGGTTGATGGTGTGTTATCAAGTGAAGAATGTTTTGTTGAAGAAAGCCATTTTAATGGGCTTTTAGAGTATCCGCAATACACTCGTCCGGCGGTCTGGCAGGGTAGAGAAACGCCTGAAGTTTTGCTTTCAGGTCATCATAAAAATATTGAGAAGTATAAACATGAACAAAGTCTTTTGAATACATTAAAAAAGAGACCTGAAATGTTAGAGTCGGCAAATCTTACAAAAGAAGATGTCGAATTTATAAAAAATAACCAATAACTGCAACAAAAAATGACAAGATAAAAAGTTTTTAACACTCTATACTGTGCTAGTCGCAATAAAAAAGGCGAAATTTTTGTGCAAAATAAACAAATGTAGGTTTGATAAATTTTCTTACTTTGTGAATTGAATAGATTTTGTTGTGAAAAGTCATTTTTTTGTTTGACCTATTTATAAAATGTGGTATAATACGAATAGTATTATTTTTTAGAAAAATTTATAACTTTTAACATAGAAAGTTAATTGTCACGAAAGGAATTTTTAATATGTGCGTTAAAGATGTAATTGTTCAAAATCAGGTAGGCCTTCATGCTCGTCCTGCAACATTTTTTATCCAAAAAGCAAATGAGTTCAAATCTTCAATTTGGGTAGAAAAAGAAGAGAGAAGAGTAAACGCAAAAAGCCTTTTAGGCGTTCTTTCATTAGGCATTTTAGGTGGTACAACAATTCGTGTTATCGCTGATGGTTCTGATGAAGAAGAAGCAGTTGATTCACTCGTAAATCTCGTATTATCAGGATTTGCTGAATAATTATTGTAAAATATTAAAGCCATCTCGTTTGAGATGGCTTTTTTGTGTGTAAAAAATTGACAAACGCTTAATATAATGGTATAATAAAGGCAGAAAATGGTAAAGGAGTGTATTTTTATGAAAAAAACAATTAAACTAATTTCAATGATTTTATCGGTAGTTATTTTGATTTCTTCATTTTCTATAAGCGCTTCTGCTGGTGCTGTGCCAAAAAGATACAAATATAAAGGCTTTGTTTATTCTTTTTGTGGCAAAAACAAAGTTTCAATCGGAGGCTATGTTGGAAATAAGAAGAAAATAACAATACCTACAAAAATCAAGAAATACAAAGTTGTAAAATTGGATTTATATGGTAGACCTGGAACATTTAAGGGTGTTGAGCAAATACATTATCCAAACAGGTTCAACATCGGTAGTTTAGGTCTAGCTAAACAACTTAAAAAAGTTACTGTAAATAAATCAAATCCAAAATATTCAACTAAAAATAATTTGTTGCTTAATAAAAAAGGAACAAGAGTTGAATCTTGCCCAGGTGGGCTTAAAAGTGTTAAAATTCCAGATTCGGTAAAAACTATTGGTGTTACTAGTTTTCATAATGGTAATTTGACTAAAGTTGAATTTGGTAAGAAAGTAAAAATGGTAGATCTCAGCGCTTTTAATTCATGCTTGAAATTAAAAGTTATCAAGTTCAATAGTGGTTTGAAAGAAATTGAATATGATGCTTTTGACAATTGTAAAGCGTTAGAAACTGTTGAGTTACCAGAAGGGTTTGAAACTTTAGGAATAGAAGCGTTTATTCGTTGTAGCAACCTTAAAAAAGTTGTTATTCCATCAAGTACTAAATTAATTGATAATGGTGCTTTTGAAAAATGTAACAAACTGAAAAAAGTTTATATTTATAGTAAAGATTGTGAAATTGACCCTGGCGAATATGATGATTATTATAAAGAATACTTGTCAGAGACAATTCCAAAATCAGCAACCATTTATGGTTATGAAGGCTCTACTGCACAAAAATACGCAAATAAACATGGTAATAAATTTGTCGCTTTATAAAGTGATAAATCTCGTATTATCAGGATTTGCTGAATAATTATTGTAAAATATTAAAGCCATCTCGTTTGAGATGGCTTTTATTTTTATGTTATATAATATATAAAATACTTGAATTTTGGAAAAATTAGAGTTATAATAAACTGAATAAATTTATTTTTTAAGGAGTAATAAAAAATGCAAAAGAAATTTTATATCACAACTCCGATATATTACCCATCAGGTAATCCTCATATCGGCCATTGCTACACAACTGTCGCTTGCGATTCAATCGCTCGTTACAAACGAATGCAAGGTTACGATGTAATGTTTTTAACAGGTACTGATGAGCATGGTCAAAAAATTGAAGAAAAAGCAAAGGCAAAAGGCATCACTCCAAAAGAGTATGTTGATGAAATTGTTAAGATTTTCAAAGATTTATGGAAATATATGAACATTGATTATGACAGATATATTCGTACTACTGACGATTATCATGTTGAATCTGTTCAGAAGATTTTTGAAGAGTTATATAAAAAGGGCTATATTTACAAGGGCGAATATTCAGGTAAATACTGCACTCCTTGTGAGTCTTTCTGGACTGAAAGCCAATTAGTTGACGGCAAATGTCCTGAATGTGGCAGAGAAGTAATCGAAGCAAAAGAAGAGGCGTATTTCTTTAAAATGGCGCCTTTTGCTGAAAGAATTGAGAAATTGCTCACTGAAACTGACTTTTTACAACCAAAAACTCGTGCAGTTGAACTTGTAAATAACTTTATCAAACCAGGTCTTGAAGATTTGTGCGTTTCTCGAACATCTTTCAAATGGGGTATTCCTGTAACTTTTGATACAGACCATGTTGTTTATGTGTGGATAGATGCGCTTTCAAACTATATCACTGCGCTCGGTTATGAGAATGGCGCTTATGATGATTTTAATAAATTCTGGCCTGCAGATGTTCATATGGTTGCAAAAGACATTCAGCGTTTCCATGCAATTATTTGGCCTGCAATGTTAATGGCTCTTGATTTGCCATTACCAAAGCACTTGGCAGTTCACGGTTGGATTACATTCAACGGCCAAAAAATGTCTAAATCAATTGGTAATGTTGTTGACCCATTTGTTTTAGGCGAGCGTTATGGCGCAGATGCAATTCGTTATCATATTTTAAGAGAAATGGCGCTTGGCGCAGATAGTTCATTCTCAAATGAAATTATGATTAACCGTATTAATACCGACCTTGCTAATGGTCTTGGAAATTTAGTTTCTCGTACTGTTGCAATGGTTGAAAAATATTTCGGTGGCACTTTACCAGAAGAAAAACAGTCAGGCGAATTTGATGATGATTTAATTGAAACTTGTGTTTCTCTTCGTGATAAATGCGATGATTTTATTGATAAAACTCAAATTAACAATGTGCTAATTGAGATTTTCAAAGTAGTAGCCCGCGCAAATAAATATATCGATGAAACTGCACCTTGGGTACTTGCAAAAGATGAAGAAAACAAACCAAGACTAGCAGCAGTACTTTATAATTTGTTAGAAGCAATTAGAATTTGTTCAACACTTCTTAATTGCTTTATGCCTAGCACTATGCCAAAGATTTTTGAACAAATCGGCGCAAGTGAGGCGGACGTAACTTATGAAAACGCTAACAAATTCGGTGTTTTATCTCAAACTGTTACAGTAAAACGTGGAGAAGCACTTTTCCCAAGAATTGATGCAGAAAAAGAAATTGAAGAGTTGAATGCAATTATTGAAAAACAAGTTGCAGATGCTCAAGCAGCACAAGAAAAGAAAGAAAACATTGCATTTTTAGATGAGATTACTATTGATGAATTTGCAAAAGTTGATTTGCGAGTTGCAAAAGTAGTGGAATGTGAGCCTATAAAGAAGGCTAAAAAACTTCTTAAATTAACTCTTGATGATGGTTCTGATACTCCTAGAACAGTAGCGTCTGGTATCGCACTTTATTATAAACCGGAAGAGTTAATCGGCAAAAATGTAATCGTTGTTGCAAACTTAAAACCTGCAAAACTTTGTGGCGTTGAGAGTTTTGGTATGATTTTGGCTGCTGATACAGACGATACAGTTAAAGTTATCTTCCCAGAAGGTATGAAACCGGGAGATAAAATTAGATGATAATTGATACCCACGCGCACTATGATGATAGGCAGTTTGAGAGCGATTTCGAGCAGTTAATGGATGAAATGCGTCAAAATGGCGTTGAAAAAATCATTACCTGTGGTGTAACGCTTGAAGATTCTGAAAAAGTGCTTAAAATGTGCGAAAAGTATGATATTCTTTATGCGGCAGTCGGCATTTATCCGCACGAAACACATAAGAGTGAGTTTGATGCAGAGAAGTTAGAGCAATTAGCAAAGCATAAAAAATGCGTGGCAATAGGCGAGATAGGTCTTGATTATTTTTATGATGATTCGCCAAGGGATACTCAAATTGAAGTTTTAAAAAGGCAAATTGAAGTTGCAAATGAGCTAAATTTGCCAATAACTTTTCATGATAGAGATGCGCATCAAGACAGTTTAGAGATTTTGAAAAAGTATAAACCAAAAGGCGTTGTGCATTGTTATTCCGGCTCTGTTGAAATGGCAAAAGAAATTGTTAAAATCGGTATGAGCCTAGGTATCGGCGGAGTGCTAACTTTTAAAAATGCAAGAGTTTTGCCTGACGTAGTCAGAGAGATTCCGCTAGAAAAGATAGTGCTTGAAACCGATGCGCCTTATATGGCGCCAGTTCCTTTTAGGGGCAAAAGGAATCGTTCTGATTATATAATCCATATAGCCGAAAGAGTAGCAGAAATAAAAGGTATGAGCACTAGTCAAGTGCTTGAAATCACAAATAACAACGCAAAAGAGATTTTTAAATTTTAAGGAGAAGAATAATGGCTTTTGCTGATATTTTTAAGGGGAAACAATATAAAGAGGAATTAGATAGAATTAAATCTACATTTACTCCTGAAATGCAAGAAGCTAACCGTCTTCAAGAGTTTATAGAAAAACTTAATAAGGACATAGCAAATCTCGAAGGAACAATTCAACAGAAAAATCAACAAATAACCAGTTTGAACAATCAGGTGTTAGGGTTGAATAATACAATTTCTCAAAAACGCTCTGAAATAGTAGAATTAGATGAAGAGATTTTGTTACAAACCTTTGGACTTTACACACCAAAGTATGAGTTTGCAAATTCAGAAGAGTATAAAGAAGAATTATCAAAAATAAGAGCAAAACAAAAAGAAACTGTGAAAAATGGTCATGCAGCGTATGGCAATATGAATTGGCAAGTAAATGGAAGTGTTGCTCAAGGTAAAAAGATGGTTAAAGATATGCAGAAACTTCTTGTTAGAGCGTTTAATTCTGAATGCGATGAAGCAATTAGCAAAGTAAAGTTCAATAACATAGACTCTTCTGAAAAAAGAATACGCACATCTAAGGAAGCAATTTCAAAACTTGGAATAATGATGAGCATTGGTATTACAGAGTATTACTATAATTTGAAAATCCAAGAACTGTATTTAGCTTATGAGTATGCTCAAAAAAAGCAAGAAGAAAAAGAAGAACAAAAACGAATTAGAGAAGAACTTAGAGAACAAGCAAAACTTGAAAAAGAAATTGAAGAGCAACGCAGAAAGATTTTAAAAGAGCAAACGCACTATAATAATCAACTCAGTTCATTGTTAAAACAGCTTCTTGATAGTTCGCTTACTGAAGAAGAAAAGCAAGCTCTTGAGCAAAAGAAATTAGAAATCGAGAACCAACTTGGCGAATTGGATAAATCTTTGCAAGATGTTGATTATAGAGCTGCTAATCAAAAAGCAGGCTATGTGTATGTAATTTCAAACATTGGCTCGTTTGGTGAAAATGTTTATAAAATTGGTATGACACGTCGTCTTGATCCTATGGACAGAATATATGAATTAGGTGATGCTTCGGTGCCTTTTAATTTTGATATTCATGCAATGGTATTTTCTGATAATGCACCTGCGTTAGAGGCTGCTTTACATAAAGCATTTGAAAACAAAAAACTGAACATGGTTAATACACGACGCGAATTTTTTAATGTTACACTTGAAGAAATAGAAGCAGTTATAAAAAGTAATTATGATAAAACAGTCGAGTTTACTAAAACCGCACCTGCTGAACAATACAGACAATCGTTAAAAATGAAAAACATTTAAATTTTAAGGAGAAGAATAAGTGAAATTTTTTGCATTTGTTTCAAGAATGAAATTTATAAACCGTTGGTCGCTTATGAGAAATACTTCTTATGAGTCACTTTCGGTGCATTCTCATGAAGTAAGCATTGTAGCGCACGCTTTGTGCGTTATTGGTAACAAGCGCCTTGGCAAAAATTATGATGCTAATAAGGCGGCAGTTTTTGCGCTTTATCACGATGCTTCTGAAATTATCACAGGCGATATGCCTACTCCTATTAAATATGATAATGCCAATATAAAACAGGCATATAAAGATATTGAAAATGTTGCCGCAGATAAGTTGGTTTCAATGCTTCCTGATTATATGCAAGATGAGTATAAAAACATTCTTTTTTATGATGAGGAGTATAAGCAAATTATAAAAGCGGCAGATAAAATCTCGGCAATTATTAAATGCGAAGAAGAACTTAAAATGGGCAATAATGAGTTTAAAAACGCTAAAAAAACCTGTTTAAAGGTTTTGCAAAAAATGAAATGTGAAGAAGCGGATATTTTTATGAAAGAATTTTTCCCTGCCTTCTCGCTTACTTTGGATGAAATGGGTTTATAAAATGAAAAACAAAAAATCTGTAATTGTTTCTATCTCGGCAGTGCTAATCGTTGCAATACTTTTGTCGGCAGTGGTGTTTTTTGCAGTTAAAACAAGCGTGAGAGATACAGATATTGTGGCAACTGTAAACGGGCTTGAAATCTGCGCAGAAGAGTTTAAGTTGCAAATGAGCGCGCAAAAAGGTTATTATATTGATGAAAATGGCGAGGTAGATGTTGAAAAGTTAAAATCAAAAGCGCTTGATTATCTTATTCGCTATAAAGTTGAGCAACAAGAAGCAGTTAAATGTGGCGCTATAAAAAGAGAAGAAACATCATATAACGCACTTGTTAGCGCTATGGAAAAAGAGAATATACAGCGTTCACAAAAAATTGCGGCAGGTCAACCTGTTTATGGTGTAAAACAATATACATATGGTAGTTATTTCACCTATACTTATAGCAATATGCAACTTGATGTGCGTGAAAAACTAGGTAAAAAAGGCAATGCTCTTTATGCAACTGATGACGAGTTAAAACTATGGTATGATAGTGTAAAAGCAGAGCGCTACCCTAAATATGATACTTTGAAACTTGATTATTATAAGATAACCTGGAGCGATGCTATTTCGCCTGAAGAGGCAGAAAGCACTATGAAAGAAGTAAGAGAACAGGTTATAGATTCAGGCACACATGATTATTGCGACCCTGAATATCAAGAGTTGATTATTGATGATGATAACATTGCAGATTTGCAAAAAACATCACCGCAGTTTTTTGAAGCGGTTGACAATATGAAAGTCGGCGATGTAACAGAAGTTATAAGTGAAAATGATTCATCATTTTTTGCAGTTTTAAAATCAGCAAAAAAAGCAGGGTATAAAGCGCTTGAAGATTATAAAGATTCAATTTATACCGAATATATTACTGAAAAATATGAAACTTATATTGATGCTTTAGTAAAGTCAGCAAAAGTAGAAAAAACAGATAAGTTTAAATATTTGAAATTAGACTAAAATAAAAAGTGTTTCGCCCAAAAGCGAAACACTTTTTTGCTTGAATTTACAAAGAAAAACGAAAATTTAAGTGTATATTTTGTGCTAAATTAAAATAAATGTCACAATATCTCGATTTTGGCTAAAAAAATCGATATTTTTTGAAAAAAATGCTTGACCTTTAGGGGTAAAATGTGGTATTATTATTCTACCTCTGACAAAGGGCTTTTTTTATGTGCCAAAAAAAGTTCATGTGAGGGAGGCAAAATTTATCCAAAAATAAACTGGAGGTGCCGTCATGAGAGTAAAAATTACTTTGGCTTGTACTGAGTGCAAACAACGCAACTATGACACAGTCAAAAACAAAAAGAACGACCCTGACAGACTTGAAATGAACAAGTATTGCAGATTCTGCAAGAAACACACCCTTCATAAAGAAACAAAGTAAGGGGTGGCGTTATGAAGAATACTAAAATACTACCAGCAATTTTCAAATCACTTGTTTGTGTAGCATCATTAGCAGTTATTGCATTATTCTTCTTTGATTTTGTAAACATTAAAGGTGCTTATTCACTAACAGGTTTTGAGTCAGCGTTTAGTTCAACACAAACAGTCGGTGAGGCAACTGTTAATACTTTTAAGAGCGCTTACTATATGTTAGCATTCATCTTATCAGCGTTAACACTTGTATTCGCAGCAGCAAACTTTAAAGTTAAAGGTGCAAAATATGCATCATTCGGCTTTTCAATTGCAGCGTTTGTTAATATGTGTGTGATTTATTTCGCAAATCCTATCACAATGTATTTTGACAAACGTACATTTATTGAAAATGCAAATGACCTTGAATTTGCAACTGAGGATATCTCAACACTTTTACCATTCATGTTAGCTGTAATCGTAGCAGGTTTGGTTATGGTACTTGCAACAGTATCAATGTTAGTTTCCGACAAGGCTGAGGTTTTAGAATCTAATGGCACAAAGATTACTATTCCAAGGCGTATTAAAAGATTTTTTAAAGATTACAAAAGAGAAATCAAAAACATCGTATGGCCATCAAGAGGCACAGTGCTTAAAAACTTCTTAGTAGTTATCGTAATGTGTATTATTGTGGGCGCATACATCTGCTTGTTAGACTTTGGTCTTGCAGCATTGTTGAAATTCATCATTGGTCTTAAATAATTGATGAAATTTCAAAAAGTCTTAAAGAAAGGGATGAATCTTAAATGTCAGAGCCTAAATGGTATGTAATTCACACTTATTCAGGTTATGAAAATAAGGTAGCGGACTCAATTGAAAAAATTGTAGAAAACCGTGGGCTTCAAGATTATATCTATGAAGTAAAAATCCCAACCGAAACCGTAACAGAGGTTAAAGATGGCAAAGAGCGTCAGTATGAGAGAAAAGTTTTCCCAGGCTATGTTCTTGTCAAAATGATTGTAACGGACGAATCGTGGTTTATCGTTCGTAACATTCGAGGCGTAACCGGTTTTGTAGGTGCTTCTTCAACAGCGCCTGTCCCTTTATCTGATAAAGAGGTAGAGGCACTCGGCGTTGAAAACAACGAGGTTATCGTAAACTTCAAAGTTGGCGATAATGTAAATATTATCGATGGACCACTCGAAGGGTTTGTCGGTGTTGTTGATGAAATTGAACCAGATAAAAACTATGTTAAGGTTATCCTTTCTATGTTCGGTCGTGAAACTCCTGTTGAATTGGAGCTTACACAGATAGAACTTGTTTAAATAATCTGCGGTAATGCCGCATATTATATGGGCGAAATGCCCTGGAGGAGGGAACTCCTCTGTGGGAGGAAAGGGAAAATGACTCTTTCCGCCGTAACCACGTATTTTGGAGGTGCTAAGAAATGGCTCAAAAAATTACCGGCTATATCAAACTTCAAATTCCTGCTGGAAAAGCTACACCTGCACCACCTGTTGGTCCTGCTTTAGGTCAACATGGTGTAAATATTATGGCTTTTACAAAGGAATTTAATGAGCGTACAAAGAATGACGCAGGTCTCATAATTCCTGTTGTTATTACTGTTTATGCAGACCATTCATTTACATTTGTAACTAAAACTCCACCAGCTGCAGTGCTTATTAAAAAAGCTTGTGGCATCGAAAAGGCATCAGGTGTGCCAAATAAGGATAAAGTTGCAAAAATTACCGGAGAGCAGATTAAAAAAATCGCAGAGCAGAAAATGCCTGACTTGAATGCCTCAAACATTGAAACAGCTTGTTCAATGATTGCAGGTACAGCAAGAAGCATGGGCATTGAAGTTGTCGATTAATGTTCCCGGGTGGGAGGAAAAATCCGCAAATACCACTCTATAGGGAGGAAAATAATCAATGAAACACGGCAAAAAATATGTAGATAGTGCAAAGAAAATCGAGTCTGCTAAATTGTATGACACAAACGAGGCTATTGCACTTGCAGTTGAAACAAAAACTGCAAAATTTGATGAAACAGTTGAAGTTCACGTTCGTTTGGGCGTTGACTCAAGACATGCTGACCAACAAGTAAGAGGCGCTGTAATCTTACCAAACGGTACAGGTAAAGACGTTAGAGTTTTAGTTTTCGCTAAAGGTGAAAAAGTTGACGCTGCTAAAGAAGCAGGCGCAGACTACCTTGGTGATGCTGATACAGTAGCAAAAATTATGAATGAAGGCTGGATGGACTTCGATGTAGTTATTGCTACACCTGATATGATGGGTACTATCGGTCGTTTAGGTAAAGTTCTCGGTCCTCGTGGTCTTATGCCTTCTCCAAAAGCAGGTACTGTAACTATGGATGTTGCAAAAGCTGTTGAAGAAGCAAAAGCAGGTAAAATCGAGTATCGTCTTGATAAAACTAACATCATTCACTGTCCTATCGGCAAAGTATCTTTCGGTGCAGAAAAGATTCAAGAAAACTTTGATGCATTGCTTGATGCTGTTATCAAAGCAAAACCAGAAAGTGCTAAAGGTCAGTACATCAAATCTTGCGTTGTTGCTACTACAATGGGTCCTGGTGTTAAAATTAATCCATCAAAACTTATGTAATAGTAACCCAAGTAAATAATGCAAAAGTAAAACCTCTTACCAATTAAGGTAAGAGGTTTTTTGTTTGTGTGGTAGCAACTGATAAAAAAATTTATCAGCATAATAATTATACTCTATATATCGACAATTGTCAATAGGATGAGCATAAAATATTATTGTATTAAGGAGTGGTAATGATGATTTCTTATAAACCTTTTTTTGATACAATAAAGAAAAAGAACATTTCAACATATAAATTGGTTAATCAATATAATTTGAGTAGAAGTCTGCTTGATAGATTAAAGCATAATAAACCTATTACAACAGTAACGCTAAATGATTTATGTAATATTTTAGAGTGCAATGTTGAAGATGTTTTGATTTATACAAAAGATTAATAGCAAAACCTGTTACCAATTAAGGTAAGAGGTTTTTGTTGTTTAACACACCAAGATTTTTTAAGGTGTGAGCCCCGCATTATGCTGTTAATTTCATTTTAAGTCTTAATTTATCGGCTATCATAGCAATAAATTCAGAGTTTGTTGGTTTGCCTCTGCCAATATGTATCGTATATCCAAAATAAGAGTTAAGCACATCAACATTGCCTCTGTCCCAAGCAACTTCTATTCCGTGTCTTATGGCACGTTCAACTCTAGAAGAGGTTGTTTTAAACTTTTTAGCAACGGTAGGGTACAATTCTTTTGTAATAGAATTAATAATGTCAGGATTATTAACCGAAAGCATAATTGCCTCGCGTAAATAATGATAACCTTTAATATGCGCGGGTACGCCAATTTGATGAATAATATCAGTTATCATAATTTCAAGTTCGTTGTAGTTAACAGGTGTAGCAATGTCAGTAGGAAGAGAAGTGCTATGAAAACCTGTAAACTGCACAATTCTTTTAGCAAGCATATCAACCGAAAATGGTTTTATAAAATAATAAGCCGCGCCTCGCTCTAATGTTTGAGATTCTAAAAGGGGATTATCAAAACTGCACATTGCAAATACAACAGGTTTTGCGCCTGGTTGCATTTTGTTAACCATATCCAAAACACCTATCATATCGCAATGCGGCATAAATACATCTGCCAAAATAACATCAGGTTTTTGTAAATTCATCATAGAAACAAGTTTGTTTCCGTCTTTTTCTGTAAGCACAACATCCATTCCGTAAGATGTTAGCACCTTTTCACATTCCTTTGAAAACTCTGTCGAGTTTTCAGCAATCATAACTTTTAATCTTTTCTGCATGATTTCTGCCTCCGATTTATTTTTCTTACCATATTTTACCATAAATTACCAAATATTACAATATTAAATGTGAAAAAATTTAACAAAATTTTTAAAGCGAAATTTGTGCATATTAACGAAATCAAAACGCAATTTAAAGCATAATAACAACCTTTTAGTCGTTGTTTAGTGTAAAATGCCGAAATTTAAAATTGTTGTATTTTAAAGTTGAATAAACAAAATTTGTGTGTTATATTAATGTCAAACAAAGAAAAAGCGAGGCAAATATAATGAAAGCAAAAGTTTATTTTAGTGATGAAAATGTCAGATTTAAAAAGGGAGCAAATATTAAATTTAAATATGACCCAACTGCAGAATTCAGCGTTTTAAATGTATATTCTGATTTAAAATTTCAAAAGATTTCAGGTTTTGGTGGCGCTTTTACAGACGCAAGTGCCGCTAACTATGATAAAATGAGCAATAAAACTAAAAAGGAATTTTTAAAACTTCTTTTTTCACAAGACAAAGGTTTAGGCTATACTTTGGGCCGTTGCTGTATTAACTCAAGCGACTTTGCGAGAGAAGATTACACTTATATCAAAGAAAATGATACCACTCTTGAAACTTTTGATATTTCACATGATAAATTAGAGATTATTCCAATGATTAAAGATGCCGCAAAAGTGGCTGGCGGAATAAATATGCTTTGCTCACCTTGGAGCCCGCCTGCTTTTATGAAAGATACTAATGCTAGAAATAATGGTGGTAAACTAAAACCTGAATATTTTAGTCTTTGGGCAGAATATTTGGTTAAGTTTATTGAGGAGTATCGAGAAAACGGTGTTAATATTACTCATATAACAGTTCAAAATGAGCCAATGGCAACACAAACTTGGGAGTCTTGCGTTTATACTATTGATGAAGAAATTGCTTTTGCAAGAGATTATTTATACCCTGCAATTAAGGCTAAAAATTTAGATGTTAAAATTTTGGTTTGGGACCATAACAAAGAGCACGTTTATGATTATGCAAGAGCAATTGCAAAAACCGAAGGCGCGGCAGACTGCATTGATGGTATAGGTTTCCATTGGTATTCAGGCGAACATTTTGATAATTTAAAATATGCGCATAATTTATTGCCTGATAAATATTTAATGGCAACAGAATTTTGTGGTGGTATTCATCATACAGGTTGGAGTTTAGCGCTTTCATATGCAAATGATATTGTAGGTAATCTTAATAACTTTATGAATGCTTCTTGCGACTGGAACCTTGTTCTTGATAAACAAGGCGGTCCATTCCATTGGAGAAAAGGCGGTTGTAATGCAGTTGTGCTTTATGATGAGAAGACTGACAAGATAGAAATTCAAGAGCATTACTATGCATTAAAACATATAAGTTCGTTTATAAAGCCAGACGCTGTAAGGCTCGGCACTTCTACTTGTTCTTCAAATATAAAAGTTACTGCGGCGCAGAATACAACAGGTGAAACAGTTGTGGTAATTGTAAGCAACGAGCAAAGAGAAAGAGACTGCAATTTAAGATTTGAAGACCATAGCGCAAAAATCAAACTCGCACCAAAGTCTATCACAACAGTTGTAATAGAAAAATAATAAAAAGCACCCAGATGGGTGCTTTTTTGTTTTATAATGTGTTTTTATTGCAAGGATTGTTTACAATGCCGAAGCCTACTAAAACCGGCAACAAAACATTTAAAAAACCGTTAATAGTATCGCTAATATCAACGCCAATAAATTCTTTAACACAAAAGATAATAAGCGCCGCAATTGCAGTCCAAAGAGCAGGGGATTTAAGTCTGTTTTGCATATTATTTCACCTTCCCTTCAAGGTCTGTAATTCTGTGATTTGAAACTTTAATTTGTTCTTCAATAACAGGAATTCGAGTGATAAAACTATTGTGCTTTTCAACTCGTTTTTCAAGTTCTAAAAGTCTGTAATTAGTAAGTTTTGCGCTCGTCAGAATACCACCAAAAGTACCTAAAAGAGTGCCTAAAAAAGAAATAATAGCAATGAAAATTTCATTCATTTTAAATCTCTTTCAGCCATTGCTTGTTGCAAAAACCGATAATAGTTTTGCCGCTTAAAGCCTTTCCTTTAACTTTGTACCACTCTTTGTTTTTCTTAACAATTTTCAAACGTCTGCCATTTTCAAAAGTTCCTAAAATCTCGCTATAAATACTTGCAGATTTTCTGCAATTCAAAACCGAGCCGTTTGTGTTAACTTTTACATAGCGTTTTTTAGTTGTTTTAGCCTTTTTGGTGTTATATTCAATGTATGGACATTTACACCATTTAGTCCAACCTCTGCCGGCTAATTTTGTTTTAACAACTCCATATGCGTGACCACGCGCCTCAATAACTTCGCCATTTCCAATATAAACGCCGATATGACCTTTAAATAAAACGCAGATACCGGGTATATCAGGCATAGTAGAAATATCGCCTTTTTCGAGCGCGTTATTATACATCATTTCTTCATTAATATCGGGGCAGTTGTTTGAAACATATCTTGGGTTTGGGTCGGATTTGTTTTTGCTCCAGATATAACCTTTTATAAGACCAATGCAGTCGTGAACTTTAACACCTAACTGACTTGAAAAATCATTTGCAGCGTAAAATGAAGGATACTGCGATTTCTTTTGATAATATAAAGCCGTTGTTGATAACTGCCCAAAAGTGCCGTACCAATAAGGTTTTCCAAGTTGTGCCTTTGCATATTTCACAAGCCCGCTTGCAGTTTTTTTAACCACTTTATCTCCTCCTTAAATAGAGAATGTGTGATAAACAGTTTCATTTTTACAAAGCGTGTGTTTTTTATATTGAATCAGCAATACTTTTTCTAAAAGTTCAAAGTTAATATCGGTTATATCAAATACAGCAAAAAATAAATATTCATCATTTTCATCAAATTCAAATAGGGAATAGTTATTGATTCTTTGCATAGTTTTATCTTTGTATTTTACCTCAAGTTTATATTTTGCTTTGTTCTTCTTGCTAAAAATATCTGTAACATCAAGTCTTAAAAAAATACGCCTATCTTTTTCAAAAATATCAAAGTATATCACACATTCACTCCTTTATGATTTATAAATTATTTTGATTTGTTTAATGCCGAAAGAACTTAATCTTTCAAACTTCATACCAAAATGTTTAACGCCGAAAATACACGGCGTTTTTTTGATTATAACTTCTTTTTTAGAAGTATCAAATGGTGTAAATTCAGAAACTTTCACAACCTTGTTTTCATTTAGATATGAAATTGAAATAGGAATTTCAGGTATAAAGTTTTCATTTAAAAATGTTATCTCAACACCCACGATTTTTTTAGGCTCATCTTTTTTAAATTCACTTGCAGCAGTTGTAAACTCACAAGGAATATCAACCATCATAAATGTTGATTCAGAAAGCGCCTTGTAGTCTTTATCGCCATAAAAAGTATATAAAGCCATCTTTTGTTCGCTTGTATTAGACTCAATATTTGCAATTATAATCGGCACACCATTAAAATTCATTGCCATAAAAGGCTTTGCTTCGCCAAGAGCATATTCAAAATAAAACCAGGCAATATTATCTTTTGAATTTCGGTTGCCACTTGTAGAAGAAGCAGAAAGAAACGCAGAAGAATTATAATCAAACAAATAACTTTTGCTATCTGTAAAAAGCATATAATTTCCATCGTAATCAACTGCAAAAGCATTATCAAAATCATTTCCGAAAATATCTGCCTCGATTTTATCAGAAATTCTATAAAACCTGTGCATATAGTTACTTGTGCTTGTAATGGTATAAATTCTGTTGTCAGAACCTAAAAATACAAGTCTATTAGCGCAGTTTAAAATAGTTTGAGTATGCAAACAACCTAATCCTGATTTTATAGTTTTAATATCCATTCGCTCTAGCGCAGAGGCAGAGGTTGTTCGCCCATTAAAAATACCATTTACATCGTATTTTGAATAGATAATAGACGAACAAACACCCACCTGATTTGACTTAAATACAACAAGTCTGTCGTTTTGTTGTTTTAGCGCAACAATATTACTTGTTTTATCGCCAAAATAAGCATAGTTAGATGATGGAAAATACAAAGGGTTATCCTGCTTTGAAAAATAAACAACATTTCCTTTTTGTTTATAGCCGCAAACAAAAACTCTTGAATTTATTGCCTCGCAAATATTCATTCTGAAAAGATAATCATTTTCAGGTTGTTTATAAGCAGTAACGACAAAGTTGTTGTAGCCACCTTCGCTCATAGGCAAAGGAAAAGCGCCATCATTAGTATAAGTCATAATTTTTCCTGCCGCTCTGTTAACAACGCAGTAATAATGATCTTCGCCAATGCTGATTTTCTCTGAAGTTGTTTGCGATTCGTAAATCTTCCAGTTGTATTTCGTGCCCATAAAATCGGTGTATGTAATATCTATTACTTCGCCAAATTTATTAGAAAGATTTTTTGCAGGCAATGAAAATGTGTGAGAAACACCGTCTGTTGTAAAAGAAGCCCTGAAAGCAGAAGAAATTAGGTTAAAATCTTCAAGTCGTTTAGGGTTTGGAAAAGTTCTTTTTGAAACAGGCAGGTCGGTGTAAGAATCGCCTTTACCGTTAAAACTTATCAAAGGCGCATAAATATCAGAAGGATTAAGCACGCGTAAAGATGAAAATTGTGAATTTAATTCTATAATATTTTTTTCAATTATATCTTCATTTTCATCATAAATGCTCAAAACAATATAACAACCGTTAAGCAGAGTTTCTTTACCGGAAAAAGAAATTGCGTTTGCGTGTTTTAAAACACATTCGTAATCATCATTAAAATATTCGGCAAGAGTGATTTTTTTGTAAGTAAAATCAGATTTTACAACCAATAAATCAATGTAAATGCCAATATCATCGGTTTTTGTAAGCAAAAACAGTTTATAACCATATTCATCGGTATATGTAACTGAACCTATTGGCGATATGTCATAAGCATTATCAATGGCAATTGTGTTTTTAGTTGCAATACCTTCTCTAGTAGTCAGCCTACCACCTTTGTATTGCATATTAACGCAATTATACATCTCATTTTTCTTGATTTCACTGATAAGTTCTCTATGGTTGATACCACCATCAAAAGAGTCAAAAACAAACTGTTTTAGTCTTCTTGCCATTATAAGTCACTCCCTCTTAAAAAAGTGTCTTTTATCTGTTTTATTTCGCATTTCTTTTTAAGTTGTTGCTTTTTGTAGTTATACATATTTTCAAAAACAGTATAGTCATAAACAGAGCCTAAAATGTTTTGAATTAAATATGCAACTCCATAAACTGCACAGTCATTAATGGCTTTTTCATCTAAATCAAGCACTTGGCTTGGCTCATCAAGTGGTGTAAACGCAGTGGTTTTTGTAAGATAGTGAATGTCAGCGTAAACGGTATTAACAATGCTTAAAAGTTTTTCGCTAATATCAGTTGTTTCAAAAATATCGTCAGCGCAATAACCTGCGATTTCAAGCGCAACTTTAAATAGTTTTTCAGCCGTCATTTATAACACCAACTTCCTGTTCGTTTTGTTTTTGCATTTCTTCAACAAGAATTTGTTTTTCTTTGCTGTTCAAACCATCAAGTTCATCTGCAATTTTTCTAATATTTTCATTTGTATTCGATTCAACAGTAGCCTCACAAATAAATTTAAGATTTTTGTATCTGTTAGCGTCAAAAGGAAAATACCAGATATCGCCATCGCTTGTTTTTTGAGCAATTGGACGTTTGCCATACATATTAAGCATAAATTCCAAAAAGATATTAGCCACATCTTCAATAAAAGCGATATAGCGTTTTTTCACAAGTGCGAGCGGAAGTCTTGCAGACTCTTTTACCGCGTTGATAGCAGAAGTATTTTGCGCTTTAATCGTACCAAGCGCCGCATCAGTAGCACCTGCAAGATTAAGCGTTTTATCAATGATATTGTTTGTAATATCATCAATATTGCCTGAAAACTGTGGTGGCTCAATGTATTTAATAGCTTTGTCAAACTCCTCTGAATTACCACAAAAACTAATAATTTGCCCAGGGTTGTTTGTAACAGGCTCATCAATAACATCGCCATTTACCATCATAATCGGCATACCCATCATCATAACAGACCAAACAGTAGCGGTAAGCATTCTGTTAATAGCAATTTGGTTTGGAATAAGATTTGTGATTTCAGATTCGCCATATGCCGCCGATTCATTTTCCCAGTTGAATTTTGCAATGGGGTAGAGTTTGAGCCTTGTATCCCATTCAGGCTTTATAATAGCATTTTTACAAACTCTTATAGCCTTTATAGTAAACTCATCTTTGTCATAAACCTTATAAAACTTGGTTAAAACAGTGGCTTTTTCGGTATAATAAGCCTCATCAT
Source organism: Acutalibacteraceae bacterium (assembly GCA_045539315.1). Taxonomy (GTDB): domain Bacteria; phylum Bacillota; class Clostridia; order Oscillospirales; family Acutalibacteraceae; genus RUG11462. The sequence goes on along the minus strand of JAZQFC010000041.1, from coordinate 44,131 downwards.
CGCAATATTCATTGTCCGGTGCAATGTTTCTAATTTGCTCTCTTGGCACACCATTTGCTTTTGCTTCTCTTATGAGTTCGCCAACAGTTTTTCTGCTCGAAACAATGATATATTCTTGGTCTTGAACATTTTCTGAAGTCGGGTCAGAAAAATCAACATTTTCAATGTTAATTACCTCTGCAACAACATCGCCCATAATCGGCACTTTTTTATTATCATCTGCAAAAAGCCCTGTTTTAAGGTTGCAGTCCCAGTAAGCATAAACAATACCACTACCGCCAATATATGCGTTTTTAAGCGCCTGATTGCAGATTTCATCAAGATTTAATCGCTTGATACAAATATTAAAATACTGTTGCATAGCGTCAGTAGCCAAAGAAATCTCCACATTATTAAGTTTTGAAAAACTTTGTTTTTTGCCTGAAAGAATTTCTTTGTAAATATTGTCTTTAACATCTTTTTCATTAACCACCGAAACGCCAACCGGTGTAAAATCAACTTTAAGTTGGTCAGCGCCAACAACTGCAGTTTTGTAATCGGCAATTCTTTTAATAACATTATGTCTTAATAGTGGTTTATCATAGCCACATTTAGCGCCATACCATTGGTCGCCGTTATAAAACCTTTTATTTTGCTTTATCTGCTCGTAAAGACCTTTTTTGCCAATACCACATTTATAGTCTTCGGCGTTTTCGTGTTGCGAAAAAATCTCATTACAAACATCTTTATAATATTTCAATTTTTCACTCCCTTTTTTAAGGCTTTTGGCAGTAGAAAAATCTACTGCCTTAAAGCCATTAGTTTTTTACTGAATAGTAACTGTACAAATATTTGTATCCGCTGTAGTAGCGCCACCGATAGTAACTCTTGCAAAGTAGTAGTAAGTACCAGGCTCTTGATAAGGGTCAACATAGCAAGTAGTTTGTGTAGCATCAGGAATTCTAATTGGGTCTGTTCCTGTTTCATCTTTGCAAGTGTACCATTTAACAGAGTAAGGAATACTTTCGTTGTCTGTAAAGACATTAACAGAAATCTCACCCGGAGCATCAGCGTTATGTTCTACAGTTAATGTTTCTTCAATTCCGCTGAATGTTGCCATAGGTGCTAAAGAAGCCCAAATTGAATCTGCATAAGCGTTTTTAACAAATACATCATAATAAATTCTATAATCGAATTTATAAGCGTCAGCGTTGATGTTTTCTTCAGGTGTGAAGATTCTAACTTTTTCACTCTTTTTAACGAGAGACGCCGCTGATTTTGGAAGCATAAGCATATAAACACCTTGTGAACCTGGCAATGTTTTATAACCGCCTGCACCTTCAGGTAAAAAGTCGAATGCGCTCATCATTCTTGAGTTTGAAACAGGAATGATAGAAACATTATCAATTTTGCTAACTTCAAAATTGATTTCGCCTTGTTTGAATGTGCTTACTTCGATTAATTTTGCAACTTCCTTGCTTGAACGAAGTTTGTTCCAGAAATAGCGGTCAACCAAGCAAACAATATCTTCATCTAAACCAACTGATTCTTGAACATTATCAAGCAATTGATAAAATGCTTTTAATGGTTCTTCAACATCAATGTTTTCAACCACTTGTTTTCTGATTGCGGCAAAAGATGTTAATTTTGAAATAACATAAGCGTCAGTTTCAGGAACAACCTTTGTTTTAACAAACTCGCTCATAACAGAGCCTGCAAGAGAGGCAATACCTGTTTCGTCCATATCCTCGCGGTCGATTGTGAAAGTTCTTGCTCTGTCCATTTGCATTTCATAAGCAGTGTTGTGAATGTTAACAGTGCCTTTAATAAAGCCGTTTTCTCTGTCGTAATCGCCAAGACCTTGCAAAGAAATGTTTGGAATTTTAACTGTTTTAGCGCCTACAAATTTAGCGCGTAAAGCGTTATCGGTCATAAATCCTACGCTGGATTTATCTGTAATAATTTTATCAAGTTCGCCTGTGAATTTAGTAGCGAACGCATCGTTGTTTAATGACATAATTTTTAATCTCCTTTAAAATAAATTTATTTGTTTATTGCTTTCATCATTGCAGAAATATAAGATAACCCATAATCTGCTTCGTTAGTTTTTAAAGAGCCAACTGCTCCTTGTTTGTTTTTTTCTCTGTTTTGATGTTCTTTTTCAATCAATTTGCTTTGAAAAAATAAGTAACGCAAAATCGCATCAAAAAGTGAAATGTTTTTAGTTTCGCTTAAAATAATCGCTTCGTCAGGAATATCGTCATAACTTTTATATTCACTAAAATGCTCTAAAACTTCAGCGAGTTCATCACTTTTTTCAACTCGTTCACTTTCGGCAATAGAATTTTCATAATCAATAAGTTTTTGCGCTAATTCCTCATCGCCATTTACTTTTTCAAGAATACTTGAAGATAAAAGTTCATCTTTTTGAGATTTAATAGCCTTAACAAACTCGTCTAAACTCAATTTTTCACGCTTTGCTAAAAACTCTAAATCTTTTAAAACAGATTCATATTTTTCGGCTTTAAGACCTAATTTTATAAACTTTTTTGCTTTTTCGTTTGTAAGTGTAAGCCTTTTGCCACCGAAATTAATTCTTATATTTTTTTCATCTGTTGTCTTCACTTGATTCAAGAATTCCTTTCTTGTAAATTTTAAATATCGTCCTGTATTTCACCGTTGTAATTTAAAAAATTCTCAATTTCTTTTATCACTTTTTGTTGTGCTTTTTTATCTTTTTTGGAAAGTTTTTGTATCGGCTTTTCAAAATCAAGCGTCTTTTCCTTTTTGAAATTAAATGCACAAACGCATAATAGTAATAAAATAATGACAATCAAAATTAAATTAACCGTAAATCACCACTCCAATCAGAAAATGAATTTCCATTATAATTTTTTGGCTGTTTTTTAGTATTAGTTCTCACTTTGTAATTTGGTTTGTTGTTCAACACACTTGCACAAAAATATCTCATTTCGTCTAGTGCGTGGTCAAACTCTTTTTTGACTGCATCATACTGTTTTGTTTCGTCCCATTTATAAAGTGAAAATTCTCTTATAATATCTTTGCAAGAATTATGTATCAACAATTTTTCGCTTTTTAAAAGTTCACAAACAAAACTAATACCATACATACAACTGTTGTTAGCGCTTCTAACTTTAAAAAAGTTATGGCGCTTGATAGTTTGAATAAAAGATGCGGCAGAAGGGTCAACAATAACCGCTTTGATTTCATACCCTGCTGCAAATCGTAGCAGTTCATTATAGTATTCTTCATCGGTTAATTGCCTGTGTGTTTTTCTAGACTCATAATAAAATTCTTTTAGCCTTACAGCACACTTGCCTGTGTCAACCCAAAGCCCCATACTAAATGGATTTGCAGTACCATAGTCAATGCTAATGTAGTATTCGCCTGAAAAATCCGTGTGATTTACAATGTTTTTCTCATTAAACATAGGGTAAACCAACCCTTCAGACTTAACCCATTCGCCAAAAACGAATCTCTTTTTAAAAATGCCGTCATACAGACTTTCTGCTTTTTTTATTTGGTCTTCGCTTAATGTTGGATTATCTTCCATCAAAAAGTGAATGTGGAGTGACTTTTTCTCGTTTTTGCCGTCAGCGTCTTTAATCCATTCTTTAAAAAACCAATGTTCAGAGTGTTCAGGGTTGCAGTTAAACCAAAGTTTTGCGTCCTTTATAGATAAAGTTCTCGCAATAGCCTGCTCAACAAAACTTTTTTCTTGAAGTGCAACCTCATCAAAAAACACGCCGTTCAAAGTAAGACCTTGAATAAGTGCGGCAGAGCCTTTGTCTTTGCCACCAAACACATAAAAATAGTTTTCCTTGTCGTTGCCTTTAATGGTTAAAATATGCTTTGAATTGTTGTAAGAAACATCAAAAAAAGCAGTAACATCAACCATATCGCTAATAAGTGAAACTATATTTCGCTCGGCGCTAGTAATGGTCTTGCCACAAATAGCAAAGTAAGATTTATCAAAGTAGCGCATTGCCCAATGAATAAAAGAGAGTGTCATAACCGCGGTTTTGCCACTACGAACTGCGCCATCGCAAATTAAAGCATTATAGCCCCGATATTTTTTGCTATGAGCAAATCGCAATACTTGTTTTTGTTTTTCAGATAACTTCTCAATCTTCATCAGATAGCGCCTTATAAAGTTTGGAAATGTTTGAACGTTTGTCGTCTTCATCTTTTTCCAGAATTGCAAGCACTTCTTTAATAGCACTTACTTCGCCTTTAGCGGCTTTTTCAACAAGAGCGTCCATAATAGCCGTACCATTATTAATTTCTGCTTTTGGCACGCCCTTGTTTAAAAGCCTTTCTTCAAATTCCTCATCGGGTTTCAAGGATAATATTGTTTTTATTGAGGAAGACAGCGAATTTTTCTTTTTCGCCAAAAATATCCCTCCAAAAATTTTGTGTTCCTACCCATATCCCACCCAACGGCGTTAACACTACTTTGCCGTTGTAATTTTGCGAGTTGCTGAACCGTAACTAGTATTGGTCGCCCCTTCGCTATATTTACGGTAACACAAAGTCAACCGGACATTCAAGGACATCTTTTGTAACCAAAAAAAGAGCAAGAATAACAGGACAAAAGCCCTTTATTCTTGCTCTATTTTGCTTGATTTTTACGCTTTTTAAAGCGTTAATGTAAAGATTTTATGCTCATTATTTTTTACTTTTGAAACAAAATCTAATTCATCTTTAATAGGTGTTTCAAATTGCACACCGGCTAGTTTTTTCTGCTCCTGCGCTATATGATTATCAGACCCTGCAAACTCTAAAAGATTATAATTTTCTGCATAAATTTTAGCCATTTTATTTTCATTTTCAGTTCTGTTTGCGTTTATAATTTCAACGCCCTGAATACAACGAGGGAAAAGACGAATGTGGTCAATGTAAAAAGCCTCGCGATATGGGTGAGCCTGAATTACTAGCGCGCCGTTTTCCATTAAAAAAGGCAATTCCTCGCTCTTTTTCATTGTTAAAATTTCAGGGTGCGAGAGATACCAATTTTTATCAAGACCATAAACCAAAAAGTCAGTGCCGCCGTAAGAAAGTTCAGCGCCACAAAAAACTTTAATGCCGATTTCATCGGCGATTTTTACTGCGGCTTCATAATCTGAAAAGAAATAATTAATTCGCTCTTCATAAGATTCTCCTGCGAGTGAATTAATATTTCCATCTATAAAATGATTAGTGATAAACACACCATCATAGCCTAAACTTTTGTAAAATTCTAAATTTTCACGCACACCAAATTTAGCGCATTGGCTAACAGGGTATGTGTGCAAATGAGTTTCGTATTTAAACATAGCGTCACCTTTAAAAATGTTTGCAATTCCTATAAATAATTATATTACACATTCTTGCTATTTACAACAGTCTTCTACAACTTTTCCACTTCTAAAACAAACTTCGTTTGTGATTTTTCCGTTATCAAAATTCGCAATGTTTTCCATAGTAACCATAGCGATTTGTTGCATAGCCTCTTTTGTAAAAAAACCTTGGTGCGAAGCCATAACCACATTAGGAAAACTAAGCAAGCGCATTAATTCATCATCGTTAATTATCTCGTTTGACTTATCTTCGAAAAATACATCGCCTTCTTCTTCGTAAACATCAAGCCCTGCGCCACCAATTTTTTTAGATTTCAAACCATCTATCAAAGCAGTTGTGTCAATAAGCCCACCTCGTGAAGTGTTTACGATTAAAACATTATCCTGCATTTTTTCAATAGTTTTTTCGTTTATTAGATGAAAATTCTCTTTAGTAAGCGGGCAATGAAGCGAAATAATATTAGACTTTTCAAAAAGTTCATCTAGCGATACATATTGAATATCAAGGCTTTCGTTAGGATAAGGGTCGTAGGCTATAACATTCATTTTAAAGCCCTTGCAAATATCAATAAACATCTGCCCAATTTTACCTGTGCCGATAATACCTGCAGTTTTACCTGCCAAATCAAAGCCTAAAAGCCCGTTTATATTAAAGTTGGTATCACGAGTTCTAATATAAGCCTTGTGAGTTTTTCTGTTAACGGTTAAAAGTAGCGCCGCCGCAAACTCTGCAACTGCAGAAGGGGAGTAAGCCGGAACTCGCACAACTTTAATTTTGTTTTGAGTAGCGCTAATATCAACGTTGTTATAACCTGCGCAGCGAAGCGCAAGAAGTTTAACACCGTTTTCAATAAGAATATCTAAAACCGCCTTATTAGCAGTATCATTAACAAAAATACAAACAACATCAAACCCTTTAGATAGTATAGCAGTATCTTCGTTTAACTTATGTTCAAAAAATTTAACCTCATAACCATATTCGTCAATTAGTTTTTCAAACCAAATTTTATCATAAGGTTTAGTATCATAAAAAGCAATTTTCATAAAATCTCTCCTTTTAGTTTATTTTACCCTAAAGTTAAGCATTAATCAACAATTATTTTTTGTAAATTAAAAGCGAGAAAATAAGAGAAAACATAATAAAAACGAGAGAAAACAAGAGTAAAATAAAAATATTTTAATTTTTTTGAAAAAATTGATTGACTAACTTAAATAAATGTGTTAATATATCACTTGCGTTGAATCAAATTAAATAATTTTTTGGAGGAAACAGATTATGTCAACATTTATGGCAAAAGCCGGAGAAGTTGAGCGTAAATGGTACATCGTTGATGCCGAGGGTAAATCACTTGGTAGAGTTGCTACTGTTGTTGCTGATCTTCTCAGAGGTAAGAATGAACCAATCTTCACACCACATGTAGATTGCGGTAACCATGTTATCGTTGTTAATGCAGATAAGGTTGTTCTTACAGGAAACAAATTAGAGCAAAAATATTATCGCCGTCATACAGGTTATATCGGCGGTCTCAAAGAGGTAAAATACAAAACACTTATGGCAACAAAACCAGAAATGGCTATGGAGCTTGCAGTTAAAGGTATGGTACCTGACACAACAATCGGTCGTAAAGCACTTACAAGACTTAGAGTATACAGCGGTACAGAGCATAAACATGAGGCTCAAAAACCAGTTGTATATGAATTTTAATAGAAGGGAGACAGAATTATTATGTATGAAACAAAACCATATTTCTACGGAACAGGTAGAAGAAAAAGTTCTGTAGCCCGCGTAAGAGTTTACAACGGTACAGGTAAAATCACAATTAACAATAGAGATATTGATGATTATTTTGGCCTTGAAACATTGAAACTTATCGTTAACCAACCATTAGAGATTACTGAAACAGTTGGTAAATTCGATATCGTTTGTAATGTAACAGGTGGCGGTGTAACAGGTCAAGCCGGCGCAATTCGTCATGGTTTGTCACGTGCTTTGCTTCAATACAACGAGGAACTTCGTCCTGCACTCAAAAAAGCAGGTCTTCTCACTCGTGACCCAAGAATGAAGGAAAGAAAGAAACCAGGTCTCAAAGGCGCTCGTCGTGCACCACAGTTCTCAAAGAGATAAAAGGACAGATATACAAAATCCCCAGAAATGCTTTATTTCTGGGGTTATTTTTATGTTTGAATTAAGTTGAATTAGGTGAAATTAGCAACAACAACTAACACACAACTAACATACAACTAACAAATTTTTTTTAACTGACATTCTTGAATTTTTGTTTTTTAACAAATTATTCATTGCGTTTGAATGGCAGTTTTATTTTATATTATTTTGTATTATATCTTGTTTATTGCATCTAATAATTCTTTTACATCAAGATGAGTATAAACCTTTTCAGTTAAACTCATTGCTCCTGAATGACCAACTATCTTTTTTATTGTTGTTTGTTCTACTTTTGCTTTTGCTAAAAGCGACACTGTAGTATGTCTGGTATCGTGTGGTAAGTGGTTAAGATTTAATTCTTCAACCAAAGGTTTCCAATAACTATCATAATAATTACGATATGTGAAGTATTTGTTATCTGTTGTTGTTAGCAAATATTCGCTCTCGTTGGCTTTATACCAATTTTTGAAGAAAGGTAATACTTTGTCTGCTATCGGTACAATTCTTATTCCTGACTGCGTTTTAGACTTTCTGACGCTGAAATATTGCTCGTCAATATTAACATCACTCTTTTTTAAGTTAAGTAGTTCTGATACTCTTACGCCAGAATATATAAGCATCAAGATTGTTTGAAGATATTTATTGCTTTTTTCGTTTTTCCATAGCAAACTAATCTCATCTTCTGTAAATGGTTTATGTTTTTCTTCTGTTTCTGCTCGTTTATGCTTTGCAATGTCAACAAATTGTGAATAGTCTTTTGAGCAGATATCGTTTTCCATAGCGAATTTAAATAATTGATTGAAAAGCACTTTTAATTTGCGAAGTGTTGGGTATTGTTTGTTGCAATTGTCAACTATCTTTTGGAGATGGATTTTGCGAATGTCTTTAAATGGCATATCATACAAGGCAGAACATAGTTTGTGTGATGCTTTGTAACCATTTATATTGCTTTGTGATATGGTTTGGAATTTTTCCTTTGACCAATCATTATAAATCTCGCTGAATGTGATTTTCGCAGAATTAATATCATAGGGATTTGCGTTGTATAACGCTAACCCTTGCAATGCTAATTCTTTTGTTTCGTAATACCCTATAGTTATATATTCTTGTTTGTTACAAGTGAACTTTGTTGTTTTTCTGGCAATCCAGGGCTTTCTTCGGTTTCCGCTTAATTTGTAAACGGAACCATAACCGTTTGGCAAACGCATAATAAAAACACCTTCCCTTAAAATTTAATACTTGAAATAAGGCAAAGTGTTTGATATACTATATTTGTGTTTTGGGACACAGTATATCGGTAACACTTTACCGGTAGTCGCTCTACTCTGTTGGCGCAGGGTAGGGCGATTTTTTATTTAGTTTTTTTGCGAGTTTGATAAGCAAAGAATATTCCAAAAACTAAAATGAGCAGTAATATTACCCATAAGTAATTATCGTTATTAAAATAATCTTCTCTAATAGTGTTTAAAACACTACAGAATAATCCTGAAGAATAACCTTTTAGTAAAATTTTATCATCGCTATCTTTTTTGAATGTAAAAAGTAGGTAGATAAGTAAAATAGCAGAACCGAAAACCAATGTTGCAATGCTAATTCTTAAAATATAACCAATTATCGTTACAAGTAATGATTTATTTGGCTGTTGTTCTGTTTGTGTTGTTTCGGTGTGTTCTTCAGTTGTTTGTTCTTCGATTAAAGGAGTAAAGGTAAAGATGGCACCAATTGTTGCTTCTGCTCCTTGATTTTTTCTGCCCATATATTCTTCTAACTCTGCGTGTACTCTTATAGCAGTTTCTTTATAGGAATATATATGAACTTTATCGTAGCCAGAACCTTCGTCTGAATGTTCATCTTTTTCGTAAACATCGTATGAAAGCTCAACATTTTCACTTGTGTCTAATAAAAGAATATCACCATCAGAGACTTCTTCGCCATTTACATAATACTTTGCTCTGAAATCGTTACCTATACCAGTATTTCTTTCGACATCGAGTTCTATGTTAAGTTTAAATTCCACAACTCCATCGGTATAGTTTTCTTTTATATGTTCTATTTCGCCTTCAGAGTTTGTTATAATCTCATATTGATTTTGCGCATTTGCAGTTATTTGAAAAAATGTAAAAAAGCAGATAATTATAGCAATTAAAGAACATAGTATTAGCAATAAAAATTTAATCTTTTTCATGTTTTTCATCTTCTTTTATAAATATAAGTCTATACGAACTAATTAAAACCGCAAGCGTTCCTAATAGCAAAAAAGCATATTCAATATAAGTAATAGTGCTTATGTCTGCGATATATTCATACTCGAAATTTTCTACGTAATTATTAGTTAATGTGATGTTCCAACGCTTTCCGCGCTGGTCGGTTACTCTGCATATATCATTTGGTCCATCGAGTATTTCAGGGTCTCTAAAGTATAGATAACCATTGTTTTTAAAAAACACTTTTTCAACGATATATTCTTTTTGTTCATCGGAAGAAATAATAACTTTTGCAGGAAGAGTATATTCGTTGTTGTTTTCGTCTTCTGCAATAACATAATAACCTACGGTGCTTCCTGTGGTTTCTAATTCTAATTTGTGATAATCAAAAATTCTTATTGCTATCGGTGAAGTGAGAAAAGTAAAAATCATAACAATTTGAGTTATTGCTATAAATATGTGAACTTTATCTTTTGCGTTTTCAAATAATTCTTTAATAGGATTTTCTTTATGAAACGCTAAACTCCATAAAATTGAAAGACCAAGCAAAGCAATTAAAACGGAAATTATGATGATTAAACCATAAACACGAGAATCAGTAGTTTCAAAATAATAGCAATACACTAATATAGCGGAAGCAATTATACTAATTATAGCAGAAATAAATAATTTTTTCTTCATAATTAACCTGCTTCCGTTTCGACCGTTTCTATCGGCTTTATGTCGTCATAGAAATGGTCTTTTTTTATATGGTTTAATTCGTGATTTAATGCTTTTTCTTGCCTTGAAGGACAGAGGTTAGCATTTATATAGATTTCAAATGTATCATCGTCATTTGGCATTGTTACGCCTTCAATGTGAGGCGGTAAGGGAATAAAGTGTACAAAGTATTTTTCACTCACTACTCATCATCCTTTGGTTTTCTTAATGCTTCAATGATTTTAACTGCTTGTTCAATTTCTTCTTTGGTACAACCTTTGGCAACAGAAAACAACATCTTACCTTCTGGGCGATACTTTAGGAACTCGAGATATTCTGTAAGTTCTTTATCTTCTGATTTTGGCTCGTTGCCTAAAAGATAATCTACTGATACATCAAAGTATTCTGCGATTTTGGTTAAGATTTCAACCTTTGGCACAGAGCCTTTTCGCCATTTTGGTAAATTGCCTGAAGACAATCCTATTTCTTCAAGAGCTTTTGATTTGCTGATTCCTTGTCTTTCACATAACGAAGAAAAAATACTATAAAACATATACAATACCGCCTTTTAAAATTTGTGCAAATCTCACAAATCGCACAAAAGTGCGAAAAAGCGCTTGACAATCGCTCAAAAGTGCGATATTATAATATTGCAATCGCACAAATGGAAGCGGACTTTGGTATCAGGCGATTAGCCTTCGCCTAATACCGCATATACTTTTTACCGCAACTTTGTTTAGCATTACAAACGGTAGGAGTGCAATGCAGGGTAAGGCTAATACCCTGTATCACAAAGTAATTGTTGTAGAAAAGTATAAAACCCGTCAACAAAAATCGGTATGGTAGCCGATTGCGGAACGGAAGCGTATCATAAGAAACTTAATTAGTTTCTTCATAATACCACTTCCTTTCATAAAAAGGATTTTATGAAGTAAATCAAGCGCTACGATTTACAACTTCATTTTATCACACATTTGTGCGATTGTCAACATATTTTTACGCAAAGGAGTGAAAAGATGGATTGGATTGATAGGGCAAATGTGAAAATCAAGCGAAATAAAATCAAACAAAAAGATATAGCGAAGAAATATGGATGTCGCCGAGAGCATATCAATTTGATTTTAAATCGCAGACTTCCATCACCTAAAGGGGCGAAAGAAAAAATTGAAACTGCAATTGATGAAATCATTGCAAGTAAAGGTTAACAAAACACAAGTCCAATAAAACGGACAGGAAGGAGTGAGAGAAGATGAGATTTACAATGGAAGGTTCTGCAAAAGAAATAGCCGACTTTATAGTTAATTTACAAAAGCCGACTAATTCAGATGAATTCATTCCTTGTGATAGCAATGGATACCGTTATTCACAAGGTGAGTCAATGACTAATCCATTAGATAAATAAGTTATCTAAAGATATGGTTGTTGATATAGTCCCATTGGTCTTGTGTGAGCCAACCTTGTTTATTGTTTTTAACTTCGATAACTAAAGCAGTATCGTTTTTATCAAGGTGTGGCTTGATTTTATCAAAAACAGCATCGGCGGTTGTGTAGTTGCTTTTGATTAGATAAGACGATTTCCAATAACTGCACCAAGCACCAGTGGATGCATCTTTGATTGCTTGAATTACATCATCGTAATTTTGACCTGGATTATTTAGGTCATAAGTAATCAGATAAACCATTATAAAACACCCCCTTTCGACAATATTATATCACAAAAGGAAATTTTTTACAAGTGAAGGAGTGAGAGGTATTGGCAGAAAAAAACAAATTGGTTTTTGAAATACCGCAAAAGCGAGAGTTGTTAACAGTTCCACATTTAAATTTTAGAACTGATATGGCACACATTGATATGCTCAATTCAATGATAAAAGATACAGGATTTTCTACTCGAATTGTTTTGGAAAAATGTATTGAATTTGCTTTTGAGCATTATGAAGTACAGGTTAAAAAGTGAGGTGAGAGAAGATGAGAACGGAAGACCTAAAGAAAATTGAAGAAAGCAATGAGGCTTTTATTCTATGTGAAGATATTGGCAGACTGCTTGGAATTACTCCGCAATGCATTAGAGAACAGGCAAAGAAAAGTCCTGTGCACTTGGGTTTTCCAGTTATTGTTGTTGGTAATTCTATTAGAATTCCAAGAGTGCCTTTTTTACAGTTTGTAAAAGGCAAAAATGAATAATGCCCCTTGCGTAAGTGGCGCAAAGAGCATTGGAAGTAAAATAAAAAATGTTTTATTTGTGCTTATTATAGCACAGGAAAGGAAAGATGTCAAATGTATTGTTCGAAAATTGCAGGACTAATTATTTTTTGGTTAGTTGCAAGTGCTTTATTATCTATTTTTGTAGATTGGATTGAGCACAAAATCCATCTTTATAAAGATAGAAAAAAATACGAGAAAATGGCTAAAAAATATGCCATTGCAAATAAAAAACTCAATAAAGAAAATAAGTATTTAAGAAACTACATAAAAGAATTAGAGTTCGGTGATGAAGAAACGGATGGTGATAGCGATGAAACAAATTGATTTATGTATTTGTGAAACCGGTTCTGGTCTTGCATTAGCACAGGCGAAACATTTTGTTGTGTTTCCAGAAAACGAAGTAATTCTTGATGATAATAGCAGAGTGGCTGTTGTTAATGTTTTACCGGTTGAGGAAAATAGTGATACTTTTGAATTTATTTTTAAATTATCTAAACAAACTACTTTGCCGAGAGTTATAAAAGTGGTTCACTATGAAGAGGTGTGAGTGATGGAATTTATGATATGTGCTACTTGTGGCAGGTTCCATCTTACTGACGGTAAGCGATTAATTGGCGAAGATGGTAAGGCACAACCTATTGAATGTAAATGTATTAATTCAAGAGTTATGACGGTTAAAAAATGGTTAGAAGATATTTGCCGTTGGGAGTTTTTCAATAGCGAAGTCAGAAGACTAATAAAAACGCATAACTTATATGAGTTTGCTTTTGGTTGCGTTGGTGAACCTTATTGTGAGCAATATTCACAGAGAATTAAAGACGCTATTGTGGATGTTTGTTTTTTTGTGGATATGGATAAACTTTCAAAATTGCTTGAAGACGATAAAAAATTGCTTAAAGAGTTTTATGTAAAAATTGATGTAAGAAAATCAAAAGAAAGATTTAAAGTGAGGGAAGAATAATGGCGATAGTTTTATGTGTTATGGGTGAGAGCGGAAGTGGTAAAACAACTTCTATGAGAAATTTACCACCGGCAGAAACATTTTATCTTGACTGCGATGGCAAGGGGCTTTCCTGGAAAGGTTGGCGAAAGGATTTTAATTCTGATAACGGTAACTATTACAGGACCGATTATCCGCAAATTGCTAAACAGTTACTCGATAAGATAAATACAGAGCAGACAAAATTCAAGTACGCTGTGGTTGATACCATTAACGGACTTATGGTTGGTGATGAGATGCGCCGAATTGGTGAAAAAGGTTATGACAAGTGGCAAGACTTGGCTTCAAGTGTTTTTGAGATTGTCAACGATGCTAACAAATATCGTGATGACTTGGTTGTGATATTTTTAGCGCACTCTGAAACCGACAGAGATGAGAGCGGTTATCAACAAACAAGAATCAAGACTAACGGCAAGAAACTTAACAAAATCGTTCTTGAAAGTAAATTCACAACAGTTTTACTTTCAAAATGTATTGATGGCAGATACGTTTTTGAAACACACGCTAACAATTCAACTGCGAAAACTCCGCTTGGAGCGTTCGAAAAAGACCATATCGATAACGATATTATGAAGGTTATCGAAGTATTAAAGGAATATTAAACATGTCCTTGAATGTCCGATAAATAATAAATTAAAATTTAAAAACAAAAAAGGAGTTTTTTATTATGAAACAATTTAAAGATTATGAGACAACACAGGTTATTAACACACAAGAGAGATTGCCTAAAGGTGGCTATATCTTGGAAATCAAAGGCGTTGAAATCGTTGAGACTGACTACGGCGAAAGACTTATTTTATCTTTTGACGTAGCGGAAGGTGAATATAAAGGTTATTATGCTGAAAATTATCGCAATCAGACAGGCGAAGATAAGCGTTGGAAGGGTACATATAGAATTGCTATTCCTAAAGATGATGGCTCTAAAGAAGACCAAGAAACCAAACGCAGATTTAAAACCAACATTTCTCTTTTTGAAGAGTCTAATAGCGGTTTTCATTGGGACTGGGATGAAAATACCCTTAAAGGTAAAAAAATCGGCGGTGTTTTCAGAAACAAGGAATACAGTTTCAACGGCAAACAAGGTTTCTTTACTGAATGCGCTTGGCTTACTACAGTTGAGAAAATCAAGGAAGGTAAATTCAAAGTTCCTGCAGATAAGTTATTAAATAAAAATAACAAACCTTCTTTTAACAATCAAAGCCCTGACATTATTCCTGATGACGATTTACCGTTTTAAAAATTATGGATGTTTTTGATATAAAAGAGGGCTTGAAAAATATCGTAGTGCTGGTGGACACGAGAGAACAGAACACGCCAGCGCTACGGCGCAGGTTAAAAGATATTGGGTTTCAAAATGAGCGACAAAAGCTCGATTTTGGCGATTATTCGGCTAAAACTTACATAGGCGATACTGAATATGATTTTTCTAATAAATTTTGTATCGAACGGAAAATGTCGCTTGACGAGATTTGCGCTTGTTTTTGTTCTGGGCGAAAAAGGTTTGAAAAAGAGTTCCAGCGAGCAAAAGACGCAGGGGCTAAAACTTATTTGCTTATAGAAAAAGCAGATTTTGAAAAGGTTTATAGCGGTGAATACAGGTCTATGATGAATCCTAATTCACTTGTTGCTTCGCTTCTTGCCTGGCTTGCTCGTTATGACTGTCAGTTGCTTTTTTGCGAACCTGGAACTACCGGACAACTTATAAGAGATGTTATTTACAGAGAAATAAAAGAAAGATTTGAAAGGGGCGATTACGATTAACGCTATAGAGTGTATAACAAACGAAGTATTGATGACTGATGTACTCGAAAAATACGGATTTACACTTAAAAATGGGTTTATGTGTTGCCCTTTTCATTCTGAAAAAACACCGTCTTTTAAGGTTTATTCTGAAGGCAGAAAATTTAAATGTTTTGGCTGCGGTGAAGGTGGCTCTGTTATTGATTTTGTTATGAAATATTTTGATTTGAAATTTAAAGAATCAATAGAAAAAATCAATGCAGATTTCTCATTAAATTTAGATTTTAAAGCGCCATCACGATATCAGCAGATGGAAATGGCAAAACGCAAGGTGCAAAGGCGAATTGAACAAGAACAAAAAGAATCGGCAGAAAGAACTGTTGATAATATTTATTTTAGTTTGTTGGCTGAATTGGATTACTATAAGCGATTAAAAGCACAGTATCAAAACAGTAACAACGATAAATGCGCTAATGCGATGTTCGTTTTGGCGGTTAGGAAAATATCTAAAATTGAATTTATGTTGGATTTAATAGAAGTGAAAAGAGGTGAGATGTTTGTCAGAAGCAATGCCACAATTTACAATTGATGATTTTTTATATAATTCAGAGCCGTATGAATGGCTTTATCAATTTAACGAAGATAAATTTAAACTTAACCAGATGGTTGAGCGAATGAAAATATATGCTAACGAATTAGGTTTTAAGCGTTTTATTACTGTTTGGAATGCTTATTTTAAAGAGCAGGAAAAGAAAAACAAGAAAACGCTTGATAATGTAACTGATTTTGAAGACCAGGATGAAGAACTTTTTTCAGGTGAATGGATTTGTAATGATTATGGTGTTTTTACAAGAGACAGAAGCGGTTTTGAAATCACTGCTTGTCCGCATCCGATATTGCCTGTTCGCAGACTTATTAACATTGATACCGGTACAGAGAAAATGGAAATTAAGTTTAAGCGAAAAGGCAAAAAACAATGGAAAAAGATTATTGCTGATAAGACGGTTATCTCATCGGCTAACAAAATTGTTTCTCTTTCAGAGTTTGGCGTTTCTGTAACGAGTGAGAACGCTAAACCGCTTGTTCGTTACCTTTGTGATATTGAGATACTTAACGATGACAAGATACCTGAAATAAACTCTGTTGAGCGCTTGGGTTGGATTGAAGATTACGGATTTTCGCCTTATGTTGACAACATTGTGTTTGATGGCTCTGTTAATTTCAAACACTTTTTTGAGAGCGTAAAACAAAAAGGCACACTCGATAAATGGCTTCAAATAGTTAGACCTTTAAGGGAAAATATCATAGCAAGAATACTACTCGCTTCTTCTTTTGCTTCTGTTTTGGTAAAACCCTGTAATGCTTTGACTTTCTTTGTGCATTTATGGGGCGGAACTGAAAGTGGTAAAACGGTAGGTCTTATGCTTGCGACTTCTGTTTGGGCAGATGTTACAATGGGCGCTTATATTCATACTTTTAATTCGACTACTGTATCGCAAGAGTTATCGGCTACTTTTGTTAATTCGATGCCTTTGATTATTGACGAATTGCAGATTGTAAGCGATAGAAAAGACTTTGACAAGATGATTTACACGCTTGCCGAGGGTGTCGGTAAAGGCAGAGGAAATGTCAATGGCGGTTTGCGTAAGGTTGGTAGTTGGCAGAACTGCATATTAACCACAGGTGAACAACCTATTACCAATTCTTCGTCTGCAGGCGGCGCAGTTAACAGAATTATTGAAATTGACTGCAAGGACCAAAAGTTATTTAAAAACCCTGTTGAAGTTGTTGCGAATTTAAAGAAAAACTTCGGTGTTGCAGGCAAAACCTTTGTTGAAAAATTGCAACAAGAAGAAAATATTGAATACGCAAGAAAATTACAAAAGGAGTTTTATAACAAGTTATCTGATGGCGAAACCACCGAAAAGCAGATAATGGCCGCGAGCGTTATATTAACTGCTGATAAGCTCATAAACGAGTGGTTTTTTAAAGACGGACAGACATTGGCTGTTTCTGATATAGCGCCTTATTTAGTCTCTAAAAGAGATATTTCAGCGAATGAGCGTGCTTATGATTTTATTTGCGACTTTGTATCGGTGAACACTAACAAATTTCGCCTTAATGATTTTGGCGGTTATGATGGCGAATGCTGGGGCTGTGTTGATGAAGATTATGTTTACATTATCAAATCGCAGTTTAATAAGATTATGCAAAATGAAGGGTATAATCCACTTGCTTTTCTTTCGTGGGCTAAATCAAAAGACCTTATCAGAACCGCAAAACAGAGAACGCATATTAGTAAAAGGTTAAACGGTGTTGTTACTAATTGTGTCGCTATAAAACTTAAATCAGAAGATGTGAATATTAGCGTTCCTTCTGATGATGATTTGCCGTTTTGATGTAATCGGTTGTAATCAGTAGGTGGTTACGTTGAAACCCTTATAAATAAAGGGTTGTAATCGGTGTAATCGGTGTAACCGGTAAAAATAACACATATACATAATTACAAAATATAAACTTTGTAAATGGTATAAAAAATCTCTCGCGCGTAAGAGTGAAAAACGACCGATTACACCGATTACACCGGTTACACATCGCTTGAAAGTATGATAAACAAAGGGCTTTTAATGTAATCGGTTAAAAGTGAAAAATGATTACACCGATTACAAAACAAATTTTAAGGAGTGATAATTTTGGAAAGACAAGAATTGTGCGAGTGTATCGCAAAGCAAAGTAAAGTTATGTTTGATGGTAGTTTTTATATACCGACTGCTTATATATTACGAGTGAAAGCAGGTAAGTGGCGTCATTCGGCAGAATTACAAGATATTAAGTGTGGACATGCGGTTGTTATAGCGCCACTTGAAAGGATTAGTTTGATATGAGTTATGAAGAATTAGTTAGTAAGTTAAAGGAAACTAAAAAAGAAGACATTATTTTTGAGCTTTATATGAAATCTGTTGCGCTTGAAACTTCACAAAAAGAGCGCAGGCGACTTGAAGTTGAAAATAAGGCGCTTAAAATTGGACTTCAAGCGTTATCAGAAAAAGGAGTTAATTATGGAAAGTAAAGATATTATTAAGGCATTGGAATATTGTTTAAACAAATGCGATTGTGAAGATTGCGTTTTGTGTGCAGAGCCAAAATGCAGTATTAAGTTATATGAAAATGTCCTTAACTTAATCAAAAACCAACAAGCAGAGATTGAGAGATTAAATAATGCTTTTAAAAACACTATTGATAAAAAATATCCTCATTGTGTTGTAACAGGCAAAGGTGTTATTTTAACTGAAAATCTTAAAAAATATGATGAGTTAATAGCAGATATTTATAATGAAGCATATAAAACTTTTGCAAAATTAGTAAAAAGCAGAATGTTTAACGGCAAAAAATATGATTATGAAAGAAACTATATCGACAACCTTACTAATGAACTAACCGAGAGAAAGGAAGATTAAATTGAAAACATCTATAAAAGCAACAAATAAAAATGGCACAGTTAAAATTAAAGCCAAAGGCAAAACAATTGAGCAATTAGATATAATTGCCTTAATTCTATGCAGGTTGATTATTAAAAAGAGTGTAACTAATGAAGATGCTTTGTTAGGTTACATAAAAAATCAAATGCAGTCATTTAAAAAAAATATTGCACTCAATCGAGAAGGGCGGTGTTGATTAGTGAAATGTAATTTACCACAAAAATATAGAAAAAATAAAAGACTATCAAAAGAAGAAAATAAAATTCTTCAATCAATTGCTGATACAGTAGTATCAAACACTATTTTTAATAAAGATAAAATTAACAAAGGAGTTATTGATAATGCGTGATAGATTGATTGAGTTGATAAGGGGAGCAAGAAAGAATATGAAAAGTGCAAATAGCGATTTGCATAGAGAACATCTTTTTGCTGATTATTTTCTTGAAAATGGTGTTATGTGTCTGCCTGTAAAGGTTGGCGATAAGATTTATCAAACTGATTTTGTAAGAATATATGAAAGCACTATAAATGAAATAACTTTTACTACACAAAAAATGATTTGTGTTACCGAAAATGTTGTTTTTGATGAAACCGCAATAGGAAAAAGTATTTTTCTCACAAAAGAAGAAGCAGAACAAGCATTAAAAGGTGGTGCGGAATAATGGCTTATATTGATAGAGAAAAAGTTTTAAAAGCAGTTGAAAAAATGGACAGACTTGATAAGGAAACAAAAACAAAATATGAATACGATAAAGAAGGTTTTTTGTTGCTTATAAATTCAGCACCAACCGCAGATGTGGAAGAAGTAGTAAGGTGTGGTAATTGTCGTAACTGCATATGGATTGGTGTACATTATTGCAACCATTTTGAAAGAAATGTTGATGAAGATGATTATTGTTCGTATGGGAGTGATTAGATGAATTGTAAACATTTTAATAATTTTAATTGTTTGTGCGAAAACGATAATTGCCCTGTAAAAGATGAAGTTTGTCCTTTATGGGAACAAAACGATTATCAAGAAATTTGCAAATATTATGAAGCAGAACCTACATATTGCTCTGATAAGAAAAATAGATTAGTTCATTGTGAAGGTTGTCATCAGGGGGATTGCGCTGATAATAATTTACATTAAAAAAGAGAATTATATAAATAATAAACATTCAAGGAGTGCAAGAAAATGCCGGCTTTAAGAAAAGATATAGTTAAAGAAACGACAGATATTATTCTTGGAGAGATAGCGAAAGCGCAAACCGTTAAGAATTGGGACAATTATCATTTAGCGGAGTTGTTACATTTGAATTGCAATGCTCTTCATAAACTTTACAGGTTTAAAAAGCAACCTAAAAGAGTTGATTTAGAATTTTTGATATTATTACTTGACACGCTTGGGCTTAAAATAGAAATTAAAGAAAAGTTTGTGAAAAAATAACTTTCATAAATAAAAGCACCCTGTTTAAGAGTGCTTTGAGTTGGATGGTTTGATAAGTATTGGCGGTTCGCAGGTCGTTTCGCCAGTATCAATATCATAATGATATATTTGTTTGTATTCATTGTTTAAAATATCTAAATAAGTTATTTCAAATTTTGAAAAAGTTGTGATTCTATGTTCTGTTATTAATTCTTGCATATCAAATTCAATACATACTGTTTCATCAACTTCAAGTATGTTAATTGTATTTGTATTTTTTGAAAGATAGTTGCCTTTGAAATTAAAATTAATTTCAACAGGATTGTTGCCGTTCATTATTTTAATTCTCGAGTTAATTGCAGATTTGTTTCCAATGTTTTTCATTTTGATGCTTGGTTTTGATTTGTTTGGAATAATTGTTTTTAAAACAAATATATAAGGTTTAACTTTATCAATTTCGTCTTCGTGCCTTGCCTTTTGATTATCTCTAATAGTTATTACGAGGGATACACCAGAAACCATAGCACCAACAGTTGCACCAATCAAACTCCCAAAATAACTCAACCATGCATCATTTGTGGCAGACGATGGAAAGTCATTTTCTATTATATAAACAGCACAAATCGTTAAAAACACCAAAAGTAATAAATACATAGAAACAATAATTGCAATGTTTTTGTTCTCTTTGTTTTTAAATTTCATATAAATCAACCTTTCAAATTAAGATGACTTAATTATACTAAAAAATACATATTTTGTCAATTTTTAAGAAAAAGGAGTAGTTTAATGTCAAAAGAATACATACGCAAGACGCCTAAAGATTATGCGTTGCCACCATCACTTTATATGCGAGTTTTATCTACTGTTCGTGATTATCCGCGAATGAAAGAAAGCATTAGCGATGTGCTTTATGGCGGTTCTTCTGCGATTTATAACGATGAATTTGCTAAAAAGAACAAAGATGGCAAGATTGAAATTAAAAGAGCAATTATGCCTAAAGCCAAACACGTTGGCAAAGTTACTGAAAATAAGGCATTAAAAATTGCGCAGACGAGCGAGACTATTAAGGCAATTGATGATGCGCTACAAAAAATACCACAAGAGTATAGAAAATATATTTTTGAGAATATTATTTATAAAAAACCTTATCCGTATTATGCGCATAGAAATACTTGGTCAAAGTGGAAAGGAATATTTTTATATTTTGTTGCTGATGAATTAGGGTGGTTGTAAATTTTGTAGCCTTTTCGACAAGTTTCGCTTGATTGGAAATAATTGGTAAACATATAATTAATTGTCAAAAGATTTGGTTTTGTTATAAAAAAGTAACAAAAAAGTAGTTTTTATTGACAAAATAGATATTTAATGATAAACTTTAATAAATCAAAAGGAGAAAAAGATATGAAAGTTAGAATTGAGAATATTGGAATTATAAAAGATTCTGAAATTAAAATAGATGGACTTACAGTTATAACTGGAAAAAACAATTCTGGAAAATCTACTGTAGGTAAAGTTTTGTATTCTGTTTTTTCTTCTTTGGAAAACTTGTATAATAGCGCTACCGAAGACATAATAGCATTTGTTAAGGATAATTTAACTAGTATATTAAGACAGAGTTCGTTAAGTCAATTTTCGCCTAAAACAAAAAATAGAAGTTTTAGAGATTTTCACTTTTTAGACTTTGATGAACAAATGCCTATGTTTATAAATGTGGCTTTAGATAAATATCCTGATTTCAGTTCTTTAGACGATGTGATGAAGTTTATCGATAGGCTTTCTATAGAAATTAAAGAATTAAATACTAGTAAAATAAATGAGCTTCTTGACACATACGATTATTATGATGATGAAAAGAGTTTTGGAGTATTAGATAGATTAGATGAAATAAAAAATGAAGTTGTCGAAGGAATAAACAATATAATTCAGAAACTAAAGGACTATAGAGACTTCAGATATTATGAATCGTACAAAATTTCTAGAACTTTAATTAAAGAATTTAATTCGCAGATAGTTCCTGTTAGATACAAAGAAATTCAAGATTCTAAAATCAATCTTTCTATAGATTCCACACAAAAAATAAATATAAACCTTTTTAAAGACGGCAAAGATATCGATGTGTTTAATGACGTTGTTTTAACAGATGTAAACAATGTTGTTTTGTTTGATGACCCTAATGTGATTAACAGAATGTCAGACCACAGGTATCTCTTAAAATATAGGAGAAGAATGAATCGTAGAGTTAGAACTGTTGAAGATTTGCGTGCCTATATTACAGTCTTGAGTCATGAAGAAAACTTATTAAACAAATTAATTGCTTCAAACGAGGTGTCAGAAGATTTTGAGAAAACTGTGTTTGATAGTGTTTTAAATGTTATTTCTAAAGCTTTTGATGAAAACATTGAATATGAAGATGAAGAATATGTTTGCTCAAATGACAAGTTGTTGGTTGAAAATTTAGCAATGGGAACTAAAACCTTTGCAATTATCAAGCAATTGTTAGCAAATGGTTATTTGAATAAAAAAACATTGCTTATTCTTGATGAACCAGAAACACATTTACATCCAGAATATCAAAATATATTTGCAGAAATAATTGTGTTGTTGGTAAAAGAGTTAGGGGTAAAAGTTTTATTAACATCTCATTCGCCTAATTTTGTTATTGCTGTTGAAACATTTATGTTAAAATATGATATACAAGATATATCAAATTTTTATGTTACTCGCAAAGAAGACGATGATTATTTAGTAAAATACGAAAATACTAACGAAGCTACAAATAAGAATTATGAAGATTTTGCAAAATATTTGGCTGAAATTACAGCATTAAGAGATAGATACATTTATGGGGATTTAGCGGATGAAAATCAATAAAGATGTTGAAAGTTATTTAACAGAAAATTTTAAACATCATTACGAAACTTTATCTGAAATTTCATCTAATAATAAAGGAGCGTTCGTACAAAGCGATGCTTTTGGATATAATTTAGATAAAATTGTAAAAGAAGTTTTTAGACGCAATAGGCCAAAAACATGTGATGCGATAGTTTTTAATAAGAATAGCATGTATTTCATCGAATTTAAAAGCGGATTTAGCAAATTTGATTTTAAACAACTAGACTGTCCGGTTTCATCGTGCCATTATGATAAAAATAACGAGATTTGTGAAAAATGTAAAACTGCTTTTAAAAACTATAATAATGGCAAACTTGATGTCGAACTTATGAGTATTGCTAATAAGATGATTGATAGTTTGCATTTTTTAGAACATTATTTATGCCCTAAAAGCGAAGAAGGTAGAGAAATCCAGTTAAAATATATATTAGCTGTTGATTTAAGTACAAATCCACGTGAATTTATTATAGAAACAATAACATCAATAGCAAAAAATGAAAAGTCAACGTATCCTTTGAATAGTATAAGAGATAGTGTTAAGAGATTTGGCTCTGAAACTGAAGGGGAAAAATTATATTTTGAACAGGTTGAAGTTGTGTCTAGCACAAAATTTGATGCAAAATATTCTTTTTTTAATAAAATGCGTACGCAGGGGAAAAAATCTGTGATATAATTATATCGTGAAAAAATGTAGTTCAAACCTTACTGCAAATGAAATAAAAGAAATCATTTCCTAATTTTTATAAAATATTGTGCACCAGGGGAAAAAATCTGTGTTATAATAATATTGTGGAAAATTGAATATAAGTTAAATTAAGGCATCTGATGAGCAGAATTTCTGCTTGTTGGGTGCTTTTTGTTTTGTTCATTGTTCTTTTCATAATATTCTTCTAAAAAAATTGGGATGGCAGATGTTTTTATACATTGGGGTGCAGTAAGTAATTAAAAAGTAAGGGGTAAATTACTGCTTTAATATTAAAAAAATTATTCGAAAGGGGTGGCATAATTGAGTGAACAAAAGTTGACAAATACAACACTTTCAAAGAAGCAACTTGAAGTGGCTGAAATGCTTGCAGACCCAAGCGTTGAGATGACTAAAAAGCAAATTTGCGAAGAAGCAGATGTAAGCCGAACTGCGTTTTATGAATGGCTAAAGAAAAAAGAGTTTGTTGATTATGTTGCTTCTCTTATTGATAAATTTACTGAAGGCGAATTAAGTACAGTTTGGAAGGCACTTATCAAAAAATGTGAGCAAGGCGATGTTTCTGCTATTAAGTTGTTTTTTGAACTTAAAGGCAAGTATAAACAATCGGTTGATTTGACCGGTACTGTTACGTTTGTAGATGATGTAGTTGAGTAATACAGTAAGTTTACAACAAGTAGTCGGTAAAAACTACGCTGATGTTTGGAACTGTAAGAAAAGATATGTTGCTATTAAGGGTTCTCGTGCATCAAAGAAAAGCAAGACCGCCGCGCTTAATATGATTAAGAAGATTATGAAACATAATCAAGCGAATGGGCTTTGTGTTAGAAAGACCGAGAAAAGTTTGCGAGATAGTTGTTTTGCGGACTTGAAATGGGCGATAAATAAATTACAAGTAGCGCATCTATTCAAGTGTACGGTAAGCCCTTTAGAGATTACATACATACCGACAGGACAGAAGATACTATTTCGAGGTATGGACAATCCCTTGAAAATTACTTCTATTTCTGTTGATTATGGTGTTTTGTGCTTTGTTTGGGTGGAAGAAGCATACGAAATTGAATCGCAAGAAGATTTTGATACGCTTGACGAATCTATTCGTGGTAGCGTGCCTGATGGACTTTATAAGCAGTTTTGGATTACTTTTAATCCCTGGTCAGAACATACCTGGCTAAAGTCAAGGTTTTTTGACAATCCATCCGATGATACATTAGCAGTTACTAAAAATTATGATTGCAATGAGTTTTTAGATGAAGCAGACCTTCAGATGTTCGAGAAGATGAAACAAAACAATCCTCGAAGATATCGAATAGCCGGTCTTGGCGAATGGGGTGTTGCTGAAGGTCTTGTTTATGACAGATTTGAATTTGGTGTTATTGATTTAGTTGATGATGAAGGCAACAGGGTTGATGGTTGGTATCATTGCTTTGGACTTGACTTTGGCTATACTAACGACCCATCGGCGTTTATTGCTTTTGCAGTTAATAAAGATGAGCATTTAATTTATGTTTACGATGAGTTTTATTCGACAAAAATGCTTAACTCTGATATCGCTAAAGAGATTATTTCAAAAGGTTATCAAAAAGAACAGATAATAGCTGACTGCGCCGAGCCAAAATCAATTGATGATTTGCGCCGGCTTGGTATTAGCCGAATTGAGAAATCAGTTAAAGGTAAAGATTCCGTTATCAATGGTATTTCGCAAATTCAAGAATATAAAATTATAGTTAATCCAAGATGTAAAAATACATTTATGGAGTTAAGTTCATATTGCTTTAAAAAGGACAAGACCGGTAAGACGCTAAATATTCCTGAAGACAACAATAATCACTTGATGGATGCTATGCGTTACGGTTTTAAGTCAGTTAAATATAAACATAAAGAAGAACAAACGCGCAAAAAGTCAGAGTTTATTATTTCTTCTGATGATATGCTAGGGGGTTGGAACTAATGGAAATATTAAAAGTTATATTACTTATATTACTCAATATGCAAATGCTTTTACTTGTTATAGCAAATGGTTTACCTGCAATAAAAAAGTATATTGTTAAAGAAAAAGAAGACGTAAAAGAAATAGAGAAACAAAAGAAGTTTGCAAGAGAAATGCAGAATTTCTTTAGTTATACAGGCGACAGTCAAAAAGATGAATAACGGATTAAGGACAACAGGGCAATATGTCTTGTTGTTTTTTAATTTATACAAAAATTAGATGCCAAACCATAGGCAGAAAGGAAATTTAATATGGATGAAACACAAGTTACTCAACCAGAGGTAGCAGAAGTTACAACCACAACAGACGAAACTACCAATGCTGGTGAAGAAGTTACTGAAGAAGTAACAACACAAACTACCGAACAACCTGAAGACAATACTGCTGACGAGCAAGGTACTGAAGATGGCGAAGGTGCATCAGAAGAAGGTAGTAAAACAGAAGATGAATTTAGTTTGCAAGTAAAGTACAACAAGCAAACACAGAATTTATCAAAAGACGATGCTGTTCGTTATGCACAAATGGGCTTGAAGTATGAATCTATGCAACCGACATTGAAGAAACTGCAATTTCTCGCTGTTAGTGATAACACAACGCTTGAAAAGTTTGTTGATTCAATTGTTGATGGCATTGAACAATCAAAACTTCAAAGATTTGAGCAAAAAGCGAATGGCGATAAGGAGATTCTTGAGGCACTTATTCAAGAAGACAAGCGCAAAGGCGGTAAGGCATACGAAGAGTGGCAAGAAGCCGAGCGCAAAGCGCTTGAAAAAGAAGAACAAGACGAGATTAAGACGCTCGCCACAGAATTTGGCGAATGTTTAAAACAACTCCCACAACTAAATGGCAAGAAGTTTGAAGATGTGCCTGAAGCAGTTTTACAATTGCGAGAAAAACACAACATTTCCTTGCTCGACGCTTATTTGCGGTATGAACACAGCAATCGTGTTGCATCGCAAAAAGCGATTGATAAGCAAAGAGAAAATGCCGAGAGTTCAACCGGTTCTGTTGTTTCGAGCGATGGTGAAACGACAAGCGGATTATCTAAAGAGCTTCTTGGTGCTTTGTGGGGAAACTAACAAAATTTAAAAGAAAAAGAGGTAAAATAAAATGGCAAACAATTTAGAATTTGCAAAAAAATGTTCCGCAGAACTTGATAAAATTCTCGTTCACAAATCAAAAACAGGTTTTATGACACAAAACAATTTCGGTGTTAAATTCACTGGTGCTGATGAAGTTAAAATTCCATCTATGGAACTCACTGGCGCAGGTGATTATGACAGAAACACTGGTTACCCAAAATCAACTGTTTCTGTTTCAAGAGAAAGTTACAGACTTTCTAAAGACAGAGGTGTTTCTTTCACTATTGATTCAGTTGATGCAGAAGATATCGGTGTTGAAAAAGCAGTTGCTAACATTGCAGGCGAATTTGTTAGAACAAAAATGATTCCAGAATCAGATGCTTATGCAATGAGCGTTTTGGCTGGTATTGCTAAAACAAAATCACAAGTTAAAGCACTTGCTGATTATGTAGAATCACCATTCAAAGCATATCTTGATATCGTTTCTGCTATTTTCCAAACTGGTTACGATGAAGAGTTAGTTATCTTTGTTAGAGATGAATTCTACAACAAACTTCTTCTTACACCAGAGTTTGAAAAATCAGTTAATGTTGGCGAATTTAAACACGGTGAAATCACTCTTGAAGTTTCAAAAATCAATGGCAACTACATTGTTAGAATGCCTGATGCAAGAATGTTTACTGCTTATGACTTTAAAGAAGGTAAAGCAGAAGATGATTTCGGTTTTGCGCCACAAGAAAACGCAGATGAGATTTCAATGATTGTACTTCCTAAATCTGCAGCATGCAGAATTAACAAACACGAAGTTCTTCGTATTCATAATCCAGATACTAACAAAGATGCTGATGCTTATACTGTTAACTACAGATTACATTATGATGTTCTTGTTAAAAAATCAATGGAAGGCACTATTTGGGCTTTAATCTAACTAATATAGACTATTTTGGGCAGGGGAAACTCTGCCCTTTTTAGTTTTATAACAAGAGAGTTAAAAGAAGTTTAACTTTGTTTTTATGAAATTAAAAAAGGAGTAAATAAAATGGGCGAGAAAGCAAAAAATAAGATAAATTCTGCTGATATCTTTAAAGAATACGAAGAATGTTGCTCTTATAAGTCTAAAATTGGCGACAAGGGACTTTATGAACAGTCAAAAAAGAACGAGAGATTTTATGCAGGCGACCAATGGTATGGCGCGAATGTTGGCAACTCTCGACCTTTAGTTAGACACAACATAATCAAAAGGATTGCAGATTATAAGATTTCTGTTGTTAATTCTTCACAGATTACTGTTAATTTTTCGGCAGAAGGTGTTCCATCTACTGTTAAAGAGAACGAGAAATTTGATAGTGCGCTTGATTCTTACGCAATGGGACAACTACCAAAGGGTATGAGCAATAATGACAATATTAATCTCATTTGTCAAGCACTTACTGATTATCAGAAGACCGAATCTGAACGAATCGGTTTTGATAAGGTTTTGTATAAAGCATTGCTTAAAGCATATGTTTCAGGCACAGGCATTGTGTACACATACTGGGATGATACTGTTAATACTGGGCTTTATGCAGATAAAGGACATAATACTGCAATTAAAGGCGATATTGCTTGTGAAGTTATAGATGTTGAAAATATGTGTTATGGCGACCCTACTCAAAGCGATATTCAAAAGCAACCGTTTGTTATTATTGCGCAGAGAAAATCTGTTGAAGAGTTAAAAAGAGAAGCTAAAAAGAATGGTATAAAGCAAGAAGATATTGAAAAGATTAAATCTGATAATGAAATTACGCATATGGCTGGAGACAGAGCAGAGATTGAGCCGAGCGAACTTAACAAGGCGATACTTTTAACAAAGTTTTATAAAGAGTATGACGAGAGTGGCAACTGTACTGTTATGTGTGTTAAATGCGTTGAAAATGCAGTCATAAAAGAGCCGTTTGATATTGGTATAAAAGCATACCCACTTGCTGACTTTAAATGGATTGAGAGAGATAATTGCGCTTATGGTGAATCAGAAGTTACTTATCTTATTCCTAACCAAATTGCAATTAACAGAATGTATACTGCAAATGTTTGGGCTGTTATGATGATGGGTATGCCGATGCTATTAGTTAACGGTGATGTTATTGGCAAGGGCTTTTCAAATAATCCAGGTCAGGTTATTAAATTTAGTGGCTCGCCTGAAGAGTTTGGCAATGCTATTTCTTATGTTAATCCACCACAGTTTTCAGGTAACTTTTTAACGAGCGCAACTGAACTTGTTAACTCAACGCTTCAACAAAGTGGTGCAAACGATTCTGCTTTGGGCGATGTTAGACCTGATAATACTTCTGCTATTTTAGCAGTTAGGGAAGCGAGTACAATGCCTCTTGCTCCGTTTAAAAATAGATATTACCAATTCGTTGAAGAAGTTATGCGAATTTGGGGACAATTCTGGGTTAACAAATTTGGTGATAGGCAACTAAAAATTACTGATTCAAGAGGTACTTACTATATTCCGTTTGAAGCAGATAAGTTTAAAGATTTGATTATTTCTGTAAAAGTGGATGTTGGTGCTTCTACTATTTGGTCTGAATCTGTTGCTATTCAAAATCTTGATGCATGGTTAGAGGCAGGTATTATTGACCAAGTTGAATATCTTGAGAGATTTCCTAAAGGACTTGTTAACGATGTACAAGGACTTATTAAAACACGTGGCGGTGCGAATATGGGTGGTCAATTTGCCTTTAAAGATGTTGTTGCTGGGCTTTCGCCTAAAGAACAACAAGAGTTTTTGAATTTACCACCAGAGCAACAGAAAATGCTCGCGCAACAACTTATGGAAGGTGGAGTGACTAATGAACCTACAACAAGTTTATAATGAGGCAATGAAATTACTTGGTTATACGAACCAAGATGGCGTTATTGATAACGATAATTCAAGACAAGAGATTCTTACTATAGGCAACGCAGTTTTGGTTGAAATTACACCGAAATCAGAAGAGTTTACAAGGCTTTCTTCAATTACGGAAGAAATTCCGCTTTCACAGAGAATTATAACAGACTGTTATGTTTATGGCGTTGCTATGTGGTTAGCACTTCACAGTAACGATGGCGACAATCAACAATTTTTTGCCTCGCTATATGAACAAAAGAAGCATAATTTAATTAGTTATGAAGAAATTACTGATATTTTTGAGGGTGAAGTATAAATGAGACATCCAAGATTAAATAGACAAGTATCTACAAGGGTTTCTATTCCTTTGCTTGAAGGTGGCATCAATACAAAGGATAATGCGACTTTAATTAACGATAATCAATTAACTGATGCAAAAAATGTGTGGTTTGATGGTCAAACTTTAAAAACAAGACCAAAACTTGAAAATCTTGATTATAGTGCTACATCAGAAGACGAAAAAACCCTTATAGGCGAATTTAACAGAGGTAATTCTTATCAAGGCGAAGGATATATAACAAGGGTATATCAAAAAGGCGCAAATTTGATTTTTGATTCATTTTCAAACGATGGTCAAGTTTTATCAAGCACTGAAAGTGTTTTTGTTGAAGGCTATGGAAATTATAAAGCAATGGCTTATATTGGTAATGGCAACATTTTCATAGTTGTAAAGGCTTACAACTTGAATTCCAAAAATCTTGTTGTTATGGTGTATGAATCCGTTGGCAGATTTGATTCGTTTAGACAGATTTATAAAGCAATTTATGAAAACGGAAATTTGAATGTTGAAACTGATAATCTTTATAAGCCTTTATTGTATCTTAATGGTAAAGGAAATAGATATTCGTATTTGCCGATAACAACAGACACAGAATATGCGCCTGCAAGCATTTATGAAGGTGCGAATGTTTTGCCATCTGGTATTAGACTTCAATTTAATACAGATGGCTTTTCATCT
Organism: Acutalibacteraceae bacterium; assembly: GCA_045539315.1. GTDB lineage: Bacteria > Bacillota > Clostridia > Oscillospirales > Acutalibacteraceae > RUG11462. The sequence goes on along the minus strand of JAZQFC010000041.1, from coordinate 13,336 downwards.
ATTTTTAAATTGCCACTAGAAAATCTTAATTTTGGCACTAATGCTTCAATAAAAATTAATGTTGCAGGTATGGGTATTCCTTTTGAAAAAGACGGAGTTGATACAAATGAAATAAAATTAAATCTTTCTCATAGCGAATTTGTTGGCGACAGTTATAAAGTTAAAGAAGATTCACAAGTGGAAGTGTTTGGCTCTGATGAGGGCTATGTTGCGACTACTGATATTGAGTTTGAAGAAGGCAAAACTTATTACAAACGCAGAAAATCAGGTAAGTTTTCTGAAATCACAGGAAGTTATAAGGATATTGCAGAATGTAAAGAAAGCCTTGAAAAAAGAGGCTATATGCCATATGTATATGAGCATACAGGCGAGATAGTTTATAGCATTCGCAAAGTGACATACAAAGCAGGAACAGAATTCAAGGCATATTTTTTAGCAGACGATGGCGAGTTTGGTTTTGTTGCAGTATCAAACGAAGGCGAATATGATAAAGAATTTGTTTTGCCTGCAAGTATTAACAACAATATTGAAATTACAGTTTATAAGTTTGATGAAAATAACTTGAATAGTATTTTAGGTGTGAATTTGTGTACTATTTACGGTGGATGCGAAGGTATTTTTGGTGGCACTCGCACATTTTTAGCCGGTTATAAAAACAAGGTTTGTTGGTCAGGCGCAGATAAACCAACTTATTTTTCAGAAAACAATTATATTAGTGTTGGCGATAATACACCGATTACTGCATTTGGCAAGATGGATGATAGTTTAGTTTTGTTCAAGAAAAATGCTATTTATTGCACAAAAACATATACCACCGATGGTATTACTGCCGAACAAGTGCAAAACGGTAGCGTGGTTGATGTTTCTGCAAGTGGTAGTTATTTTCCAATTTTTCAACTTTCTGATGAATATGGCTGTGACTTACCAAATACAGTAAAACTTTGCCTTAACAGACTTGTTTTTGCTAACACCGATGGCAATGTTTACTGCATAGTTACTCAAAGTAACTCATCAAGGCGAAATGTTTATTGTATTTCCGGAATGATTAGAAAAAAGATTAAGGCTATTGATGATAGTGCTTTTTCTATTAATTTTGGCGATTATTATTTGTTAGTATGCAAAGACAAAGTTTGGGCGTTAAACTACAATAAAGATAGTTTTAGATATGTTTATTCATATACTAATAAAACTAATAATTCTTCGACAAGATATTTTACCTGGTGGTATTGGGAGTTTGACAAAGAGTTTATTACTGCAATTAAAAGTGATGATAAATTATATCTTTTTAGTGATGATAACGAAAACTTGAAAAGTTACCATCTCAATACAGAAGAAAGCGATTCAAATTGCGAATGTTTTATCAAAACTAAAGTTTTTGATTTTGGCATTGCGGATAGATATAAAAAAATTGAAAAACTATCAATTTCTGTTGGTAACGATATTTATGCAGATATTGAGGTAATTATTGAAACCGATAGTGGTGAGGTGTATCACAGATTAGTCAGAATTGACTGCAATGCGGAAGGAAGCCGATACAGTGCGCAGTATGGTTCGCAAATCAGAATAATTCCTTCGTGCAACAAAGTGAAGAGATTTGCAATTGTATTAAAAACGCAAGGGGTTATGTCAATTGAGAATTTATATATTAATTACAAGGTGTTAGGGGAAGTGATGAGTTGAGCATTTTACAAGAGATAAGACAAAGTACAGCAACAGGACAAGTTGCTCGTAATAATAAAGCCACTAAAAAACAAATCAAAACAATAAACAGGCAAACTAACAAGTATATTGATTCGTTGACAGATTTGAATGACCGACAGAATGAGCAACTGAAAAAGTCAACTGAACAGAGTATTTTAGGCACAAGGCAACAATATCAAAAAGCCTATGATTACAATGCTATTAATCAACAGTTGCAACAAGACCAAGTTGCCGAGCGAATGGCAGATATGGGGCTTTCTGATTCCGGTCTTAATATGACTAATCAGACTGCTTTAGCAGTTTCAAGAATCAATAGCGATAATGCAGTTACTCAAAGTTATAACAATGCGGTTAACACTTTAAGAAGTAATTTACAAGCGTTAATTGCACAAAATAATCAAACACTTGCAGGTAATGTTGCAGGCATAAGATATGACAATGAAATGAATATTGCTAATTTAAGAGCGCAGAACCGAAAAGAAAATGCGAATATCATTTCAAATTGGAAAGGTAACGCTAAAAGTATTACTCAAAAACTTATTAGTGCTATTTCAAGCACATCTGATAAAGGAACTAATGCACAAACTATTTACAGTTATGCTAATACTTATAATCTTTCTGAAGATTCAGTTAAGCGTTTGCTTGGTATGGCTGGTATTTCTTGGAATGATTATAATTCTTGGACTAAAAATAGAGATTTTTTCGATAACGCCACTGTGAAAAGCAGTGGCAACCCTAATCCTAATCCTGAACCAGAACCTATAACAGTATCAACAAATTACACAAATGCATTAAAAACATTGAATATGCATTATAGGTCACCAAAGGGAACTGTAATGAGCGCAAGTTCTGTTCAAAAATATATTGACGGAGTAGCACAACAGTACGAATTAACTGATGAGGAAAAAGATGCACTCGAAGAAGCAATTACCGATAAATATGATGTTAGATAACTTTTGAAAGAGGTAATAAAATGTCAGTTTTAGAAAAAGCAAAGAAAAAACGCAAATATCACGAAGAACGCAGAAGACAAAACAACGAAATAGAAAGTGGTTATCAAATCTCGACTAATAAAAACAAAGGGATAGAAATTTCTAAATTCAGATGGGATAGTAGTTATGTTCAAACTGCAAATGAAAATGCTAAAAATCGCACAGAGTTAGGTATTGACATTGGCACTCGTATTAAAGATTATATTAACACTTCTGATGATTTATTTAATCAGACCAATGACTATTATAACAATGGTTATGCTTCTAAAGATAATAGCGATTATATTAGAAAGTTACATAGCGACCTTCGAGCAGAAGCAAAAGAGATTTATAACCAAATTGAGCAAAATAAGGACAGTTTCATTTCTGCTTATGGCGAAAATCATTATAATAGTGTTGTTTCGCAACTTAAAAAAGATATTTCTAATATTAAAAAAAGAAATAAAGGTATTGGCTCATACAGTAAAGTTTTGAATTCTTTTGAAACCGAAGAAGACTATAATACTTTTGTTGATAACGAAAAAATGAAAGAGTATTATGGTACTAATCTTTCTTATGAAAAGGTGCAAGAAGAACTTAATAAACTTGTTAATGATAAGGCTTCTATGCTTCACGACCTTGACTGGACAAAGAAAAAGAAGTGGCTTGAAAGTTATGCAGAAGATTATGGCTATAAAGATGATGATTATTACAACAAACAAGTTGCTTATATCGAGAGCGAAATTAAAAAGTTAGAAGCAGAAGGCAAAGTTCTTAAAACAGAGTGGCAAACAACCGATGCCGGTTTCAATGTGCCTGTTAAAACAAGTGAGTACAAGCGTCAAAAGGAAATTGACGAATTAAAGGCGAAAAAACAACGTTATGAAGTTTCAAGAAATAACTTTGTTCAATATAACGATAAAACAAGCAAGTACACTTCAGTACAAAATAATGACGATTTTGTTAAGTTGACAAAGACATCTAATTCAGATAAAGAGATTTCAAACTTATCAAGTGGTTTGAAAGAGTTTTATCAAGATGAAACAACTAAACAAAACGAAGCAGACATAAATGATGCTGGCTTTAGAAAATTCTTAAAAGAAACTTACGAATTTGATGATGAATATATCAACAATTTAGGCGATGATGATAAGCAGACTTATTGGTTTGATTATAAAGACGGCAAGTTTGCTGATAGTACAGAGTTTTCAACTTTAGATGATATTGAACTTCTTAACGCAAGCGAAAAACAACTTGTTTTATATTATCTTAAAAAGGCGAACAATACTAATAATGCAACTGAAAAAAGAGCATTTATTCAAAGTGCTATTGATTATGTTGATGCAGTTAAAGATACCAATGACATGGGCGAAAGACAACTTCAAGCCGATTATGAGAAGTATAAAAACGCTTCACTTGGTGAGCAGATTTTACATTCTGCTTTAAGTGTTCCTGCTAACATTGTTGGTGGAATTTCTTCACTTGTTGGCGATGTTGTTAACAAAGTACAAGGTGAAGAATTAGACCCTTATGATGATTGGCATTCACTATCTAATTATTCAACTTCTGTTCGTGGTGGTGTTAGTGCTGACATAAGTGAAAGCGTTGGCGGTGCCGGTGGCGAAGTTTTAAGTTGGCTTTATTCAACAGGACTTGGAATTGTTGATTTTGCGGTTGAACTTGTTGCTTCTAAAGGGCTTGGCAAACTTGCAGGAACTACTGCAAAAGGTACGAGCAGAATAATGCAAGGTATCGTTTCATCAAATGCTTATTCAAATACTGTTATCGATGCTAAAAAGCGTGGTCTTGACGATGCACAGGCATTGACATTAGGCATTTCATCAGGTGCTATTGAATGGCTTACTGAAAAATACAGTATTGAAGAATTGATGAGTATAAAAGCAGGAGACGCAATCTGGAAATCTATCAGAAATAATGCGCTTACAGAAATGAGCGAAGAAGGTGCTTCATCTCTTGCAAATTTTGCTGTTGATTTAGCAGTTGCAGGTCAACAGTCTAATTTACAGATTAACATTCAAAAATATATTGATGAAGGTTATTCACAAGAAGAGGCAACTAAAAAAGCGTGGAAGGAAGCAGGGCTTGAATTCGTTTCCGAATCTATGGCAGGCGCAGTTTCAGGTGGCGTTTTAGGTGCTGGTACTAACATTGCTCAAAACAAGTTTAATTCAGATTTTAAAAAGTCTGATAATGCGCTAGAGTTTGGTCAAAGTGCTTTGATTAATAATAAACAACAAGTTATACTTGATAAAGCGAAAGAACTTGGTCTTGATACTAAAAAGGCAGAAGTTGCTTTAAATAATCTTAACGATGTTGCAAGTATTACCGAACATTCACCTAATGAGACTAACCAAAAGGCTTATGATGAGGCACTTGAAAGTGCTTCGAGGGAACTTGCGCAACTCCAACTTTATATTGAGCAAAATGGCGAAAATGTTGATTTTGACAACACAAATCGTATGCTTGATGACGATATTGCCCAGCAGATAGATGCAGAATTAATTGATATGCAACAAGGTCAAATGAATAAGTCTATGCTTGGTAAAGAAATTGACAATGAGTTGTACAACGATGAAACTGCACAAATTGTTGAAAACGAATTAAGTCAGCAAGGCACTAATAATACTGAAATTGCTATTAATAACGCAGTTGCAAATGAGCAAAGGAAAGCAATTGCAGATGAAGTTAGAAAACTTACCACCATTAGAGATAGCGAAGGTAATATTGTTCGAAATGGCGATATTGCAGTTGGTATTTTGCCATCAGAGTATAGTAATGAGATGAAGGCAGTATCAGAGTTTTATTTGAAGCAAGGTATTACTGCATATTTTTACAGTAGTGATGGCAATGGCAAAAATGTTATAAATGGTTTCAAACACAGAAATGGTAAAGAAGTTTATATTAACGAAAAATCTGTTGAAAAATATGTATTTAAACACGAGTTTGTGCATTTTCAAGAGAACAAGCAAAATTATAAAAAGTTTACCGAAAGTGTTGACAATGCTATTGCAAATTCTGCTGCATTCAAACGATGGGTGCAGAACAAAGCAATGCAACTTGAAGGCTATGATGCAACTTTAACTTTAGAAGGCAAAATTGGTCTTATTAAAAATCATTATAAATCACAAAGGGGTGGCGTAGGCACAAATACCGATGATGATTTTGAATTTTATGCCGATTTTGTTATGGACAATCTTTATAACGGTAAAGATATTAAAAGCACTGTTGCCGAGTTGGAAAGAGCGTTTGAAGATAAAAGTGTTTGGCAAAAGTTTTGTGATTTTATGCGCAGACTTCTTAAAAACATCAAAAATCTTGGTTTGTATGACGGTGCGAAGATAACTAAACTTGAAAACGAGTTTTCAAAGGTTGTAAGAACAGAAAAAACTGTTGAAAATGATAACAAGGTAGTTTTTAATAGCAAAACTTCTATGAGTGTTTCTGTTGACAGGGATGATGGCAAGTGGTATAATGTTAGCAAAGCCAACAAGGAAGGCGAGTTGGTTAATCAATTTTATAATGTTTTGAGTAAATCAGAATGGAAATCTTATTATTCTCAAATTGCAAGTTTGGGTTATTTAGAAAAGGTCAATATAGGCGACAAAATAACCGTTGTAGTTGGAAATAAAATAATATTATCAGAACGAATTCCTACTGGTAAAGATGCCCACGATTTTCAGGTTTACAACATATATTGTGTATCAGAAGAAAATCAATTTGTGTTAGATGAAATAAGAGATACTATTATTAAAGAGGGAGTTTATGATGGACAAGGTATTAGAAAGTCAATTAACAGAATTATTCGAGACTATGGCGTCACTGAAGTATTCGAACAATATAGTTGGAACGACAGAAGCACTGTTGATAACGATGCCAAAAACAAATCTTCCAAAGGCGATAGAAATGTATTTAGAAATAATCAAAACAAAACCAACCGAACAAGAATTTCGGACAAAAATCAGCAAAATAGACAAGGAATTAAGGCAGAGGTAGATACCCCTGCTTTTTCTATTAGTGAAAAAACCGACACCGACTACCTAAAAGCAGTCCGCGAAGGTGATTTGAAAACTGCGCAGAAAATGGTTGATGAAGTTGCGGAAGAAAAACTCAAAGATTCAAAAGTTCGTGATGCTGATGGCAACTTGCTTGTTTGTTATCATGGAACAGACACAGATTTTTCAATTTTTGATGCTAATTTTATCTCTCAAGATAATAAATTAGGACTTGGTTTTTACTTTATGGCAGGTAAAAAATTGCAATACTCGTATAAACACTCTTTAAAAACTTATTTAAACATTACCGACCCTATAACCGATACAAGCAAGAATTTTTCAAAAGAGTCATTAACAAAGTTTTGCAATAAATTAGGCATTGAGTTTGAATATGATGATGCTGAATACGATTTAGGTATATATGAGAGATTAAGTTATTCATATACAGGTAAACCACAAGAGTTTCTTAACAATGTCATTAGTGTTTTAGGTGTAGACGGAGTATTAAGTGAGGATAGAAATGTTGCTGTTGCATTCTCACCTAACCAAATTAAATCTGCAGAGCCAGTTGTTTATGATGATGACGGTGATATTATTCCGCTTTCAAAGAGATTTGATGAAGGTCAAGATGATATTAGGTTTAGTATTAGTGATGAAAAATTTGATTTTGAAAGCTTTTCAAACATTAACAAAGAAAATCTTAACAATATTAAATCTCGAAATGGTATTGTTGTTGAATCTGAAGCAGAACTTGAAAATGTTATAGAAAAATCTCTGTCAGAGAAAAAGTTAAAAGAAAATTATTATTTAAGCTCTTTGCCTGATGATGTTATATCAAAAATAAAGAGCGATATTAACAAAGACATTTTCAAAAATGGACAGTATACTTTTTCATTATCAAGCGATGATATAAAACATATTAGCAAACACTTTAAAACTGTAAAAGAGATAAAACAAGCAATTTACAGACTGTATGATGTTGTGTGCAACTATGACACTGTTGAGTGGTTTGAAGAAAATGGAGAAAACAGGTTAAGATTTAAAAAAACGTATAGCGATTATGATTTTTTATCAATTGAAATTGCTTCTAAAAAACGAAGAGCTTTTGATTTGGTAACTTTCTACTTAACAAAAAACAATAAAAAAAGCAGAAGACAAAATAATTCCCCTGCCAACACCCAAAATAATGGTGAACTGGCTTCAAAGGGAGTTTCATCCTCTGCTAATATTAGTATAACTAATTATGATGAAAATGTCAATCCAAAACTTTCAATTTCTGATGATTTTGATGGGCTTGTTGACAAGTATGGCTCTATTCCAGAAGGTATGAATGCCGAGAGGGACATTGCAGTTCCAAAGAGAACAAGTGAAAATCAATTTACTTCTTATGTTGCTCGAAGCATTATGGAAAAGGGCAGTGTTGACGATGCTACACTTGAACAGATTAAGGAACAAGTTGTTAATGAAGCATTAAGTCATAAGCGTTGGAGCGATAAAGAAGCGCTTGATTATGCGCAAAAACAACTTAAAGATGGCGAAGCCGAAATTATTTGGAATGATGTTGTTTCAGGTAAAACTTTGCTTGATAAAAACAAAATAGCAGTTGCTGAAGGGCTTCTCGAAATGTATGCTAATGAAGGCAAAGCCGACAAGGTTTTGACACTTACTGCAGAACTTTGTGAAGTTGGTACTCGAGCAGGTCAAGTAGTTCAGGCGTTCTCACTACTCAAAAATATGGGTGGTGTAGGACGGCTTTATTATTTGCAGAAAGTTACTGATTCGATAAACAGAGATATTGAGAAAAAGTTTGGCAAAAACAAAAAACGAGTTAAAATTGAAGAATCACTTGCTACTCGTATGATGAATGCTAAAAGCGATGGGGAAGTTCAAAAGGCAAGCGAAGATATTATGAAATCGCTTGGTGAACAAGTGCCACCGACATTTCTTGATAAATGGAATGCTTGGCGATATTTATCTATGCTTGGCAATCCAAGAACTCATATTCGTAACTTGGTTGGTAATGCGATTTTTATGCCTGCTATTTCGATTAAAAATGGTCTTGCTACTGCTATGGAACACACCTTTATTCGTGATGTAAATAATCGAACAAAGGCGATTAAAGTTTCAAAAGAAGTTAAAGAGTTTGCAGAAAAAGATTTCGAGCAAATGAAAGAGTTTGTTTCTTCTGGCGGTAAATATCAAGATGGTTCTCAAATTCAAGAATACACACGAGTGTTTAAATCAAAAATTCTTGAAGGTGCGAGAAAGTTTAACTTTGATATGCTCGAAAAAGAAGACATTATTTTCTTGAAACAGCATTACAAAATGGCTTTTGCAAGGTTTGTTACTGCAAGGAAACTTGATGTTAATAATTTAACCGAAAAGCAACTTTGGGAAGCAAGAGAATATGCTACACTTGAAGCGCAAAAAGCAACTTATAGAGATGCTTCTGCAGTGGCAGAGGCGATAAACCGAATGTCTCATAACAATCTTATTTCTAATGTTTTAATTGAAGGCATTTTACCATTTAAGAAGACACCAATTAACATTTTAAAACGTGGTGTCGAATATTCGCCGATTGGTCTTATTAAAACCTTGTTAAAAGGCAGTTTCGATTTAAGAAATGGCAAAATTACTGCATCACAGTATATTGATGGAATTTCAAGCGGTCTTGCCGGTACAGGCATTATGGCTCTTGGCGTTTTACTTGGTTCTTTAGGCGTTGCTATTGGCGGTATGGGTGATGATGAAGATAAATGGTTCAGACAACAAAATGGTGAACAGGAATATTCCATTACTTTGTGGGGTAAATCTTACACGGTTGACTGGGCTGCACCTTCTTGTATTCCTTTCTTTATTGGTGTAGAACTTCAAAAGATTTTATCAGGTGAAAATGAAAACTGGGCTACCGCTTTTGTAAATGCGCTTGACGGTGCTTTAGAGCCACTTACAAACCTTTCAATGTTGCAAGGTATTAACGATACTCTTGAAACGATTAAATGGTCTGATAGCCCATCAACAAGCATTGTAATTGATTCTATAACATCATACTTCACACAAGCGTTGCCTACACTTGCAGGACAGATTACAAGGGTTTTTGATGGCACAAGAAGAAAGAATTATGTTGATAAAAATTCGGCTGTGCCTGAATGGTTACAAAAAGTTGCTAATACTGTTAGCAGTAAGACAGGCAACTGGGGTAAAAATCCTTATAGAAATGCTTGGGGCGAGACGGAAGTTGATGAATCAATTGTTGGCAGAATAGTTTCTAATTTTATTTCGCCTGGTTATTATTCATCGGTTGATTATGATGCGGTTAATACTGAAATCGCAAGACTATATAACGCAAAGGGTAATAAATTAGTGTTACCTGAAACGGTTGATAATAAAATCAGCGTTAACGGTGTTTATAAGTATCTTAATGCTGATGAGTATGAGCAGTTCCAAATGGAAGCAGGGCAGAATGCTTACAAGTATATTGATGAGGTTATCAATTCTGCGTTTTACACAAATGCAGATGATGATACAAAGGTTGATATGCTTGCCGATGTTTATACTTATTGCGAAAATTTGGCTAAAACTACTGTTAGCGATTATACGTTATCAAGTACAGATTTGAAAATAAAACTTTATCTTGAACGTGGCGTTTCAATGGCTGATTATCTTAAAGCAAAGTATTCAGAGCAAGCGGAAGAATCGCAAGAGATTAAGACTGATGTGAATGCAGTTGATGAGTTGCTTGATAGCATTGAATCAAACTACAGTGGTGCAACTGATAAAATGAGTATGGTTGATATGGCTGTTAAGTTTATCAGAGATAAGCAGAGAGATGATTTAAACAAAACTGATGCGTTTATTGATACTGCTTCCAAGAATGGTTATGACATTGGTGGTATGTTTGTTGCTAATGAAGGGTACGATAGCACCGATAAGAAACAAGATAAATTAGACGCTATAAGAAACTCTGACGCAGGCGATGAAGAGAAATATATTTCGATGGCGTTTGTTTATCTTGATGGCAGAAAAGTTACTTATAATGGCGTTTACGATTATTTTAGCAACCTTAAACCGAGTGATAAACTAAAATATATTACTGCTTATGAAAGTTCAATAAGGTCAGGTATTAATTCAGATTATCCTGGATAACAAAACAAGGGGATTACTCTTTAATAGAGTAGTCCCTTTTTTAATACAAAGGAGTTAAATTTTATGGGTGATTTAAGTTTTAACGTGAAAATTTTGGCTGATAGAAAAATTGATATCAGGCAAAGAAAATTCGCAGGAACGCAAGGGGATGTTTTGCCATGCAAGATTACCTTTGATGTTTCTGCCATTGGTACAGAAGGCAAACAGTTTAAAATTGAATGGCATGGATGTGCCGATACTTACGAAGAAACTATTTTGCTTGAAGCGGTCGAAGGCAAAGTTACTGCACCTGTGCCGAAATCTATTATTGACGCAGGTGGTACTGCTACTGCTTATTTACTTGAAGAAGTAGTTAGCGAGACAGGGCTAGTTCAAAGAATTTGCTCATTACCTGTAAGACTGTATCTTGGTAACAAAGCAACCGGTGACACTTCTGCAACGATAAGTGAATACAACAGAGATACAACCGAAATGTATTTAGCGGTTGTTAACGAAAAAAGGAAAAACGATGAAATTGTTAACGAAGCAAAAGAGTTAGCACAAGATTCTAGTAAAGCAAAAGAAAACTATGATAGTGCTAAAGCACTTTATGATGAAAATGTTGCTAGTGTTGGTTCTGCAAAAGATAGTGCAGAAAGTGCGAGTGCATCGGCAGATAATGCGAGTACATCAGAAACAAATGCAAAATCTTCGGCTGACAAGGCTAAAAATTATTTCGAGCAAACAAAAGAAATCGCGCAAGGTGTTGATGGAGTGCGATACAACTCGAAGCAAGAGTTAACTGATGAACAAAAAGCACAGGCGAGAGAGAATATTGGGGCTATTGGTGGAACTGCTGAAGAAGCAAGAAACAGTATTAATGCGCAAGAAAAATTTGAACTTGCTAATGAAGCAATGCAATGGGTAGAAGGTGACGAAGGCAATAAGTTGTTAAGAATCGGCACAGGTAAAACCATTTGTTCTAATGATGGTGATTTAGATGTTAATACTGGTAATGGCTTAAAAAAGTCAGAAGATGGTTTTTATGTTGAAATTGATGAAAATCTTGTTGCGTTGAAAAAAGATTTAACTAATCACAATGTTAACGAAGAAGCGCATAATGATATTCGTTTGTTGGTTACAGAGTTAACTGCTCGAATCAATGCGCTGCTTGATAGTGATGATACCACGCTCGACCAAATGAGCGAAATTGTTGCTTATATTAAGGCGAATAAGAGTTTAATTGATAGCATTACTACTTCAAAAGTTAATGTTAGTGATATTATTGATAATCTTACTACTTCTGTTTCAAATAAGCCGTTAAGTGCTAAACAAGGTGTTATGTTGAAATCGCTTATTGATGCTATAACAGTTCCTACAAAGTTGAGTGAGTTGACGGATGATATCGGTGTTGGCGACAAAGCAGACAAGACCGATTTAGATGCAAAAGCCGATAAAGAAAGCGATTATGAAATTATACACGAAGAAACTTTAACAGAGGAACAAAATGCTTTTTCGTTAACAGACTTAAATTTAACAAAAGCAAGAATTCATATGTTTATTCCGGCAGGTGAAAGTGCTGTCAGTGGCTACATACGAATTCAAGGTGGTACGGCAACCTCTGCATCTAATGTAACAGTAGGTTTTGTTAGCAGTTGGAGGGCTACTTCAGATAGAGAATTCTATGCGGATATAGATAAAGAAAATGGGGAAATAAGTGCTAAATGGGTAATTGTTAATTCAGCAAGTCATCTGGGTAGTTTACAAAAATATACTTTTGACAAAGGTTATTTACAGACAGAGGAAAACATCAAATCAATTCATTTATTGTTAGGTTCAGAAACATCAACGTTCCCAGTTGGCACAACACTATTAGTTAAAGGAGTAAAAGCAAATGAAAGTATCAGTTAATGGCGTTTATAAGGAAATTGAAGATGTTAAAATCGAAGTTCCTGTTGAATTCAAAATTATGGAATTAAAACAAAATCTCAAAGATACTGATTATCTATCGCTTAAACACCATGAGGGCGAGTTGACGGATGAAGAATTTGAACCAATTAAACTTCAACGCAAGGTTTGGCGAGATGAGATAAATAAATTAGAAAGCGAGGAAATATCAAAATGAAAAGTTTAATAATTACTACTATAGGCGCAGTCGGTTCGGCGATTGCTTATCTTTTTGGGGGTTGGGACAGTGCTATGATATCTTTAATCGTATTTATGGCAATTGATTATATAACAGGAATCATTGTTGCAGGTGTTTTTAAGAAATCAAGCAAGACAGAAAATGGCGGTCTTGAAAGCAAAGCAGGATTTAAAGGAATTTGCAGAAAAGGTGCGATTTTGTTGTTTGTATTAGTAGGGCATTTGTTAGATGTTGTTATCGGTGCTGACTACATACGTAATGCGATTATTATTGCTTTTATGGCGAATGAACTTATAAGCATTGTCGAGAACGCTGGTTTGATGGGCGTTCCGATTCCGTCGATTATTACCAAAGCAATTGAAATTTTAAAAGAAAAAGGA
>JAZQFC010000040.1:0-2403 GCA_045539315.1 Acutalibacteraceae bacterium | reverse complement strand
ATTGTTGAATCAAGATTTTGAGCATCATAAATGCCAGCCCAATCTCTAACTTTCATCCAAGTGTTGATATCTACGCCTGCCAATTCATTGTAAGCATCTTCATCATCTTGGAATCTTCTTGCGATTTGACCGAGTGATCTTGATAATACTTCTGAATAATCAGAATAAGAAACATAAGTTTCGCCGTTCAAAGTTACTTTAACATAACCACGAGCCATCATAGGACGAGCAACGTTACCATAAGTTGCATCAAATGCGGTATTTGATTCTTTAATATTAACGATTGAAGCGGTGTAACCATTTTCATTCAATGTGCCTAAATATTCTACATTATAAGGAACATCTGCAACTGTTTCGCTACCTAAAACGAAATCGCTTTCTGCTTTAATTAAATCAACAGGAGCGATCAAAGTACCAACTTCAACTGTTGCACCTTGAGACTGCAATTCTTTGATTTTTGCAATATCAGTTGTGAGATAGAATCTAATACCATTAACTTCGCCAATACGAAGTGATGCGCCATTTTCAACTTCAACTGCAACTTTGTTTGCATTAGGTGCCTTTGCGTAACAATACTCACAAACACCATCTGTAAATTTATGAGCGCAAGTAGCAAAGAATGTATAAGGGCTTGTTAAATCAGAAAGGTTAATGCTTTGTGTGCCATTTTCTTCTTTAGTGAAAATTACATTTGGAGCTGTTTTAATGGTTGTGTATTCTGGGTCTGTGCAAAGATTATCAATATATTTAGCACAACCTGAATAGAAAGTTACATTTGTATTACCACTAATAGCCAAAGTTGTTGATTTTGCAGTTAAATAAGCACAATTTAATACTTTTGTATCATATAAATTGATGTTTGAATTTCTAACTGCAAATGCAGAAATATTGTTATCACCATCTAACTCGCAATTGTACATATTAAGAGTACCATTCAAATAAGAAACTAATGATAAATAAGCAAAAGTGCCTTTTCTTTTTGATACTTTTGATTTGAATGTACAGTTATAAACGTTAGTTGTGTTGTTGCCTGCAGCAGATTTTCTAATAAGACCTGTTGGTCTGCCTTCACAAGTTGCATCACCAAATTTTTCATAAGAAAAATCAATATCTTTTACTGTTAAAACATTGTTATCATTTGCATTGTTGATAAGATAAGCGGCATTGTTTTTATCTGTTGAATTTAATACCATCTTACCGTTTTTAATAGTACAGAATTTAGCAGAGACAGCAATACCTTGGCTTGATGTAGTGAATGTGTAACCATTCAAATCAACTGTTACATAATTTTTTGAAAGAGCTGAATTTGATGTAGTTTTTACATCACTTAAGAATTTAATTGTTGTACCAGGGTTTGAAGCATCGCCTGCAGTTGCAGCATTAAATGCTTCTGCTAATGTTTTATATGTGCAAGCCGCCGCATCAGTTTCGGCATTTGCATTAACATAAATAACGCCTGCTTCTACTTCTGGTTTTTGAGTTGAAGAAGTTGGTTGAGTTGTAGTTGTAGTTGTACTGCTTGAACTCTGTGTTGGGTCAACTGTACCTTTAACTGCCATTGTTACAGCAACTGTGCCATTATTGATGTAGTCAATTACATTTGATTTATCATAAATTGTAACACCTGCGTATTTAGTGCCTGCAGGAACTTCATATTCAAGGTCGGTTAAAATAATTGTTGATTTGAAAGCGCCTGTACTGTCATAGTTACGAACAACGATATTAAGACCGCCTGCATTTGAACCAGTAATAGTAAATTTGTAAGTTTCGCCTTCTGTTACTTCAATATGATTTTTAACACAAGCGCGAGAATTACTTTGATAAGTTGGGTTGTATTTACCGCTTGAACTATCCCACCAACCTTGAATCCAATTGTCTTTGTTAGCAACATCTGCAGGAGTAAAATATGTTGCTGTTGGTGCAGTAGTTGTGGTAGTTGTTGTAGTTGTGGTTGTAGTTGTAGTGGTTGTGCTTTCTGTTTCTTCTTGTGAAGGTTCTGTTGGTTCTTCACTTGGTTCTTCACTTGGTTCTTCTGGTGTAGATTCGCCAGCATAATAACAATGTTCACAAACACCATCTACCATTGAATGCTCACATACTGCATAGAATGAGTATGGCGCTGCTAATGATGAAAGTTCAATTGCTTCGCCATCTTCGCTCAAAGCAAAACGAGCGTTGCTACCTGGAACGACAGAACAGAAATCTGCTTCATAAGCCCATTTTGCAATGTTAGTAAGCTTACCTGAATGAATAGTTGTAACTGTGTTTACTGTACTTTTATTAGTTGTTGTTGTAGAAACAAGATAGTTTACATTAGAAACATCTGTGTCATAAAGATTGATTTTACCATAACTGCTTGAATTCATACCACGAGCAGCGAAAGCAGAATAAGATCCGCCACCA
>JAZQFC010000039.1:0-132978 GCA_045539315.1 Acutalibacteraceae bacterium | reverse complement strand
CTTCAAGACCTACTTATTCTGCTGTTGTAACTGATACTTTAGGAAATACAAGTTCGTTCGGTAGTCTTGATTTTGCTGATTTATCAACAGTTGATCCTAAAAACCCAACAGCTACTTATCATAGACTTACTACAGGTACTGTAATCGGAGAAATTTATTCTGATGGTACTCTTACCTTGACTTTAACAATTACAAGTACCCCTGCAACACCTTCTACTACTCACATTGATTCATTCACATTTGTAAAAGTTGGTGATATTGAAACAGACGGTGAAATCACATCTGCTCTTACAACTGAATCAACTGCAGCAATTCGTTTAGGCGAAGTTAATGGTATGAGATTCTATACTGCTGTTGATGAAACAGCACTCTTGGAACTCGTTGGCGATAAAGAATTCGAAATCGGTACTATTATCGCTCCAAAAGATACAATTGGCGAATATCTCACAATGGAAGACAGTGTTGCAAAAGTTGTTTATGACTATGCAAAATTCGGTCTTTATAAAGATGGAGACTTTGCAGGCGTTGTAGGTTCAATTATTAACCTTAAAACATCAAATAAATATAACGCCGAGACTGGTAACTTGGCTAGAGATTTTGTTGCTCGTGCTTATGTATTAGTAGATGGCGTATATTACTATTCAGCTTCAACTTGTGTTCGTAACATCGCTCAAATCGCAGATTCTTACATTGCAGATGTAAATAGTGGTTATGCTACACTCGATGCTGATGTTAAGGAAATGGTTGATACTTGGGCGAAAGCAAACGATTAATCAAGGGAGGCATTATAATGAAATTCGTAAAAATTAGTTTAGAATTTGAAAAATATGAATCTCTTGATATCATTGCGTCTTCACCTGAAGATACAACAGACCCTACTACACCGGTAGAGCCAACTACAAAATATGACCCTTATGAAAATGATAAATGGTAAAATTTTTTCATAAAACATTTCTAAACAAAAAACTGACTCTTTAATTTGAGTCAGCTTTTTGTTTTGTTAGTTTTTTAAGTTTAACAAAATCCCTATTCTTTATAAGGTTGTATTTCTTTTTGTTTTTCAGTTGGGGTTACACCAAAATATTTTATAAAGTTTCTATAAAAAGATGAATAATTTTTATAACCACAAAGTGTGGCTACCTTATTTAATTCAACTTTTTTCTTCATCAGGTCAATTGCTTCCCACATTCGTTTGGAAAGCAACATTTCATTAAAATTCATACCATAAAACCTGTTTGTTACTTTATTGATATATGTTTTAGACACAAAAAATTCGTCATGCAGATGCTTTATAGTGATGTTTTTATTGAAATTTCTTGAAATATAGTCATATATTTTTAATTCATATTCACGAGAATATTTTGTAGGTGAATAATTGTGGCTTTTATCAAAATTAAAATTAAGTTGTGTAATTATTGTTGCAACAACACTTTTAAAAACATAAGGGTCCAAATTGTTTGTAATATATGTTCCTAATTGCAAAGCACAGTTTTTTAAAAAACCCGCGGGGTAGAATTCATCATCGGAAAATATATTAAATTTGTATCTTTCACGCTCATTAAAAGCCCTAAAAAACCCATTGATATCGATATCATTTTCAAATATTTTATCGACAACTTCAATTTCAAGCAAGTGCATAATAGTCTTGCTTACATAGAACTCTGTATCAATTAAATCAAAAGCAGCATTAGAATAAAATTCGACATCTTCGTTGGGACGAAGAATTATAATATTGCCTTTTTTAAGGTTAATATTTTTGCCGTTTATCAGGCAGGATAAATGGTTGCTTAAACAGTAATAAATATAATATTTGTTGCTATTTTTTATTTTCAAAAAATTAATTGGTTCGTTTGTTTGGGTTATTAAATGAAAAAATGTAACTTTTAATGAATCAGAGCAAAACAAAATTTTAGAATAAGCTTTTTTCATACGATATTCTCCAATGCTTTTTGTTTTTAACTATTATACCATTAAAAGTTCCAAAAAGCAATATATTTCGTTCCAAAAAGATATTTAACATTTGCTCATATAATGTTATACTATAATAAATAAAATTTTGGAGGTTTTATTATGAAAAGAACACTGGCAATAATTTTATCCTTTGTTATGATTTTTACGCTTATTTGTACTTCTACATTAGCATCAGAAAATCAAGCAGTAATTAAGGTAAAAGTATCAAACAAAGCAGACCTTGTTAAAACAAGAGAAGTAAATTACGATTCTTCAAAAGAAGATATCGCAATGATTCTTGTTATCGGTCAGTCTAACTCAACTTATGGAGTTGGTTACGAAGACGAACTTAAAGATGTTGCAGCAGGCAACTTTACTCAAGTTTCCGAAGTAACTTCAACACCTGAAAAGGGCACTGTGTTTTCAAGTTTAACTAAAAAAGCTATCACAGAGCTTACCGAAGAAAACGACGTTTCAACTTTGATTGATTCAATCAGTTTTGGCGGTTTCTCTGCAGCACTCGGTAAAACTTGGTATGAAAAAACAGGTCAAAAGGTAGTTCTCGTTCAAGCATCGGTTGGTTCAACCTGTCTTCACAGATGGCTTCCTGACCAAACAGGCTACACTTGTAACTGCGGTGTTTATACTCAAACTCATTATCAAGATGCGGTTGATGCATTTACTGAAAGTTACAATGCTCTCAAGGATAAGTACAACATCGTTCACACAGGTTACATCTGGAACCAAGGCGAAAACGATGAGAACCGTTCAAGATACGAAGAAACAACAATTAATACAACTCAAGAGTATTATGATGCTTATAAAACAATGCATGATAGTTTTATGAGTGAATTGCCACTTGATTTTGGCTCTATCGCAGTTGTTCGTTCGCACTTCAAGAGCACTTCAATGCACTTCACACTCGCTCGTGAAGCGCAATATAAACTTTGCAATGATTTAGACAATCTTTGTATGGCTTCAAGAATTTTTGAAACTTGTACAGAAAATGATATGCACAACACTTCTGCGGGTAGTAGCGGTATCCACGCTTTGCAAAAAACCTACAACAGAGTGGGCACAGATTCTGCAAATAATATGCTTGAATTTATCGGCGAATTAGAATCACCTAAATTTACAACTGTTTCAGTTTTCAGTCAAGACGGTAAAGTTGCCGCTAAATTCAATCAAGAAGGAACTTTGATTGACGGAAACAACGTTTTCACTTCTGCTCAAACAGTAATTCCTTTTGTCGATTCTATAACAAACAAAAACAAAGTTGAATTTGTAGCACAAGACGGAATTGTTGACGAATACGGCAACGTTTTAGCAACTGCTTTTGAAAGTTATGATTCTGTAAAACTTGAATGCGAGTTTGATAAAAACGTTGAGATGGATGACGAAATCGTTACATCTACAACCACAACCGCTCCTGTTAATTATGATTTTAGCCTTTCTCCTGCAGATGCAGAGTTTACTATTTCAGATTCAACATTCTCAAAATATACTTCATATTCAGCTAATGGCGGCAAATATTTCTATGTAGAAAGCGCTGTCGCAGGTCAGTCTGCTACATTTACATCTAAAACTTCCGTTCCTGCAGGTAAATATCAGGTTAAACTTTATATGAGAACTTTGGAAGGTTCGGGCAGAGCTGTTGTAAACGTATCATTAAACGATGCTCCTGCAGTTTCAGTCAACTCAAATGCGCCTTATGAAGTTTATAGCGAGTACGTATTGTACGATTCTATGAATGTAAACGGTGCTTTCACACTTGAGATGGAAGCAACTTCTGCAGGTAAAATTTATGCAGGTTACGTGCAATTCCATAAAATAGGCGAGTACGATGGCGAGGAAATTGAAACATCTCCTTCTACAGAAGCTCCATCTAGTTCATCTACAACAACCACAACTACTACTGCACCAGTTGTAGAACAAGAGAGTTATAAATGGAATCTCTACACAGATAATTTCACATATAATGCTGACCATACAATGGCAAAAGGCAATGCTACAGGTGTAACTTCATTTTTGAACACTCATTATGCAAACGATGGAACCTATTTCTTCTCGTCTAACAACATAGTTGGAAATAGCGTAACTCTTACTTCAAAAGTTTTGGTTGCTCCTGGTACATATTCTGCAAAACTTTATGCAAGAGCATCAGGTTCTCGCGCTAATATTGACGTTTCTATCAACGGTGTAAAAGTTGCAACAAACCTTTATACAGGCGGTATGTCAGGCAAAGAAGCGTACGACGTTGCTTTTGACCTTTCAGAAGGCACTATTACAGTTACTCAAGCATCTCAAATTGCTTTATACTTTGTTGTAACAGATGTTTCTAAATCAGGTAACTTATATTTGAATGCTATTGAATTGATTAAAATTGGTGATGCAGAAGAAACTTCTTCTTCAACAACCACAACCACTACAACAACCACTACAACTACTACAACTACAACAACCACTACAACAACTGTTACTACTCCTTCTAATCCGGTTGTTACACCAACAGAATACGAATTTAGATTCTGGGAACCTGAAGTTGAACTTTCTGAAAACACAATGGGTGTTCAGTTTGGTACACAACAAGGTTACAAAAACTTTTATTCAACCTCAATTGAAGCAGGAACAAGCGTTACTGTAACAACTCTTACAGATGTTCAACCTGGCGTTTACGATGCAAGTATTTTTGCAAGAACATTAAAAGGCGCAGGCAGAGCGACTGTTGATATTGAAATCAACGGCGAAGTAGTTGCAACAGGCATTGATTCTACTACTGGTGGCGGTAAAGCAAATTACGAGTATCCTGTTAACCCTATTACAATCAATAAAGCAGGTCCTGTTGTAATTAAATTTACTGCAACAACAAGCGGTTCTTTATATATGAACTCATTGAAACTTGTTAAAACAGCTGAATTTGATGGTGAAATCACATCTGTTCTTACAACAGAATCAACTGCAGCAATTCGTCTTGGTGAAGTTAATGGTATGAGATTCTATACTGCTGTTGATGAAGCAGCACTCTTGGAACTCGTTGGCGATAAAGAATTCGAAATCGGTACTATTATCGCTCCAAAAGATTTAGTTGGTGATTATCTTACAATGGAAGACAGCGTTGCAAAAGTTGTTTATGACTATGCAAAATTCGGCCTTTATGATGGTAAATATGTTGTAGGTTCAATCGTAAATCTTAAATCATCAAATAGTTATAATGCCGAGACCGGCAACCTTGCTCGTGACTTTGTTGCTCGTGCTTATGTATTAGTAGATGGCGTATATTACTATTCAGAGTCAACTTGTGTTCGTAACATCGCTCAAATCGCAGATTCTTACATTGCAGATGCAAATAGTGGTTATGCTACACTCGATGCTGATGTTAAGGAAATGGTTGATACATGGGCTAAAGCAAACGATTAATCAAGGGAGGAAATTTAGAATGAAATTCGTAAAAATTAGTTTAGAATTTGAAAAATATGAATCTCTTGATATTATCTCTGCTTCACAAGGAGAAGGCGAGGAACCAACGGTTCCAACACAACCTACTACAAAGTATGACCCTTATGAAAATGATAAATGGTAAAATTTTTTCATAAAACATTTCTTTGTAAAAAGCCAACCTCATTTTGGGTTGGCTTTTTGTTTTATTAAAATCATATATGTAAGTGTAGGGGTCGGCATACTTGACGACCCTTTTAAAAATGCGGGTGGAGTAGAACCCCACCCCTACAATAAATCTTTTGTTCTATCGTAGGGGAGGGGCTTTGCTCCTCCCGAAAATAACGGGCGTCCAATGAACGCCCCTACCAATTAAAGCAGACTAATAGCGTGTCATGGTGAGTGTAGTCGAACCATCTTAAAAAGATTCTTCGGCTACGCGTTGCTCCGCTCAAAATGACGGAAGGGTTGTTTTGTTCATCATCCGTGCGTTTATATATAAAGCAAAAAAAGTGAACAAATTTCACAAAAATCATATGTGGAATTTGTTCACATATACAAACTTTCTTTGAAAAACGTGAAAAAACTTGACAAAGCATATCTAGTTTTATATAATTTAGATGTGAAGATTATTCACATTATTTTTTGGCAAAAAGGAAGTAAAAAGATGTTAACTTTAAACAAATCAACAATTATTGATGAAGACGGAAATGAAATTGAAACTTATGGCATTACATGTGGCGAGCGTGTTGTAAAAGATATTTCTACTGATAAACAAAAGGTAGAAGTTCTTATAGATAAGTGTAATAAAAACAACGTGTCGCCCATTCATTTAGATGATATAATTGATGACTTTTTAGTCGATTTACAAGTATAATAAAAAGCCGATGAGTTTATGCTCATCGACTTATATTTATATGTTTTTCCAAAAATCTTTATTTAAAATTGGACCGCCAAGAATAGCGTCATTACAACGGTCGCAATTTTTATTGTTGCAATGAGTGATTTCAGGGTGCTTTTTAATATAATCGGCGCAAACTTTTACTATATCTTTGGCTTTATAACAAAACCATTTGCTACTACCAACTGTGATTTCGCTAGCATAATCTTTTAAAACACCATAAAGATTATCAAATCCGTCTGAACAACTGCCAACTGCTAGTGGAATTGGCTTTTTATTCTTATCATAAGCCCAGCGAACAAACAAAGTTCTGCCGGCGAGTTGCTCTGCATAGTGAATAATCGTTGCAGATTCAAGACTTGTGCCCATTAAAAGCACATATCCATCATCTTCGCAAAGTTTTTTAAGCGGCGCATACACGTCTTTGTTATTTTGGTCTTTAACAAGTGCTTTTGCATTTTCGCCAAGCGCAGTAAATGAATTAAGCGCGTGATTTCCTCTGATACTGTTTTCATTCTGCAAAACAGTTTTTGCGAAAATACCCATATGCTCAACCGATAAATCTTTGCTATTAACATCAAAACATTTTATCGGCAGATTTTCTCTCAATTTATAATAACTGCCATCGCCAATGCCGTTTTGCAAAATATCAAGCGCAGGGCTAATTTCATTATCATATGTAAAAGAAGGCGTGATAATGGTGCAGTTTCTTTTCAAAAATGCATTTATAATGGTGTTTGCGTTGCCATCAATTTTTGCGCCAAAAGATTTCATAGATGAATGAATTAAAACACTTGAGTTTTGTATTTTCAAAGTATCTATCGCATTTAAAAAATCTTGTTCAACTAAAATTTGTTTCATAATACCTCCAAAATTAATAAAAAAACTCGAATGGTATCATTCGAGTTTTTGCTTTTATTTTTCTGCTAATGCACGTTCAAGCCAGATAGCGCCAATATCCATAGCGTTATAAAGCCCCTCTTTTTCACTCTTTTTAAGAATACGCTTAACAGGGTCAAGCGATGTATCGGTATCAAGAAGAACAACTTGAATTTTTTTAGCCATTGTAATATCGCCATCTTTTTCTTTATCTTTAACAGTTAATTGAACAACAGCCTTGTCTTCCATATTGCCGTAATAAAGAGTGTCACCGCAACGAACAAGCGGTCTGCCTTTATAATTTAAAAATTCTGACAAAAGAATCAACTCCTAATCTAATATGATAATATTTTATCATACTTTTGTGTTTATGTAAAGAGTTTATTTTTAATAAAAAACTGCCCGTCTTTTGATGGGCAGTTAAAAAATTATTTTTCTTCTTGGTAGTATCTGATGTAGTCAATGTAATATTTTTGAGGGAATACAGTATTCTCATCAGGGTCGCCAGGCCAACCGCCACCAATTGCAATGTTAACAAGTGCATATTGTGGTTTATCAAAGCAGTCAAGTTCAGAAATATTACATTTATTATAATAAACGCCATCAATATAGAATTTAGCGCAATTTTCATCCCAATCTACGCCGAACACATGGAAATCATCTTTGAAATCGCCTTCCATAAGTTCATAAGCACGTGGCAAAATATGACCTTCAGGTTCGCCTTTATAGTGAACAGTTGCTTGAACAACGTGGTCACCATGATGGTCATTAAATGGGCAAGTAGCAAAAGTTTTGTTATCGCCACCAACTAATTCCATAATATCAATTTCTCCACATTCAGGCCATGGAGTTTCTCTGATATTCTGGCCTAATGTCCAGAATGCAGGCCAAACACCTGTGCCATAAGGCAATTTTGCTCTCATTTCAAGTCTGCCATGTGTAAAATTAACTTTGCCATATGTAGTAAGAGAAGCAGAAGTATAAGGACAATCAGGGTCATCAGTTTTGATAGCTTTGATTACCAAACAACCGTCTTCGATATAAGCATTTTCAGGTGAATCAACATATTTTTGAAGTTCAGCATTTCTAACATAACCTAATTCAAAATTCCAATTATCTCTGTTGATTTCAGGTGCGTCAAACTCATCTGACCACACAAGTTTCCAGTTTTTCTTTGCGTTTCCCATTATAAAAAACTCCTTTAGCAATATTAAATTAATATTACCATAATTGAGTGGCTTTGTCAATGAAAAAACCACTTTTTTAACAGAAAAAATAACAAAATTTTACCTTTTTTCATATTATGTAATGAAAGTTGTACTTTCGAGATTTTTTAATTAAAGGAGAAACCAAATTTATGTTTGATGATGTTTTAGTTTCAACAGATTCTGCAATAGACAGACGAGTAAATAAAAACTGTTTGAACTCATTTCCACTCGCAATGGCTTATGTACCAAAACAAAGTTGGGGAGAACTTTACAGCGCAGATACGGGGCTTTCTCGCGGCACAATTTTTCCTGAACTTGATAAGCCGTTTTTAGGAAGAAGAATGAAAAATGACTGAAAAAAGAAAACTTTTAAACAAGCTCCAAATGTATAATTTTGCTGTAATAGAAACGGGGCTGTATCTTGACACTCACCCACACGACACTCGTGCGCTTGAGTATTTTAACAAGGTAAAACGCGCTTTTAAAACGGCAAAAAAAGAATATGAAGAAAAATATGGCCCAACTGTTATGACATCGAATGATAGCGAAAAACAATGGGATTGGGCTTTAACTAAATGGCCATGGGAGGAGTAAAAAACTATGTGGATTTATCAAAAACAACTTGAATACCCAGTTAAAATAGCAAGGGCAAATCCTGCGCTTGCAAAGGTCATAATTAGTCAACTTGGTGGACCACACGGCGAAAAAGGCGCGGCAACCAGATACCTTTCTCAACGCTTTGCAATGCCTTATGATGAGGTAAAAGCCATACTCACTGACGTGGGTACTGAAGAACTCGCCCACGAAGAAATTGTATCTACAATGCTTCATCAACTTACAAAAAATATGACAATTGACCAAATCAAAAAAGATGGTTTTGACACTTATTTTGTTGACCATACCGCAGGAATTTATCCACAGAGCGCTTCGGGAAATCCGTTTTCAACTGAAACTATCGCCTCAACCGGCGATGTGCTCGCTGATTTACACGAAGATTTAGCGGCAGAGCAAAAGGCTCGTCTTTCTTATGATAATCTTTTGCGCCTTATCGATGACCCTGACGTGTGCGACCCTATAAAGTTTTTAAGAGAAAGAGAAGTCGTGCATTTCCAACGCTTCGGCGAAGCGCTTCAAAGAGTGCAGGATAAACTCGATTCTAAAAACTTCTACGCATTCAACCCTGCGTTTGATAGAAAATAAAACAAAAAGCAGATGAGAAAAATCTCATCTGCTTTTAACATGTCCTTGAATGTCTGGTTCACTTCCGATTATTATTGAAATATAGAAAGCGAGGTGATATAATGAGTTTGTTAGAGAATATATTAATAACACCGTATGGAGATGAATAATTATGAAAGAAATGGATGCAGTAGAAGTAATTGTAGAAAAAGAAAAATATGTAAAAGACGGCGTTCATAAAGGTATGCAGGGGTGGATATGTGACCCTCGTAGTATTAGTGGTACTTGGTTAATAAACTTTCCTAGATATGGAGAAAAAGCCGACATTGCAACTATTTCTGTTAAAGAAACAGATTTAAAGCAAATTAACGGAATGAGTGCTAAAATCAACGAAGAAATTGAAGAACAATTTAAAAAATAATACATAATGTTTATTACCACTATGACTTCACAAAAAAAGCAGATGAGAAAAATCTCATCTGCTTTTTTGATTTTTAATTTAAACGCTTAAAATTTAGACTAATTAAACATTACCTGTAATTCTATGACCTTCCCAAACTTCTGAGTAAGATTTAGCAAGAGCGTTTTTCTTACTTGCGATTGCTTGAGCTGGTGTAGATTTACCGCTAATAACTTCATTTACAATTGAAGCTGTTCTTGTAGCACCGTCATCGTTAGATTCACAAACGTTGAGCCAAGAGAATTTAATCTTGTTACCGTTTTTACCGTATTTAATGTTAGAAGCATTTTTGATAGCGGTTGTGTTCTTACCAAAGTAAGAAGACCATTTGTATTGGAAATGTCTATCAACAAAACGGTATGTATAACGATAGTATTCGTTTCTTGCAAAGAGAATCTTTGCAGCATTGTTTTGATGAACAATAGGAATAAATGCTATAAATGAAGCAGCAGAGATATTAGTATAGTTTTTAGAACCGTTCTTTGTTGGGAATGGAACTATGTTAATATCATTTTGAGTTGAAGTGCCTTTAAGACCTTGAATAGCGTCATGACCGCCATAGAAGAAAGCAACTTTACCATTTTGGAATTGAGTTTTACCATAACTCCAAGTTTTGCCTGCAAATGTATCACACCAAGCGTTTTTACCAACTGTCCAACTAGCAAGTTCTGTCAAAGCAGATTTAACTTTTGAGTTAGTAATGTTAGTTGTTGGTGCTTTACCTCTTGAAATGTTAGTAAGTTGTGTACCATATTGGTCAGCAAGTTGCTCAAAGAGTGTTGTTGCATCAGCAACACCGAAACCTACAACTGACTTATCATTAGCAAACTTTTTAGCATAAGTTTCAAGAGTTTTCCAAGTCCATTTACCTTGCTCTGCAAGTTTAGCAGGGTCAGCAAGTCTCTTCTTATCAGTAAGTTTTTTGTTATAAGAAATGAACATAGGTGTCATATACTCGTCTTCAGTTGCCATCCAACCATATTGCTTACCATCAATATTCAAGAAGCCTTTTGCTTGGCTCATATACCAAGGCTCGTTGAAATTAACACCGGCAGTTCTCATTGCTTGTGAAAGGTCAGCAATGTAGCCTTTTTGGAAATATGATGGGAAGTAACCACCTTGAGCAAAGTAAACGTGGTTGTCACATTTCTTTGCAGCGAGTTCAGAAGAAAGGTTTTCATTGTATCTATTGAATTGGCCTTCTTCTTTAATGCTAATGCCATATTCTTTCTTAAGTGAGTTGATAGAATCTTTGATACCTGTTTCACATTTTTTATCGCCATAGATGTTTTCCCATGGATATAAAATCTTCAAAGTGAAACCTTTCAAACTCTTAACAAACTTTGCAGAAGCGTTACCGCGACTATCGGTTGTACGTTTAATAAATGTACCAGTAGTAGCCAAAGTTGTAGCTTCATGTTTGAAACCATTGTCGCCGTTGCCTTGGTTTTGGTCTTGTTTCTTTGTTTTCTTTGTTTTGTCGCCTTTAGCGGTAGTTTTTGTTTCACCCTCACCGGTTGTAACATCATTTTTAGTAGTAATGTTCAAACCTGCAACGGTAGTTTCTTCTGTTTCTGGAGCAGGGTCACCTGTACAAGCAACGAGAGAAACTGCGAAAATAACTGCCAACATCAAAGCGAGTAACTTTGTGATTTTAGACATTTTCTTACCTCCAATTAAATTTTGCAAATTTAGTCTAAATTATACAGCGCCAACTGTACATACTAATATTACACCATTGTTGTCAAATAGTCAATGGTTTTCTACTAAATTTAACAAAAAAATATACACAAAAAATAAATTTATTTTTGGTTATTTTTTTTGAAACTTTTTTCGCTTTTGCGTAAACATCTTATAAAATAAAGGGTTTTTTGAATTGAAATATAAGAAAAATATAGTGTTATCATTGTTTGGTGTGTTAATAGGTGTTATAAATGGACTATTCGGAGCAGGGGGTGGCATTGCCTCGGTAGAGGTTTTAAAACACTTCGGTCTTAATCAAAAACAGGCGCAAACAACATCAATCGCCATAATTTTGCCGCTTTGCATTTTGTCGGCGGTGCTTTATATGATAAAAGGTCAGGTTGATTATAAAACCGCATTAATTTTAATGCCATCAGGACTTTTCGGCGCATATTTAGGCACTATTATTATGAAAAAAACATCCTGTGAATTCATTAAAAAAGTATTCTGCGCGTTTTTAATTTATGCAGGTGTTAGAATGATTTTTGGTGGTTAAAATGGATATTTTTTGGCTTATTTTAGGCGGTTTTTTAAGTGGCGCAGTCGGCAGTTTAGGTGTTGGTGGCGGCGGAGTTTTAATAGTGTTTTTAACAATGTTTTTAAACTTTTCAAGAGCCGATGCCGCAACGGTAAATCTATTGTTTTTTATCCCAATTGCGCTATTTTCTGTGATAATTTATTTAAAGCGAAAACAAATTGATATAAAAAAAGCGCTACTTCTTATTCCAACAGGACTAATCGGTAGCGCAATAGGTGTTTATTTAAGCGGTGTTATTCAAACCGAACTTTTATCAAAAATTTTCGGCGCAATTCTTATTTTTATAAGTGTGAAAACCTTTTTCTCTAAAAAAGGTGAAAAAGATTAGTTTTTGCTTTGCATTAATTTGTTAAGTTTTTCAGACATTAAAAGCATAATTAAAGCAAAAATCAAAAGATAAAATGGATAAATTCCAAGCGTTGTTTTTTCGGCAATAAAACCAAAAATCGGTGGCGCTAGCGTGCTTCCAAGATATGCGCTCGCCATTTGTATGCCGATAATTGCTTGGGAATTTTTCTCGCCAAAATTGGTAGGCGTTGCGTGAATAATACAAGGGTAAATAGGCGCGCAACCAAGACCGATTATTAGCAGTCCAACAAGCGATAATACATCGGTTTTAAAAGGCAGAGCAACTAAAATTACACCAAATGTACAGGTTAAAATACCTACTCTTATCATAATTTTATCGCCAAATTTATCGGTTATAAAACCATTTAAAAATCTGCCAATTGTGATTCCAATATAATAAAGCGAAGCAAATAAAGCGGCGGTTTCAGGCAAAATATTTCTCGCTTCAACAAAGAAACTACTAGCCCATAACCCTGCGGTAGTTTCTAGCGCGCAGTAGCCGAAAAATGTTAGCAAAACAAAAGCAACGCCTTTGATTTTTAGCGCATTTTTAATGCCAACACTCGCGGCTTTTTCAGTAGAATTTTCGTCATTTTCATTCGCTCTGTTTTTCCAAATAGGCAGGCTTATAAAAAGCAAAATAGCAAGAATAATTTGTATAACAAAAACTGCGAAATATCCTTTTTCCCAACCAAAATTTTTGGTTAAACAAAAACTCATAATATAAGGGCTTATTGTAACGCCAACACCCCAAAAACAGTGCAACCAACTCATATGACGAGATGAGTAATGAAGCGCAACATAGTTGTTAAGCGCCGCGTCAACCCCGCCGGCTCCCAGACCATAAGGAATAGCAAAAATTATAAGCATATAAAATTGCCCTGAAAGGCTAAAACCTAAAATTGAAACCGCGGTCATTAAAACAGAAACTGCAGTAACTTTTCCTGCGCCAAAACGAGCAGTTAATCGGTCTGATAAAAGGCTTGAAACAATAGTGCCGACGGCAATTATTGTGCTTATTACCCCTGCAAAAGAAACAGGCACATTAAGTTGCTGATACATAACCGGCCAACCTGCGCCTAAAAGCGAATCGGGAAGCCCAAGGCTAATAAAAGCAAGATAAATAATTGCGAGTAACATTGAATACATAAAATCACCCAAAAATTTTTCTTTTGCGATTATAACATATTTCAAAGATAAAGTGTATATAAAATTTGCGAAAAAATATTAAAAATTTGCTGCTTTTCAAAACTGCCTTTATATAATGTGTTAATTATATATAAGAAGTCTATAATTAGTATAATAAGAAAAACAAAATCACAAAATATTGTATGGCAAAAAATCTTTTAAAAAAATTGAAAAAATTGCTTTACAAATGATGAGTTTTGTGTTAATATATATCGGTACGAATATCTGGGAGAAACGGTGTCATTCACCTTGCGACCTTTTTCTCGGAATTTCGTGAAAAAATATAAAGGTGAGGTAAATTAAAATGACTCAAGAGAAAAAACAAGAAATTATTAAAGAGTTCGCCGCTCACGAAGGCGATACAGGTTCTCCAGAAGTTCAAATCGCTGTTTTAACTTACAGAATTAACGAACTTACAGAGCACTTGAAAGTTCATCAAAAAGACCATCATTCAAGAAGAGGCCTTCTTAAAATGGTAGGTCACAGAAGAAACCTTCTTGCTTATTTGCAGAAGTGTGACATTGAAAGATACAGAAGTATTATTAAGAAACTCGGTATCCGTAAATAAGAATTCAAAAAGCAGATGGGAATTATCTCATCTGCTTTTGGTGTTTTTTATGAGAGGTAAAAATTCGATTTTTATTGCTTTGCAAGGTGAAAATAAAGGTCGATTTTTATAAAAATTTATTAAAAAATCAATGCATTTCTTTGAATTTAGCAGTGAACAGATTATTTGAATTTTAACTCGAATAATGTGTTTATTGCTAAATAATTCGAGAAACGCATAAAAAGAAAGGTAGAAAAAATATGTTTGAAAATTACAAGGTTTATGAAACCGAACTCGCGGGCAGACCGCTCAAAATTGAAACAGGTAAAATGTGCGAACTTTCAAATGCATCTGTTATGTGTTCTTATGGCGAAACAGTTGTACTTTGTAATGTTACCGCTTCAGCAAAACCAAGAGAGGGTGTTGACTTTTTCCCTCTTTCTGTTGACTATGAAGAAAAAATGTATTCAGTTGGTAGAATTCCTGGCTCTTTCCAACGCCGTGAGGCTCGCCCTTCTGAAAAAGCAATTTTAACTTCAAGATGTATTGACAGACCAATTCGTCCACTTTTCCCAAAAGATATGAGAAATGACTGTTCTGTTGTTGCAACTGTAATGTCAGTTGACCCTGACTGTAGCCCAGAAATCACTGCTATGATAGGTGTTTCTGCTGCAATTGCTATTTCAGATATTCCTTGGGATGGCCCAATTTCAGGTGTTAATGTTGGTTTGGTTGAAGGCAAAATCGTTATCAACCCAACTCTTGAAGAGCGCGCAAAAACTGACCTTAACTTAACTGTTGCTTCAACTGCTGACTTGGTTGCTATGATAGAAGCAGGCGGTAATGAAATTCCTGATGACACTATGTTTGATGCTATTATGGCAGGTCACGAGGCTAATAAAGAAGTTGTTAAATTTATCAATTCTATCGTGGCTGAAATCGGTAAAGAGAAATTCACTTTTGAATCATCAAACCCAGACCCAGTTATCTTTGAAGAAATTGAGAATTGGGTTATTGATGATGTTAAAGCCGCTCTTGATACAGATGATAAAAACGTTCGTGATGCAGCAATTTTGCCTATCTCTGATAGAATTCACGAAAAATATGACGAGCAATTTGAAGGCAACGAAGGTAAACTTGATGAGATTTTATATCTTATTCAAAAACATGTTGTTCGTTCTTGGCTTAAAGATGAGCATAAACGTGTAGATGGTCGTGGTATTGATGATATCCGTCCGCTTAATGCTCAAGTTGACTTGCTTCCACGTGTTCACGGTTCAGGTATGTTTACTCGTGGTCAAACTCAAGTTTTATCAATTGCAACACTCGGTACTGTAAGTGATGCTCAACAATTAGATGGTCTTGATGAGCAAACTGAAAAGAGATATATGCACCACTACAATTTCCCTTCATATTCTGTTGGTGAAACAAAACCTTCTCGTGGTCCTGGCAGACGTGAAATTGGTCACGGTGCGCTCGCTGAAAAAGCGCTTGTTCCTGTAATTCCTTCAATTGAAGAATTCCCATATTCAATTCGTGTTGTATCAGAAGTGCTTTCTTCAAATGGTTCAACTTCACAAGGCTCAATTTGTGGTTCAACTTTGGCGCTTATGGCTGCAGGTGTTCCAATTAAAGCCCCTGTTGCAGGTATTTCTTGTGGTCTTATCACAGGTGATGAAGGCGTTTATGGCGACTTTATGACAATGGTTGATATTCAAGGTCTTGAAGACTTCTATGGTGATATGGACTTTAAAGTTGCAGGTACTAAAAATGGTATCACTGCTATTCAAATGGACCTTAAAGTTCACGGACTTACCCCTGAAATTATCAAGGAAGCATTCGCAAAAACTAATAAAGCAAGAAACTACATTCTTGATGAAGTTATGCTCAAAGCAATTGCAGAGCCTAGAGAAGAACTTTCAAAATATGCTCCAAAAATGCTTGTTACTACTATCAACCCTGAAAAAATCGGCGATGTTATTGGTAAACAAGGTAAAGTTATTCAAAAATTACAAGAAGAATGTAATTGTACTATCAATATCGAAGAAGACGGTAAAGTATTTGTATCAGCGCTTGACTATGATGACGCTCGCCGCGCTATCTCAATTGTTGAAACTATCGCTAATGACCCAGAAGTTGGCGCAGTTTACAATGGCGTTGTAACAAGACTTATGACATTCGGCGCTTTTGTTGAAATCGCTCCTGGCAAAGAAGGCCTTGTTCACATTTCTCAACTCGATGTAAAACGAGTAGAAAAAGTTGAAGATGTTGTTCAAGTTGGCGACCAAGTTATCGTTAAAGTAACTGAAATTGATGACCAAGGCAGACTTAACCTTTCTCGTAGAGAGGCATTAGTTGAAGTTAACGGCGCAGTTGTTGAAGATGACGGTGCTGATGAACAACCAAAAAGAAAACCAAGATTTAATAAAGGTAAAAGAAAATAAGATAAACAAAGTAAATTTAGGGGATTTTTAAAGTGAAAGAAAAAAATCTTTTAAAAAATAAATCATTGTTTAGAAAGGCAATGCTAATAAATGTTTACTTCTTTTCGGTGCATTTTTTACAATATTTGAGTTACATCGGTATTGTGTTGTTAATACTTTGGGGAATTGGCATATTGGTGTATGATATTGCTAATAAGAATATCAAAAAAGTTTATTTATATAAATTTTCTGCTTCTTTTTTGGCAATAGGGCTTATTTCCCATATTATTAACCTTTGCACTAAAGACGGTAGTGTTTTTTCAACAATAGTTGGAATAGTGCTTTTAGTTATTACTGCGATTTTTATGTTTATTTTTATTCCAAATAACCATGAAAAAAAGGGCAGAATCGGTAAAGAAATATACTATGTCGGAAAAGTGTATTTATACAGTACATTTGTTTTAAATATTATTGGCATTGCGCTACTTCTTGTTTTTAAAACAAGTTTAGGCGAGCGAATTATTGTTTATGATAATCGTTTTGTCGGCGCTTATATTAACCCAAATATGGGTGCGTTCAACTGCTTTTTATCTATTGTTTTCGCAGGCTTTTTAACAAACACAAAATTCTGCTCTAATATAGGCAAAAAAAGAATGAATAGACCTTTTGTAAATATCGTTCTTGCGCTTTCATATTTTGTTATTGCAATTTCAGATTCAAAAGGCGCGTTGTTAGCGTTAGTAGTATATTTGCTTGTATTTTGTGGGTTTGCTATTTACAGAGCAGTAGTTAAAAGAAAATTCCGCAATATCAGATATGCGGTTTTAGGTATTTTAATGACTGCAGTAGTTGTTTTAGCCACAACTCCTTGCAAAATGATAATGAGTTATGTCGTAAATAATGCTTCTTCTTCCGTTAGCGTGTCAGCGTTGGAAGAAAATGAGCAAAAGCAAAAAAGCGTAGAAGATGAAATAACTTTCGACCATATGGCTGAAAAAGAGAAAAACGGTGGCGGAAGATTAGAACTTTATAAAAAAAGCATTGAACTTTTTAATGAAAAACCACTTTTCGGTTGGGGCGCAGGTAATATGCTTTTAATGGGCGATGTTACCGATGCTAACACCATTGATAATTTAAAATTAGACCTTGGCGCAAAACTTTTTGAAGCGCACAATGGCTATTTAACCATTCTTTCTACAAGTGGTATAGTAGGTTTTGCTTGTTTTGCAGTAATGCTTGGCATTATGTTATATGCAATTTTGAAAAACGCCGCGTTTAAAGTTAAAAACGGTGGTATTGGCAAAACTACAATAGGCGCCGCTGCAACAATTGCGTTTTTAGTTTACGCGTTAGTAGAGCCATCGCTTGTTTACTATCCAACATTGGCGGTAGCAACACTTTGGTTGTTCCTTGGCGCAGGTCTAAAAACAGTTGCAGACAATGAAAAACATAGAGTAGGCCCTGTAATTGAAAAACTTATAGGCTTTGAAGAAACAGAAATAGATGATTAATGAAAGGAGAAATTTTAATGAAATTCACTAACAAATATCGTACTCACACTTGCGGAGAATTAAGAGACAATAATATTGGCGAACAAGTTCGTGTTGCAGGTTGGGTTGAAAATATTCGTGACCACGGTGGTATTTTGTTTGTTGACCTTAGAGATGAAACAGGTACTTTGCAAGTGGTTATTAAAGATGAAAATATGATTAAAGGAGTTGCAAAAGAGTCAACTGTTGCAATTGCCGGCGAGGTTTTGCAAAGAGATGAAGAAACTTATAACAAAAGACTCGCTACCGGTACTATTGAAGTAAAAGCAGAAACTTTTGAAGTATTAGGTAAGGCAAAAGCAAACCTTCCTTTCGAAGTTGCAACTTCTACCAAAACTAATGAAGAAGTTCGTTTGCAATATCGTTATCTTGACCTTAGAAATAAAAAAGTTCATGATAACATTGTGCTTCGTTCAAAAATTATTTCTCATCTTCGTGCAAAAATGACTGAAATGGGCTTTTTAGAAATGCAAACTCCTATTCTTTCAGCGTCAAGCCCAGAGGGTGCTAGAGACTATCTTATCCCATCTCGTAAGCACAAAGGTAAATTCTATGCGTTGCCACAAGCACCACAACTTTTTAAACAATTGCTTATGGTTTCCGGCTTTGATAAATACTTCCAAATTGCACCTTGCTTTAGAGATGAAGACGCTCGTGCAGATAGAAGCCCAGGCGAATTTTATCAGTTAGACTTTGAAATGGCTTTTGCAACTCAAGAAGATGTTTTTAAAGTAGCAGAAGAAGTGCTTTATGATACATTTACAAAGTTTTCTGATAAAGAAGTATCACCGGCGCCATTCAAACGCATTCCTTTCGAAGAAGCAATGCTTAAATATGGTACTGATAAACCAGACCTTAGAAACCCACTTGAAATTATTGAACTTTCAGATTTGTTTGTTGATTCAAGTTTTAAACCATTCGCTAATCAATGCGTTCGTGGTATTAGCGCTCCTTGTGGTAAGCAGTCAAAAGGTTTCTTTGAAAAAATGCTTAAATTTGCAGAGAGCATTGGTATGAAAGGCCTTGGTTATATCACAGTGCTTGAAGATGGCTCATATAAAGGCCCAATTGATAAGTTTTTATCTGAGAGCCAACGAGAAGAATTGCGCGCTCGTGCAAATCTTAAAACTGATGATGTGCTTTACTTTATTGCAGACGCTCCATCA
Organism: Acutalibacteraceae bacterium; assembly: GCA_045539315.1. Classification (GTDB taxonomy): domain Bacteria; phylum Bacillota; class Clostridia; order Oscillospirales; family Acutalibacteraceae; genus RUG11462. Next base: position 113,463 of record JAZQFC010000039.1, on the reverse strand, counting down.
GTAGCGCCAGGCCTTGCAGGTCAAATTCGTGCAGAACTCGGTAAACGTCTTGACCTTCTTAAAGATACATTTGAACTTTGCTATATTGTTGACTTCCCAATGTTTGAAGAAGACGATGAAGGCAAAATTATCTTTACTCATAACCCATTCTCAATGCCACAAGGTGGCCTCGAAGCACTCCAGACTATGAACCCTTGTGATATTAAAGCATATCAATATGATATTGTTTGTAATGGTGTTGAATTGTCTTCAGGCGCAGTTAGAAACCACGATATTGAAATTATGAAAAAAGCATTTGAAATCGCAGGTTATTCTGAAGATGTATTAAAAGAAAAATTCCGCAGTCTTTATACTGCATTCCAATACGGTGCGCCTCCTCATGCAGGTATGGCACCAGGCGTTGATAGAATGATTATGCTTTTAACAGGCGAAGAAAACATTCGTGAAGTTATTGCATTCCCAATGAACTCAAACGCTCAAGATACTTTGATGGGAGCTCCAAACGAAGTTACAGAACAACAACTTCGTGAAATTCACATTAAGTTGAGATAATGGAACTACCAAAAAGGAAACATCCGCGATTAAAACAGTATGAGTATAGCGGAAATGGTTATTATGCCGTAACAATTTGTACAAAAGATAGAAAAAGAATTTTATCTAACATTGTAGGGCGGGTTGCCCACAACCCGCCGCAGATATTATTAACAGATATAGGAAAGATTGCGGATAAATACATTAAAAATATAAACGAGGTGTATGACGGCATAAATACAGATTACTATTGCATTATGCCTGATCATATACATTTGATTTTGCGTTTTAATATTCCGTCTAATATCGGCGGGATGAGGGCATCCCGCCCTACATTATTTACCGTAGTCAGATCGTTAAAAACAATGATTACAAAAGAAGTAGGCAAACCAATATGGCAAAGATCTTTTTTCGACCATGTTATTCGTAACGAACAAGATTTGCTTTATGAAAGAAGATATATTGATGAAAATCCTGTTAGATGGCTAACAGGTGACTATCGTATTAAATAAAAACAAAAAAGGAGAGAGATTAATGGTAACAAGAGAAGAAATTTTAAATTTAGCGTTACTTTCAAAACTTCATATTGAAGAAGATGAAATTGATAATTTAACCCAAGAAATGATGAATATTATTAAATTTGCTGATACTATCAATGAGTATGACGGCGAGATAGAAGAATTTGATAATATCAATAATCTCTCTAATGTTTTCCGTGAAGATGAGGTTGTAGAGTCTTTTCCACAAAGTGAAATTTTGAAAAATGTTGACGGTGGCGAAAACGGCTACTTCCCTGTAAAGAAAAAGGTTTAAGGAGCATATTATGACAGTTTCAAAAATTAAAAAAACTCACGATATGCTCGTAAATGGCGAGATTTCGTGCGTAGAACTTACTCAAAAATATATTGATGCTATAAAAGCAACTCATAATGACTTGAACGCTTATGTGCTTACAACCGAAGAACAAGCGTTAAATCAAGCAAAAGCAGTTGATGCAAAAATTGCAAAAGGCGAAGAAATCGGACTTTTAGAGGGTATTCCGATGACTTTGAAAGACAATATTTCAACAAATGGTATTGAAACCACTTGTTGTTCAAAAATCTTGTCTGGCTACAAGCCAATTTATGATGCTTTTGTTTGGGAAAAGTTAAAAGATGCCGGCGCAATTTTGCTTGGTAAGACTAATATGGACGAGTTTGCAATGGGCTCGGCGAGTGAAACATCTTATTTCGGCGCGCCATCAAACCCACATGATATTTCAAAAGTTGCTGGTGGCTCATCGGGTGGTGTTGCATCTGCAGTTGCAGGTAATATCGCAGTTTATGGTCTTGGCTCTGATACAGGTGGTTCAATTCGTCAACCTGCATCATTCTGCGGTATCGTTGGCTTAAAACCAACTTATGGCGCGGTGTCAAGATATGGTCTTATCGCTTATGCTTCATCGCTTGACCAAATCGGCCCTATTACAACTTGTGTTGAAGATGCGGCTATCGTTTTTGATGCGATTTCAGACAAAGATTATTATGATTCAACTTGCTCTGGCAAGGCGGAAACAACTGCCGATAAACTTGATAAAGATTTAAAAGGTATGAAAATCGGCGTTGCAAAAGAGTATTTTGAAGGCCTTTCAGGCGATGTTAAAGAGGCTATTGAAAAGGCGATTGAAACTTATAAAACACTCGGCGCAGAAATTGTAGAATTTGAGTTGCCGATTCTCAAATACACTCTTCCTGTTTATTACATTCTCGCTTGTGCAGAGGCATCATCAAATTTGGGTAGATATGATTCAATTCGTTATGGCTATAGAACTAATAGTTATAATGGTATTCATGATATGATGTGTAAAACTCGTTCAGAGGGCTTTGGCAAAGAAGTTCAAAGAAGAATTTTATTAGGTACTTATGTGCTTTCTAGCGGTTATTATGATGCTTATTATAAAAAAGCGCAGAATCTTCGTGGAACAATTGTAAAAGCGTTTAAAGATGCATTTGCAAAATGCGATGTAATCCTTGCGCCAACTGTTCCTATGACTGCGTTTAAAAAAGGCTTTACATCTGAAGATTCTGTTCAAACTTATCTTACCGATATTTGCACAGTACCTGTTAATATTGCAGGTCTTCCTGGCGTTTCAATTCCTTGTGGAGTTGATAAAGACGGAATGCCTATCGGTATGCAACTCATCGGCGATTCATTCTGTGAATCAAAGATTTTGAATGCTGCTTACAAGTTTGAACAAGCAACAAATAATTATAAAAGAGCAGAAATGGGGGTAGAAATGTAATGAAAGATTATGAAATAGTTTCAGGTCTTGAAACCCATGTAGAGTTATCAACAAAAACAAAGATTTTCTGTTCTTGTACCACTCAATTTGGCGGCAAACCTAATACTCATTGTTGTCCAATTTGTATCGGTCTTCCTGGTACTATGCCTCGTCTTAATAAGCAGGTTGTAAACTATGCTATCAAGGCAGGTTTGGCTACAAATTGTACTATTAACAACATTGCAAAGATGGATAGAAAAAATTACTGCTACCCTGATTTATCAAAAGCATATCAGGTTTCGCAGTATGATAAACCACTTTGTTCAAATGGCTATATTGAACTTGATTCAGGCAAAAAAATTCGCATTTTGCGTATTCATATTGAAGAAGATGCAGGCAAACTTGTTCACGAGCGTGGCGACACTTTTGTTGACTACAACCGTGGTGGTGTGCCACTTATCGAAATTGTAACCGAGCCTGATATTCGCTCAATTGATGAAGCAATTGAATATGTTGAAAAGTTGCAACTTATTATGAAATATGTTGGCGTTTCTGACTGTAAAATGCAAGAGGGCTCACTTCGTTGCGATGTCAATGTTTCTGTTAAAGAAAAGGATAGCGAAAAATTGGGAACTCGTACCGAGATTAAAAATATGAACTCGTTTACATTTATGCGTCAGGCTATGGAATATGAGTTTGATAGACAGGTTGACCTTATTGAATCCGGCGAAGAAGTTATTCAGGAAACTCGTAGATTTAACACCGGCACAGGCGAAACTGAAGGTATGCGTTCAAAAGAAGATGCGCATGATTATCGTTATTTCAGAGAGCCTGATTTGGTTACAATTCATACTACCGATGAAGAAATTGAAGCGATTAAATCAACTCTTCCTGAACTTCCTGATAGCAAAAAATTAAGATATATGAATGACTATGAAATCAATGAAACAGATGCGAAAATTTTGGTTAAATACCGTAAAGTAGCAGAGTTCTTTGATGAAGTAGCAAGTGAAATTAAAAAGCCAAAGAATTGCTCAAACTTCATTATTTCAGCTATCTATCGTACACTTGCAACTGATGCAGATAAAGAGCAGTTTGACATTAAAGTTAGTGCGAAACAAATGATAGATTTGATTAAACTTTTAGAAGAAGGTAAAATCAACAATAACCTTGCAAGAGCAACTTTGGAAAAAATGCTTGAAAGCGGTAAAGACGCTACTGATTTTATTGATGAAAGTCAAATGGGTGGCGTTGATGAAGGCGAACTTCGAGCAGTTTGTGAAAAGGTGGTTGCTGCTAATCCTAAAGCCGTTGAAGATATTAAAGGTGGTAAGGGCGCGGCAATTGGCGCGCTTATCGGTGGCGTTATGAAAGAAACACGCGGTAAAGCAGACGCTCGCCTTGCAACACAAATTATCAAAGAAATAATCGGTTAAAATAAAACCTCCCAAAATCTGGGAGGTTTACACTTTTACACAATTAGTTTACAATATGTTTATATTAGAAAAGGAGATTTTAAAATGACAGAAGCTACAAAAGAAAAATTACTTAAAATATTAAAGAAGTTTTATATTGGTGTTATTATTTGTCTTTCAGTTTTAGGTTGTTGTGGTATTATTGGAATGATTATAGGACTAAATGAAACTAATTATACACTTGAATTAAATGATATATTACAAATTTCAGCAATATTTTTTGCTTGTGTGATTTTGCTTTTATTAGCATTTTTAGTTTTTTATTTCGGAATAGGTAGCTTATCAAAATGTCGCAAATGCAAAGGGAAATTTTGCGTAAAATATATTAGTTATGAAGTTGTAAAAAAAGAACAAATTTCAATAAAAAAATTTCTTGATAATTATGATCGAGCAGGGAATGTGATAGGAACAAGCGAAACATATATTCCAGGAACAAGATATACAGATAAGAATAAATATAGATGCAAAAAATGCGGAGATATTACATATAAATATACAAAACGAGACTGTGAAAATACATAACTTTAATATATTAATTCAATAAAAAGCACCTATCAAGGTGCTTTTTATTTTGAAATATTTAATTTCGATTGAAAAAATAATATTGTGTGTTATAATTAATTTAAAGTAATATGAATTAAAAGGTGGCTTTATGAAAATAATTAAAAGAAACGGTGTGCCTAAAAATTATAAAAACGATGTAAAACAATTGCTTGAAATGTGTAATGAAGATTTTGTACCAAAACTTTCTGCAAGAAATTCATCAACACAAAGTGATTTTGATGCTTCAACAGAAGGTAATTCCTCTTTAGATGGATATTTTAAATGCATTTGTACACAAGTGAACTATTTTTTAATTGAAAACAAAAAGGTAGTTGCGTTTATGTCTTGTATAGAGAATTATGTTTCATCTGTTATTCAAGCAAGTCCTAATATGTATATTTCAACTCTTATAGTTCACCATGATTATCGTAAAAGAGGATATGCGAGTAGAATTTATGAATATGTAATAAAGAAAAATTCAAAAAAGCACATTTACACTCGCACTTGGTCAGAAAACAATAGCCATATTAACATTCTTTTGTCAAGGAATTTTCATGAATTTGAAAGAATTGAAGATGATAGAGGTCCTAACATTGATACAGTTTATTATGAAAGAAGACCAGATAAAAAAACAAAAAAGGAAATATTAAGCCAGTATCACCTGTATGGAAATATTTTGTTTTTAGCAATACTTGTTTCTGTGATTATTGTATGCTTTGTTGCTTGGCTTTTCGCTAAAGAAGGCATAATAAACGAACTATTACTGGCGCTGATAACATCTTTGCTTGCGTCTGCTTTTTGTTTGGTGTCCGATACAATAGTAAAATTTAGAGAGTCTAAAAATGATGAATACATTAATAAACTTAAGAGTTTTGGTATTAGTAATTTGCAGTTTTATAAAGACGAAATTTTAGAATCAGAAATTCCAAAATGCAAAAAAGAGATATGGATTTCTGGATATCGTCTTATTATGACTGCAAAAAATAAATTTATAAAAGCAATAGAGAAAGCATGCGCTAAAAACAAAAATTTAAATATAAGGTTATTGCTTGTAGCTCCTTGGAGTGATGCATATAGATCTGTTTATGGTGACGATAGTGTTGAAGGAAATTATTACAAAGTATTTATGTGTTTAGCGTCTGCTATTAAAAAACATGGTACAAGCGTAGAAATTCGTTTTTCCGAATCACCGCTTTTTAATGATACATATAAAATAGATAGCAGATTTATCACAGGTCCGTATTTGCATTGTAAAAATAAAAAAGGTGAAAAAATCATGGCACGAGATTTCTTTTCACTTGATGTAACCGATAAAAGCAAGAGACTGTATAAAATAGTATATAATGATTATATGGTGCCTTGGGAAGTATCAAATAAAACATTTAATTTAGAAAAGTTCTATTCTTTTGCGGAAAATCTTAAATACGAAGAGTTTATTAAAGAACATTCCTTAGTAGAATTTGAAGAGCAAATTTAGTTAAAACAAAAAAGCACCCATCAGGGTGCTTTTTTAATGTAAAAATTAGTTTTTGCTTGATGCTAAAAAGTTGTTTAATTTTTCAACTAACTCGTCAGCACTAACACCGTGCACTGCACAAGCGTCTTCAATTGATTCGCCACGTGAAGCAGGGCAACCAAGACAGTGCATACCCATTTCAAAGAAGAAAGGCGCAGTGTCAACATTATAATCAAGAATATCGCCGATAATAGTATCTTTTGTTACAACCATTTGTTTGTACCTCCGTATTTAGTTTATTTTAACAATGCCTTGCGAAAATTCAGCGCCCGTAGGCTGAATTTTCGGTGTAAGCATTGAATAAAAATCTGTGAATTTAGCCTCTTTTTCAAAATATTCTTGCGCTGCTTTTGAGATTCTTTTAGCGTCAGAATAAGAAGAAACAATAGGAAGGCTACATCTCTTTTTAATCTCACTTAAAAGTTCTTTGCCTTTTTCAGAAAAGCCTAAAACTCTTAAATAAGGCGGTTTTTCATAAGAATAAATATCTAAAAGCGCGTTTAAATAAAGACGCCTGATTTTAGCCATTGTGTAGCGTTTTGTTTTAGCGTTGTTATAAACTTCATCAATAGTTTCGGCTTGTCTTACCGCGTCATAAAGCCTGTTGTGAAGCCCCTCGCAAACGTCATTGAGTTTTTCAAAATCGCTTTTTTCTTTTTCTCGAAGTTTTGAAATAATAACTCGATTCGCATTTTCAAGCCTTACAGGGAAAGTTTTTTCCGCTTTGGCAGTTTCTAAAATCTTGTTAGTTTTTTCAGGCAAAAAGTTTTCATAAGCCTCGTTTTCAAAAACAAAGTTTCTAATACTACTTGCACTAGCAATATTATCGCTCGTTTTAGTATCATTATGCATGGCGCCTGTGCGCTTTATAGCAAAAGGCTTTATTTTACTATCAAGCGAATTTAAAGCGTTTATATATTCAAGCCCCAAAATATCATTAGGATTTTTTAAAATATCAGCATATTTTTCGCCAAAAACATCTTTTATAGCACTACTTCTAGCAGCAGAAAATGTAACACCGCTTTTTAAATTCTGCTTAATTTTTTGATTAACTTCATCTGATTTTAAAATATCTTTGCAAAGCGCTAAAAGAGTGTCAAGTTCACCTGTTTCACTACCGAAACAAAGGCTATCTACAACACCTGTGTTATCAAGAATCTCAACTGCCGAAAAAGCATATTTTTCAGCAGGCGCAAGACAATATGAAGTAGGAATTTCAAGCACCAAATCAACCCCATTTTCAAGCGCCATTTTGGTGCGTTGCCATTTATCGATTATTGCCACATCGCCACGCTGAACAAAGTTACCACTTAAAGCGCAAACAATATGAGAAAACCCACGCTCAACAAGAGAGTCAACTTGGAATTTGTGACCGTTGTGAAAAGGGTTATATTCAGCAACAATTCCTGCAACTTTCATAAAATCTCCTTAAGATATTATCTTATATTTACATAATAACATCTTTTTTCAAATTTTTCAACGATTTAGATAGACTTTTTTAAAAAACTATGATAAAATATATGGTAATTAAAAAGTTATTTTCGGAGGTAATAAAATGGGCAAGACAATTGCAGAGAAAATAATCGAAGCGCATTTAGTGTGCGGCGAAATGAAAAAAGGCGAAGATATTGGTATTCGCATTGACCAAACTTTAACTCAAGATGCAACAGGCACAATGGCTTATCTTGAATTTGAGGCTATGGGTGTAAAGCGTGTTAAAACAGAGCGCTCTGTTGCTTACATAGACCATAATACACTTCAAACAGGTTTTGAAAATATGGATGACCACCGTTTTATCGGCTCAATTGCTAAAAAACATGGTATTTATTTCTCTCGTCCTGGTAATGGTATTTGCCACCAGGTTCATTTAGAGAGATTTGGTATTCCTGGCAAAACTTTAATCGGCTCTGACAGCCACACACCAACAGGTGGTGGTATAGGTATGCTCGCATTTGGCGCAGGTGGTCTTGATGTTGCTGTTGCTATGGGCGGCGGCGAGTATCATATCACAATGCCAAAAATGACAAGAATTAATTTAACAGGTAAACTTTCTCCTTATGTTTCTGCTAAAGATGTTATTTTAGAAGTGCTTCGTATTATGTCAGTTAAAGGCGGCGTTGGCAAAATTGTTGAATACGGTGGAGAAGGCGTTAAAACTTTATCTGTTCCAGAGCGTGCAACTATTACAAATATGGGCGCAGAACTCGGCGCTTCTACTTCTGTTTTCCCTGCAGATGAAGTAACTCGTGAATTCTTAAAAGCGCAAGGCAGAGAAGAAGACTATACTCCTGTTTTCGCAGATGAGGACGCAGTTTATGACGAAGTAATTGATATTGATTTATCAAAACTTAAAGCAGCGGCTGCTATGCCTCATATGCCTGATAATGTAAAATCGGTAGAAGAAATCGGTCAGATTAAAGTTGACCAAGTGCTTATCGGCTCTTGTACAAACTCATCACTTCGTGATTTGCTTCGAGTAGCGCAAATTTTAAAAGGCAAAACAGTTCATCCTGATGTTTCTGTTGGTATCGCTCCTGGCTCAAAACAAGTGTTTACAATGCTTGCAGAGTGTGGCGCGCTTGCAGACCTTATTTCTGCAGGTTGTAGAATTTTAGAGTGTGCTTGTGGCCCTTGTATCGGTATGGGACAGTCACCAAATTCAAAAGGTATCTCACTTCGTACATTCAACAGAAACTTTGAAGGTCGTTCAGGTACTGCAGATGGTCAAATTTACCTTGTTTCTCCTGAAACTGCTGCAGCGTCAGCGCTTACAGGTGTGCTTACCGACCCTACAACGCTCGGTGGCTATACTGAAATTGAAATGCCTGAAAAATTCCTTATTTGCGATAATCTTATCGTTCCACCTGCGTCTGAAGAAGAAGCAGATTCAGTTGAGATACTTCGTGGTCCAAACATTAAACCTTTCCCTGTTACTACTGCTATGCCGGAAGATATCTGCGCTAAAACAGTATTAAAAGTTGAAGATAACATTACAACTGACCATATTATGCCGGCAGGCGCTAAAATCTTGCCTTACCGTTCAAATATTCCTTATCTTTCACAATTCTGCTTTAAGCAATGCGATGAGAATTTTGCCGAGAATTGTAAAGCGGCAGGAAACGGCGTAATTATCGGTGGCGCAAACTATGGTCAAGGCTCATCTCGTGAGCACGCGGCATTGGTGCCACTTTATCTTGGTATCAAAGCAGTTATCACAAAATCTTTTGCTCGTATTCACGTTGCAAATCTTATTAACGCGGGCATTATTCCGCTTGTGTTTGTAGATGAAACAGATTACGACAAAATTTCTAAAGATGATGAATTATGCTTTGAAGGTATCGCGGCTGCCATTAAAAATGGCGATACTGTTTATACAGTTAAGAACAAAACTCAAGGAACAACCTTTGATGTAGCGCTTGATTTCTCAACTCGTCAAAGAGATATGTTGCTCGCCGGCGGTCTTTTGAATTATACAAAGGAAAACGCATAATGAAAATCAATAAAAAAATAGTTCTTGTTGTATCGGTTGTTTTAGTTTTGGCAGTTGTTTTTGGTGTAATAGCGTTTTATCCATTTAAACCAAAAGCAAAAATCGTGTCAGCAAAACAACCGGTCAGCATTACTTTGTCAAAACCGAGTACTGCGTTAATTGATGAATATTCAGAAAATTATATGTTTGCGCGCAACCCTTGGGATATGCAAACATACAACGGTAAAGTTTATATTAGCGCAGGGGATTATGGAGCAAATTCAGGGCCTACAAAAATCATTTGTTATGACAGTAAAGATGGCAGTTTTGAAAATTGTGATAACATTTATTCAGACCAAATTTCAAAATTTTATGTTTTTGATGACTGTCTTTATACTGTTTCAGTTGATCCTGTTAATTGGGGTGTGGGCGAGTTTTATAGAAAAACTAAAAATGATGAATATGAATGGTTTGAGTATTATAGTGTTTTGCCATCTTTTGTTCATTGTCTTGATATGGAAGAGTTTGATGACAAGTTGTTTTTCTGTGGACAGGTTTTGTACCCTGATGAATATGGAATGATTCAGTATATTGAAAAAAGCGATATGCCTGTTGAGTTTATTGACACAACAAAACACGCTTTTATTTATAAAGATGGCAAAGAAATTACCGAGGACCATATTCGTATTGTAGTTGGCGAGTTAATTGTTTTTGAAGATAATCTTTATGCTTGGCATAATAGTTCAGATATAATTGGCGACCCTTATAAAGGCCTTTATATCTACAACAAAGAAGAATGCAGATTTGATTATATAGAGGGTAAAAAAACTCTTACACCAGTCATTGAAAAAGGCGACAATCAGTATGACTATGACATTATTCAAGCGCAGGTCGAATATGATGGCAAATTAGTTTTTGCAAACAACGGCTTGCTTTTCACAGATGATTTGAAAAATTACACCGAGTGTAGTTTTGGCGAAGGTTATGAGGGCTTTGTGGCTCGTGATTTGTTGGTAATTGAAGATCAACTTTATGTTCTCTCTAGCAAGAAATTAGAAAGCGGTAAATTTAAAACAAGCGTTTTTGTAACAGAAAACCTTGAAAAATTTTCTGAAGTTTTGAATTTCGAGGCCGATAGTTATATGATTAGTTTTGAGTACATTGACAAAACATTTATTTTCGGCGAAGGTGGAACAAATAAAGACACTGCAGATAGTTGTGGAAATTTATATACCATAAAGGTGGAATGATAATGGAGAAGAAGTTTGTAAATAAGTTTTATGGCGATGAAAAAATGGCAAAAGAATTAGTCTATAAAATAACGATGAAACCAATTTACATTGCAGGAGCCGTTATTATTGCGTTTTGTGCGATTTTGGATTTACCAATGTTAATTTATTATGGTAAAGTTGATATTCCTATTGTTGCTTTAATGATTTTTTATGCGTTGTTAACTTATGTGATTATGCCAATAGTTCAAGTTAATAGACTGAAAAAGACAAATAAGGTGCTTTATGGCGATGATGATTTACCACAAGCAACTATCACTATAACTGATGAAGAAGTAATAGTTGAAGAAGGCAGTAATCGTACAAGTTTTAAATTAGAAAGTGTAAAAGCATTTACTTGCAAGAAAACTATTTGCGCACTATGCGTTAAAAAAACAGGACATAGAATTATGATAGCGCCTGATGGTTTTGAAGAAGGTAGTTTACAAGAGTTAAAAGATTTTCTTATTTCAAAAAATATAAAAGTTAAATAATTATAGATTAAAAAAAGGGGGAGCAAAATGGCTAATTACAAAGTTTCAAACTCGGTTATTAAAAGATTACCGAGATACTACCGTTTTTTAGGCGAGTTGCAAAACAACAATGTTTCGCGTATTTCATCAGGCTCGCTTGCAACAAAAATGGGGCTTACTGCTTCGCAAATTAGACAAGACCTTAACTGTTTTGGTGGTTTTGGTCAACAAGGTTACGGATATAATGTGCCTGAACTTTATAATGAAATCGGCGAGATTTTAGGGCTTAATAGAAAATATAGCGCTGTAATTATCGGTGCGGGTAATTTAGGTCGTGCAATTGCAACTCATATGGCTTTTGAAAAACGCGGATTTAATTTAATAGGCATTTTTGATAAAAAAGAGTCTATTGCAGGGCAAATGATTAAGGGTATGCCTGTTCGTCATATAAATGGTCTTGACGAATTTTGCAGAGCGCACAAACCTAGTGTTGCAGTGTTGTGCATTCCCGAAACAGAGGCAGAGTCAACTGTTAAGCAATTGATAAAACTCGGCGTTTCAGGTTTTTGGAATTTTTCTCACTATGATTTTAATTTAAAATTCCCAGACGTACCGGTTGAAAATGTTCATTTAAGTGACTCTTTGATGACATTTTGCTACAAAGTAAAGGAATCGCAAGAAAAGCAATCTGATAAATAATTAGTTACTTTTGGAGTGGTTTAATGAAATTCAAAAAAACTTTAAATAAGGTTTTTGGCTTTTTTGCAAAACTTTCAAACCTTTTTATAGATAACCATATTTTTGCTTATGCGTCGCAGGCATCATTCTTTGTAATTATATCATCAGTGCCGTTTGTTATGTTGCTTCTTAACATTTTGCAAATGGTTGTGCCTGTGCCACAAGAGTATATTGACAATGTAATAAATGAATTTTTGCCAATGCAAATTACCGATTTAGCGCATAATATCGTTGCAGATTTTTATAGCAATGTCACTATTTCGTTTATGTCGGTAACAACAATATTCCTTATTTGGACAGCGTCACGCGGGGTAAACGCAATTTCAGCAGGGCTTCGAGTGGTTTTCGCTACAAATGATGATGAAAACTATCTTAAATCGGCATTCTGGTCGTTAGTTTACACAATTTTGTTTATGATAAGCATTGTGGCGCTCGTTGGCGTGGTGCTTTTCGGCAGACATATTGCGCTTGTTATAAGCGCGTATATCCCTGCGGTAAATTGGATAGTAAGCGCAATATTAGAAATAAGATATTTTGTTTTGCTTGTATTTTTAACATTGCTTTTTATGAGTGCTTATAGGTTTTTAGGCAGGTCAAAAATTAAGTTTACTCGTCAATTTACAGGCGCATTTCTTTCAAGTTGTTTTTGGCTTGTATTTTCTTCATTTTATTCGATTTATATTCAAAATGTAGGAAGATTATCTTATATTTATGGTTCGTTAACCGCGGTTGTATTTTTAATGCTTTGGCTGTGGTTTTGTATGATAAGTATGCTTTTTGGCGCAGAAATAAACAGATGGTTATTTGAAAACGATATTACACTTTTAAGGCTTTATAAACGAATATTTGCTAAAAAGTTGACAAAAAGATAAATTTTTTTGAAAAAAGTTAAAGATTTTTGTTGACATTTTATAAAAGATAGGTTATAATAAAGATGACCTAAGAAGAACGGAGTTGATACCAATGGGCGAAGAAAAACAAAGTTTTACTAAAAATCTGCTGTTAGTAGTCGGATTTGTAGCAACAATTGCTGCTATCGCAGGCGCTGTATATGCAGTTATTAAATACTTCGAAGATAAAAAAACAGAAGAATTTATGGATTATTACTTCGATGAAGATGAATATATTGATGATGAAGATTCTTATGAAGAAATCGAAGAGGTTCAATCTGAAGAAGAATAATTTAAAGCCCTGCACTTGACTTAACGACTATTAACTTAAACCATATTCGGACTTAATATAAAAAAGGTTGGGATAGTGATGTACAGTTAATTTTAAATTTAAAAAAGTCGTAAGAAATTATGGTAATTTTTATTATGAGGATTAAGCCAATGAGATAAGTAACTTTTTTCAAATTATTTTTTGAAAAGGAAATAGGGCCAATGAGAATTTAAACAAAGATTCATAATTTTGTTTGTAATTTAGATAATTCTAAAAATGATAAAACTCGGTGTGGTTAACTCCACACCGAGTTTTTATTATGTGTTATAAAATTTTATTCGCCAACAGATGTTTGAATCTTTTTAATATCAACATCTTTTAAATTAACATTATCTTTTAAAGAAATTGCAGCGGCTGCGCCTGCTGCTTCGCCAAGCGCCATACAAACCGACATAATTCTATAGTTTGAATGTGCTAAATGGCTACCAGAAATGTTTCTGCCTGATAACAAAAGGTTATCAATTTTTTTAGGCAAAATACAACCATAAGGAATTGAATAGTCATCAGGTTGCTTCCATTCGTGTTGCACACCTGTTTTATCAAGCGAAGCGCCTGTTAAATTATGCACATCAAAGTTGAAAAATGCTCTGCGAACACACCAGTCATCGTGAAGCCTTGCCTCTAAAATATCTTCAGGAGTTAAAGATTTATAGCCTTCAAAATGGCGAGTTTCACGAATTCCAAGCAGTGAGCCCTCGCTCATAAGCCAACAATTTTCATAACCAGGCACATACTCGTGCAAGAAATCAATAATAGGCGCGATTTGTGAACGACAGGTCATAAGTCCTTTTGTAACGCTCTCGGCGTTTGTACCATCAACTTCAATTGCGTTTGTCATATTACAACAAACAGTGCCAGGAGTTGGTTGAGAATATAGAAGCACATGCCCAGCAGGGAAAGGAATTATCTCTTTAGCGAGCGCTTGTAATTCACCTTTTTCAGTCTCTACTTTTGATTCAAAACTGCCAGGGAAAACTGCGCGCGAATAATCAACGCCACCGATTTTAAACATCAAAGTAGCAGGTTGCATTCTGCCATCTGTTTCTCTACCTTTGAAATATGGCACGCCCGCGTGATATGCTACATCGCCATCGCCGGTTGAGTCAATAATTCTTTTAGCAAGTATAACGCCACGTCCTGATTTATTTTCAACAATAACGCCTTTTATTGTGTCATCTTCAACAATAGCATCACAAATAAAAGTATAATAAAGCACTTTAACGCCGGCTTCATTCATCATTTCATCAAGTGTGATTTTTTGCGCACCGTGATGTATTTTTGTTTTGTTATCTTCAACATTTTTTTCGCACCAACCAAGTCCGTCAACACATTTTTGATAAGTACGCTCCCACATTTCAACCATAATCTTACTTGAAGAGCGACCGCCCCAGTGAGACATCATACCGGCAGTTGCAACTCCACCCAAACAGTCTTGTGATTCAACTATCATAGTGTCAGCGCCTTCTCTAGATGAGCGCAAAGCAGCGCCGATACCAGCAGGGCCACCACCACAAACAAGCACTTCAACTTCTGCAATAATCGGTAGTTCTTTTACAGGCTCTTTGTAAGTTTTCATAAAAATTCCTCCAAAACCTTGATTTTTCATTAATTTCAGTATATACTGTTTTTATCAAAGAAACAAGTGTTATTTGGCACTATTTTCTTTGAAATTTGTCTTTTTGAGTGATGATATGAACAGTGAAATACTAAATGATATAACATCTTATATTTCGTTTTTGCGAGATAATGGGTATTTAGTGAGCGTTAGTTGTTTTGATAATGTTTTAGAAAGGCATTTGCCAACGCTTCTTGAATATGAGGTGCATTTGTGCGCGGTGTGTTCATATTTAAAGGCGAATGATAAAACTTGTGGATTATGCGCTGAAAATAAAAGAAAACTTAATAATAAACATATCACAAAGCCTTATTATTCTTGTTGTTATGCGGGGGTAGAAGAATTTGTTATACCGATTTTCAGCGAGAATAGTATGATTTGTTGCATAAATGTTTCAGGGTATAAAGGAAAACTCAAAAAATCTAAATTATTTTTTGAAAAGTATAAAGCGCTACTCGGCGAAGATTATGTAAGGCTTTATAATGATTTAAAATCAAATGTGCCAAAAGCCCAAAAAGTATTGCAAGTTGTAAAACCGCTTGAATATATGTTTAAAGCGCTACTGAAAGAATGTTTAAAACAACAAAGTTCTAGCGATACAAAAACGCAGATTTATACAATGGTTTTGCGCTATATTTATGATAATTATATGAATGATTTTACGCTAGAGAGTATGGCAAAACGGCTTAATTATTCGCCATCTTATCTGCGCCATACATTTTATGATAGTTGCGGTAAATCAATATCAAAAGTTTTAAATAATGTAAGGCTTTCTCAAGCGCAAGTGTTACTAAAAACCACTTCGCTTTCGATTACAAATATCGCAGTTGAATGTGGTTTTTGCGATGGAAACTATTTTTCAACTGTGTTTAAGAAAGAATTTGGAATAACCCCAAAACAATATAGAAATCAGATAAATTAAAAAACGCTTATCAAAACTGATAAGCGTTTTTTTATATGTTATTGCCACATTTTTGGATAAGGCTTTTTATATGCAGTTTGTCCAAGCAAATAATCAATACTTGTTTCGTAAAATCTTGATAATCGAATCAAAACATCGGTAGGAATATCATTTTCACCAGTTTCGTATTTTGAATAACCTGTTTGTGACATACCAAGAATACTAGCAACCTGTTTTTGAGTTAAATCCTTATCTTCGCGTAAATCTCTGATTCGTGGATACATAAGCCACACCTCTTAAACTTAAAATGATAATATACACATAGTCTCAAAATATACATATAATTGTATTTTAAGTTAGCCTGTTTTAGGGTATTGACATTTAACCTGAAACAGGTTAAAATATTTATAACCTGAAACAGGTTAAAGTGTTTTAGAAGTATAAGGAGAAAAATAAAATGAAAAAATTAGTCAGTATAATTCTATCGGTATTACTAATTTTCACAATAATACCAATAGCAAGTGTTAGCGTAAGCGCGGCAGGAAATCGTGATTGGAGATGGCCTGTACCATCTTCTAATTCATTGAGTTCGTGTTATCTTGATGGTAGAAATCATTGTGCGCTTGACATCGTAGGTGCACAAGGCTGTGCTATTTATGCTTGTTATCCTGGCACAGTAGTATATACCGTTAGAAACGTTTGTGCTCATAATTACGGAACCTATTGTGGTTGCGGTGGTGGTTTAGGCAACGCTGTATATATAAAACACACTTATCAAGGAGTAAGTTATATCAGCAGATATGGCCATTTAACAGGAGTAAATGTTAGCAATGGTCAGAGTGTATCAAAAAATACAGTTATTGGAACTATGGGTAGCACGGGAGATTCTAGCGGTTTCCATTTAGATTTAAGAATCTGCAGAGGAAGTACAGCCGGAGAAGCTACAACTGCAAATGCTATTGATCCTTTTAAAAGTCAGTTTTTAGAAATGCCCTCTGGCTTTAATGCGAATGGAGCAACAACAAGTTGTTGTTATACTTATGTTAACGAAGTAAAATCTTTGTATGCCACTCCTTCCGACACAACAGCACCAACTATTTCAAATGTTAAAGTAAGTAATGTTACAAGTACAGGCTATACGGTTACTTGCAATGTTAGTGATAATGTTGGTGTTACAAGAGTTGCATTTCCGACTTGGACTGCCTATGCAGATCAAGATGATTTAAAGTGGAAAGATGGAACGATAAACGGAAATACAGCAACTTTTAATGTAAAAACTTCAGATCATAATAATGAGACCGGAATTTATTATACTCATATTTATGCTTATGATGCAGCAGGAAAATCAACTAGTGTAGCAACTTGGTGTAATGTTCCTGTTGATGATATTATTTGTTGTGATGACTCTAAATCTTATAAAAACGGCTATTATACCGATGATGATGAAGTTTTAAGATTATGGGGTTGGGCTTTTAGTAATAAAGGCAAAGAAGTTTCTTTTAAATATAAAATAGATGATGGCAATGAGATTAAAATAGAAAATGTTGTAAGAACAGATGTTAAAAATGCTTATAGTAGTATTTGCGCATTTACAAACGTGGGATATGATGTTGATTTAGAGTTATCTAAGGTAGAAAGTGGTAAACACACAGTTGTTATTATAGCTACAAGCACATCGGGTAATAGTGTTGTTGTGAGCGAGCATAGTTTTTATGTTTCTCACATTGCAGATTTAGAAAATAACAAAAGAACAGTTACTTTTAATAACCATACATATGAAATTTATGACCAGTATTTAGATTACCATAAAGCATTAGAATATTGTGAATCAAAAGGTGGTCATTTAGCAACTATTAGTTCTGCTTTTGAAAATGAAGGTATTTATCAAAGTATTAAAGGTTATAAGGATACATATTTTCTTGGTGCTACTGATGAGGTAACCGAGGGGGATTGGAAATGGTGCGATGGCACTAATATGACATATAGCAATTGGGCGTCAACACAGCCAGATAATGCCGGCTCTGGAGAACACTATTTAGAAATGTGGTCCGAATCAGGCCTATGGAATGATGCGCGCCTAAAATCAGCAGATTATTATGCTGAAGTTTCAGGATTTATTTGTGAATATGAAGACTATGAAGAACAAGGATATGTGTTTTCTGGAAATAACAAGTATGTTCTGTATAATAGTTTTTTAACATGGGAAGAAGCAAAAACTTTTGCGGAAGAGAAAGGCGGACATCTTGTTACAATTACAAGTCCTCACGAGAATGGAATTGTTGGTTGCTTAATACAAGTACATGGCACTTGCAATAATTACTGGCTTGGCGCTAAAAAAGTTACCGAAACAGAATTCGAATGGGTAACCGGTGAAGAATGGATTTATGACAACTGGGGTGAAAACGAACCAAATGAGCCTATAACATCATCATATGCCCAAATTTCGGCTTTCGATTATGAGCATGCAACAGGTTTTAAAGAGGCTTATACTTGGAATGATATTTTGCCAGAAGGCGGAAGCTCTGATTTTTATTTGCTAAAAAATAGTGGTTTTATAGTTGAATATGAAAATGTAAAAAAGGATTTAGAAAACTGCGATATTTCTCTTGAATATGCAACTACTGATTATACAGGAAAAGAAAAAACTCCTACTATAACAATAAAAGATGGTTCTACAACACTTGTTAAAGGAACTGATTATACAGTAGAATATTTAAATAATACAGATGTAGGAACTGCTAGTGTTGTAGTTATTGGTAAAGGCAATTACACAGGTAAAATAATAAAGGAATTTGAAATTGTTTGCAAAAACCATAAATATAGCGATTGGACTATTATTGAGCAAGCGACCTGTACAGAAAAAGGTGAGAAGATTTGTGCTTGTTTGATTTGTGAAGAAGAAAACAAAGAAATAATTCCTGCTTTAGGTCACACCGAAGTTATTGATAAAGCAGTAGCACCGACTTGTACCAAAACAGGTTTAACACAAGGTAAGCATTGTTCAACTTGTGATAAGGTTTTGGTAAAGCAAGAAATTGTTAATAAAGCATCGCACACTCCATCAAGCGATTGGGTAGTAACAAAGCCTGCAACTACTGAAAATTCAGGTGAGAGAGTTAAACATTGTACAGTATGTGATGAAATTATTGAAACAGAAGTTATACCAAAACTCGATGTTGTATTGCCGACAAATATATCCGATTGTGAGATTACTGTTAAGTATTCTTCTACCGTATATTCGGGTTCTGCAAAGAAACCAAGTGTAACAGTAAAAGATGGCTCTACAACACTTATTAATGGAACTGACTATGCAGTAAAATATTCAAATAATCTAAATGCAGGTACAGCAACAATTACGATTAAAGGCAAAGGTAATTATACAGGAACTGTTACTAAAACTTTCGAGATAGAGAAGAAAAGTTTTGATAGTTGGGGTTTGCCACCTGAAACAAAAGCAGTGCAATATCCGGCAAATAACTTGGAAACACGCTATACAATGTCTATGGGAGATTACAAATTAATTAAAGATATTGATTATACAGTGTCGATTGTAGGTGAAATCAAAATAGGGAACATTGTAAAAGTTATTTACACAGGTAAAGGTAATTTTACAGGAGAACGAGTTTATACATTTAAAATCATTTGTAATCAGTATATTGACGGTCATATTTGTGATAAGTGGATTGTGGAAACAGAGCCAACTTGTGAAAGTGAGGGTTCAGAGTATGGAATATGTACACTTTGTGGCGAAAAAGAAGTATCAACTATCCCTAAATTAGAGCATTCGTGGGAATGGGTATCAGATTATGCACCAAGCGATTATTTTAATAAAGGGTATGAATGCTATTGGTTAGTTTGTTCAGAGTGTGGTTTTGAAGATGAAGATAGTTACATAGAACACAGCATTCCTAAACTAAAACTCAAAAAGCCAAAAGTTTCTTATTTTTCTAAAAATAGAATAATTAGTGTAAAAACAACTCACAAATACGCCTATGGTTATCAAATTCGTTATAAAATTAAAGGTAATTGGAAATATAAGACGGTTACTTCAAGAAAAACAACAGAAATTTGGAATTTAGGTAAATTTAAAAAAGGCGCTAAATACAAAATACAAGTTCGTGGTTTTATGAAACAAGGCTCTAAAAAGGCTTATTCTGACTGGACCGGAATAAAAACAGTAAAAGTTAAATAGCAAAAAAGGCTTGCCCCTTAAGGGGCAAGCCTTTTAAAATACAAATTAAATTTTATGCTTTGCCGATTGAACCGAAGAGTTCCATTTTCTCTTTAACAGTAGCTTTGATAGCATCAAAACCAGGTGCCAAAAGTTTTCTAGGGTCAAAGCCTTTGCCTTGCAAGTCTTTACCTGCTTCAACATATTCACGAGTAGCAGCAGCGAATGCTAATTGACACTCTGTGTTAACGTTGATTTTTGAAACACCAAGAGAAATTGCTTTTTGAATCATATCAGCAGGGATTCCTGTACCACCGTGAAGAACGAGAGGCATAGTACCTGTGAGTTCTTGAATTTTAGCAAGAACTTCAAAGTTAAGACCTGCCCAGTTTTCAGGATATTTACCGTGAATATTACCGATACCAGCAGCGAGCATTGTAACGCCGAGGTCAGCAATCATTTTGCATTCTTCAGGGTCTGCAACTTCACCGCTACCTACAACGCCATCTTCTTCACCACCGATAGCGCCAACTTCAGCCTCAAGAGAAAGACCGAGTTTTTCACAAGTTTCAACTAATTCTTTAGTTTTTGCCAAGTTTTCTTCAATTGGGTAATGTGAACCATCAAACATTACAGATGAGAAGCCTGCTTCAATACAAGCCTTTGCGCCTTCATATGAACCATGGTCAAGATGAAGAGCAACAGGAACAGTAATGCCGAGTTCATCAATCATACCGTTAACCATACCTACAACGGTTTTGTAACCACACATATATTTACCTGCACCTTCAGATACACCAAGGATAACAGGAGATTTTAATTCCTCTGCGGTTAAGAGAATGGCTTTTGTCCATTCAAGGTTGTTGATGTTGAATTGGCCAACAGCATATTTGCCGGCTTTAGCCTTGTTCAACATATCTTTTGCTGAAACTAACATTTTGTTTGTCCTCCAAAAATTTTAATTGATAGATATATTATAGACCAACTTTCAAAAAAAATCAATGTTTTTAATGCAATTTATGAATAATATTTTGTTTTGACAATAACAATTAAAAGTGGTAGAATAAATTCGAGGAGTTGATTTTGATGAATTTAGATAAAAATGCGCTTTTTAAATTGAGTTATGGCTTGTTTGTTCTTTCTTGCAATGGGGATAAGCAAAACGGTTGCATTATAAATACTGCTATGCAAGTAACCGATTCACCTCTTGTAATTCAAGTTGCGGTTAATAATTCAAACTATACTACCGAGATTATCAAAAAAACAGGGGAGTTTAATATTTCTGTGCTTGATACTACTGTGCCGTTTACTGTTTTTGAGCAGTTTGGTTTTAAAAGTGGCAGAGATACCGATAAATTAGCATACTTTTCAGATGTGGCTTACGCTGATAACGGCATATTTTATCTTAATAAATATGCAAATGCTTATATTAGCGCAAAGGTTATAAAATCGGTTGATTTAGGTACACATACAGTATTTTTTGCCGAAGTTCAAGCCGCGCAAATTTTATCAGAAAACCCATCTGTAACTTATCAGTATTATTTTGATAATATAAAACCAAAACCACAAGTAAAATCTGAAAAAGGTTTTGTTTGTAAAATTTGTGGTTATATTTACGAGGGCGAAACATTGCCTGATGATTTTATCTGTCCGCTTTGCAAACACCCTGCGTCAGATTTTGAACCAATAAAATAACTAAAAGGCTCGTTTAAAACGAGCCTTTTTAATTATATTTTTTCTATTTTTGCAAAGTTAGCCATAACTTTTTTAGTGCCAACTGTGTCAAAAGAAATTTCAAGCATAGTATCGTTGCCCATAGGTGTTGCTTTTACAACCATACCCTCGCCGAAAACTTTATGCGAAACTCTTTGACCAACAGAAAAAGAAACCGGTTTTGGTTTGTTAGCAAAAGAGTTGCTTTTAAATGAAGAACTGCTTTGCTTTGCAAAAGGACTTCTGCCAAATGGAGAAGAGTTAGAGCCGAATGAACTTTGCGTAGTATTAAACGAAGCCGAAGAAATAAACGGATTTTCTTCTTCTTCAAAATCAACAAAATCTGCCTTGATTTCGTTGATAAATCTTGAAGGTTTGTTTGCCGAAATGCTACCGAATAAAATTCTCTTTCTGGCATTTGTTAAATAAAGTTTTGTTTTTGCTCTGGTAATGCCAACATAGGCTAGTCTGCGTTCTTCTTCAACTTCTTCAGGCGGAGCAAACATAACGCGAGTGCCAGGGAAAATGCCTTCTTCCATACCGGCAAGGAAAACAACAGGAAATTCAAGACCTTTTGCCGAGTGAAGCGTCATAAGAACAACCTTGTCTTGCGTTTCGTCCATATTATCAATATCGGTAATAAGCGCCACTTCTTGCAAGTATTCGTTAAGCGAAGGAGCCTCGTTTTCTTGTTCATAGTGCATTATCGCGGTGATAAGTTCGTTAACATTATCAACTCTATCTTGCTCCTCTGCGCCTTGCGATTTCAAAGCCGCAAGATAGCCTGATTTTTCTAAAACTTCTGTTAAAATTTCAGATGGCAAAGTGCTATTTGCCTTTTTAATAATCGGCTCAAGCGTTTCGCAAAAAACTTTTAATTTTTCAGCGCTTCGAGAAAGTTTTTCATATTTTTTTGCGTTTTTAAACACTTCATAAAGCGAAATTCCATTCAGTTCGGCAATTTCCCCAGCGTTATTCACAGTGGTGTCGCCAATGCCTCTTTTTGGCTCGTTTATAATTCGTTTAAGACGCAAATCGTCATTAGGGTTTGCAATAAATTGCAAATAAGAAAGAACATCTTTGATTTCTTTTCTATCGTAGAATTTAAGCCCACCATAAACCACATAAGCAATACCGGAACGAGAAAAAACATTTTCAATAGTGCTTGACTGCGCGTTCATTCTATAAAGAATTGCGTGGTCAGAAAATTTCATTCCTTTGCTAACATTTTCTAAAATAGTTTCGGCAATGAATTTTGCCTCATCGTTTTCAGAGTTTGAAGTATGAGCAATAATTTTATCGCCCTCGCCATTTTCAGACCAAAGATTTTTACCCTTTCGCCCTTTGTTGTTTGTAATAACCGAGTTTGCAGCGTTTAAAATGTTGTTAGTTGAACGGTAATTTTGTTCAAGACGAATAGTTTTAGCGTTTTTATACTGCTCTTCAAAACTCAAAATGTTTTCAATAGTCGCGCCACGGAACTTGTAAATAGACTGGTCATCGTCACCAACAACACAGATGTTTTCATAGCGTTCAGAAAGCAGTTTCACAAGCATATATTGAGCGTGGTTTGTGTCCTGATACTCGTCAACAACAATGTATTTATATTTTTCTTGATATTTTTCTAATACATCAGGATTTTCTTCAAAAAGTTTAACCGTGTTTGCAATCATATCATCAAAATCCATTGCGTCACTTTGCTTTAATGTTTTTTGATAAAGTTTATAAACCTCGGCAATTTGTTTTTGACGAAAATCATAGCCTACTGTTTCTTCAAATTCTTCAGGGGAAATAAGCGAGTCTTTAGCTTTACTTATCTCATTGCGAATTATTTTGTAAGAAAGCATTTTATCATCAATATTAAGTTTTTTCTGGCACTCTTTTATAACTCTAATTGTATCGTTAGAGTCATAAATAGTGTAGTTTGAAGTATAACCTAATTTTTCGCCATCTATTCTTAAAATCTTACCGCAAATCGAGTGAAAAGTGCCGGCGTTTATTTTGTCGCCGCCTTGGGTGATTTTTGCTTGAAGACGTTCTTTTAACTCGTTTGCCGCTTTGTTTGTAAAAGTAATCGCAAGAATATTCCAAGGTTTTGGCGCGCCGAGCGTAAGCGCAGGGATTTCAGGCGCAGTTTCAGTTACACCGTCAATATAATCGCAGATTTCGGCAATATCAGTTTCATCTAAATAAGGCTCGTAATCTTTTAAATAAGAGTTGCCGTATTTTATAAGATAAGCAATTCGGTTAACAAGCACAGTTGTTTTACCACTTCCCGCACCCGCTAGCACCAAAAGAGGACCGTTAACATTAACAACGGCCTCAAATTGCATATCATTCATTCTTCCAAATTCTTTTCTTATTAAATCTCTTTTTAGTTTAATTAAATCCAAAGTTTTTCTGCCCTTTATATAAAATTATTTGTTTCAAGCCAGTTTTTGCAAAGCCCAACCCATTGATGAACATTTTGGTTATCATTTGCAACGCCTAACCCGTGACAACCTTTTGTAAAAATATGAAGTTCAATATCTGCGCCTTGCACTTTACAGGCAGTTGCAAGTGTTAAAACATTTCTAACATCAACTGTTTGGTCCTCTAAAGTATGCCAAACAAAAAGAGGAGGCATATTTTTATGCACGTGCTTTTGAATTGAATATTTTTCTCTAATTTCATCGTTATAGCCGCTAAAATTGTTGCTAGAATCCTGATGAGTAAATTCGGTTAATGATACAACAGGGTAGCAAAGAATACCACCATCAGGACGAGCAGACATTTTATCAATTTCATCGCCAATAGGTTCAACTGTTTCAAAGTGGCAACAAGCAGATACGGCTAAATGCCCACCTGCAGATGACCCTGCAACAAGCACTTTGTTAGGGTTAATGCCGAATTTTTTAGCATTAAAACGCACGAATTTAATGGCGCGCTGAATATCAAGCATTTGGCAAGGGTAAGAATAAGGACAACATCTGTAAGTAAGCACAAAAACAGAGAGCCCCATATTTTTAAATGTTTCAACATATCTCTCGTGCTCTGCAAGACCCCAATATCCACCACCTGGACAAACGATAATACAAGGATTGTTTTCGCCAGGAAGCAAAAATTCTTCTATCATGGGATATTGGTTACTTTCTTCTTTTAAATACGGAACATTTTCATAAATTTTCATTAAAATACCCCTTTACAATTTACAAGATATAAGTTAATATAAATTATACACTATTTTTTGAATTTAGTAAATACAAAAAATATAAAAATGGGGTGTTTTTATGAAAAAGTATTCATTGCAACTTTATTCAGTAAGAAAGGCGCTGGAAGAAGATTTTGAAGGTACTTTAAAAAGAGTAGCCGAAATGGGTTATGATGGTGTAGAATTCTGTGGTAACTATGGTGGTTATGCACCAGAAGAGTTAGCAGAGTTTTTAAATTATCTCGGTCTTGAGGCAGTTTCGGCGCATCTTTCTTATGAAGAGTGTTTAAATAATCTTGATTATCATTTAGAAATATTGAAAGCCTGTGGTTGTGACCTTGTTGTTTGCCCTTGGATAAATGTAGAAACTAAAGAAGATGAACAAATAGTAATCGCTAATATTTTGAAAATAGCCGAAAATTGTTTAATGCAGGGATTTCAATTCGCTTATCATAATCACGCTTGGGAACTTGAAAGAAAAGATGAAAACGGTAATATTTTAGATAAGTTTATGGAAGGCGCCGACCCATTGCTTTTATTAGAACTTGATGTTGGTTGGGTAGGTTTTATTGGTGAAAACCCTGAAGATTATATTAGAAAATATGCGGGCAGAGTTATCGCTTTGCATTTAAGACAAATTGAAAATGTAGATGGCGAAAAAACTGATGTGCTATTTGATAAAGGACCTGTTGATTTGAAATCAGTAATCAAAGCAGGCGATAAAATGGGCGTTGTTCATTATATTGTTGAACACGAAACAAGTGAAGACAAAGCAATGGATGATGCAAAAGAAATTATAGATTACTTAAAATCATTAAAATTATAAATAAAAAGCCACCGTTTTGGTGGCTTTTTATATTGCTAAACTTATTAAATGTAAAATTCCAAGGTGTAATGGATAGAAAACATAAAATAGATATTTTAACTTTTTGTTTCCGTAATTTCCGTTGTAAAAATATAAAAGCACAAGTGATAACGCTGCGAATAAAATGTAATAAATGTTTTTGCCTTGCATTATCATAGGAAGCAAAAGTCCTATTGAAAAAGCGCAAATCATATTACTCTTTTTAGTAAAAGCACAAGCGCAAAGTGGCAATAAAACACCGCGCATTCCATAATCAACATGAAAAGGAATTCCAAAAACATTATCGGTAAATCTTAAAATACAGTAAGCGCCTAAAACACAAAGCACAAACAAAGCGCCAGGTTTTAAAAGTGGTTGTTTATCTTTATACGCGTTTTCAAGATGAATATATGCAAAACAAATCACAATAGACATTGAGAATGTTAAAAGAATGTTTCCGTAAAATTCATCGAAATTTCCTGTTATCAAATCATTTGCAACAGCGAAAATCTGACAAAATATGCCTAGCAGAAAAATTTGACTAAAATATCTAATTTTGTTTTTAGTATATCTACAACCCTGACCGATGAAAAAAGCAAAAATCGGCATTGCAATTCTGCCTATACAACGAAGCATAAAAACGTCAGGAAAAAGTATATAGCCGATATGGTCAATAAGCATAGATACACAAGCAATAATTTTTAGCGTTGTGTTACTCATAAAACACCTTTCTTTTTAAAAAGCCACACTCTAAAAGATGAGTGTGGCCTTGATTATGTATTTTACCAACCAAACATTGCTGACATTGGTTTGTCAGTATAAATTCTTTCAATTGCTTCTGCAAATACAGGTGCAACAGGAAGCATTGTGATTTTATCACATTTTTTGCTATCACTCAATGGAATAGTATCAAGCAATACAATTTCTTTTAATACAGAGTTGTTAATTCTTTCAATAGCAGGGCCTGATAATACACCGTGAGTAGCACAAGCAGAAACTTCTAAAGCGCCACCGATTTCAACAATTGCTTTAGCAGCGTTGCAAAGAGTACCTGCAGTATCTATCATATCGTCAACGATGATACATTTTTTACCCTTAACATCACCGATAATATTCATAACTTCACAAACATTTGCTCTTTGACGACGTTTGTCAATAATAGCAAGTGGAGCGTCAATACGAGCAGCAAAGTTACGAGCACGAGTAACTGAACCCAAGTCAGGTGAAACCACAACAATATCGTCTTCTTTGTTGTGAGCGTATTTTTTATCAAAATAAGGGGCAAGAATTGGCACGCCTAAAAGATGGTCAAGTGGAATGTTGAAGAAACCTTGAATTTGAGCAGCGTGAAGGTCCATAGTAAGAACTCTGTCAGCGCCTGAAGTTGTAAGAATATCAGCGCAAAGTTTAGCACTAATTGGGTCTCTTGCTTTTGCTTTTCTGTCTTGACGAGCATAGCCAAAGTAAGGAATAACTGCAGTAATTCTACCTGCAGAAGCACGTTTCATAGCGTCAATCATAATGAGCAATTCCATAAGATTGTCATTAACAGGCGCGCAAGTTGACTGAACGATAAATACGTCAGAACCACGAACTGATTCGTTAATAGAAACTGCAATCTCGCCATCAGAGAAGTGTTTTACATCTGCTTGACCGAGTTTAAGACCTAAACGGTCAGCCATTTGTTTTGCAACAGGTAAGTTTGAGTTGCAAGCAAAAATTTTAATGTCTTTTCCGTGAAAATTCATTTTTTTGTCCCCTTAAAGTAATTTTTTTATTTTTAACAACTGCTTTCCTGCAATTGTTTAGGTGCTAATTAAAGATTTTGTTAAAAAATTATCATTGTACAATTACATTATCTCATTTTATACGCTTTTTTTCAAGATACAAAATGATTTATTTTTATTTTCTACAAACACTACAAAATCGGGCATTAAAAATGCCCGATTTTTGTTATTTTACACATCCCATTTAAAAACAGTTTTAAATGGTGTAGTCAAGTCATTACCAAAAACCCTGATAATGTCTTTAATAGACTTAACAGGCTCGTCCTCACTGATAATGATTTTTATTCTTTTTTGGAAGTCTTTAGACTCCATAAGTTCGACTGCCTTTTCGAAGTCAGCCCTACCTGAACGTGATGAACCGATAAAGGTTAAACCTTTTTCCAAAACATCACGAGTATTAATTGCAACTTTGTTTTCAGAAACACCCATAAGCATAACTGTTCCTTGAGGGTTGATGTATTTAATAATATCATCAATTGCATAGAAAGAGCCCTCGCCACCACAACATTCAAAAGCGTGGTCAACATGGAAATCTTCAGGAATGTTATTAGCAAGATATGTTCCATCAACAAAAGAGAAGTGTGTTAATTTGCGAGAATCCATACCAATAACATAAAGTTTTGAGTTAGGGAAGCGAAGTTTCAAAATATTTGCAACAGAGTAAGCGAGCGAGCCATCGCCCCAGATACCTATTGAATCACGAATCTCGTGAGCCGCTAAATCAAAACGTGTAGAAGCATGCACACCAACGCTGATAAACTCGGTAATAGCCGCAACTGCGTCAGGCACATCGTTATAAGGCACAACTCTATCTACAGGCAAGTCAACAAATTCACGCATAAAGCCATCGTGACCAGATGATAAAAAGTATGAGCCTTTATCATAGTTTTCAAAAATAACAGGGTTTTTGCGAATTGGGGTATTAGGAATCATTACAACCTTTTGACCTTTTTGATAAGTGCCTGTTGGGTCAAATTCAACAATACCACAACATTCGTGAATAAGCGCCATAGGAAGTTTTTTATTAAGCACTTTAATATCACGTTGACCTAAAAAGTAGCGTTGGTCAGCGTGGCAAAGCGCCATATAATTTGGCCTAATAATAACTTTGTCAGAATTAAGGCTCAAATCAGTATATTTAATTGAAAAAACTTTTGGGCTTACCAATTGATAAACGTAATTAATCAATTTTTATTCCTCCAACCATAGCTTGAGCAATTTTATAATCGCTTACAGTGGTGATTTTGATATTAGAAATCTCACCCTCAACCATATAAACAGGGTGGTTTTTAACAATGCAAATTTTACAAGCGTCAGTTAAAATAGCCTTTTCATCATCGGTTAATTCGCCATAAAGTTTTTTCAAAAGACTGATGTTGAAACTTTGTGGAGTTTGTCCTTGATACATTTTGCTTCTATCAGGAATAGCAGAAATAGTTTTGCCGTCTTCCGATTCAACAATTGTATCAATAGCGCCTGTAACAGTATCAACCGCGCCGTATTTAATAGCAGCGTCGATATTTTCATCAATCATTCTTTGAGTAACAAAAGGTCTAACAGAATCATGAGTGATGATAATATGCTCATCGCTTTCGCCAAAATTCTTTTCAATGTCAGCGATAATGTTAAAAATAGTAGAATTTCTGTCAGTACCACCGGCAACAACGTGAACATTATCACTTGCAGGTGAGCCAACATATTTTTCAACAAGGTCATTCATATGAGTAAGCCAGTCAGGATGAACGCCGATATAAATGTGGTCAAGACGAGAAGCCAACATAAATTTCTCTAAAGTATGAACAATAATAGGTTTTTCGCCTAATTTTAAAAATTGTTTAGGCATATCAGAAATGTTCATTCTAGAGCCAACGCCACCGGCTAAAATTGCACCAAAAATCATTTTATTTTCCTCCGTTTACAAGATAATACTTGCCTTTATAAATTTTATATGAATTGTCAGTATCGACAAATTCAATTTTATGATGCACAACTCTGTTTTCTTCAGGCGGTAATTCCATATAATCGCCAAAAGCCTCGGTCAGATAGTTGTGATAGCCCACCATAGCAGGCATTTGATACCCCTCAAATTCGAGCAAAACAGTATCGCTAAAATCTTTTGCAAAATACCTTTTTCTCATATAATAAGGGCCCGAACAAAGTTCAGTTGCATACTCGCTTTTATCAAGCGAATATTTAGTCATTCTCTTTTTGCAACCCATAGCAATTTTCCATCTTAATTTTTTACTAGGGACAAAACACAATAAAATTTTACCGATAATTTCAATAATTTTGCCATTGTTCAAAGGCGCTTCGCCGATTAGATAAAGCGAATAAAAAAGCGCATTCACCATTTGGAAAAGCCTTTTTATTTTACCGCTAGGCGCACCGTCAATAGGCAAAATATCAAGCACAATACCGTGGTTAATATCAAGGTCTGCTTGATAAGATTTTATATAAGTAGTGTCGCTATCGCAAATAGTTGCAAAAAGGTTTTTGGTTAAATTTTCTTTAGTTGAAACCTGCAAAAAGTATTTATCAGAGCCTGATTTTTCATTAAAAATCTTAATCAACTTTTCATAATCATCTCTTGGCATAAAAACATCAACATCATCATCCCAAGGGATAAACCCTTTTTCTCTTACTGCGCCGATAAGACAACCACCGCAGAAAAAGAATTTAAGATTATGTTTTTCACAAAAATCTTTGAAAAACAAAAGCATTTCAAGAGATTTTCGTTGCAGATTCATTATTTCTACATCACTTATTTTATAAGCCATAATTTTTACCACTTTTTAAATGCAAATTTGAAAATGCCTGCAAAGAAACCTAAACCATAGGAAAAATGCAAAACAAAATGGATCCAAACAAGTCTTAATCTACCGATTTTAGTTGTAATATATTTTGATTTGAATGAAACGATAAAATCTATTACAAGGTATAATGCTAAAACTGCGAGATAAAGCCATTTTATAGGCTCAATAAACAATGCTAAAAGCCCGCCGAATGTGATATACATAAAGAATAAAAGCGGAATTAAATGAGAAAGCCTTGCAGGTTTTTTATGCTTCTTTATAACTGCAACTTTCCAAAAGCCGTAAAGATAATATTGTTTGAAAAGCGCTCTGTAATTATCCCTAGGATAATATGTACTGCGAATTTCAGGCGTAATATAAACTTTACCGCCTTGCTCAATTAATCTGAAATTAAAATCATCATCTTCATTTAAAGTTAAATCTTCATCAAAATAATTAAGTTTTTCTGCAGTTGAACGCAAAAATGAGCCGAATGAAACGGTATCAGAATAGCCCTCATAACCCTCAATGTGATTTCTACCGCCACCGAGCGCAAAAGGTGAGTAATAAGCCGCCGCAATTGCTTGTTGCACAGGGTTTTTACCCATAACAATGTTAGGACCGCCAATATTATCAGCATCGGTTTTTAAATGATACTCAATGCATTTTGAAACATAATCAGAAGCGTATTCAGAGTGAGCGTCAAAACGAACAATGTATTCATTTTTAGCCGCCTTAATACCGTGATTAAGAGCAAATTGCACTGATTTTTCAGGGTTGTCTATTAATTTTATAAAATTATATTTAGATGTATATTTTTCCTCAATGATTTCCCTTGTCGAATCGGTTGACATACCATCAACCAAAATCGCTTCGATTAATTCGGTAGGATAATCTTGATTAAGAAGCGAGTCAAGACAAGCCTCAATATATCTTTCCTCATTATGAATAGGAATAACAACCGAAACGGTTGGAAAAACTTCCATAAATTCAACTCCAAAAAACATAAAAGTGATTAAATGTAATTATATGTTTACAATTACTATCATTATACCTTGAAAAGTTTGTAATGTCAACAATTAGAAGTGTATTATCTTGGCAATTTTAAAAAATTCATCAATAATTTTGTGTAGAATTTACAAATTATTTTGTTTTGTTTATGCAAATTGTAGAACAGAGTTTTTTTGTGATTTTTTTCTTGCTTTAATACCTTAATTTTGATATAATATAGTTGAAATATAGGGGAGTTTTGCGCCCATTTTGCAAAAGTCCTCAAAATCAATATTATTTTTCATTTAAAACGGAGGTAAAATGATGAAGAAATATATTTCAGTTATTGCGGCTCTTTTGGCTATCATCATTGCATTTTCAAGTATGTCAATAATGCCAACATCGGTAAACGCTGATGGTATTTTGGGTGATGCTAATAAAGATGAGCAAATTAATATGCAAGATATTCTTTGGATTAGAAAATTCTTGTCAAAGGTTGATGTTCCAAGAAGAATTAAAGATGGAGACCCCGCTGACTGTAATACATCCGGCGCGGTTGATACTGATGACCTTTTCCAATTGAGAAGATATATCTCAAAACTTCAAAAAACATTTATCAATCGTGAGTTTGAAACTCATACAACTGTTAAGCAAACAACAAGTACAACATCGCATGGATATACAGAAGCGCCTTTCGTTGAGGGTGGCGTACCACGTTACTATCATAATCAATTGGCTATAAGAGCGGCTGTTAATGATAATCCTTATTATACAGTTGCTGTAAACCAAGTAGGTTATTCAACTCATGGTAAAAAGATTTTCAAACTTGTTGAAGGTTTTGAAAATACTCCTGAATATTCATTAATTGCTGAAAGAGATATTTATCTTGTTGATGAATTAACAAAACAAGTTGTTGCAACATTCAAATCAGGTAAAAAGTACTTGTGTACTCCTGGTAAATTGAATGGTACTGATGATGCTTGGCAGTCAACTGTTGATATGTCATCATTTACAACTCCTGGTACATATAGAATTTATGCTCCTGCAGGATATTCTTATCCGTTTACAATTTCTGATAACCCATATGCTAAAGCAATGGATTATATGCTTATGGCTCTTTATTATCAACGTTGCGGCGGCCCTGTTGAAACAGAAGTTCTTCAAAAATATGCAGATTACTTCCAAAGTGAATATGGCGATAGCGCAGAAGATTATATGACAAAATATGGCGCTCACGCTCGTACTGCTTGCCACTATGAATCAACAAACGCTCAACTTAAAGGTAAAGAAGTTGTAGTTGTTGATAAATTCCAAGTAACTACAACATTTAAAATTAAGACTACAACCTTGGCTACAGGTACCGAGACATCTGGAGTAGTAAAAGCTCTTGAAAATGCTAATTTATCCGATGGTAAATATTCCGCTTCTTCAAAAACCGTTAAAGAAGACGGTAAAGATGTTTATTATTTGAATGTTGATGTTGTTACTCCTATACTTTTGACAGAAACACAAAAAAATAATATTAAAAATGTAATTGTTAGTCAAGGTACAAGTAATACATATTCATATGTTTCTAATTCAGAAGCAACATCATTCACTGCTAATACTGATGCTAATGGTAATGTAATTAAACTTCCTGCATCAGACTTTGCTTATGGTTTGCATGATGCGGGTGACTATGGTAGATACGTTCAACCTGCTTCACAGGTAGTTGCTGACCTTTGTCAAGCATATGAATTGTATCCAGAAGTATTTACAACCGATATAATTCAAGATACAAATGCTGATGGCGAAAAAGATAATCTTCCTGATATTCTTGACCAAATCAGATGGGAAGCAAAATTCCTTCTCAATATGCAAAATAAAAATGTAGGCAGTTCAACTTACGGTGGTTTCTACTTTAAGATTTGTACACAAACATTCGCTTCTGCGCAATATACAAAGCCGGAAGAAGATAAAGCGTTTAATGGCAAACAAGCAAATGACCACGGTGGTTTCCGTGTAATGAGTGTAAACTTTGCTACATCTGCAGGCGCTGCAGGTGCTTTGGCAAACACATATCATGTATTTAAAGATATTGACCCTAAATTTGCTAACGAATGTCTTGAAGCGGCAAAATTAGGTTATGAATTCTATACAAATAACAGAACAAGTTCGCCTCTTAATATGACCGTTGCTGAAAAGAATGCAAGAGATGTTGCTCCACAAGGCAAATCGGCTTCCGGTTGGGGCACAGGCGGCGGTTCTTACGGTGGTACTGGTAATGAAGCAAACAGCTCACAATTCTATATGTATGCTGCACTTTATAGAGCAACAAAAGATAGCAAATATTCAGCTAAAATCAGCACTTCTACTGTAAACTATTCTATGGGCTCACAAGCACACGGTGGTTATGGTGCAGTTCAATACTTGTTGATGAATAAGAATAATGAAGGTACAACTGATTCTGCTTTAGTTACTACAATTCTTAACAAGTTTAAATCAGATGCAATTAATAACAATACTAAAACAAGCAAAACATCATTTGGTGATACAAATGAATATGGTTGGGGTAGTATTGGTCAAGAAAATACTATCAAAGCAAACGCTGTCGCAAGTTGTTTTGTTTCTGATAGCACTGATTATACAGCGGCTTCACGTTCAGTACTAAACTTTAAACTTGGTACTAACTGGTTGGGTTACTGTTTCATTACAGGTCTTACTGAAGGTTCTTCGAAGAATATTCACCATTACCCATCAGTAATTCTCAAAAATGAGAATAAGAATACTCGTTGTACTCCTGGTCAAATGGCTGCCGGATATTCACAAGGTCAGGGCACTGACACATCATTCCACTATAATGATAAAGATAGTGACTATGTATCAAACGAGATTTGTGTATATTGGAACTCAACTTGTATTTTTGCTTATGCTCCTGTTGTTCAACAAGATTTAAACAGAACAAAAACTGCTGAAGCAAGTTCAATAGACTAATTTAATACTGAATTTAATTTGGGGTTGGTTTTTATCGCCAACCCCAAAATTATGAATAAAAATTATAGGTGAAAAGTTATGAGTAAATTAACAATTCCAAAAGAGTTTTCAAAAGAATTGAATATTGATATCGCAGTAAACCAAATTGCTTATGGTATCAATGATGAAAAGATAGCGGTTTGTAAAAATGATATTACAGGTCAATTCTTTGTTGTAAATGCGCAAACTGATGAAGCGGTTTTCGAAGGTAAAATTAGCGGTAAAAAGTTTGATGCTACTAATAGCATTTATGTAACTCACGCTGTGTTTACTGATGTAAAGCAAGAAGGCAAATATTATATTGCAACCGAAAAAGGCGTTTCTTATACATTTGAAATTTCTAAAAAACCATATGAAGAAGTTACAAAAGCAATGATTAAAGCGCTCTATTTTCAACGTTGCGGTATGGAATTAGAAGAAAAATATGCAGGTCCTTATACTCATAAGGCTTGTCATAATCTTCCTGGTTATTTATTGACCGACCCAAGCGTTATTATTGAAGACGTTTCAGGTGGTTGGCATGACGCAGGCGACTATGGTAAATATATCACTCCTGCAAACCAAACTGTATTTAATATGATGTATGCTTATGAACTTTTCGGTGAAAAGGTTGGCTTTGATTTAAACATTCCTGAAAGCGGCAATGGTGTGCCTGATATTTTGAATGAGGCTAAATACGAACTTGACTGGATGCTTAAAATGCAAACCGCAGAGGGTGGCGTTTATCATAAAGTAACAACAGATACTTTTGCGGCTAATGATATGCCAGATGTTGACACTGAAAAGTGGGAAATTCAAGCGATTAGCCCTGTTATGATTCCTGCAACCGCGGGTTTTGCGGCAGCAATGGCAATTGCGGCAAGAGTTTATAAAGAGTTTTATCCTGATTATGCTGAAAAATGTCTTGAAGCGTCAAAACGCGCTTTTGATTATGCTATTGCTAATTATAAAGATGCTAAAGAGTTTCAAAATGTGCCTCCTTGTAACACTGGTGGTTATGGCGATGCTTGTTGTTTAGATGAAGTTTATTGGGCAGCGGCAGAACTTTTCAGAACAACAGGTGAAAAAGTTTACGAAGAGCATTTTAGTGAATTTTTCAATATGAACTTCTCAAAAACTGCTTTTGGCGCTTATAATCAAGGTGGTCATGGCTCATTTGCTTATTGTTTAGCAGAAAATGCCGACCAAGAGTTAAAAGCAAAGGTTCTAAAATGCATTATTGATAGCGCGGAAGAAGCGCTTACTATTTATAACAGAAACCCTTATCTTCTTTGTTTGCATGATGGTGTAAATCGTCACGAAAATGAATATTATTGGGGTTCAAATGCCGTTCTTACTAATAAACTCGGCAACGTTATTTCAGCGGCATATCTTTTAAAAACCGATAAATATGACAAGATGATTAAAGATAGCGTTTCTTATATCTTTGGTAGAAACTACATTTCAAAATGTTATGTTTCAGGTTATGGTACAAATACTGTTGTTAATCCACACCACCGCCCATCAATGTTTGATGGAGTAGAGCCTTGTGTTCCTGGCCTTGTTGCAGGTGGCCCTAATGATAGAAAATGGCAAAGACCAACCGTTGTTAATGGTGTTAAACAGTCAGAGGGTATTGACTGGGATAATATGCCACCGGCAGGTTGCTATATTGACTGGGAATGGAACTGGACAACAAACGAAGTTACAATTTATTGGAACTCATCTTGTTTCTATGTAACAGGTTACTTGAATTCAAAATAATTATAAACAAAAAAGAGTGGTTTTTAAAACCACTCTTTTTTTATTCTACTACATAATTATAAGGGTTAACCGGTGTGCAACCGTCAGGCATTATTTCAAAGTGAATATGGTTTGCAGTTGAGCGACCTGTTGAGCCTACTCTTGCAATTACCTGCCCCATAACAACCTGTTGGCCTTCTTGCACATCAAGTGATGAGCAGTGAGCATATCTTGAAACTGCGCCGTCTTTATGTTGAATATCAACGCAATATCCATAGCCATCAAACCAAGACGCTCTAATTACAACACCATCATTAGCGGCTAAAATTTGTTCGCCGTAATTTGTGATAATATCAAGGCCATCGTGATTTCTGCCACTTCTTGGACCGAAGGGGCTACTCACATAACAAGAAACACTTCTATCAAGTGGCCATAAATATTCGCCACCTTTAAGGTCAACTTGTGGACGTTCTTTTGTGCCTTTAATAACTACTTTATCAATAGGTTGTGAAATAACAACTGTTTTAACAATTTCTTTATGAGATTTTTCGCCAAAGTTGTAAAAAACAACTTGGGTAATCTCTTGTTCGCCTTTAACACCTTCAGATTCTACTACTGTGATACCTTCATATAAATTATCATCAGTCTTTTTTATAGTGTTAAATTTGATATTTTTTGTATAAGTTTTGTAGTAACCGTATTTATAACCAACATTTTGCTCGATAGTTTTAATTGCATCTTCTAAAGTTGAAAGTTTTTCAGTAAGACTCAAACATTCTTCAACGGTAATGTTTTTGTTAAAAACAATAATATCTGCATCTTTTTTAGCCTGCATTTGACTTTTATAAGCCTCAATTGCATTTAAAAGCAATTCTTTGTTTTCACTTGCTGCAATACAAATTCCATCAGCATAAATTCCGTAAACACTTACAATATTATCAACATCTTTAAGATTTTCTGTCAAACTTTGTGATGCTTGAGAAACAGTGTTAAGCGATACTTTAGGAACAATAGTTGCCGAAACTTCAACTTCTTCAGTAACACTGCCTACAGAATTATTATCAATTGTTGTTTTTACTTTATTAAATTGTTCGGTATTTGAAACAAACCCAATAGATTTGTTATCTAACTTAATTTCATACGCAATAGCAAGCGTTGAAAAAGGGAAGATAGGTAAAATAATCGCAAAAACCAAAATTACTGATATAATAGCAATTCTGAATGCCTTTTTCCTATCAATAATAGAAAACATAATAAAAAACACCTTTCTTCTGTCAGTTATTTTCGACAGAGCAAAAGTTACAAATTTGTAACAAACTGTATATCATTATACACGAAAGTTACAAAATTGCAACCTTTTTTAAGGTGTTTTGTATGATTTCATATAAAATTTTAACATTTTAACATAGTTTTTAACAATGTTGCACAAATAAAATATCAATAATTCATATTTTCGGTTGTAACAGATTTTAAAATGTTTACAAATTCTTCTGTCTCATCCTTTGCAAGCGCTAAATTATGGTCGCGATAGTTTCCACATTCGATTTCAGAAGAACCAGGAATTTCGCCTTCAAAGTTTGCAATAAATTCAAAAGCAGATTTGATAATATTTAAAACAATAGCGTTATCAAGGTTTCTTGTTAAAAAGTAGCAACCTGTTCTGCAACCCATAGGACCAAAGTAAATAACGCTATCTTTATATTCGCAGTTTCTAGCATAAGTAGCAAAAAGATGCTCAATAGTATGAATTGCGCCGTTGTCAAGCACCTGCTCAACGTTAGGCTTTTTCATTCTTATATCATAGGTGGTAATATCCCCGTCAATTCTGGAAACATAAACTCCTTTGTTAAGTTTTGTGTGGTCAACGCAAAAAGATGCTATTCTTTCCATTTTGATTTCTCCTTTATTTCTTTTGAATTTTAAGCCAGATGTTAGCCGCCATATTTCTTGAAACAATTTTTGTTAATGTGCATTGAATTTTATTGTAAAGGCTTGGCACTAAAATAACCTTTTTGGTTTTTCTAATCTTTTTCAAAGCATAGTCAACAATTTGACTTGCGGTAAACCAAACGCCGAAAGTCTTAACATCGTTAGGATTAGTTTTTGCAACATCGAAAAAGTTAGTTTTTGTCCAACCGGGGCAAAGCGCAAAAACTCGAATGTTTTTATCTTTTAACTCTTTATCAAGACCGATAGCGTAATTTAAAACAAAAGATTTAGTAGCGCCATATACATTAATATAAGGTAAAGGTTGAAAAGCGGCAATTGATGCTACTTGAATAATTTTAGCGCCATCATTCATATAAGGCAAACACATTTCAGACATCATAACAACCGCTTTGCAATTTAAATCTATCATATCGGCGCTTTCGTTTACAGGAATTTGCGAGTGCGAGCCGAATTTCCCAAAACCTGCGTTGTTAATGAGAAGTTTTATATCAGGTTTTTCTTTTTCTAAAATTTTTTGAAAATTCTCAAAATCATTTTTATCAGTTAAATCAAGCGCAATAGGTACAATACTCTCGCCAAAGTTTAATTCAAGGTCTAAAAGTTTATCTTTGCTTCTGGCAATTACCCAGATTCTTTCAAACTCGCCTGTTTGAGAAATCTGTTTAACAAATTCTTTGCCGATTCCACTTGAAGCGCCGGTAATAATAGCAGTTTTCAAACATATCACTCCTTATATAAACAATTTAACCATAAATAATAGCAAAAATCAATCTAAAATTTCGCAAAAACAGTTGAAATTATTTTGAAAAAGGAGTAATATATAATTAATAAAGATTATTTAAGGAGAAAAATAAATGGACAAGTTTATTATTGAAACATCCGCAAGACATGCACACATCACTCAAGAAACATTAGAAACTCTTTTCGGTAAGGGCGCAACTCTTACAAATAAAAAAGATTTATCACAACCAGGTCAATTCGCTTGTGAAGAAAAAATCACAGTTGTTGGTCCAAAAAAATCACTCGTTTGCACAATTTTAGGTCCAACTCGCCCTGCAGACCAAGTTGAAATTTCTGCTACTGATGCTCGTTCTATCGGCGTTGATTCAGTTATTAGAGAATCAGGCGATGTTGCAGGCACACCAGGTTGCAAATTAGTAGGTCCTTGTGGCGAAGTTGAAATCGCAGAAGGCGTTATTGTTGCTAAAAGACATATTCATATGACACCTGCAGACGCTGAAAAATTAGGCGTTGAAGATAAACAAATCGTTAGCGTAAAAGCCGAGTCATCTGACCGTTCAACTATCTATGAAGATGTTGTTGTCAGAGTTCACGAAAATTTTGCTCTTGCTATGCATATTGATACTGATGAAAGCAACGCTGCATTTGGCGTTAGAGAAGGTTATATTGTAAAATAACTTATGAGCGAATTTTTAGTAAAAACACCTCGTTGGTTTGATGAATTTTATGAGTCATTAACCAAAAGAGAAACATATTCTCTTAAAACAGGCGAGGTTATAAGGCGTTCAGGCAAATCTCGTGAACATATCAGCAGGCTTTTCAAAGAGGCAACCGGTACAACTATCGGCGTTTATCTTAATGAACTTCGAATTGAGCATGCAGCAGCAATGCTTACAACTACATATTTAGATATCATTGATATTGCGCTTGAAAGTGGCTTTGAAAATCTTTCAACTTTTTATCATTTGTTTAAAAAGAATAAAGGTATTTCGCCAAAGCAATATAGAAAAAGATATTCATTTATTTATTAATAAAAAACCGCACTCAATGAGTGCGGTTTTTTAGTTGTTTACATTTTTGTTTTCAGTTCGAAATAGAATATAGTCAATACTAACATTATAAAAATCTGCTAATTTACATAAAATTTCATCGGTTAATTGTTGAGTTCCTGTTTCTATATAACTGTATTTTCTTTGCGTTATACCAATTTCATCTGCTATTTGCTGTTGGGTTAAATCATTATCTTCTCGTAAATCTTTAATTCTGTTTTTCATTATTATCACCAAATATATTATATCTAGATAAAATTTATCTATTGACTTTTAGATAAATATTATCTATAATATATTTAGATAAAAATTATCTAAATATTACCAAAGGAGGAAAA
Organism: Acutalibacteraceae bacterium; assembly: GCA_045539315.1. Lineage (GTDB taxonomy): Bacteria > Bacillota > Clostridia > Oscillospirales > Acutalibacteraceae > RUG11462. The sequence goes on along the minus strand of JAZQFC010000039.1, from coordinate 73,154 downwards.
ATAATGGATTCATTTACACTTGGAACTATAATCGGTGCTATAATTACCGGTTGTGTACTTGGCGCAATACCTGCAATTGTTGGAGCAGTGAAAGGAATCATTCAATTAGGTATTATTGGTTTTGTATGTTGTGTTGTTTCTGCTTTGTTGTTGGGAATGCTTTTAGCAATTCCTGTTTGCGCTGTATTTGTATTTTTGATTTTTAAAAAAAGCAAAAAAGAAGGGGAATAAAAAATGAAAAAAGTTTTAAGTTTGTTGTTGGCTGTTCTTATTTGTGTATCTTTGTGTAGTTGTACTGCGTTTAAAGATTCATCTTCTGCTTTTGAAGATATTAAACAAGCATATAATATGACAAATGATTATTCGATGTGCGTTTATGAAGCATGGCGACTTGGTGTTTATGATTCTAGCAGTTATGATTCTGATTATTATTTAGATGATTTAGCAGAGGAACTTAATGTAACAGACGAAGAGATAGAAAAAGCAGTTGCAAGTTTGATGGGGAAAACAGAATATGAGTATGGTGATTGGTCTGATTTTTGCTCTTTATATGATGATGATTTTTCAGCATTTGTTGATTTAGCATCTGAAATTTATAAAACAAACGGAAAAGTTAAAAAAATCACAAAATTGCTTGAGAGTGCTAAAGAAAAAATGCAAGATATTAGTGGAAAACACTCTGATTATGAGCATTATCCTACATTAAAAAAATTCTTTACTAATACTATTGCATTTTTCGATTTCTGTAAAAACCCAGAAGGAAGTTTCGAACAGGTTGTTGAAACTTTTAATAGTTATAGAAACAATGCAAGAGAATATTTCTTCGATTTAAATTATATCTTTGGAGATAGTATTAACGGAATGGAAGAAACAACTACTGCGAAAAAATAGAAATAACATAAAAACCGCACTCATTGAGTGCGGTTTTTAGTTGTTTTTAGGGTTTTGATTAAATTGTTTTTTATACGCTCGCCAAAATGATGAGTAGTCGGAAAAACCACATTTTTCTGCCGTAGCCGAGGCGCTTTCGCCTTTTAAAATCATATCTTTTGCCGCCATTAAACGTTTTATCACAACATACTCCCAAATCGATGTGCCAACCTGCCTTTTAAAAACTCGGTTGGCTTGTGAACTGCTTATATAAAAATTATCGGCAATTATTTTAAGATTCAGTTGTTCAAATAAATTCTTGTTTATAAAATCAACCATTTCAACTGCAAGAGAACGCTTTATTTTAACTTTGTTTTGCGCTTTGTTGTCATATGCTTTTGAAATTTCAACAAGTAGCGAAATCAAAGGCGCTATTATATAGGTATTATCTTTGCTTTCATCAATGCATTTCTTTATTGTATCAATGCAAGAAATATAGTGGTCGGTTTCAAAATCACTTACCCTATATAAATTCATCAACCCCAAAGGGCGCGAGTTAAAAGGGGTTAAAACAGTATCGCCAATGCATTCGTAAACTATCATAGGCGAAAAGTGAATAGAAACTCGTTCATAAGTAGTATCGCCTTTAACTTGAAGTTTGTGCGTTTCACCTTGGCGCATAATCATAATATCGTTAGGTTGCAATTTATAAACATTACCCTCAACAAAATACTCGGCGTTGCCGCTTATAAAAAAATAAAGTTCATAAACATCGTGCGCGTGCATATTAAAGTCTTGCGCTTTTGGTGACACGGTAACGGTATGACTACACTTTAATTCGCCGTTTACATACTCGGTTATATTACCCATAATTATTTCCTTTCAATGCACTCGAGGTGCAATTCATGAGCCGATAGGCTCAATTCATGAAATCGCAGATTTCAATTCATGCCATAAGGCAATTCATGGAATTGAATTGTATAAATGCATTCATTTAATTAATTATATCACTATATGCGTGTTTTTGCAAGGTTTTTGCGTATATTCGCAATTGATTTGCAAATATAAACATATTATAATTGGTTTAAAGGAGTGTGAGTATATGCAAAAATTTAAACTTTGTGCCTTTGCAGATGAAGCAGGCGACTCATTAGCAGAGCAAATAAAAGCGATGAAAGAAAACGAGATTTTTAATCTTGAGATTAGAAATGTTGATGGAATTAATGTTTCGGATTTGTCTGTAGAAAAGGCTAAAGAAATTAAAAAACAATTAAATGAAAATGGTATCAGCGTTTTTTCAATTGGCTCACCAATAGGCAAAATCGGAATTAATGATGATTTTGATGAGCATATTGAAAAATTCAAAAGAACTTTAGAAATTGCCGATGTTTTAGAGGCAAAGGCTTTCAGACTTTTCTCATTTTATATTGATAAGGATAAAAACCCTGATGATTATAAATCACAGGTGCTTGAGCGAATGGGCGAGTTTGTTAGAGTTGGTAAAATGAGCGATGTTGTTTTGTGCCACGAAAATGAAAAAGGTATTTTCGGCGATGTTGCATCTCGTTGTGAGATTATTCACAAAGAAATACCAGAATTAAAAGCAGTTTACGACCCTGCAAACTTTATTCAATGCGGTGTTGAAACTGTTTCGGCATTTAAAACATTAGCGCCTTACATTCATTATATGCATATTAAAGATGCGCTTTTGGATGGCACAATTGTTCCATCGGGAAAAGGTGTTGGAAATATCGCAGAGTTGCTAAAAATGTATAAAGGCGAGATTTTAACTTTAGAGCCACATTTGTATGAGTTTTCAGGACTCAAAAACCTTGAACAAGAAGGCGAAACAAGTACAATTTTACAAAGTTATAAAGACAACCGTGAAGCGTTTGACGCTGGCGTAAATGCTTTGAAAAATATTATAAAAGGGGTATAGAAATATGAAACTTGGTGCACAACTTTATACAGTAAGAGATTATTGTAAAGATTTAGAATCGCTTGAAGAAACTTTGAAAAAAGTATCGCAAATCGGCTACAAAGCAGTGCAACTTTCAGGTGTTTGTGATTACACAACCGAATGGATTAATGAAAAGTTAGAAAAATACGGCCTTGTAGCACCGCTTACTCATTTTGATACAAACAAAATTTTAAATGAAACTGAAGAAACAATTGATTTTCATAAGAGTTTTAATTGTGATTATGTAGGCATTGGTTGGTATGATTTCACTCAAAATTCTGTTGATGATTTTGCTTCAACATTTGATGAAGCAATAAAAACTATCGCAAAATCAGATGTATCTCTTTGTTATCATAACCACGACCCTGAATTTCAGATTATTGATGGCAAAACAATTTTAGATTTGCTTTGTGAGAGATATTCTACAGATGAACTTAAAATCACAGTTGATACATATTGGGTGCAAGCAGGTGGCGCAGACCCTGCTCAAACTTTAAGAAGATTAAAAGGAAGAATCCCTTGTATTCATCTTAAAGATATGGGCTTTAAGCGTGTTATGTTGCCTGTTGGTAGCGGTAATATGAATTTCCATTCAATTGTCGAAGCGGCAAAAGATTCAGGCGTTGAATATGCTTTTGTAGAGCAAGATAATTGCAATGGCGAAGACCCATTTGAATGCTTGAAAAAGAGTTTTGATTATTGTGTAAACACACTTGGAATTGAGGTATAATATTATGGAAAAGATTAGACTTGGAATTATCGGCCTTGGTAATATGGGAACAGGCCATCTTAATAACATTTTAGAAGGAAATTGCCCTGATTTTGTTGTAACTGCAATTGCAGATATCAACCCTGCTCGCCTTGAGTTTGCAAAGGAAAAAGTTGAAGGCGTAGCAGTTTTTGAAGATGCAGATGAAATGCTCGATAGTGGGCTTATTAATGCGGTTTTGGTTGCAGTGCCACACTATGACCACCCAAGATATGCAATTGCCGCTATGAAAAAAGGTCTTCATGTTATGGTTGAAAAACCTGCCGGCGTTTATACAAAGCAGGTTAATGAAATGAACAAAGAAGCAGATAAACACAATGTTGTTTTTGGTATGATGTTTAATCAGCGAACAAACTGCGTTTATAAAAAAATGCGTGAACTCGTAAAGAGTGGCGAATATGGTCAGATAAGAAGAACAAACTGGCTTATCACAAACTGGTATCGCCCTAAAGCGTATTATGATTCAGGCGCTTGGCGTGCTTCTTGGAAAGGCGAAGGCGGTGGCGTGCTTCTTAACCAATGCCCACACCAATTAGACCTTATGCAATGGATTTGTGGTATGCCTGTAAAAGTTCAAGCGCATTTACATTATGGTAAATGGCACGAAATCGAAGTTGAAGACGATGTTACAGCGTATATGGAATATGAAAACGGCGCAACAGGTGTGTTTATCACAACAACAGGCGACCCTTGTGGTTCAAACCGTTTTGAAGTGCAGATGGACAAAGCAAAAATCGTTGTTGAAGATGGCGAACTTAAAGTTTGGGAACTTGATGTGGCAGAGCCAGAGTTTACACAGACAAATACTTCTCCTTTTGCTTCACCAAATGCTACAAAACTTGAACTTGATTTTGATAAAGACGATAACCCACAACACATCGGTGTTATGAATGCGTTTGCAGGCGCAATTTTGCGTGGCGAACCATTAGTAGCAGACGGTAAAGAGGGTATTAATGGTCTTACTCTTTCAAACGCAATGCACTTGTCAGACTGGTTAGGCAAGGCAATAGAGTTGCCATTTGATGAAGAACTTTATTATAATGAACTTATGAAACGAGTTGCAACTTCAAAACTCAATGAAAATGTTGTAGAAGTTGTTGCTGATACTAGAGGAAGTTATAATGCAAAATAAATTAAAGTTTGGCGTTATCGGTGTTGGAAATATGGGCACCGCTCACGCGAAACATCTTTTTGAAGGAAAAATTGAAGGCGCGCAATTAGTGGCTCTTTGCGATACTGATATTAGAGTGAGAGAGCGTTTGTCAGCGCAGTTTATCGGCATAAAAGTTTATGAAAATCATACCGATTTGCTCGAAAAAAGCGATGTTGACTGCGTTATAATTGCAACTCCTCATTATGCTCACCCACAAATTGCGATTGATTGTTTTAAATGCGGTAAAAATGTGTTAACCGAAAAGCCTATCGGCGTTTTGCAAGTGGAAATCGAAAAGATGATTTCGTCTGCAAAGGCGAGTGGTAAAGCATTTGGCATTATGTTTAATCAACGTACAAATTCGCTTTTTAAAGCGGCTAGAGAGATAGTTAAAAGCGGGCAATTAGGCATAAAAAAACGCCTTGTTTGGCAAACAACTAATTGGTATCGCACTCAAAGTTACTATAACTCAAGCGCTTGGCGAGCAACATATTCTGGCGAGGGCGGTGGCGTTTTGATGAATCAAGCGCCACATCAACTTGACCTGTTGCAATGGATTTTTGGTGTGCCAAAAAGCGTTTTTGCTAACCTTTCAATAGCAAAATACCACGATATTGAGGTAGAAGATGATGCCGAGTTGCTTTTTGATTTTGAAGATGGCTCATCTGCTGTGTTTATCACATCAACAGGCGAAAGCCCAGGTACAAATCGGCTTGAAATTTCTGGCTCAAAAGGTAAAATCGTTTTAGAAGAAGGCAAGTTAAAATTCTGGCAACTTAATGAAGACGAGCGAGAGTTTTGCGTTGAAAAGCGCGAAGGATTTTATGATGCGCCTTATAATTACACAGAGATTTATGAAGAGAATGAGCCTAATGGTCATATTGCTATTTTGCAAAATTACTGCAACCATATTTTAAAAGGCGAAGAGTTAATCGCAAGTGGTTTTGATGGAATTTATCAGTCAAAAATGACTGCGGCGGCTTATCTTTCACATTTTAAAGGTAAAAGAATTAACCTTGATTTTAGCAATAGCGAGTTTGATAAAGAACTTAAAAAACGCTACAAAAAATCAAATAAAAAGGTTATAACTTTTTCAAAAGACGAAAACCACCACAATCGTTGGCAGGTTAGATGGTAAAAACAAAAAGCGAGGTGAATTTCACCTCGCTTTTTTATATTTCAAACAAATAGTTTTTAGTTTGACTAAATATTAATCGTCAATATTTTGTTTTTGAGAACACCCTTTACACATGTTTCGATATCTTGTTCCAAGACTATCTTTAATTGTATAATTTGCAACAGGAAGATTATCTTTACCACACATATCACACTTTCCTATTTTATCAGAATCGACATTGATATGTACAGATGATGTGTGCGTTTTTTCTCGTTTTTCCAAATCAGGTTCATTTTTAATGTCTTCACCTGTTTGCAACAACACTAATTTGTCAGAATTCTCTATTAATTGACCGTAACCATACAAAAGAAATGAGCCAATCCATGAAAAGAAACAACCAAAGGACATAACGACTAAACCCACCAAAACCATAATGTCGCCATAGAACATTATAATTATTCCTAAAACTACAGAAGCTATAATGCCTACCCATGTTACAAATTCGGATAATGTTTTAATTTTTCCACCTATATTTTTGAACATATTTTTCTCCTCGCAAGACAATATTTTAATTTAATAATATTATATCACAAATTGATGGTTATTGCAAGATAAAAAGCGAGGTGAAATTCACCTCGCTTTTTAGTTTGCAAATTTTCGCTGTTAGGATTTACTTTTTTAGATTTAAGTGATATAATAATTTATATTTTTATTTTGGCAGGTCTTTTAATTTATGAATGATAATTTCAAAAAAATACTTATTAGTGCATTAAAATTGTGTGCACTCGGTGTGATTATCGGCGCTGTTGGTGGGCTGGTAGGCGGAGTTTTTTCACGGTTGTTGCACTTTGTAACAAATACTCGTCAAACAGTTTCGTGGCTTATTTTATTATTGCCATTAGGTGGTGTTTTGTCGGTATGGCTTTATCGCATTTTTAATATGAGCGATTTTGGTGGAACAAATGAACTTTTAAATTGTATTAAAGATGATAAGCCAATAAAAACTGCTACTGCGCCACTTATCTTTATTTCTACTGCGATTACCCATCTTTTTGGTGGGTCTGCCGGTAAAGAGGGCGCCGCTATTCAGTTGGGTGGCTCAATTGCGTCTAGTTTGTCCAAGGTTTTTCGATTAAAAGAAAATGAGCGCTCGGCATTTATTATGAGTGGTATGAGCGCAGTTTTTGCAGGAGTTTTTGGCACACCTTTTACTGCCGCAGTTTTTGTTTTAGAATTTAAATTTACTCGAAAAATTACTTCTATAGCGCTATTGCCTTGCTTTATTTCGGCAGTAATTTCTCAAAAGATTTCATCAATTATAGGCGTTGCCAAGGAAACTGTTTATCTTGCGCACACAACTGCTTTTACATTAAGTTCAGTAGCAAAAATAATTGTTTTGGCGGTTATGTTGTGCTTGGTAGCAAATTTGATGTGCTTTTTATTTCATAAAATTTCCGCTTGGGCGAAAAAGTTTGTTTCAAACGATTTTATTCGCGTAGTAATCGGTGCTATTATTATCGTTGCGTTAACTATGCTCGTTGGCGATATGCGTTATAATGGCTCTGGTATGAATTTGGCAATTAGCGCTATAAAAGGCAACGCTAATTGGTTTGATTTTATTTTAAAAATAGTGTTTACTGCTATTACTTTGGCGGCAGGGTTTAAAGGTGGAGAAATTGTTCCAACTTTTTGCATCGGTGCAACCTTTGGTTGCGTGATGGGAAGCGTTTTAGGGTTAGATGCTTCTCTTTGTGCCGCACTCGGCTTTATTGGACTATTTTGTTGCGCTGCTAATAGCCCTATTGGTGCAATTTTGCTTGGAATTGAGATGTTTGGATTTGCAAATTTACCATATTATTTGATAATTTGCATAATTCTTTTGCCTTTCTCGGTTAATAAAGGTTTGTTTGAAAATAGATTTTTCAAGCCAATAATTCCTTTTAAAAAGTTGAATAGTAAATAAAAAAGCGAGGTGAATTCACCTCGCTTTTTATTTTATAAATATTTTTTAATTGCTTTTGCGAAACTTCTGCCAAGGTTTAATGCGCGCTCTTCACTAAATTCGTTACCCTCTCTGCCAAAATAAGCAGTTTCAAGAGTGAAACCTAATTTTGCGCCTTGCGTCATAACAAATCTCGAAAAACTTTTTCCGCCGATTTTGTTCCAGTCTTGCCCTGGCTCGTAATCATCTTCGCCATAATACATCATACTACCAGGGATTAAAGATTCTTTAAGAAGAGTTTTAAACCTTTCGATTTCTTCTTTTTTATTGTGTTCATTATTAACAATAAAAACAGCATCGTTTTGCTCGTATAAATGCCAAGGTGAATGAAAATCAAAACCGGCATAAATACCATTCTCTTCAATATTTGTTTTTATTCTATGAGTCGTATTATAAATACTGTCTTCTCTTATATAATCTCTGTTGTGGTCGTGTGGAATTCTGCCTTTACCTTGGTCGCCGTCAACAACGCCATCATAATCAATAAACGGAACGCAAGTTATTACAATTTCATCAGGAATGTCTGTAAGCAGTTCATCTAAAACGCCTTCCAAAACATAACTTCCTGTTGATTCACAAGCGTGATGACGAGCGGTGAGCAACACGTGTTTTGAGCCGTTGCCGAATTTCAAACAAGGCACATTTCGCCCTTTTTCACTAACGCAGAAAATATCAAAATTAACGCCTCTTTTTTCACAAAAATCAAAAAATCTTTGTGGGTGATAAAGCATACTATGAGAAAAATAAACCTTTTCATCACTGTCAAAAGTGTAAGAAAATTTATGCCTATCATCAGTTTTGCCAAGCCACTCGAAACTTTTCAAATCTTTGCTTACAGCAGGCCCATAGTAACCAATAACGTTTTTGTCGCCAAAATCAAAGGTAACAGTTTCGCCTTTTGCTCCTTCAACGCAAAATGCCCAGTAAAACCAGAAGTTTTCACTATCCCTTTGCTCTGGACAAAGATAAAAAGTGTTGCCTTCTTGCTTTAAAATTTCAATATTTCCACCAACAAAATCTTTAGAAATCTTCATATTTACAACCCCAATTTTTTGCAGTAAAAAGAACGGAAAAAATCCGTTCTTTTTTATTATCAGTAGTTAACCACCTAAATATGCTTTTTTAATATCTTCACTTTCCATAAGTTCTTTACCTGTGCCGGAAAGAGAAATGCTACCTGTTTCCAAAACATACGCTCTATCAGCGATAGAAAGAGCCATTTTAGCATTTTGTTCAACGAGCAAAACAGTAATACCTGCTTTGTGCATAGTTTCAATAATGCTGAATACTTCTTTAACAAGAAGCGGAGAAAGACCCATTGAAGGCTCATCCATTACAATAAGTTTTGGTTTAGACATCATTGCTCTACCCATAGCGAGCATTTGTTGCTCACCACCAGATAAAGTTCCCGCGATTTGATTTTTTCTTTCTTCAAGACGAGGGAAGTGACGATAAACTTCTTTTAAAGTTTCTTCAAGTTCTTTTTTATCTTTTCTGGTAAAAGCGCCCATTTTCAAGTTTTCAAGAACAGTTAACTGTTGGAAAACTCTTCTTCCTTCAGGAACGTGCGCCATACCCATAGTAACAATTTTATGAGGTGGAATTTTTGAAATATCAACACCATCATAAACAATGCTACCGCTTTTTGCTGATAAAAGCCCTGTTATAGTGTGCAAAATAGTTGTTTTGCCGGCACCGTTAGCACCGATAAGCGCAACAACCTCGCCTTCATTAACTTCAAAGGAAACACCTTTTAAAGCATTAATCACACCATAATAGACTTCTAAATCTTTAACTTCTAATAATGCCATAGTGATTTTCCTTTCTGTTAATCTCCAAGATATGCAGTAATAACTTCTGGGTTTTTAAGAACAACTGCAGGGTCGCCTTGTGCGAGAGAAGTACCAAAGTTAAGCACAGTAATCTCATCGCAAAGACCAGATACAAATTTCATATCGTGCTCGATAAGCAAAATAGTCATATCAAAATTATCACGAATAAAACGAACAGTTTCCATAAGTTCTGCGGTTTCGTTAGGGTTCATACCTGCCGCAGGCTCATCGAGTAGCAAAAGTTTTGGATTAGTGGCCAAAGCCCTTGCAATCTCTAACTTTCTTTGCTTACCATAAGGCAAATTACAAGCAAGGTTGTTTCTTTCTTCATATAAATCAAAGATTTTTAAAATCTCTTTAGCCTTTTCTCTCATTGCTTTTTCAACTTTAAAGTGTTTTGGCAAACGAAGAATTGAAGTTAAAAAAGAACATTTAAATTCAGGATTATAATGAAGACCAACCATAACGTTTCTAATAACAGTCATATTGTTAAACAAACGAATGTTTTGGAAAGTACGAGCAATACCTTTATGGTTAATTGTTTCTTGGCTTTTGCCTTTTAATTCTTCGCCTTCCAAGAAAAATGTACCTTCTGTTGGTTGGTAAACACCTGTGATAAGGTTGAAAACAGTTGTTTTACCTGCACCATTAGGACCAACAAGTCCATAAAGTTGGTTTTTCTTAACCTTTAAGTTAACATTTTGAACGGCTTTAAGACCACCAAATGAGATACCAAGGTTTTTGGTTTCGAGAACTATATTTGACATAATTACTTCTCCTCCTTGGAATCTACTTTTTTAGGTGATGAAACACCGGTTGAAACTACTTCATCTACATCGATTTTAGTAGGAACACGGCCCCATTTAGCCTCGTCATCTTGGTCTTTTGATGGGTCGTGCTTTTTATTTTTAAAGTCAGCAATAATATTTTTAAAACTATACTTTTCTCTAAAGTTTTGCAAAGCAGGTGCATTGTTGTAGATAACGATTACGATAAGAATGAGCGCGTAAACGAAATCTTGAAGCACAGCAAGGTTACCTGTAAGCACTTTTTGAAGTTCAACATCGATATAAGTAATAAGAGTAGCCGCAATAATTGAGCCATTGATATTACCCATACCACCAAGCACTACCATTACAAGAATTTCAATAGAGTAGTTGTAACTGAACTTTGTGCTTTGAATTGTAAAGTTTGAGAATGAGTAAAGCACACCTGCGATACCTGCAAAGAATGCAGATGTGGTAAATGCCATTAATTTATATTTTGTTACATTGATACCTGTTGCTTTAGCAGCAATTTCGTTATCACGAATAGATGTGATAGCGCGTCCGTGTTTTGAACGGATAAGGTTTTGAGTAACAGCAAGACAAACAAGCACCAAAACAAGCGCAATTGTAAGGAATGTGTATTTATCATATCTTGGTGTATCAAGACCGAGCGAGCCACCAAAACTCTCTCTTGAAGAGTTCATAAAGAGTGAACGAACAATTTCGCCAAAAGCGAGTGTTACAATTGCAAGATAGTCACCACGAAGACGAAGCGCTGGAAGACCGATAATAATACCGCAAACTGCTGCAACTGCTGCGCCTACTACAAGCGAAAGAACAAATACCAAAAAGTCGTTATTGATTAACGGCTCAAGTATAACTGCGGTTTTACCACCAAGGTAAGCGCCAACGCACATAAAACCTGCGTGACCAAGAGAAAGTTCTCCCAAAAAGCCAACAACAATACTTAATGATACTGCGAGCATAATTGAGATAGCAATTCTTTCAACAAGATAAATAGCAGAAGTTGAAAGATAGCCGAAATATGCCATACAACCAAAAACTATAGTTGCAATAGCGATAACAATATAGTTAATATAAAGTTTCCATTTAATATTTTTAATTGCTTTAGCCATTATACTTTCTCCCTTCTTTTTTTACCTAAAATACCAGATGGTTTAACAAGAAGGATGATGATAAGAATTGAGAATTCTATCGCATCGGTATAAGGAGCAATTGCAGTGATTTTATATGAGAACGCTTCAACAACACCCATTAAAATACCACCGAGCATAGCGCCAGGAATTGAGCCGATACCACCGATAACCGCAGCGGTAAATGCTTTGATACCAGGCATAGCGCCCAAAGTATTAGAAAGGGCAGGAGATTTCATAAGCATAAAGAAACCTGCAAATGCTGCAAGAACAGAACCTATAGCAAATGTAATAGAAATAATCTTATTAACATTGATACCCATAAGAACTGCTGCGCCTTTATCTTCAGAAACGGCAATCATTGCTCGTCCTGTTTTTGAATATTTAATAAAGAGGCTTAAAATTATCATAATAACCACAGAGCAAACGAGTGTGATTATTACATACACAGGAATTTTGAGCCCTGCAAACTGAATGTTGCCAAGTTCGGCAATCATAACCATTTTTGGAGCAGAACCATAAATCATCTGTGCTAATGATTGTAAGAGATAACTTACACCAATAGCGGTAATAAGCACCGCCAAAGGAGATGCGCCACGAAGTGGCTTATAAGCAAATTTTTCTACTGTGATACCTAAAATCATACAACCGATGATAGCAAATAAAAGGCCTAATAATGGGTTGCCAGATAAGTTGAGAGTTACATAAATCATATAACCGCCAACCATAATAACATCGCCGTGGGCGAAGTTAAGCATTTTAGCAATACCATAAACCATTGTATAGCCAAGCGCTATCATAGCGTATGTACCACCGGACGAAAGTCCATTAATTAAAGTTTCTAAAAATTCCATAGTTAAAATTCCTATACAGATAGAATAAGATGAAATTTGCCGGCGCTTTAAAAAACTCCGCCGGCAAATTTAATTTACTAATTATTTTCAGCTAAATTATTTTGTAGCTTCTTTGATTACATATTTAACAGCGTCTTTTGCTACATAGCCGTTATCTTCCCAAGTGATGTCAGTACCAGTTACACCTGAATATGAGAATTCACCTGTGAATTGACCTTTAAGAATATCGCAAAGGTCTGAAGCAGAAATAGTAACATCGTCAACTTCTGCTGCTTTCATAGCGTTGAAGATAGCATATACACAGTCGTAAGCTGAAGCACCGAATTGGTTAAGAGTTTCTTTACCATATTTTTCAGTGTACTTTTTAACGAAATCTGCAGCAGCGCCATCAGTTGCTTTTGAGTTGAAGTGTGAAAGCATTGTTACTTCTTGTGGAATTGAAGAAATATCAAAACCTTCTGCTGATTCGATACCGTCAAAACCGTCACAACCATAGTAAACTGTATCTTTAGCAACTACGTCTTTTGCTTGTTTCATAAAGATAGAAGCAGGAGTGTAGTAGATAGGCATAAAGATAAATGTGCAATCTTTCAAAGTTGAAATTTGTGTTGAGAAGTCAGTTGCGTTAGCATCTGTAAATACTGCTTCAACAGTTTCGATTGATTTGTCAAGGTTTGCTTTGAATTGTTCAAAGATACCATTTGAATATGGATCGTCTGATTTGTAGAAGATACCAATTTTCTTAAGACCTGTTGAGTTTACATATTTAGCAGCAACGCCACCTTGGTTACCATCAGCAAAGCACATTTGGAAACCGTTTTCTTCTTTAGGAATGTCATCGCCTGAAGCAGATGGAGTTAAGAAGAATACGTTGTCTTCAACTGAAAGTTTTGACCATTCAAGACCAGGAGCAGTAGTAACTGTACCTAAAGATACTTGCATACCTTCTTCTAAAAGAGAAGCATAGTTTGTAGCAACTTTAGCAGGGTCATGAGTGTCATCTTTAGCAACTAACTTGAAGCTAACACCGTTAAGACCGCCAGCAGCGTTGATTTCATCAACAGCCATTTGAGCAGAGTTTTGAACTGCTACGCCATAAACTGCAGCTGGACCTGTGAGCGGACCTGAAACACCGATAACATATTCAGTGTTGTTTGCTGTGTAACCAGCACCTGCTTTTTGACAACCTGCAAAGCAAGTAAGTGCCATAGCAACTGCCATTACTAAGCATAAGAGTTTTACGAACTTTTTCATGATTTAATACCTCTTTCGATTTTTTATGTATTATAATGTATATAAATACTCTACTAATATATCATTTTATTAATAATTTGTCAACATTTTTACAAGGAAAATAAATATTTTTTTAAAAAAACACTTGACAAAGCAAAAAATATATGTATACTGATAATAGTAATCATTACTATTAAGAAAAACGAAACAAAAAGGAGTGAGATAAATGGAGGGCGCTAAAAGATTTTCAAGGCAAAGAGAAACAGTGCTTTTAGAACTTTCAAGTGTTACTTCTCATCCAACTGCCGATGAAGTTTATGAAATGACTAGAAAAACCATTCCAAATATTTCACTCGGCACAGTTTATAGAAATCTGAATAACCTTGAAAAAGAAGGCAAAATCTTAAAATTCACTATAAACGGAAAAGAGCATTTTGATGCTAATATTAATCCTCATATTCATCTTTGTTGTGAAAAATGCGGGGAAATAAAAGATGTTTTTGATGAAACTGCTTCTGTTCAAGCAGAAATTAAAAAAATCAATTCGTTTATTATTAACAACATCATTATAAATGGCGTTTGCAATGAATGTTGTTAGTTTAAAATAAAAATTAAAATTAAAAAATTATATTCATTTTTACGGAGGACAAAATTATGAAAAAATTTGTATGTTCAGTTTGCGGTTACACACACGAGGGAGATTCTGCTCCTGAAAAATGTCCACAATGTGGCGTTCCTGCAGAAAAATTTAATGAAGCAGCAGCGGAATTAGTTTTTGCAGATGAGCATAGACTCGGCGTTGCAAAAGGTCTTGATGAATGGGTTGTTCAAGGTCTTAGAGATAACTTTATGGGCGAATGCACAGAAGTTGGTATGTATCTCGCTATGGCAAGAGTTGCTATTAGAGAAGGCTACCCAGAAATCGGCGCTTTTTATAAAGAAGCGGCTTATGAAGAAGCAGAACACGCTGCTAAATTTGCAGAACTTTTAGGTGAAGTTGTAACAGATTCAACAAAGAAAAACCTTGAACTTCGTTATATGGCAGAACACGGCGCAACAGCAGGCAAAATGGAAATTGCTAAACGTGCTAAAGAACTCGGCTACGATGCTATTCATGATACAGTTCACGAAATGGCAAAAGACGAGGCTCGCCACGGTTGTGGATTTAAAGGCTTACTTGATAGATATTTTGGTTAAAAAAAGACGCAGGAAGCCTTTATCGGTTTCCTGCGTTTTAAATTCCAGAAAAGGAGTGATGTTATGAAAATATTATCGATTTTATTAACTCTCATTTTAGTGTTGTTCACATTTTCGGCTTGTGATGTAAATATTAATATTGGTACACCTGTTGAAACTACAACACAAACTACTATAGCCGAAACAACTGCTAAAACAACACAAAAGAAACAAAAGAAAACTAAAAAGCAGACACAGAAAGCAACACAAAAAGCAACACAGTATGTTGAAACTCCACAAGCGCCTGTGCAGACTGATAAAACTGATACTATTGTCGCAAAAAATCCAAAAAGACCAACAAGAAAAGTAAAACAAACATCGCTTATATCAAGGGATAGAGCAAAACAAATAGCGCTCTCTCATGCAGGAGTAAGCGCGGCAAAAATATTTGATTTTGAAATAGAACTTGACCGTGAAAGAGGCGTACTTGTTTACGAGATTTCTTTTGATACAAGGCAAAGAGAGTACGAGTATGACATTTCGGCTACTACAGGCGAAATTTTATATTCTCATTCTGAAAGACAAGACTAAAAAATCGCTTGAACAAAAAGTTCAAGCGACTTTTCTTTACTTTTTGATTAAAATGTGGTAGAATAACTGTGCTACACGAATTGCATAAACCCTATGCGGAGAAAATACCTTGGTAAAAGGTGCTTTCTCTACTTCCGTGTGGGGTGTTCGTGTAGCAACGAGGGAAACACTTTTTCGGCACACCCCTCGGGGTGTGCTTTTTTAATTGTGAGGTAAAAATTAATGAGAAGAAAACAAATTATTGATCCAACAGGAACACCATTAACCCCATCTTTTCACGGCAGAAAATGTCTTGGAAATGGCGAACACCCAGACTATGAGATTTGCTGTGAAAATTGTGATTATTATTTAAGATGCTTTCCAAAATATCGTTGGTGGATAAGAAAACTTATGTTTAAAAGACGAATTAAAAAACTTTTTAAAATCAAATAAAAATCGCTTGAACAAAAAGTTCAAGCGATTTTTTGTTAATCTTCTCTTGAAAGCCCGTAAAAATTTACGTTCTGCATACCTGAATGGTATAGGTTGATAGTCAATGGTGGAAAATCCATGTCACCTGCAACTTTGCTTTTAATAGTATTTGCACAATTCAATATTTTGTTTTTAATTTTATCTGCATGTTTTTCAATAATAGCATATTGTTCTTTGGTAAAAATCAACGATATATAGCCAAATGAACTAGCATAAATATCTTTTGGTTGGCAAGAAGTCTCTTTGATAACTATATCAGCGATTTCTTTTTTATATACTCGAGTGAAATATGAGTAAAACGAGTGATGGATACAACGCAGGGCGATTTGCATATTAGGTTGATAATAATCTGCTAAATTCAAATTGAATTTCTTGCAGGTTTCATACCATAATGGAAGTATTTTTTCTTTTGTGCAATCATTCATTAATTCTAAAACCACTTTGTATTCTTTGCGGTCTTTTTCGCTTGTCACAAACACACATATATATGGCATACCATCCAAAAAATCTTTGTACCCTTTTTTTACAACAATAGCAATTATGTTTACACCTTTTTGTTTGCATTGTTCTTTAAAATATTCAAAACAATCATCGTCTTTTTTAAATAAATCAAAAAATAAGTCTTTTTCGTCAGTATATTTTTCTCTAAACATAAATTTCTCCGTTGAAAATAAATATATTTTAATTATATCATAAACTTCGAGTTATTCAATATAAAAATACTATTGTGAAGAAGTAAAAACACTTGAAAAGTTGCGCGTATATTTTATCTTCGGTGAGCAGAAACAAAAATAAAGTTGTAGAGAGCCTTCTCTCGGGAGAAGGTGGCATTGCGAAGCAATGACGGATGAGGGATAAAAGATTTATTTCGTCCCTCATCAGTCTCGTGTTCACTCGACAGCTTCCCCCAGGGGAAGCCTTGCTTAAATCAGCCAATTTATGAGTAGTCAGTATTGTTTATGTATGCGCCTAAAAATGCAAAACCACCCGTATAACGGGTGGTTTTTTGCTGCTTTTTAAACTGTTAAATTTTTGCCGATTACCATAGGGAATGAGCGACATCCCATTAATGTTCTGCTTTCATTAAACACAACATTTTTATCAGCGATTACATATTCAAGTTCGCAATTATCGCCAATGTTACAAGATTGCATAATAATACAATTTTTAACCTTTGCGCCTTTGCCGATTTTAACGCCTCTGAAAATAATTGAATTTTCAACTTCGCCTTCGATTACACAGCCTTCGCCCACGAGTGAATTTTCAACTTTTGAATTAAAGCCATATTTTGTTGGCATTTCATCACGAAGTTTTGTATAAATAGGTGCGTCAGAATTAAACAATTCATTTCTAACATCTTTTTGAAGCAAATCCATATTAATATCAAAGAAATTTTGAATATTTAATACCATTTTAGCGTAAGAATCAACTTCATAACAAGCGATTTTGAGAGTATCTGCTTTTCTATGGAAAATATCAACTATCAAGTCTGTATAGTTATGAGTTGAAGCCTCTTTAACAAGGTTTATCAACAATTCTCTTGAAATAACAAAAGTTTCAAGATAACCATTTTTATCATCTGTTGTTTGCACTTTGTTAAATGCTTTTGCATAACCATTTTCGATATTTATATAAGTTGCAGTTTCGGCATCTTTTTTATACGCAACTGTTATATCTGCGCCTGAATTTATGTGGTTATCAACCAAATCTTCAATAGAAAAGTTAGTAACAACATGAGCATCTGATAAAACAACATATTCTTCGTTTGCATATTCTAAATAATCAAGCGCACCTTCTAAAGCGTCAATTCTGTCTTTATAAACACCTGAATTAGAAAGCGCATAAGGGCTTAACATTGTGATACCACCGTTTTTACGAGATAAATCCCAAGGTCTGCCACTTCCGATATGGTCTGCAAGTGATTTAAAGTTTTGTTTTGTAATAAGACCAACTTTAGAAATACCTGCGTTTACAAAAGCAGATAAAGGAAAGTCAATAAGTCTGTATCTACCGCCAAAAGGCACCGAGCCTAACGCTCTTATAGAAGTAAGGTCATTTAAAGTTGTGTCATTAGAATTACAAAAAATCATTCCCATTGTATTAGTTAACATATTCTCTTACCTCCTTTAAGCCTCTACCATTTCTTTTGGTAAAACGGTAGTATTTTCTTTAACAACATAATTAGGACCGATAGTAGTGATACCCCAATTATCTATATCATTTTCAAAGTTTTCAGGGCTATCGCCAACTTTAGCGCCTGATTCAATAACTGCATTTTGAGCAACAATTGAATATTTAACAACAGCGCCTTTTTTAATTTTAGCGCCAGGCATAATTACCGAATAACTAACTTCTGCCCCTTCTTCAACTTCTGTGCCACTGAAAAGCACAGAGTCATAAACATTGCCATAAACTTCGCAACCATCAGAAATGAGCGAGTTTTGAACAGTTGCAGTATCAGCAACAAAGTGAGGAGGCAAAGCCTTGTTTCTAGCATAAATACGCCATTTTTTATCATCAAGGTCAAGCGGAATATTTGGATTTAATATATCCATATTTGCATCCCACAAACTATCAATAGTACCAACGTCTTTCCAATAACCGTCAAATTCATAAGCAAAAAGTTTTTTGCCGTCATTAAGCATTAAAGGAATAATGTTTTTACCAAAGTCGTTTGAAGAATTTTCATCTTCTTCATCTTGAATAAGATATTTTTTAAGGTCTTCCCAATTAAAGATGTAAACACCCATAGAAGCCTTGTTTGATTTAGGGTTTGCAGGTTTTTCTTCAAACTCATAAACACTATTGTCATCATTTGTGTTCATAATACCAAAACGAGGCGCTTCTTCCATAGGAACGCTCATAACAGCAATTGTACAAGCGGCATCACGTTCTTTATGATACTTAATCATTTTAGCGTAGTCCATTTTATAAATATGGTCGCCTGAAAGAATAAGCACATATTTTGGGTTGTAATTTTCAATATATGGAATGTTCTGATAAATCGCGTTAGCAGTACCTTTATACCAGTCAGTACCAACTTTTTTCTGGTATGGTGGCAAAATGCTAACACCACCATTCATTCTGTCCAAATCCCAAGGTGCGCCTGAACCAATATAACTATTAAGTTCAAGTGGTTGATATTGAGTTAAAACGCCTACTGTTTCAATACCTGAATTGATACAGTTTGACAACGGAAAATCAATAATTCTGTATTTTCCGCCAAAAGGAATTGCAGGCTTTGCAACTTTACGAGTTAATACTCCCAGGCGAGAACCCTCGCCACCTGCAAGAAGCATTGCAACACATTCTGTTTTCCTTTTCATAAAAAATTATCTCCTTTATATAATTATTGAAAAATGTATTTATTATTTAACTGCTTTTGCAACCGTTTTTTCGGTTTTCTTTTTAGCAGTAGAAGGAACTCTTTCAAGATAAATAGCCGAAAGCGGCGCTAAATCAAGTTCAATTGAATAGTCGTGCCCGTGCATAGGTTTTTCTTGCGCTTTATATGTTCTGGTTTTAACTAAACCTTCGCCGCCAAATTCTTTATCATCTGTGTTAAATACCACTTTATAGGTACCTTTTTGCGGTACGCCTATTCTGTATTTTTCACGTCTTACAGGAACAAAGTTACAAACAGTGATAATTTCTTTGCCTTTGTTATCAATTCTGCGAAAAGCGATAATACTTTGCTCGTTATCGTCAGCGGCTATCCAGGAAAAGCCTTCCCAAGAATAATCATTTTGCCAAAATGCAGGTGTGTTTTTATAAAATTCATTTAATTTTTTAACAAAGCCCTGCATTTGTTTATGAATTTCATAGCCTAACAACAACCAGTCAAGTTGTTTTTCATAATTCCATTCAATAAACTGCGCAAATTCCTGCCCCATAAAAGATAATTTCTTGCCGGGGTGCGCCATCATATAAGCATAAAATGTTCGCAAATTTTTAAACTTGTCGTGATAAAGACCAGGCATTTTGTTAATCATAGAGCATTTTCCGTGAACAACTTCGTCGTGAGAAATAGGCAAGATAAAGTTTTCAGAAAAAGCATAAAAGAAACTGAATGTCAGTTTATTATGATTATCTTTTCTAAAATAAGGGTCGAGCGACATATATGAAAGCATATCGTTCATCCAACCCATATTCCATTTGAAATTAAAGCCGAGTCCACCGCTATCACCCGGTTTTGTAACATTCGGCCAGGCAGTTGATTCTTCCGCCACCATAAGTGTACCAGGAAAATCAGTGAGAATTGCGCTGTTTAACTTTTTGAAAAATTCAATAGCCTCTAAATTCTCGTTAGAGCCGTATTTATTAGCAATCCACTCGCCATCTTTTCTGTTGTAATCAAGATAGAGCATTGATGAAACCGCGTCAACTCGAAGGCCATCAATATGATACTCATTTATCCAATAATATGCATTTGAAATAAGGAACGAAATCACTTCGTTTCTACCCCAGTCAAACACCATTGTGCCCCATTCTTTCATCTCGCCTTTGCGAGGGTCAGCGTATTCATATAAAGGTTCGCCATCAAAATACCTAAGTCCATGAGCATCTCTTGGGAAGTGAGCCGGCACCCAGTCCATAATAACTGAAATGCCCTTGCTATGACAAATATCAACAAATTTCATAAAATCTTTAGGTGTGCCATAGCGAGAAGTAGGTGCAAAATAACCTGTAACTTGATAACCCCAAGAGCCATCAAATGGATGCTCAAGCACCGGCATTATTTCAATATGAGTATAACCCATTTCTAAACAGTAGTCAGAAAGTTCCTCGCCAAGCCTTTGATAGTCATAAAAAGTATCATTTTCATTTTTACGCCAAGAGCCTAAATGCACTTCGTATATGTTGATAGGGGAATTAAGAATATCGGATTTTTCACGCTTTTTAATAAAGTTGCCATCGCTCCATTTAAAACCGTTAATATCATAAACTTTAGAAGCGTTATCAGGTCTTGTTTCACTATGAAAAGCATAAGGGTCAGCCCTGTATAACTTTTCGCCCTCCGAGGTATTTTTAGGGGTAATGCAGTATTTATAAGCGTCAAACTCATTAACACCTTTTATAAATTTACAAAAGATTTGAGGGTCTTCGCTTCTGTCCATAATATGAGCGTTATCATCCCAATTATTAAATGAGCCGACAACCGAAACAGACACAGCATTCGGCGCCCAAACTCTGAACATTACGCCTTTTTCGCCATCAACTTCTTCAAAATGCGCGCCAAGGTATTCATAAGCGCGATTTGTTGTGCCTTCGTGAAAATAATAAGAAGCCAGATTTTCGCCGGCGAAATCGTTTTTATTAGTTTTAGACAAGGTCATATTCCTCCCACATTAATTAAAAACTACATGTTTAGTATATTATAACAAATCGAAGCACTAAAATCAACGGTTTTTTGTCTAAAATATATAGTTTTATTGATTTTAAACAAAATTAACTGATTTTATCGTGCAATTATAACAAATACAGAAATATAATATCATAAAATCAACTTAAAATAAAGTTTTTTTGATATGAAAATATTTTTTTATTTGTGGGCGCAATATAACAAGTATATATCGGCGCTTTTGTCACATTTAATCAAAATATAGTTTTAAATAATAAAAAATATAAAAAGACAAGCCTATTTTGGCTTGTCTTTTTTAAAAAACTACTTAATCTCAAATTCAAAGTAAACAGGGTATTGTTTATGAGTTTTATCATCCGCAAAAGAGTAATTTGTATTTATACGATATTTGCCTTTTTCAATGTCTTGAAAAGCAGTTAAATTATAGGTATGTATTGTTGTTTTACCTGCTAAAAGTCTGTGTGCTTCTAAAGTAAAAGTGATTTCGGTTTCAGGTGTGATTTTTTGCCATGGTACTTTTTCAAAAGAAGCGTCTTCTTTTTTCTCTAATTCAAACATGTTACCAAAATTTATTTCTTTTTCGGTATTGTTTTGCCATATAACATTTATGCTTTCAACATTTTCACTATAAACCGTTTTGGCAGAAGTTAAAACAATATCATCAGGTGTGGCATTGCACGAAACAAGTGCGATAACACATAGCGCTGTAATAAAAGACAAAAATATTTTTTTCATAATTTAACCTCCAAAAATAAAAGTGTTTAGAGATTTTACCCTCTATATACTTAAACTATTTTTTCAGTTAAACTTGACATTATTTTTTAGATTTTAGCGATTTGTACAATTTTATCAGTTTGTTGTTATTCACTTCGCCTGAAATTTCAAAAATATAGCCAAAACCTACTGCAGTAATTTTATTTTTATTGCCGACTTGTTCTATAATAAAATCTTTTGTGCTTTTGGCGCTGTTTCCATAACTGTTTTTTGTGAACTGCTTTAAGGTTATTTGTTTTGAATTATAAATATATTCTGTTGTTACTGTGGTTTCGGTTTTTGAAAACGAAACTTCTTCTAGTTCTAATTCGAATATTTTTTCAATTTTGTCAGGAAAATTATGAGTTTTAGAAAATGCATCGGCAAACTCATGTGTAGTGTTTGAAGTAGTTTGTGTTGTTATTATATCGTCTTTTTGGTCTATAAAATATTTAATTCCAAAAGGTATAATTAAAATAATTAATATCGCCGCAACAATTATGGCGTATTTTTTGCTTGGCTTTTTTACAAAAAGACAGGTTTTTTTGAAATCATTTGGTAAATTGGCGTCAGGCAATGTATTTGGTATGTTGCCTAAAAGTTTTTCTTCAAAAGTTTCTTCGAGCGCTTTTTCTAAAAAAATCTTATTCATTGTCTAACTCCTTTTCAATAAGTTTTGCGAGCATTTTCTTTGCTCTGTGAAATCGTTGATATGCAACATCATTTGATATTGATAAAATCTTCGCTATTTTGTTTAGTGGTAAGTTTTCATGGAATTTTAAATATATAATTTCATAGTAAATTTCAGGCAGAGATAATAAAACTTTTTTGTAAGCATAAAATGTTTCATTTTCAATAACTTCTTGTTCAACATTATCGATTGAAAAATCATATTCATTAATTTCATCAAAGCAAACTTCTTTTATTTTGCTTTGTTTGTTTTTTATGGTGATACACGTGTTTTTTGCTACTGTTGATATGAACGCCTTTGTTTTATTGCTATGTACGTTTTCAATGCAATTTATGTTTTTAATTAACTTTTGCAAAATTTCATATACTGCGTCTTCGATGTCTTGAGAATTTTGAAAAAAGCCTGATACAATGTAGAAAATCAAATTAATATATTTGTCATAAATACTATTGATTTTATCTTCATTGCTCTCGTTATTAAAGGCGAGCGAAAATAAACTTAACATTTTTTATACTCCTGAATATTATGTGTCTATAAACTATAACTAAATAGAATTTAAAACTTGACATAATTATATAATATTTTTGAAAAATATGCAAATTCAACTAGCATTTTCAATAGTTGTTCGCGAAATTTTGATTTGAAAATTAATTTTAAAAAATCTATTTACATATTAAGAAAAATGTAGTATAATTGTAGTAACTATAATTATTTAAAAGAGAGGACTAAAAACAAATGTACAACGATTTAATGGACACTATCGGATTTGTTGGCACATATGACAAAGATGTTGCTGACGCTATGACTGATGAACTTCACAGACAACAAAGAAATATTGAACTTATTGCTTCTGAAAACTTTGTTTCTCCTGCAGTAATGGCTGCAATGGGCTCTGTGTTGACAAATAAATATGCTGAAGGTTATCCTGGCAAACGCTATTATGGTGGTTGCGAATATGTTGATGTTGTTGAAACGCTCGCAATTGAACGTGCTAAAAAATTATTTGGCGCTGACCATGCTTGTGTTCAACCTCATTCAGGCGCAAACGCTAACCAAGCAGTTTATACTGCATTCTTAAAACCAGGTGATACTGTTATGGGTATGAACTTGGCTCATGGTGGTCACTTAACTCACGGCTCACCTGTTAACATTTCAGGTCTTTATTACAATTTTGTGCCTTATGGTGTTAATGATGACGGTTTTATTGATTATGACGAGATGGAGAGAATCGCTCTTGAATGTCAACCAAAATTAATTGTTGCAGGTGCTTCTGCATATGCTAGAACAATTGATTTTGAAAGAATTTCTGAAATTGCTAAAAAAGTAAACGCTATCTTTATGGTTGATATGGCTCATATTGCAGGTTTAGTAGCCGCTGGTCTTCATCCATCTCCAGTACCATATGCAGATGTTGTTACTACTACAACTCATAAAACTCTTCGTGGTCCTCGTGGTGGTTTGATTCTTTGTAAAGAGGAGCACGCAAAGGCTATTAATAAAGGTATTTTTCCTGGTACTCAAGGTGGTCCGCTTATGCATGTTATTGCTGCAAAAGCAGTATGTTTCGGCGAGGCTCTTACTGATGAGTTTAAGGCTTATCAACAACAAATTATCAAAAATGCAAAAGCATTGGCAGATGGCCTTGTAAAACGCGGTCATAAGTTAGTTTCAGGTGGTACTGATAACCATCTTATGCTTTTAGACCTTATCGGTACAGGTGTTACAGGTAAAGAACTTCAAAACAGACTTGATGAATGTCATATCACTGCTAATAAAAACGCAGTTCCTAATGACCCTGAAAGCCCATTTGTAACTTCAGGCGTGCGTCTTGGTACTCCTGCCGCTACAACTCGTGGACTTAAAGAAGAAGATTTTGATGTTATCGCTGAATGTATTCACAGATGTATTGTTGATTTTGATAATAAGGAAGAAATCAAGAAAATGGTTGCAGATATCTGCGAAAAATATCCGCTTTATAAATAATTTTTAAAAAGTTTAAATGCGAGGAGAGTGAGAATTTTGAATACGCCTTTAGCCGACAGAATGAGGCCTAAAACCATTGAAGATATGGTAGGGCAAACTCATCTTATTGGCGAAAACAAAATGCTCTCCAACATTATTAAAAGCGGCAAAATTCCAAATATGATTTTTTATGGTCCGTCAGGTGTTGGTAAAACAACTCTTGCAAGTATCATTGCAAACGGCGCTAATATGTCGCTTCGAAAACTTAATGGTACTAATTGTTCAACGGCAGATATAAAAGAAATCGTTGAAGAAACAAAAAGTCTTGTCGGAATAGATGGAATTTTGTTGTATCTTGATGAGATACAGTATCTTAATAAAAAGCAACAACAATCATTGTTGCAGTATATAGAAAATGGCGCAATAACTTTAATTGCATCAACCACCGAAAACCCTTATTTTTATGTTTATAGCGCAATTCTTTCTCGTTCAACTGTTTTTGAATTTAAAGCAATTGAGGCAGAGGAAACATTGCCTGTAATTTATCGCAGTTTTGATAAAATGCGTGAAGAATTAGGCGAAATCGAGGTAGAGGAGGGCGCTTATAAAGCGATTTCTTCTCGTTGTGGTGGCGATGTTAGAAAAGCAATAAATGCGGTTGAACTTTGTTGCTTATCAGCGCCGTGTGAAAATGAAAAAAGAGTTGTTACAGAGCAGTTAGCAAAAGATTTAACACAGCGCAGCGGTATGAGATATGACCGCGAGGGCGATGAGCATTATGATATTATTTCTGCTTATCAAAAGTCAATGAGAGGGTCAGACCCTGATGCTGCGCTTCACTATTTAGCAAGGCTTTTGCAAGCAGGCGATTTAGCCTCGGCGTGTAGGCGACTTATGGTTTGCGCTTGTGAAGATGTTGGTCTTGCTTATCCTCAAATTATTCCTATTGTAAAATCTGCGGTTGATATGGCGCAGGCATTAGGTATGCCTGAAGCGAGAATTCCACTTGCAGATGCAGTTGTATTAGTAGCAATTTCGCCAAAGTCAAACTCGGTTTATGATGGAATAAATGAGGCAATGCAAGATATTACAATGGGTAATTCTGGCCCTATTCCAAGGCAACTTCAAAACAAGCATTTTGATAGCGCCGAGGTTGAAAATAAAGGT
The DNA here is from genome assembly GCA_045539315.1 of Acutalibacteraceae bacterium. Taxonomy (GTDB): domain Bacteria; phylum Bacillota; class Clostridia; order Oscillospirales; family Acutalibacteraceae; genus RUG11462. Next base: position 47,270 of record JAZQFC010000039.1, on the reverse strand, counting down.
CAGTTTTATAAATATCCGCACGCTTTTCCTAACCATTATGTTAAACAACAATATTTGCCTGACAAAATAAAAGATAAAAAATATTATGTCTATGGCAACAACAAAAATGAGCAGTCCTTTAAAAGTTATTGGGACTCGATAAAATAGAAGAAAAGGAGTATTATAATGTTTAATTTGAATGAGCAAGAACTGTTTAGATTAATTTTTACAATTATTTTTGTAATTGCGGCAACTCTTTTGCTATTTTTGCTTATCAGAAAGTTGGTAAGAGATAGCAGATATGGTATGTATTATGAAGAAAGAAACGGTAAAGTTACAACAATGCAGTTGTGTTCGCTTGTAATTATGTTGCCGGCATTCTTTGAATTTTTGATGAATACATATTACCAGTTAATCAGAAACCTTGATACTAAAGAGTTGGGCGAACTTAATTATTGGTATTCCATTCTTGATTTGTTGTTTATTTTATGTGCGATTTTGGTTTACACAAACTCATCTATTAAGTGGACTGTAATTGTCGCTTGTGTAGTTCAGGTTTATACCTTTGCGCCAAGTATTACAAGGCATATTAATGAGGGCTTTAGTATTCCGCTTGTTAACTTTATTGTTGCATTTGTGTATTATGTAATCGTTGCTTGTGTATTAATCAGAATTTTATTCCCAAATATGTTTATAAGAACGGGAAAAGTAGCGAGGCTGTAAAAAAATAAAAGCAGAAACTCAAAGTTGAGTTTCTGCTTTTTTTTAATGTTAAAACATATCTTTTTTATAAAGAATTATACCAACTATTGCGGTTATAGCAACTGTAAAAATTGATACAAACCACATATTATCTGCAAGTGGCAACGCGCCTGAAATATTCGGTCCTATATTCATACCAAAGAATGAGAAAACCATTGTAGGAATTGCCATTATAATTGTAAGAGATGTAAGCACTTTCATCACTTGGTTTAGGTTGTTTGAAATAACTGATGAAAAAGCATCCATCGTATTTGCAAGAATTGTAGATGAAATGGAACACATTTCAATTGCCTGTTGAAGTTCAATTAAAACATCTTCGATTAAATCTTCGTCTTCTTCATACATTTTAAGCGCTTTATAACGAAGCATTTTTTTAACTGTGATTTCATTAGATTTAATCGCAGTTTGAAAATATACGAGAGATTTTTGCAAATCAAGTAATTGAACAAGTTCTTTATTTTTCATTGATTTGCGAAGTTTGGTTTCAAGGTTTGAAGAATATCTATCAATTTGTCTTAAATATTGCAAAAACCTTGTAGCCATTCGAGATAAAAGCATTAAAACAAAGTGAGTTTTATATTCAGTTTTAATGTTTTTAACAACCCCGTGAGTAAAATCCATCAAAACAGGGTTATCTTTTTTAGCAATAGTAATAACATTTTTAGGTGTAACGATAACACCAAGAGGTGTTGCATTATAAATAATGTTATTATTTTCTTTTTCCGCGCAAGGTACGTCAAAAATAATGAAAGTATGACCATCTTCAGACTCAATACGAGAAGCCTCTTCTTCATCAAGAGAGTCAAGAATGTATTCAGGCTCAACCTGAAAACGCTCTTTTAGAGTGTTAATGTCGTCTTGGTCAGGCTCAATAGCATTAACCCAGCAACCTTCTTCGTAGTGGTCGATTTGCTCAATGCCGATTTGCGCAGTTTTGTAGTAAGAAATCATAATTTAAGCCCTCCTTATTAAATTTCTAAAAGGAGTATATATTTTTAATATACTCGAAGAGCCAAAGCGTTGTGACAACAAACGCATTTTGGCAAGTTAACTAAACCACGACAACTTCGGGGAATAGAATCGGTATTCATTTGTTATCACCACCCTTTTTTATGATACTTAAAGCATTATAACACAAAAACTTTTGTTTATCAACAACAATTTTTTGGCTTGTTTTTGCTTGGCAGTTGAGAAATTATTATTGCGCTAAACATTATAACACAGCCAATTGCCTCGCGAATTGTTGGAATGTTTCCTAAAATAATTATACCTGTAAGCACACCAAAAACCGATTCGAAACTCATTAAAATAGAGGCAACGGTTGGGTTGGTGTTTTGTTGACCTAAAACTTGGAATGTGTAAGCAATTCCGCAAGAGAAAACACCTGCATAAAGAATAGGCCCCCAACAATTAAGTATTTCAGAAATAGCCGGTTTTTCTAAAAATATAGTTGGAATAAGCGCTAAAATTCCACAAACAAAAAACTGAATTGAAGAAAGTTTTATTCCGTCAACCTTTGGTGCAAAATAGTCCACCGCTAATATATGAAAAGAAAAACCAATAGCGCAAAGCATACCTAAAATATCGCCGTAAGTAATAGAAGAAAAGCCTTTAGTAACACTTAAAAAATAAAGACCAACTGCGCCCATAAGCGCGGCAATTATCACACGCAAACTAACCTTTTTGCCGAAAAATGTATAAATTATCGGCACAATAAGTATATACATTGCAGTGATAAAAGCGATTTTGCCCGAATTTGTATTAGGGTCTTCAATTGCAAACTGTTGCAAACAAGCGGCAACGCATAAAATCACACCACAAACAACGCCTGCAATTATGAGAGTTTTGTTTTCTTTCTTTGTAGGCTTTTTATATGTACCATTTTTCTTTGACATATAATTCATAAATAAAATAAGAGGTATTAGCACAAAAGAGCCGACTAACATTCTGGTTGACTGATATGAAAAAGCGCCTAAATGATATGTTTTTGCGGCGATTTCTTGTGCAACGAATGTACTGCCCCAAAAAAGAGACGCAGTAAATAAAAATAAATTTCCTTTTAACTTTCTGGACATAGTTGTTTTATTTCTCCTTTTTATTTAATGAATCAGAATAATAAATAAAGTGTTTTTTATAATACAGGTAGTCTTCTTTAGGGTTAACACCAAAAAATTTAGTATAACCTCTATAAAATGTAGAATAATTTGAAAAACCACAAAGAGTTGCTACTTTTGATAGTGGAATATGTTCTGTCATAATACTTTTTGATTTCCACATTCTAAGCGCATTTATAGTTTTATGAAAAGGTTTTCCGTAAAATTTATTTGTAACCTTATCTAAATACCATTTTGAAATGCTAAACTCTTTTTCAACTGTTTCGGCGGTAATTTTACTTAAACAATTATTTAATATGTAGTCCCAAATCTTAACATCGTATTCATCAGAAGCAATCGAACTTAAATTATTATATTTTTTATCATAGCATAAGTCAAGAATCGTTATCAATGTACCCACTAAAGACTTAAAATGCACAAGACCTAAATTGTTTTCAACACAACTTTTTGAGAATTTAAAGATATCAGTAGGCTGAATATCTTTATCAAACTCTTCTTTTTTATAAAAGCAATATTCACCCTTTTTTCTATCATTAAAGCTACGCAAATATTTTGCATCACCAACAACATCATCAAATATATTAGATGCAAACGCTATTTTTGAAATAATAGGTTTATCATCACTTTCAAATTCAACTCTATTATCAATATAAACCACATAAAAACTTTCAAAAGGCATAGCAATAAAAACATCGCCCGGAGTTAAATCATAAGCATTGCCTGAACAAAACACTCTAAAATTTCCATTACTAGAGCATAAAATATTATAATCGTGTTGATTTTCAACTCGTAATATTTCTGTTGTTTTCGGAAAATTCACTCTTAAAGATTGCACAGAAATTTCTTGAGTATTAAAAATGCCAAAATAAGTTATTAGTTCAGCCATTTGTTGCTCCTTTATCATTAATTTTTTATTATCATAACACAAAAACTTTAAAAATGCAATAAAAAACCTTTAAAAACGCAATTTATTTTTTATTGCACAAAATGTAAAATTATATATGTAGAAATGCAAAATAATTTTATAAAGGAGAGAACTCTTAATGAAAAAGATAATTTCTATTTTATTGTCAGCGCTTCTTATTATCGGTTGCGTGGCAATCAGCGCTACTGCTAACACAAATGTTTACACAATTGACGACGTTGCTTCAATTGACAATTACGTTGCAGGTAGCTGGGAAAACGGCACATTTGTAGAACACGAAAGAAGAATCGCTACAAACGGTTATGTAGCAGTTGACGCTTCAAAAACTTACACATTGGTTGGTACTAGCAAGAACCACTCAAACCTTCAGTTCTATCTTGCAGAGTTTGATGCAGACAAAAACTTTGTTGCAAAAATCGGCAAAACTGTAATCGGCGCAGGTACTTATGCTTACACTCCAAGCAGTGCAGACGTAGCTTACATCGCTCTTACTTTTACAATTCAGAACGATGCGGTTAAAGCTGTTGATACAAACGGTATCTTTAACAGATTTATAAATGGTGGTTATAGTATCACAATGGTTGCTGATGGTGAAACAGGCGAAGAACCTGAATCAACTACAGTAACAACCGCAACTACAACTACAACAACTACAACTCAAACTCCTGGTGAAGTTTCAGGCGTGGCTATGATTGTTGAAACCAACACAGGTTATTCATCATTCGGCGCAGCTATGAACGCTGTAAGAGATAACCAAACAATTAAACTTTTAGAAAGCGTTTCTGATAGTTCAAACAGAGATATTAAATATGTTGGCGTAACACTTGACCTTAACACATTTACTTACACACAAACAGGTTCAAGAGCGTTTAATGTTAATGCTAACAAATCATTTACTATTAAAAATGGTAACATAGTTGTTGGTGTTGCTGCTCCACAAGTTGGTATTTTTGTTCGTAATAATGCTTCACTTACACTTGATAGTGTTAATATGTCTTTAGCAAGTGGTTGTGCATTTGGCGATAGCAACTCTCAATGGGGTCTTATCGGCCTTAGAGACACCACAGGCACTGCTGATGTTGATATTACTAACTGTAATCTTACATCAAATGGTGTTGTATTAGACATTTCTTCTAATATGACTTATGACGTAAACATTTCTAACTCAACACTCACAGGTGCTATGCGTAATAACAGTGGTGTGCTTCGTGGATTTGGTGGAAATGTTTTAGGTACAATCACTATTTCTGAATCAACTCTTGCTCACACAGACATGCCTATTTACAGAGTTACCGCTGCTGGTAAAACTGCAGGCGCATCTTTAGGCACTGTTAAAGTTGCTACAGGCGAAACAGTTTATAACGAAGATGGTAGCATCTACGTTAACGATGCAGTTAATACAGACGGTACATTAAGCGCAGTTGCACTTTGCACTCGTAAAGCTATCAAAATTTCAAAAGCACCTGAATATGTAGTTGAAAATGGTATGCTTTTAGGCGCTTCTATCAGACTTAATGAAGTAAACGGTATCAGATTCTATTCAGATGTTGACTTTGATAAAGTTGCTCAATTAGAAGCGGCTGGTTACACAGTTGAACTTGGTACAGTTATCGCTCCAAAAGATGTTGTTTATAGCGATGATTATCAAATTTACAATGACTTTACAACTGAAATTGACCATGTAAAAATTCCTTATGACAGAAGCAAAGGTCTTTATACAGAAGGCGGTTTCGAAGGTATCGTAGGTTCTATTGTTAACATTAAAGAAGCAAACTACGGAAGAAACTTTGTTGGTCGTGGTTATGCTACAATTACTAAAGATGGTAAATCATTAACATTCTTTAATGATTATTATGATGGCGATATTGCAAACAATACTCGTTCATTAAAATATGTATCACAAGCAGTTATTGATGACGGAACAGTTTTAAACTATTCTGAAGATATTCAAACATTAATTAACACTTGGGCTTCAGCGGCTGACTGGTCAAAACCAGTTGAAGAAGCAGAATGATTAAGGGAGGTAAAACAGATGAAATTTGAAAAAATTAGTTTAGAATTTGAAAAATATGAAACTCCTGATATCATTGCTGCCTCTGAAGGACAAGAAGATCCAACAGTTACTCCAACAGAGCCAACTACAAAATATGACCCATATGAAAATGATAAATGGTAATTGCTAATATTTTTTTCATGTATTCCTTTACAAAAGAGCCAACCTCATTTGAGGTTGGCTCTTTGCTTTTAATAATCTTTTTTCGTGTCATGTTGAGCGAGATGCAACCATCTTAAAGATTCTTCGGCTCCACTTCGGCAACGCTTACGAATGACGGTGTGTTAATGAACAAAGTACGGGCTATTTTTTATATCTCTGACCATTAGATTTATTTTCAAGTTCTTGTTTTGGGCTTATGCCAAAAAACTTTTTATAACCTCTGTAAAATGTTGAATAAGTATCAAAACCACATCGTTTGGCTATTTGCTGCAAAGGCTTGTTTGTAGCATAAATAAGTTTTTTTGCCTCGTTAAACCTTCTGTTGCTGATAAGTTGCAAAAATGTTAAGCCCGAGTATTTTTTAATGTTCTGGCAAATGCATTTTTTAGATAAAAACACTCCGTCAGAAATTCTTTCTAAAGTCAGTTTTTCATATAGATGATTATCAATATAAGAAATGATTTTTGCAAAGTTACTATCAGTTTCTTTTACTTTATGTGGTTGAGATTTTTCATAAAGGTAGTTTAACTCGCAGATTAATTGCAAAAAAGAAGTAAGCACAAACGCTCGGCTTGACCGCGTTTGTAAAGCCTTCATCAAACCGTCAATTCCTGGCTTAAATTCGTAACTTTTACCATTTGCAGTTAGAATTTTTAAGTGTTTATAATCATAAAAAGGTTGAAGTAAATCGTAGTTTGGGTCAAAGTTTCGAAGCAACGATGAACTAAATTGAATTTCTAAAAATTCAGCTTTTGTATTATTAAAATCATAAAAAAATTCTTCATTGCTGTGCGCAATATGAACTTCGCCCGATTTTAACTGGTGCATAATGTTTTTGTAATTAATACTACAATTGCCCTTAATTAAAATAAACATATAATAGTGAGATTTATTTTCTTTTTTACGAGTGTCAAAAACAGCGTTTCTATATAAAACTTGCAAGTCGGTTTGAACAAAATTTAATTCGTTTCTTATCATATAACCCACTCCTTTTATTGTATTTTATTCAATTATAACAAATTCGGTAAACAAATGCAATACATAAAGTAAAGAAATGCAATTGAAATCGTCATTTTTTTGTGGTATTATATATGTACTAATTAAGAAAGGATTTTTAACTTATGAAAAAATTACTCGCATTAACTCTTTCATTATTATTAATGCTTTCAGTTATGCCAGTAGCATTAGTTTCGGCTGAAGGCGCAGTCGCTAAAATCGGCGATGTAGAATATGCATCATTGTTTGGTGCAGACGGCGCGTTGTTAAACGCTGTTGACGGCGACACAATTGTAGTTTTGCAAGACGAAACAGTAACTTGTGATGTATCTTCAAGAGGTTCTTCTTTTGTTATTGTTAATAGTGCAATAACTCTTGATCTTGCAGGTCATACAATTACTGGTTCAAGATCAAACTCAACAAACGGTATCTTTATCAAATTCGCAAAAACAGGTACAATTGTTAGAAGTACTGTTGATGGATTAGGTGTTACTGATACTGAAACCAGAGGTGTTATTACTGCTAAAGCAACTGTTGTTGCTGCTACAAAAGGTATTACTTTTTCAAACGTAAACCTTACATCTACACTTAGTGATGATACTTTCGGTAATGGTCTTAGTATTGAAACAACTGAACTTCTTACTGCTAAAAACTGTTATTTTAAAGCACCTAAAATGTGTGTAAGAGCAACTTCTAAAGCGAATGTAGATTTTGATGATTCGATTTTTGCAGGAGATTATTATTCTCTTCGTTCAACATCTACAGGTGGTGCAATTAGTGGTACATTTGATAATTGTAGCTTCGAGCCACAAAAATCCGGTGCAGAAATTTATGCAGGCGATGTTACTTTCACAAATTGTACTTTCACAGTTATGAATGGTAGCACTTATGACTGGACTGCTTTAAAAATCAATAGCGGTACTGTTAAACTTGTAGATTCAACGGTAAATTGTAAAGGCAGAGCTAAATACGGTATTAACGTAGCAAGCACTTCTAAACTTATTGTTGATAATGTTACAATTAACTCTACTAAAAACGCTGCTAGTTATTATCCATTGCTCATTGGTACAACTGCATCTGCAGAACTTGGAAATGCATTCTTAACTGGTAATTCTAGTGCAAATGCTGCTTCAAACGTTAATCTTTATCCATATCTTGCAGAAGGTAAAGCAATTTATACAAGCGATATTCCATCAGAAGAAACTTTAGTTGCAAAAGATTATGACCCTGCTTCATACAAAGTATTGTATATCAGAGATTCTTTGCAAGCAGCAACAACTTATGATATAACTATTGATGGCGAAGTTGTTGAAACTGTTGTTGAAGGTAAAACTTATGTTGTTCCTGCTGCTGCAGAAGGTTATCACTACACAGATGGTACAACTGATTACTATGAAGGCGATGAAATTGTTGTAAATGCTAATGTTAATCTTACTTCTGAAATCAACACTTATTCAGTAACTGTTGACGGCGTATTAGATGCAACTGTTGATCATGGCAACACTTATACAGTTCCTGTTGCTGGTACTGGTTATCAATACACAGACGGCGCAGTTCGTTATGATGGTGGCGAAGTTATCACAGTAACTGCTGATATTGAACTCACAAAAGTAGTTAAAGTAGAAACTTATACTTATACAATGGACGAAGGTTCAAGAATTGCTGGCGGTTCAACTAATACTATAAGTGAGTCAGGTAAATTTATTGAAGTTGATGGAGATTGGGTGCTTGCTCTTCCTTCAAAGGGCGATCAAGTTGCTACATTCATTCTTCCTGAAGATTGGTATGTTAAACCTAATTATAAGGCAGTTAATATTAAATTCTCAGTTTCAAGATCAGCTAATGCTGCCGATTATAATGAATATGTAAACTTTACAGACGATGTTGTTGCTATTACAATTTCTGAAGGTTATAAAGGATTACAATCAACATATAGTGTTGATGTTGATAGTTCAAATTACGGTTTTAGATACTTTAAAACCAAATTAAAAGGCGGTTCAAACTTTACTGAAGCTAAAGACTACATCTACATTGATGATGTAACAGTAACATTTGAATATGACCCTAATTATGTTGCTCCAGAAGTTGAAGGCGAAACAACAACCGTAATTACAACACAAGATAGCGCTGCAATTCGTTTAGGCGAAGTAAATGGTATGAGATTCTATACTTCTATCGATGAAACCGCTTTTGCTGAATTTGTTGGCGATAAGAATTATGAAATCGGTACTCTTATTGCTCCAAAAGATCTTGCAGGTGAATATCTTACAGTTGATGACGACCATGTTAAAGTTGTTTTTGACATGTCAAAAGGTCTTTATGATGGTAAGTATGTTGTAGGTTCAATTGTTAACCTTAAATCTTCAAATAGTTACAATGTCGAGACTGGTAACATCGCTCGTGAATTCGTTGCTCGTGCTTATGTTTTGGTTGATGGTGTTTACTACTATTCAGATGTTCAGTCAGTTCGTAGTTTGGCTTACGTTGCTAATGCATATGTAAACGACCCAACAAGCAACTATGAAACATTAGATGTTGATACAAAAGCACTTGTTGATGCTTGGGCATCAAAATTCAATGGTTAATCAAGGGAGGTAAATATATATGAAATTCGAAAAAATTAGTTTAGAATTAGAAAGATATGAAACTCTTGATATTATCGCCGCTTCACAAGAAGCAGAGGATCCAACTGTGCCTCCAACCGAGCCAACAACAAAATACGATCCTTACGAAAACGATAAATGGTAAGAAATATTGCTATAATTCTTTATACATTCATCCTAGTAAAAGCCACTCTCTTTTTGAGAGTGGCTTTTACATTTGCATAAATTTTTCAAAAAATCAAACAAATGTTTGCTTTTTTGAAAGTTATGTGTTATAATGAATTTAATTAAGAGTAAAGGGTGAAGAAAATGTTAAATAATTCACAGCAAAAAGTATTTGATTTTTTGAAAAAAAGAATAAATGACTCTATTCCGCCTACTGTTCGTGAAATCTGTGATGAAACAGGTCTTAAATCTACCTCAAGTGTTCATGCAATTTTGAAAAAACTTGAAGATTTAGGGCTTATTGAGCGTGATAAAAATAATTCTCGTTCAATAAGAATCGCAGGAACAGAGCCTGCCCTTCAAGTGCCTGTTTTAGGCGTTGTTCAAGCAGGTATGCCAACGCTCGCTGTTGAAGATATTGAATGTTACATACCTTTTACCCCTGCTTCGCGCGCGTCTGATAAAGAGTATTTTGCGCTTCGTGTTCGTGGCGATAGTATGATAGATGCCGCTATTTTAGAGGGCGATATAGTTGTTTGCGAGAAAACATCTGTTGCGTATGAAGGCGAAATTGTTGTAGCGCTTATCGATGGCGATGAGGCAACTGTTAAATATTTTTATCGCGAGGGATATGGTTTTAGATTCCAACCTGCAAACGATGATTATGACCCAATTTACACTAATGACGCTATGATTTTAGGCAAGGTAATTGCGGTTATCAGAAATTACTATTAAATTTTATTTTTAAGATATTTCACCAAGACTTTTGATAACAGTTCGGCGGAGTATTTTGCTTCGCTTAAAAGATTTGCTTGCGAGCCTACTTCTATTAAACAACTGTTTTCGCATAAGTCTTGGTTGTATTTTTTCTCGGCAAAAAATAAAGGGCGCGCAAGTGATGGATAGGTTTGCTCAATAGCGCGTTGAAGTGAAGTCGAGAATCTAAAATTTTTCTGCCAATTTGGATAGTTGGTAATCTCACCTGATTCGCAACCGGAAATTAGCATTATTTGCGCCGCAGTTTTTCCGCCTATATCAATAATAGGGCGAATTTTATCGCCGTTTTCTTGGTTTATTGCATCTCTGTGAATGTCAAAAACCACTTTTATTGATGGATATTTTTTTAGATAACTTTCAATTGTTTTTCGCGAGTTGTCATAAGAAAGGGTATAAGAATCTTTATCATGTAAAATTTCAGACTGAACTGTGTTAATACCCGCTTTGTTTAAATTATTTTTAATGATTTTGCCTATTGAAATCATATTTTTGTTTGTGTCAGTATCACGCTCGCCCCAAGAGGTAGGATAATATTCTACAAGGCTTGGAAAAAAGCATTCAGTTGCATGAGTGTGAACAATTAAAACTTGTGGTTGCTTGGAATTTAGTTTTATATTAAAAGTTGGTTTGTTTGAAAGCGCCTTTTGAATATCTACTGACTTTTCGGTTTTGTTTTTGATATAAACATCGCCAAAACTACTTGTAGCGCCTGATTTGTCAATGGTTTGCGAAATAACTTTGCCACCTTTTTCACTTGCGTCTGTAAGCACGGTTTTTTGTGTTTTTTCCTGTGGCGCTTTTGTGGTAGCAACCGTTGTGCTGGCAGTTGCGCTTGTTGGTGCTTGGTTGAATTTTATAGGCCTTGGCAAAACAAAGAAAACTAAATGTTTTGAAAACACATTTGCAAAGTTTTTCACAGGTTTTTCAAAAAAACTACTGTTTGAAAATAAAGTAACACAGATAACAAGAATCAAAACGGTTAAAAGATATTTTTTAACTCTTGTTTTTATCACTCTGTGCATCTTATCACCCTAAAAATTATTATATTGTAATTTTATGTTTTAAGGAGAAATATAATGACTAATCAAAAACAAGAAATCTTTTCATTATTTTCAAAAAGACCTGAATATGCAAACAAGGGCGACTTTGGTAGAGCGCTAATTATCGCAGGGTCTTATGGTATGGCAGGCGCCGCAATAATCTGTGCTAAATCGTGCATTAAAAGTGGTATTGGTATTTGCGATATCGCTTGTGAAGATAGAGTTTATCCTATTGTTTCTTCTAGTGTGCCTGCGGCAGTTTGCACTCCTTTGTCAAAAGAGTTTTCGGCTGATGATAAAACTAATCTTAAAAATTCGCTTAAAAAAGCAGATGTGGTTGTAATCGGACCTGGAATGGGAAATAGCGATTATACCGATAAAATTTTGAGATTAGTTTTGGAATTGTCAGAAGTGCCTGTTATTATTGATGCAGATGCGCTTAATGTTTTATCAAGTGATTTGAGCATTTTAGAGGGTAAAAAGTGCGATGTAATTATAACTCCGCACCCTGGCGAGATGAGTAGATTAACAGGGGCGAGTGTTGTAGAGATTAATGCTAATCGAGTAAAAGTTGCAACAGAATTTTCAAAAAAATATAATGTTATAACTTTGCTTAAAGGCAAAAATACAGTAATATCAAACGAGCGTGGCGAATATTTTATTAATGAAAGCGGAACACCTGCAATGGCTACCGGTGGTAGTGGAGATATGCTTTGTGGCGTGATTAGTGCGTTTATCGGCGAGGGCTTTTCGCCTGTAGATGCCACTCGTGCCGGCGCCTTTGTTCACGGTCTTGCTGGGGAATATAGCGAAAAAGAGTTTTCTGCTCGTGCTACAACTCCCGGCAGTATGATTAAAATGCTTTCAAAAGTTTATAAAGAAATCGAACAAAACTTTTAAAGGGTGATATTATAAAAAGGCTAATCTGTGTTTTAGTTTTAGTAAGTTTTATGCTTACAGGATGTCAAAATAATGCTCAGATAGAAGTCAAAAATCAGTTTGATAGCGAGTTTACCCTTTGGTATAATGATATGCAAGTAAAGGGCGATTTGTTGTCTGATGAAAATGGTATCAGCATTAAAGTTAATAGTCCAACTGCACTTGCAGGGCTTAAAATTCAGGCTAAAGATGATGTTTATAATGTCAGTTTTAATGGTATTGATGTAAGTTATTCGAAACAAGACCTGCCTGATGGCGTGTTTTTCAAAATGATAGTTATATCACTCGCAAAACTCGAAACTTGCAAAAATTTAAAGTTTGAAAGAAAAGATGACGAGTATTTTGCTACTGATACTTGTGAACTAGGCGAAATAAAAATTATAGCAAATAAAGATTATTTTATCAAAAAAATCGAAATAGAAAAACAAAATTTTTATCTTAATTTAAAAGAAAAAGAGTTATCGTAAAGATAACTCTTTTTAATATGATGCTACAATTAAGCCTTCCCCCGAAAGAAGGCTTTTTTGTGTCATTCTGAGCGCAGTCGAAGAATCTCAAATTAAATCTTGAATTATATAAAACAGTATGGTAAAATATAGTTGCGACATAAGTTAATAATGATATTCACAATGGTGTGCCATTTTTGTCTTTTGGTAAAAATGCATGCTCTTTTTCAGCATACTATTGTGTGTATCGAAAAACTTGTGTCGCAGCAATTAGAGCTATGCGTTTTTCAGTGCGTAGCTTTAGCTGCGCACTTTTTTATTTTTAAAAATAAATTTTTAAGGAGGAGATAAAAATGAAAAAAGTGTTATCTTTAGTTTTGAGTGTGGTGTTGCTATTTTCTGTTTTAACACTTACATCCATTCCTGCAAATGCCGCGACTTTTAGTGACATTAATAGTTCCTCTGTTTTTGTTAAACAACAGACAAATTATACTTGCACACTAGCATCAGCAGTAATGCTTGTGAGAAGAGCATCAATGATGGCAGGAAAAACCAATTGGGCTTCTGTTACCGAAAGTTCCATGAGATCAACTGCATGGGTAGAGAATAGTGGATTAAAATGGAGCTTTACATACAACGGAATTTCAGTTGGTCATGGCACATTATCAGGAGGAAGTGGTAACAAATCTACGTTAATTTCATTACTGGCAAATCATCCTGAGGGTATTATTGCATATAATAGCGGTAACTCAAATCAGTGGCATGCAATTTTACTTACCGATTACACAAATGGTACATTTTATTGTGCTGATCCAGCGGGTAATTCAAGCGGTAGAGTTGCCTTAACAAGTTCTACTATAAAAGGCTCAGGTCAAGATGGTAAACTTGCAAATTTTAATGCATATTGGTACGTTACTTCGCCAAAATTAACGCTTTCTACTCACACTCATACATGGAAAAAAGCGTGGTTTTGGGCACAACATCCGCATTATAATGAATATAAATGCACTTGTGGTGCATCTTATGTTGATTATAATTCCTCGAATTTTTATACAAAATGTGAAACATGTTTAAAATCAACCACACAACACACTGCAAGCGGAAGTTATATTGTAACCTCTGGCACGTACGCTGGTCACAAATACGAACTTTATAACGATTCGGCTGAATGGGAAGAAGCAAAGATAATAGCCGAAAAAAAGGGTGGATATTTAGTTACAATAACAAGCAGCGAAGAACAAAAACATGTGGAGCATGTTATTTCTAAATACGCAACGAAAAATACTTATTGGTTAGGCGCAAATGACCCACCAGCGCCTGCTTTTCTAACTTGGGTTACAGGCGAAGAGTCAACTTATAGGAATTGGGGCGCAAGTGAACCAAGTCATTCGAGCGAGAATTATGTTCAAATTTTAGCAAAAAAACATACACACAATAATGTTGTTAAAAACGCTTATACTTGGAATGACACCAACCAAGCAGGAGGAAATACTGATTTTTATCATAAAAAAAACACGGGATTTATAATTGAGTACGACAATGTGGTTCCCCCTGCTACAAAACCAACAACTCAACCAATTACAAATCCGACCACAAAACCGACTGTAAGCGCATGCACACATCCATTAAATAGTATTATTTATTCGGCAAAAGGTGCTACATATTTTGAAAAAGGTTATTCTAATTATAAAATTTGTAGTTCTTGTGGTGTAACTTTAGATAAAGGTACTGAAATTGAATGTTTAAAACTAAAAACACCTAAATTCAGTTTAAAAGGTGCGAAGAAAAAGTTTACTGTTAAATATACAAAAGTCAAAGATGCTACAGGTTTTGAAGTAAGATACAGAATTAAAGGTAGTTGGAAAACTGTAAAAGTTAACACTAAAAAGAGTTTTTCAAAGACCATAAAGAATTTGAAAAAAGGTAAATATCAAGTTCAAATTAGAGCATTTATTAAGCAAAACAAGAAAACTGCTTATAGCCAATGGTCTGCAACAAAAAAAGTAACAGTAAAAGAGTTATCGTGAAGATAACTCTTTTTAATATGATGCTACAATTAAGCCTTCCCTTGGGGGAAGGTGCCGAGGAACGAGGCGGATGAGGGAGTGTTTTGAGAGTCCATCATCCGTCTTGCCACTTCGTGTCAACCCACCTTCCCCCGAAAGAAGGCTCGGTATGTATCGCCTTTGGCGATGGAGTTTGTAAAGATCCTTCGGCTCCGCGTTGCTCCGTTCAGGATGACGACCCATACGACAAAAGGCTTTTTGATTTTTAAAACTATATTCCATAGATTTTATCGGTTATTTTTTTGAAAATTGGGGCGGCTGTGTCGCCGCCCGAAACGCCGTTTTCAACCAAAACAACTATTGTATAAACAGGCGTTTTTGCAGGGTAAAAACCGCCAAACCAGGTTTGATAAACCGCGTTGCCTGATTTATCGTAAATACCCGTTTGCGCAGTTGCGGTTTTTCCGCCTGCGCCTGCCGATTTTGGTTTTGCACGTTTTCCTGTGCCATTTTCAACGGAATTTATCATATATTTTTGCAGTTTTTCGGCGTCTTTTTGCGTTAAAAGATAGGTTGGCAAAGTCGCCTTGCTGTTTGTAATTAACCTGCCGTTTTCGTTGGTTTTGCCTTCTATTAGCGTTGATTTATAATACTTTCCACCGTTTGCAATGCAAGAAATCATTGTGGCAATATGCAAAGGCGATGTCATAACAACACCCTGACCGAATGAGAAGTTTGCAAGTTCCGCCGGAAACTGTGTTAAGTCTTTTTCATCAGGCAAAATTGCACCTGTTGATTTTAGCGAGTTACAAAGTGATATTTCACTGCCAAAGCCAAAAGATTTAGCAAAAGATAAAAGCCTTTTAGCGCCGATTTTTTGACCGAGTTTTATAAAATAACAGTTGCAAGAAACCTCGAGCGCTTTTTTCATTGTTGTGAATTTGTGAGCACTCATACAGTTAAAATCAGTATCGCCAATGGTGGTTGTACCTTTGCAATAATGCACTAAATTAATATTGTGATACAAAGCACAAGCCGATACCAAAAGTTTAAATATAGAGCCACAATTATAAGCGGCGAGCGCCCTGTTGTAAAACGGCGAGGCATCGCTATCAAGAGAAGATGATATATTATTTTGGTCGTATGAAGGTATAGATACTAAAGCCCTGATTTTTGAAGTCGCGTTTTCCAAAATAATAATCGCGCCTTTTTCTAGCCCTTCTTCTTTTGCAACTGTTTCACATATGGTTTGAAGTGATTTATCAATTGTAAGCATCAAACCATTGCCCTCGTTTGATTCTGTTATACTCTTGCTGTTGCTACTAATTACATTTCCCATAGCGTCTGTATCAAAACTTAATCGAATGTCATCTCTTTTTAAATAGGTGTTAAAACTTTGCTCAATTCCGCAAATTCCATCGCCATTTTCATCACAATAACCGATGATATGCGAGGCAATTTGAGAATACCTTTTTGGAATTTTTAGTTTTGCTATATTTTTTGAAAAAAACTTTTCATCAACTTTTATTTTTATAGGAAAACCTGTTGAAAGCGTTTTTCTGTCAGAGTCGTCAATATAATTTTTAACTTCATTTATCGCTTTTGCGCTCGGTGGCACAACTGCAAAATACTCATATTCGCAATTAGTAAGTCTAACACCGTTGCAGTCAAAAATCGTTCCGCGAATGTTATTAAAACTAATAGTTTTTTTGGAATTATTGTTTGACGCTAAATATGTTTCGTCGTTTATTATGCTTATAATTCTGCCAAGAGATAAGCAAAATAGTAAAACAACCGACACAAAAACAAAAATAATTCTTTTCATTAATATCACCAAAAATATTTTTACCATTTTGATGAATATAATTAAAAGTGTTGTCAAAAATAAAAATATAAAAATAAGGAGATGATATGAATGCTTGATAAAATTGCTTTGATTATTAGTATTATCGGCGGACTTAACTGGGGTAGTATCGGTTTATTTGGCTTTGACCTTGTTGCATTTATCTGTGGTGGTCAAGGTTCACTTTTCGCACGTATTATCTACACAGTTGTAGGTCTTTCTGCAGTTTGGTGCATTTCTTTGCTTTTTAGAGATGGCGTTAAAGAGTGCAACGAAAACTAAAGTCGATATAGATTAAACAAAGGCAGACCTTTTGGTCTGCTTTTTGTTTTGTTGACAATTAGTAAAAATTGCTTTATAATTTTATTGTAAAATGTATAAAGGCGATGAAATGTATGATTAAAAGAATTTTGAGTTTAATATTAGCGTTTGTATTATGTTTTGGCGCAAACATATATTGCAGCGCTAGTGTTGATATGCAGTATCAAAAAACAAATATTAAGTTGGGCGATGTAAATGCAGACGGAGAAATCAATGTCAACGATTGCCTTAATCTTATTAATGTTTTGATAAATGCAAAAAACGCGTATATGTTATATGAGCGCGCAGATGTTAATGCCGATTATACTTGCGATATTACTGACTTGTTGTTTTTAAGAAAGCATATCGCAGAACTTGATGTAGATTTTGTTGAGGCTGATTTTTGTAGAAACGTTGGCGATGTTACAGATGATTTAGAAGATTTGGGCAAAAACAATTTTGACACAAGTTATGTTGATTGGGACGATAGTAATGTTGAAAAAACAGTTGCCAGAAACCCTAATGATATGATTGCCTTTAAATCAAAAGTTTATGTTGCCGGCGGAAATTATAACACAAACCAAGGTCCTGTAAGAGTAACATATTATGCTCGTGATTATAATGTTGGCAAATCTGCAGGTACAATAGACACCGAGCAAATAAATCGTTTTTATATTTATGATGACATAGTTTTTACAACGTCTATAGACGAGCGCAATTGGGGTTCGGCGAGCGTTTGTTATTTAAGCGATTATAGATTTGCATTTCAATCAAAATCGGGTGTTTTAGCAAAGAATATTCATTGTTATGATATGGAAAAATATAATGATACATTCTTTTTTGCGGGTTCAGCGGTGCATTATGATGATAAATATCTCGGCTATTCAGGTTCAAAGTTAGAACTTGCAAAAGCGGTTGTACATATGTTCAAAGGCGATGATATTACAAAATGTACTTCTAGCGATTTTGTTGATGTGCCTTTAATTAATAAACACGGTAAAGTAATAGATTATGATACTGATTTAGTTGAAGCTACAAAATCAAATGGCGATAAATATTATTATGATAACAGGGGCGTTGCTAGAATTTATGACCTTTTCGTCTGGGGTGACGACCTTTATGCGCTTTATTATGACCAATATATTTATTCTCTAAATGAAAAGTATAATTATAATGGTTTTTATAAATTTGATAAGCAAAACCAACAGTTTGTTTATGATGAAAATTTAAACATTGATTTTCTTGTTTCTTGCTTTGAATCTTCGCAAGATAGAAACAAAATCTTGCACGATTTTGAGTGGGGCAACAAATATTTCTTTATCACAGACCGCGGTTTATCAAGCACAAGCGATTTTGTGAATTATAAGCAAGAATCTATTCCACAAGTTGAGTATGCAACTGTAAGAGATGTTATTTTTAGAGATGATAGCGCCTATGTGATTTGTAGCGAAGTGAATAGCAAAGGTGGGTTTACAAACTATTTGTTTGAAACAACTGATTTTAAAAATTATAATCAGATATTACAGTTTGACGCTTTGTCTTATGTAAGAAGTTTTGAATACTGCAACGGTGCGTTTTACTTTGGTTTAGGGGCTACTGTTGAAGGAGATTACTGCAATACCGAGTGTGGCAGAATGTATCGTTATATTTATTATAAATAAGAGGTAAAAATATGATAAAAGAGCGAGAAAGTAGCATTGATTTGCTTAAAATAATCGCTATGTTTATGGTTATCGGCGTTCATCTTTTTGGCTATGGTGGACTAATGAAAACTGCATCAAGTGCATGCGTAGCAGTGCAAAGTGTTTGCGAAATTTTTAATATATTTTTTCGTAGCGCTGTAAATATTTTTATAATTATCACAGGCTTTTTTACCGTAAATCATAAATTTGATATTAAAAAATCTTATAAAAAAGCGCTTAAAACTTATTTGGTTATTTTGTTTTATAGCATTGTTTTGAGCGTTATAACGCTTGTTTTGGGCGAGAGTTTTTGGCTTATCGGCAACACTCAATTTGACGCTAAATATATAATTATTAGAGCGTTTTTGCCGTTGTCATCACAGTATTGGTATTTTCTAACTGATTATGTTTTGTTGTTGATTATATGTCCATTTGTAAATGTTACTCTGCAAACGCTTAATAAAAAACAATATCAAGTTTTGCTACTTGTTTTGGGGCTTATATTGAGCGTTTGGTTGAGTTTGTCTAAAATGTTTGCGTTTGTCAGCGATTATGGTTATGACGGCATTTTAGCAGGTAAAAATTTGTTTTCGTTTATATACCTTTATATAATAGGCGGTTATATTGCTTTGCATACTAAAAGCAAAGAAAAACCAAATTTTATCTACCTATTATTATCAATTTCAAGCGTGTTAATTAACTTTTTATTAAATGAAACATTAGGAGATATAATAAATTATAAAAACGTGGTTTATCAATATGCAAATGTGTTTGTAATTCTTTGCGCAGTATTTATGTTTATGTTTTTCAAAGACATACATTTTAAAAGCAAAGTTATAAGTTTATTTGCTTCAACCACAATTGGTGTTTATGCAATAAGCGAATTTAAGTTTATAAGAGAATGGCTTTGGAATGTTTTCTCGTTTGAAAACTTAACTTTGGCAACACCATTAAAAGTGTTAGCAGTAATATTAATTGTTTTTGTTTGTTGCTCGGCAGTTGAACTTTTAAGACAACAATTATTTAAATGTTTTAAATCAAAAAGTGAATAATTTTCTAAAAATATAGGCATAATAATACCAAAAAAGGAGTGTATTATTATGCCTATTATTAATTGTATAAAAGCATTACAAGTGCTTGATTCAAGGGGCAACCCAACAATAAAAGTATGGGTTCAAACCGAATCAGGTGCAGTAGGAGAAGCACTTGTGCCATCAGGCGCGTCAACAGGGTTTTATGAGGCCCACGAAAAGCGAGACGGCGAAAAAGAATATGGCGGAAAAGGTGTTTTAAAAGCAATTTCAAACATCGAAGATGTAATCGCTAAAATTTTAGTGGGGCATTATAGCGTTTTAGACCAGAGAAAAATAGATAGGGCTATGATAGAAGCAGATGGCACCGAAAACAAATCTAATCTCGGCGCAAATGCTATTTTAGGGGTATCTCTCGCGGTAGCGCACGCGGCTGCAGACTTTTTCTCACTTCCGCTTTATCAGTATATTGGTGGAATAAGCGCACATATTTTGCCAACACCTATGATGAATATTTTAAATGGTGGGGCTCACGCGCAAAACGGCCTTGATTTTCAAGAGTTTATGATTATGCCTGTGGGCGCTAAAAGTTTTGCCGAGGCAGTAAGAATGGGCGCAGAAATTTTTCATTCATTAAAATCTGTTTTAAAATCAAAAAATCTTTCAACTGCAGTTGGCGATGAGGGTGGTTTTGCGCCTGAAATTTCAAGTTGCAATGAAGCGCTTGAGTTGATTTCGCTCGCAGTTAATGAGGCAGGGTATTCAATTGGCAAAGATATTTTATTTGCTCTTGATGCGGCTTCGAGCGAGTTTTATAACGATGCCGATGAGTGCTATCATCTTGAAGGCAAAAGTTTAAGCGCAAAACAAATGATAGATTTTTATGTTGATTTGTGCGAGAAATATCCTATTATTTCAATTGAAGATGCTTTGCAGGAAAATGATTTTGAGTCTATGGCGATTTTAACCGAAAAACTAGGCAAAAAAGTTCAGTTAGTAGGCGATGATTTGTTTGTAACAAACACCGAAAGACTTAAAAAAGGTATTCGTCAGGGTGTTGCAAATTCAATTTTGATAAAACCTAATCAAATCGGCACTTTAAGTGAAACTATAGACGCAATTGTTACTGCAAAAAGGGCGAATTATACCGCAGTTATGTCGCACCGCTCGGGTGAAACAGAAGATACAACAATAGCAGAAATTGCAGTTGCGCTTAATATGGGGCAGATTAAAACAGGCTCGCTTTCAAGAAGCGAGCGAGTTGCAAAATATAACCGTTTGATAGAAATTGAAGACCAGTTAAAATCGGCTTCTAAATTTATAGGCATATGCGCTTTTAATAATTTAAGTATGAAATGAGAAAAGACTATCTCTTTGAGATAGTCTTTTTATCTATAATAGCAAAAATAATTGTAAAAATTAATTCTTGAATAATGCCGATTAAAAGCGCTAGAGGCAATGCGTCAAAAATAAAGGAAAATGCAATAAACAAACTAAAAAAGTAAGGTTGAACAAATCTAAAAGCATTTTTCTTCTTTCTGTTTACAACGCATTTGTCGAAATATCTTATGTTTCTTGCAATAGCGTTTATCAAAAGTATTATCAACAGCCCAATTCCGTGACATCTGCCGATTTTATACTCATTAAAATCGTTGTCATAAATAATGCTGTTTACCTTAACTTTAAGTCCATCGTATTCAACATCTAAAACAACTTTTGAATTTTTAGCAGCAACTAAATTTGATTTGTTTCCAAGCACATCGGTCATTTCATTGTTGTAAATATAGCCGACTTTTGAAAGCGAAAAAATATTGTCTTTATCTTTAAAAGCTAAAATATAAGGCCTTGTAATACTGTATTCTTGCACCATATTTTCTTCTTGAATTTCAACTCTGTCATAAGAAGCATCAAGTGGTTTTTCGTGCCACATTCTTAAATAATCATAGTCTGCGATAACTGTTATAAAATCGTTATAATCCTGACCCATAGATGAAATTGAAGAGTGAATTATTTTTTGTGTTTGAAATCCAACATAACAAGAAAAACAGTAAAAACATAAACTCAAAGCGACTATTACTGCCCAAATTATATAGATTATTTTACCTGCGATTTTCATTTTTATCTATTCCTTTTAATTTATTATAGTGTTTTAGTGTTCATTGCTTTTGAATAAGGACCATAAACTTTTTTATTGCCAACTTTCGCATAAACTCTGATTTTAAATGAGTAGTTTGAATATCTTGATAAGCCCGTCATTTTATAAGAATTTAGCGAAGTATCTTTTGCCAAAGCATATTTTTTCATATATGCATTTTTGTAGTAAATTTCATAACCACTAGCGCCGGGTGCTTTTTCAAATTTTACAGTAACTGATTTTTTGTTAGGTTTTAGAGTTATGATTTTACTAGCCTTTAGCGTTGTAGCCGATAATTCGTCGGTAAATTCGCTATAATAAGTTTTGCCGTTTTTGGTTATAAACTGGCGAATTTTGTATGAAAAAGTAACGCCCCTTGAAAGTTTTTCGTTTGTAAAAGAAGTTGTTGTTTGCGAAACTGTTTTATATTTTAAAAACTCGCCATCGCCTTTTTTACGCCAAATTTCAACACCACTGGTGTATGCTCGATTTTTCCAACTAACAGTAATAGATTTTCCACTTGCAAGTTTAACCGATTTAATTTGAGGTTGCGCTTTTTCAACGGTTAAAACAGGCGAATAAATGTAATAAAAACCTTCGCCTTCTTGCTCTTTTACCGCGGCTTTTAACATATAATGATATGTTTTAAAACCATCATCAGTTTTATCAGTATAACTTGTAGCATTTGCGCCTAATTCAGCAATTTGCTCATAAGTACCATCTGCCGTATCACAACGAAGCACAAAGTAATTTAAAACGTTATTAACAGGCTCAAAGTTAAGTGTTGCAGACCCTGTTTTTTTATTTTTAAGTGTGAGTTTTAATATGCCTTTGGTAGTAACAACATTAGAAAAACTACCTGCTTTAAACCCACCTTTATAAGCAGATTTTGCCCGAACTTTATAAGAATTCGGCGCGCCGGCAGAGTTTTTATCAGAAAAACTACAGGTTGCCGCACCAACAGTTTCGCCGATTTTTTTATACTTTTGAGTGGTGGAATCGTATTTGTAAATCTGGTAACCATAGCAACCTTTAACTTTATCCCAAGTTAAAGTTGTGTATTCGCCGGTTTCACTTTCAACAGTAAGATTAGTTGGTTTTAAAGGCTTTTTAAAATATCTAAAATTACAGTCAACATTGCCTGAAATACCATCAACTCTGCCTGTGCTTGAATACTGCCAATATGTATATTCACAGTCATACATCAAACCTGCATATTTTGGCGAGGTAGAGAAGTTTGCAAGCCAGATATCGTATTTTTTTGCAAGTTCATCATCATTAAGGTCATCAACAAGCATAGACTGATTTGCATAAATCATTGCAGTATAACCGCTATTTTCAACATCTTCACAAAATGCATTGCAAATATCTGTGCGTTGCTCATTTGTAAGTTTTGCATCTTTTAATCTTGTTCCTGCGCCTGCATATTCAAAGTCAAAAACAATAGGCAAAGTAATGTCATAGCCTTTAACAATATCCAAAATAAAAGCGGCTTCATCTTTTGCTTCTTGCACAGTAATCGCCTGCGAGTAAATATAAGCGCCAATATCAATATTTCGCTTAATCGCCTCGTTAGCATAAGTAGCAAAGTTAGTGTCCGCCACTAAATTACCATATGTGTTACCACGATAACCTGCGCGCAAAATCAAAAAGTCAACTCCGTCTGCTTGAAGTTTGTCAAAGTCAACTGTGCCCTGATAATAAGATATATCTATGCCATTTATAATTTCATAGTTTGCAAACTTGTCATCATGATTATAAATTTTGCCTGTATAGTTGTTTGCAACTGTATCTGAAAAAGCAAAACTTATAAAACATATTTGAAAAACGAGAAAAACCGATAGGAAAATTGCGATAAGTTTTTTCATAAATTATAATCCTTTTATAAATAATACTACACTAGTAATTATAACTTCTTTTTAAGTTATGTCAACCAATTTAATCAACAAAACAAAATTTTTGTTAAAATAAACTAAAAATTTAAAATCAAATTATTAAAAATAACAAATCAAAAAAACGAAGTGTTAAATTTTAACACTTCGTTTTTAAAAGTCAAGTTATTTTTTAGTTGCTGTTAATTCTTTTTTTGCCTTTTTATCTTCAAAATAAGCAACGCTCTTTTTGATTATATCATAGATAATTGCAAACACTGGAACACCAATAAGCATACCTGTTATACCAAATAATCCGCCAAAAATCAAAATTGAGAATAACACCCAGAACGAAGATAAACCAATAGACTCGCCTAAAACTCTTGGGCTAATAATATTGCCGTCAATTTGTTGTAAAATAATTATCATAACAACAAAGATAAGGCATTGAATAGGGCTTACAATAAGAATAATAACTGCCGCAGGAATAGCGCCAAGGAATGGTCCAAAGAAAGGAATTATATCTGTAACGCAAATCAAAACGGAGATTAAAAGCGGATAAGGAAGCCCTAAAATCAACATAAGAATGTAGCAAAGAACACCTACAATTGCAGAGTCAAGAATTCTGCCTGAAATGAAGTTTAAAACCACATCGTTAGCATATTTAATTTCATCTTTAACTGCTTTTGCCACTGAACTTTTGAAAATAAGATTAATAAATCTTTTTAAAATTATCTTGAATTTATGACGGTCTGCCAACAAGTAAATAGCAACAATAATACCAATAAAAATGTTTTTAGTAACAACAAAAACTGATAAAACACCATCGCCAATGCTTTTAACAACTAAACCTATTTGACCGCTCCAACCTTCGAGAATTGAAACAATGTCATTAGTGTATTTTGAAAGCATATTATGAACAGTTGCATTAAGTTCGGTATTATTAGAAAGTTTGTTATCAATAAGAACGCTTAACTTTTCAATGTAAGCGGGGATAGAGTTTATAATAGAAACAATACTCTCATAAACTTGAGGGATTACCATATAAAGAATAACGCCCACAAGACTGATGCCTATTATAAAACTTACTGTAATGCTTAAAAATCTAACAAGTTTATTAGCAACAGTTCTATTTTTCATTTTTTTGAATGCTTTTGCAAAAAGTTTTTCAAAAAATATGCAAATAGGGTATAAAAGATAGGCAACAACTGCGCCGTAAATTAAAGGTTTGCCGGCTTCACTTATAACCGAAAGCGCTTTTTGAATCTCACTCATTTTATCAAGAGTGAAAAACAAAAGAATACTCGCTCCAAGCGCTAAAAATATTGTAAGCCCAACATAAAAATATTTTTTAAATTGTTCGTTTTTCATCTTTCTTTTTCCTTTAAAAATAAAGTCTATAATCATTATAATAGAGTTTATCTTTAATTTCAATAAATTATTCTAAATTTAACAGAAAATTTATAATATTACAGGTTGAATCTGCCTGTTTTCCAAAGCGTTATGCATTGCAATAATTGTTTTATCAAAATCTGCAACGAGTGAGCGTTCTTTTAAAAGTGGGTCGTCTTGCAAATAAGGTACAAAGAAAATATTTTTTTGATTATGCAAAATGCCAATGTTTTTTGCGCTTGTAGAAAGCCCATCATTAGTAGAAACAGCAATTAAAACAGGGCGGTTGTTTCTAAGGTGCGCTTTTGCCGCCATAGTAACACAAGTGTCGCAAATTCCGTTTGCAAGTTTGCCCAAAGTGTTGCCGGTGCAAGGCTCAATAATCAAAATATCTAAAAGTTTTTTAGGACCAATAGGCTCTGCTTCTGATATAGTTGAAATAATTTTTCTTTCGCAAATCTTCTCGATTTTTTGTATATGTTCTTGCGCTTTGCCAAATCGTGTGTCGGTGCAATACGCGTTTTCAGACATTATAGGAGTAATCTGTGCGCCTTGGTTTTTTAGTTGCTCTATAATAGGTATGACTTTGTGAAATGTGCAGTAAGAGCCGCAAAGCGCAAAGCCTACTCTGATACTATTCATAATTTAACCACCTTCTTATTTGTGTAAATTTTTGAAAATACAATGGTATAAAGCATTAGCGCTGCTTTCGTTGCAATATTTTGCAGGCAACGCCTTTGCATCAATATAAAATGCGTCTGCTTTTTTCAGCAAACTGTTTTTAGAGGCTAAATCTATAATTAAAGACTGTTTGTTTATTGTGGTTAAAACACTTTCTGTAATAACGCCTACAGGTATAGTATTAAAAATCACGTTGTAATCAGACAAATCTTGTAGTTTTTTGGTGTGAACAGATTTTAAATTTTGGTTTTTAATATACTCGAAATCTTTTTCACGGCGTGCGCTAACGGTAATATCTGCGTCAAAAGGAGTTAAAAGTTTTGATAAAAATTTACCTATTCTGCCGTTGCCTAAAATCAAAATTTTAGCATCGCTTAAAGAAAAAGGCGTGTTTTCAATGCATATAGCAACTGCGCCTTCGGCTGTATAAAAAGCGTTTTTCAAAGTAAATTCTTCATCGTCATTATAGTCGATTATATCAAGATTTTTTGCAGATTTATTAATCATTCCTGCAAAAATTTTGGTGCTGCTTTGAATAGCGCTTAAAGTTTCTAAAATATCAAAATTTGTGTTGTTAATAGTTTTGTTATCTCTTGTAAAAGGCAAAGGAAAAACCACTAAATCAGAGATTTTTAAAATGCTTTTAACAATTTTCATTTCTTCATTTCCACATAAAAATATTGTATCGTGTTTTTTGTTTAGTTTCTTTGCAAGGCTTATTTGACGGTTGTCGTTTCCTATAACGGTTATAATCAAAATCTCACACCCAAATATATAGAATTTAATCTGTTGTTACATTTTATGAAAAACTATTAAATATTGTTATAAAATTTTCTTGACGAATATTGTTATAGATGATAAAATAAATTCAGTTAATATTTGAAAGGAATTTATTTAAAATGAATTATAAATACAGAAATTCACAGAAAAATAATTTCGCTGTTAATTTATTATTGGTAGTTATTTCTGCAGTATTAATTTTTGCGGGCGCAAAAGTTTTGGGAAATAAGGCAGCAATTGTGGTTTATGCGCTTTCTATTGCAGTATCATTTTGCAAAATCGCAGTTGATGGAATTGAAAAGGTTATTAATAAAAAAATAAGCGGCTCTTTGGTTGCAACAGTTTGTGTTTTGCTTATTTTTGCTTCGCAAAAGTTTTTGGCAGCATCAGTAGTAGCGCTTTTATATTCGCTTTCAAAAGTGATTTTTGATTATATTTGCTCTATTTTTTCTGATAAAATTTTGCAAGAAGATGAAAATAAGTTAACCTATGAAGTGTTGGAAGATGATAAAAGCGTAGCAGTTTTTGTAGAAGATTTAGCCGAGGGCGATGAAATTTTAGCAAAACCGGGCGATTATCTTGCTTTTGATTATCTTTGCAAAACCAAAGATGGAAAAGAAAAAGTTTTCACAGCAGGTAAATTCAGCGCTTTAAATGAAATGGTTGTAAAAGTTGTTGCCCCTGTGCCTTATGAAATTGATTTTGAAGAAAGTAAAATTGAGCCAAAATCAAAAACAGAAAGAATAGTTTCAGGTATTACAAATGGCTATTGCCTTCTTATGATAGTTGTAGCGCTTTGTATGTTTGGCGTAGATATTGTTAAAACAGGTAGCGTTGTTGCGTCACTTTATGTTTTAGGCACTTATTTGTTATTTGTAAATTCATTATCGCTCACAAGTGGCATTGTTTTTGCAGGTCTTTTCTCTTTGAAAAATTTGAAAAATAAAGGCATTAGTCTTGAAAATACAACTGATTTGGAAGATTTATCAACCGTTAAAAAAGTTGTGATTACAGATGAGTTGATAGGTCAAACAGTTGCAGATGAAAATGTTGTAAAAGCAGTAAAAGTTGCAAATGTTTTGAATTTCGAGACCGAACTTTTAAGCGATGACGATGAAGATAAAACAAGTGTTAAGGCTAAAACAATTGGTTTTAGCGCTTACAAGAGTGGTGTTGGCGAAGATTTAGCGCAAGTAGTTGACGTACCGCTTAAAAAAGGTTTGAGCGCTGTTATTACTTCAAAACAGGTTGAAACATCAAAAGCGCTTGTTTTTGGTTTGAATGAGAATAGCAGATTATATGTTTTAAAAGAAAAATTAGTTAATTTTGCAAAAGCAATTAATTATTCAAAGATTTATAAATGGTTTTCATATGCCAGAGTTGCAGTTGGCGCAGCAGTAAATGCAGTAGTTTGCGCGGTTTTCGCAAGTGGCAAGGGAGCAGAATTTATTAGCAATATGTTGCTTGAAACTGATGAAACTTCAGCCGATAGCATTATTTCAACCAAATCAAAAATTCTTAATGCTTTAATTGAAAATGAAATGTTAGCGCCTTGGATTATTACATTAGTACATCTTGTTTTAATTAATGTTTTACTCGGTGTTACAATAGCATTCTTAAATGACGATAAAAAACTCCGTAAATAAAAATAAAACTCCTGTGGAATTTCCACAGGAGTTTTTTTAGAACTGATTTAAAATGTAAAAAAGAGATGCCGAACTTAAAGGGTACTCGCTTGAAATTTGCTCTTTTGTAAGGTTTAAATAAACATTGTTATCATTTAATCTGTTTATCAAACTCATCAGCGCATTTGCGCCTGATTTTTGAGCGAGTGTAAAATTAAGTATCTGCTCTTTTTGAAACAAATCATCACTAAAATATCTGTTTTGCAAAATATTCAGCAATTGATACAAATTAGAAAAAACAACATTATTAAAATCTTTGCAAATTTCAGGGTTGCCAATTCGTGCAGTTATGCTGTATAATAGATTAAGTGTGTTAATAACATCGTATCTGTTTTTATCTAGTTTAGGCATTTCTTTCAAATCTGCTGAAATGTTATCAATATCTTCGTTTGTATTTGATTTTGAAGATTTAAGCCCTAAAAGATAATCGGTTGAGCAGTTGAATGTTTGAGAAGCGTTTACTAAAAATTCAAGTCCGCATTCTCTTATCCCTTTTTCATAGTGAGATAAAAGCGCTTGAGAAATGCCGAG
The DNA here is from genome assembly GCA_045539315.1 of Acutalibacteraceae bacterium. Classification (GTDB taxonomy): domain Bacteria; phylum Bacillota; class Clostridia; order Oscillospirales; family Acutalibacteraceae; genus RUG11462. The sequence continues at coordinate 18,373 of JAZQFC010000039.1, read as the reverse complement.
TTTTTTAGCAGTTTCTTTTTGCGACCAACCTTTTGCTTTTCGAAGCGATGCTATGTTTACACCAAGTTTATTTTTCATAAAAAATACCTCTTTTTTATACTGTAAGTATAAATATAACACTAAAAAGGTAATTTGTAAATAAGTTTTTTAAAAAAGAAAGGAATTTATTAATGAAAACTTATACAATACATTTAATTCGCCACGGAATGACCGAGGGCAATAAGATAGGAAGATATGTTGGTAGCATTGATGCGCCGCTTTTTGAAGATGGTATCAAAGAGATTAAATCTTTAAAAGAAAAATATGATTATAAAAAGCCAAAATTGTTTTTTTCATCGCCTTTGAAAAGATGTGTTGAAACACTTGATTTGATTTATGGCGAAAATGGTATTGATGTTTACACAGTAGATGGGCTTCGCGAGTGCAATTTAGGCGATTTTGAGGGCAAAACTGCCGATGAATTGGTGTCAGACCCTGCATATCTTGACTGGGTGCAAAAAGGAATTGCCCCACCAAACGGCGAGAGCAATAAAGACTTTGCAACAAGAGTTTGTACAGCGTTTATTGAAACTGTGAAAGAGATTTTAAAAACAGGTATAACTGAATCTGTAATCTGCGCTCATGGTGGCGTTATTATGACAATTTTAGCAGTTTACGGTTTGCCTGAAAGACAAATGACTGATTATATGGCAAACAACGGCAGAGGTTTTACAATAAGAGTTACCCCATCTATTTGGATGCGCTCGGGTAAAGTTGAAGTTGTTTCTGATTTCCCTGTTGGCTCATCTGTAGAGCCTGACAACTCGGTAAACCCTGTTAAAAATTCTGATGAAAACCCATTTAGCAGAGTTTCAGAGTTTGAAGAAGATGAAATCATCTGGGGAGATATTGAACCGGAAGAAGAATAACCTTAAGTACCACCTTTTTCATATTATAGTAATAAGGTGGTGATAAAGTGAACTATAATTATAGAGATTGCACTTGCCAGTGCGTTAATGCTCGAATTATAAATGGTTGTTGCGAACAAAACACATCTCAATGCGGTTGTGAAACGCAGTGTGATAACTGTTGTCAACAAGTAATTACAAGTTGTTGTTGTAACAACGAGTGTTGCGAATAAAATTGAAAGCACTTCTTTTTTGCACAAAAAAGGAAGTGCTTTTTTGTGCAGTTTGCTTTTTGTGTGATGGTTGACTTTAGGTTTTAAAAGTAGTATAATAAAAGGGCAATAAAATGCAAATATTTGTAAATGCAAAAAGGAGCAAAAATCATGAAAAAAATTATTTCTATTTTATTGGTAATTGTAATGTGCGTTTCACTCTCAAGTTGTGTTATGCATACAGGTATTACAATTTTAGAAGACGGTCAGGTAGAATTATCTTCAAAGATTACATATTCTAAAACTGCGCTTGACAGAATTGTAGAGTATTTAAATGCAAACATCGGTAAAGAAATCGAATTTATGGGTATGACTGAAGTTTTAGATGAAGAAGGCGTTGTTGAAATGGAAGCGTCTATTGAAGAACTTAAGTTAAATGCTAAAGAAGATGTAGTTGGCGATGAAACTTATTATATTCAAGAAGAAACTGAAACTGTAGATTTAGACTATTTTTCAAGCGATTCATTATATTATACAAAAGCAACTACAACTGAATTTTTAATGTATTCTTACAAAAAAGATGGCGCAATTGGCGGCGATATGTTGGCTGAATTAGAGGCTCTTGGCGAAGATATAATGAAGCATTATCAAGAAATCACAGGCGAAGAAATTAAAGTAGAATATGAAGTTGCAATGCCTTATAAAATTGTTAAAACAAACGCTACTTTAGTTAATGATTATACATTTGACCTTATGAGTGTTGAAGATACAACATTGTATGCTATCACAGAAAAAGCAGATGAAAGTTTGATTAATGCTGAAGATATTAAAGCAACTATCGCTAATATGGCTAAAGAAGACGCTTTAAATTCAAAAGCAGCAAAACCAGGCGCGACTTTCTCAAGCAAAACAAGTATATCAGTTGAAATCAATGATTCAAGATTTGATAAATATGCAGTTGAATATAAAGTAAGCGGTGGCAAATGGAAACTTTATAAAACAACTAGCAACTACTACTGCAATGTTAAAAAATTGCAACCAGGCAAGAAATATTTCTTTAGAATAACCGGTATTCTTGAAACTGATGAATTTGGTGAACTTCGTGGTATCACTTCTAAAGAAGCAACTAAAAACTTTGCTGATTTAAAAGCGCCTAAATTCACTTTATCATCACTCAAAAAAGGCTTTAAAGTTTCATTTACAAAAAGACCAAGCGAAGAATATCAAGTAAAATATTCTACAAATAAGAATATGAAAAAAGCAAAAACCGCTTGGGTTTATAGCAAAACTCAAAAAGTTAATGGCTTAAAAGCAAAAACAACTTATTATGTTCAAGTAAGAAAATCAGTTGACTATGTATATGGCGACTGGTCTAAAGCTAAAAAAATCAAAACAAAATAAATCGTTTTGATTTAATTAAATGAGGAAAATGTTATGAAAAAACTTATTTCCATTTTATTAGTTGTTGTAATGTGTTTCGGACTTGTTGGTTGTGGCATTACAGAAACAATTCAGATTTCAGAAAAATCAGTAGCAAAGTTATATTCTGAACTTAAAGTTCCTGAATCAAGTCTTGTAAAATTTGAAAAGTTTATCGAAGATAACAAGGGCAAACCAATTTCTTTAGATGAAAATGATTCAGAGGAAACTCTTGTGCTTGATGATGAAACTATTGAGTATTTGCAAGAATATGTCGCCGCTATCAGAAGTTTTAAAAATATAGGTACTGAACAAGAGCCTATTTATGCAAGTTATAGCGTTGATACTGTAGATATTAAAAAACTCAAAGATTTATATGATGAAACTTGTCATATAGAAATATCTCAAAATGAGTTTATGATTTATAGTTTCGATTCAGTAAAAGACGAGTTAGAATGGTTCTTTTATACAATGGGTGGAATTGATGAAGATACCGCAAAAGTTTTAAGCGCTTTTGATATGGAAATAGATTATTCTATTCTCATTAAAATGCCACATAAAATTGTTAAAACCAACGCTGATTTAGTTGATGATTATACTGCTGAAATCTCTAGTGTTTTAGATGGTAATTTCCTTTATATAGTTACTGAAAATTCTACATGTGCTTGGGCGGCGGCAGAAGATGTAAAATCTGCAGTTGTTGAAGAAGTTAAAAACGCTATAGTAGGGTATAAAACATATAAACCAAGAGTTTATTTTAAAGATACAACAACCGCTACTATAGAATTTAGATATGATAAATTTTCTAAATACACAGTAGAATATAAAGAAAAAGGCGGAGAGTGGAAAAAGGCTAAAGATGTTATTCTTAAAAGAAATAACAGAACCACTATTAAAAATTTAAGCCCTGATAAAAAGTATTATTTCAGAGCAACCGGCTTTTTTGAATTAGAAGATTTAGGCAGAGTTTATGGTATTACTTCAAAACCAAGAAAATTGAATTTTAGACTTATTAAAACACCAAAATTTACATTAACCTCCGGCAAAAAATCTTTCAAGATTAATATGAAGAAGGACTACAAGGGAATTTGGTATTATCAAGTTAAATATTCAAAAAATGAGGATATGAAGAAAGCCAAAAACTTTAAATTCAGTTCGCAAATTAAAACTATTGATAAACTTAAAGATGGCACAACTTATTATGTGCAAATCAGAAAAGCATTTAAGTTTAATACTTTTAGCGAGTGGACTAAAGTTAAAAAGGTAACAACAAAATAAACAGAAAGGTTTAAATGTTAAATGTGTACTTGCAATGAAAGTAATTATAATTTGAGTTGCGAAGATAAAAAACTGACAGAAGCTCTTGTGTCAACTGTTCCGTCAAAAAGACAGTTAGAATGGCAAATGTTAGAATTTACGGCTTTTTTCCATTACGGTATCAACTCTTTTACGAATCGTGAATGGGGTGACGGAAAAGAAGATATTTCTATTTTTAATCCCACATCTTTATCGACTGACCAATGGTGTGAGTCTCTTGTTAAAGCGCAGATAAAGGCGTGTATTATAACTGCAAAACATCATGATGGATTTTGCCTTTGGAATACAAAGTATACAACTCATTCTGTGATGCATACGCCTTTTGGCAAAGATATTGTTAAAATGCTTTCTGATTCTTGCCGTAAATACAACATAAAATTTGGGATTTACCTTTCTCCTTGGGATACCCATGAGCAAACTTATGGGTTGGGCAAGGTATATGATGATTACTTTTGTAATCAACTGACAGAACTTCTTACAAATTACGGTGAAGTTTATGCAGTGTGGTTTGATGGCGCTTGTGGTGAAGGAAAAAATGGTAAAAAGCAGGTTTATGATTGGGGAAGATACTACAATCTTATACGCACCCTGCAGCCGGATGCCGTTATATCAGTAAGCGGTCCGGATGTGCGATGGTGTGGTAATGAGGCAGGCGTTTGTCGTGAGGCTGAATGGAGTGTTGTGCCAAGCAGACTTTTTTCGCAAAATGATATTGCTGAATCTTCTCAAAAGTCGGAGGAAGATGGGCTTCGTCTTCGTGAGTTAAAAGAATGGGACAAAGACCTTGGCAGTTGGGATGTTGTTAAAAACGAAAAATCTTTTATATGGTATCCCGCAGAAGTAGATACTTCTATTCGTCCCGGCTGGTTTTATCATGAGGAAGAAGATAGTAAAGTTCGTTCTTTAGAAGAACTAAAGAAGATATATATAAATTCTGTGGGTGGCAATAGCGTTTTATTACTTAATATTCCGCCTCATTATAATGGTTATATTACCGATTATGATGCATCTCGGCTTGAAGAGATAGGGCATTTCATTGATGATTTGTATGCAAGCCCCATTACGCCTGTCAGTGTTATCGCTTGTTGTCAAGAAGAAGACAGCAGGGCAGAAAATGTATTGTCTGCAGAAGATACACATTGGAAACCTACAGATTACTGTGAAGAGGCTTATTTAACTTTTTCTTTTAACGCATCTGAATCGTTTAGTCATATTATTCTCTGCGAGGATTTGAATTTTAGTCAACGCGTAGAAGAATTTGAGATTTTTGCAGACGGTAAGTCTGTTTACAAGGGTGCTACTATTGGCTATAAAAAAATAATTATGTTAAATCAGTTAAACTGTAATGAAATAAAAGTTGTCTTTTATAAATTCAGAAAATGTCCCGTTATTAAAAGCATTTTATTTTATTCATAATAAGACTGTTCTTTAAATTAAAAATCCGAAATTCACTGATTAAAGTGAATTTCGGATTTTTTAATTGTTTTTTATTTGTATTTTTGCTCTAACTTGCGTTTGCCTTCTTCATACTCGTCATAAGTTATTCTGCTCATCTCATAATCTTTTTTGAGTTTTTTAAGTTGACTGCTAAAAAGTTCTTCGCGAGTTTCCGGTAGTTTAAAATCGCCTAAAGGAATTTCATCTTTGCTAATAGTAGCGTTGTTTTTTCGTTTTGATGTTAATTCTTTAGTTAGATTTTCAATGGCGAATTCTAAATTTTCAAGGCTTTCTTTTGTTGCTTCATTTGTTTCAGTTATAACACCAAAAGCATATAAAAACCAAGAAAGCACAACTGCAATAATACAACCGCCAACAATAATTCCAATAGAAATCATAACGCTTGTTGTTGAAAATTCATTTAAAAAGAAACGATAAAAAGCAAAAAATGAACTAACTGCAATTATTACCCAAGCAAGAATAATTGAAAATACTTTTATCTTTTTTCCAACGTTTTTATACATCTTCAAAACTCCTTTTTTATTAAACTTCTATAATTTTTTGCGCGTTTGTTTTGCCGTGGTCAGTGCTGAAATATTCTGCTATAAATTCGTCAAAAACATCGCCATCAAATTCAGTTGTGTTTGAAATCAATGAAACCAATTCAAATGTATCATCTGCGATTTCTGCATTTAATTTTTGATTTATTTCATCAAGTGGCAAACAACATTTTTCGCCTTCATAAACACCTGTGAAAATAATAGGTTTTTTCAAAATTGCAGATTCAAGCATTATAGATGAGTAGTCGCCGATAATAACATCGCTGCAAATAAGCGCTTCTCTAGCGGAAATGCTATCATCAAGCAAATGTATAAACTCATCGTTAGTTTCAAAGCAACCTGCAAAATCATTTTCTTCGCACTTAACAAGCAAAATATATTCGTCTTGCAACTTTTCTTTTAAAGCCTTGAAATCAACAAAATCAAAGGTAGATTTTTTAGAACTAATAAATCTTGGCAAATAAACAATAACCTTTTTGTTTTGAGTATTGATTTTATCGATTTTTGTTTTTGCATTTTGTTTAAATTCTTGGTCAAAATACAAATCAGTTGCAGGCACACCAACAGGCTTTATAACTTTACTTGCATTTTTAAAACCGCTATTAAATCTGTCAACTATATTTTTGCCTGATACCGCTAAAACGTCACAATTAGCATTGAAAATGGCAGATTTGAGTTTGAAATCGCTCTTTTTACCATATTCAATATCTTCAACACCGAATTTATCAATAGGGAACGTGTCTTTATAAAGTTTTATAACGCGAGTTTCTTTTCTGAATTTATGAAGCGCAAAAAACTCGTTTTCAACATCAGTCACAACATATTTTGCCTTTGCAATTAATTCTAACTCATCGGCAGAATAAATATCTTTGCAAATGAGAGATTTTATGCTATAACCTTTTTTCTCAAACTCTTTTATAAGCGAGATATAGTTTTCGTTTGCTTCAATATTATCGCCGAAAAACACAGCGATTTTCTCGGTTTTTAATTTAGCAAACTGCTTATAAAATCTCATATTGCTTTGTTTTATATTTTTAAAGCCTATCATTCTCAACTTATTGTTAAAGTCAACCGCTTTTGCGTCATATTTATTCTTTTTGCTCTTTTTAAGTTCTTTTTCCTCGGCAGGTTTAATTACAGTCATATACTCGTAATAATCTTGCACTTCCTTGTCACTTCTTGCAAGTGACATAGGGATAGAACTTGTAACGTCAATAGGATTTACTTCCTTTAAAACTATTTTATCAACAATTTCTTTTGTCAGTTTAGGTGCAAACTCGCGTTTATCACCAAAAAGCCCTACCGCGTCAATAAGTGGCGCAATTGTATTAACCAAAACTTCGTCAGTTTGATTATCTCTAAAATATTCAAGCGAGAATTTCAAAAGCGCTCTGCCTAAATAGTCAAAGTCGGCAACATCAAGTGATAAATAATCGTCTGTAAACTGCAAAAGTCGAGTATTCATAGCCTCAAAAAGCGCCATATCGCAGTCGGCTTTTTGCTTTACAGGGACAACTTTACCACTCTCATCATGAGCATATTCTTCAATACTCTTGTAATCAATATTTGCAAAAAGAGCCTCAACGAAAATGAGCGAAGCGTTGCAGTCGGTGTAGTTGTATCTCACATCGCTACCGATAGTAGGGTAGATAGAACGCATATAGTAATATGGCACATCACATTTTACACCGGCAACATTTTGCAAAAGGCGAGTATGACAAGTTTGAGTGTAACCTCTGCCCCAGTATTCAACAAAGGCAAATTTCTCGTCAAAATTCATTTCTTGTTTGAAATACTCGTCAATAATTTCGCGTTTTTCTTTTGCATAATTCAAAAGATATTCTTTGTATTCATTTGAATTTGAAAGCACAGAAATTATTGTTTTTCTCAATTTTTTAGAGAAAGATTTTATGTCTTTCAAATAAGAAAGATTAGGGAAGATTTTAATAAATGTTTTCTTGTCAAGGCAAAGGGCTTGTAAAAGTTTTTTAAAGTTTGTTGCAGATTCAACATTGCCAAATGGCAAGAAAAATGACTCATCAAATTCATCAATAAAAGATGGAATTCTCCAAACTTTTCTTGAACCATAAATATATTTTGTTTTGACTTTTGCGCCGATTTTTTCAATAACTTTATCTGCAATTCGTTTTAAATGATGACCATCACGCGAGATAAAGTAAAGCGTATCAATTCCACGTCTTTGCGCATCTTTTACCGCCCAGATAATATAAGGCACAAATGTAAGAGAAGCGTAAGAATAACAAAAATAATCTTTTAAATCTTTGTTTTGCGCTTTAAATCTTGCAAAAAGTGCCGCAACCAAATAAGCATCATATTTTTTGATACTGTTTACAAGTTCGTTTTCGTAATTTGTAAATTTAGGTGGAGTGTGAAGAACTGTTTCAATGCCTAATTTTTCAGGCATTTTTTTATCTGCTAAACGGTTGTCACCGTGATGAATCCATCTGCCGTATTTGTAAAATTCAAATGATTTATAAACTTCAAAATAAAGTCTGCCTGTTGTTTTTTGCACTTTGTAGTCGCTTGATAAAAACAAAGGAAGTTTTGCAATTTTTTCACTTACTTTGCCGAGCATTTTTACAATTAACTCTTTAGGCAAGTACATATCGCTGATAAGCACAACATCTTGACCGTTATCAATAAGACTTTCAACATAATTAATCTCGTTTTCAATTGGAATACAGTCTTCTAATTCGGCTTTGCATTCAAGATTATATAAATACTTTTTCTGCTCATCAGTAAATGCATATAAATCAGCCATTCGCTCAATGATTTCCATAAGAGTAATCTCACGATGGTTGTCTTTTCTTATATACATTGTTTTGTTGTAATATTCTCTCGCATTTTGTTCAGATTTAATTCTTATCCCAACAAAATTTTCAATAAAATGAGCAGGGAAGTTCATTTCACTTTTTTCAAGTTGCTCTTTAATTTTGTAAAAAATACTATGTGGGTGCAAACCTTTTCTAGAAATAATAGTATCAAAAATATCAAAACTATAAAGTGTAGGCGCAACTTGTTTTTTAGCCTGAAACTCTAAAGTTTGATTTATGATTTTTTCAAAAGTATCTTTGTCAGAATATTGCCAGAAAAGATCATAAATTCTTTGACGTTCTTCATTTTCGCTATCAGTGCTTTCAATATCATCAAACACCGCTAAAAACTCTTGGAAATTACTGCAGATTTTACCACAAGTCATTTCTTTGCAGTCATAAGCAAAATCTCTTAAATTTTCAGGGTTGTCATAATCAAAAAAGTATCTAACATAATTTTTAACGCCTGCCGCTAAAAAGTCATAAAAAATTGAAGAATAGTCAACAACGGCTATGTCAACCTTGTCCATAACCTCGTAAAAGTCGTTATTATTATCCCAGAATAAAAAGTATGGCGAATTTTCATACTTTTTCATAATGTTTTGATAGTTAATATCAGACACAACAAATGGGTGCATTTTGAAAATGAAAAGCATATTGTTTTTCTTAAGTTGCTTTTCTAAAGCGTCCATATCAGGAATGGCGCTATTCATCAAATCAACACCGTTGTTATCACGATAAGTTGGCGCATAAGCAACAACTTTTGTGTCTTTATTAATCTTTTTCTTATCAATTATTTTATGATTAAAAGTTGCAATTTTACTATAATTTTGCTGATAGGTGCATCTTGGGTAGCCCGCTCTTATAATATGCTCTTCATCAACGCCAACTTGATTCATAAAATGCTTTTCCATCAGCGGAGAAGTAACCAAAAACAACATATTGTTAAAGTAGTAGTTGCTATGACGAATGTATTTAGTCATAATTTTGTCAACCAAAAAACCACTATCAACTTTTCTCTCAATAGTTTTACAACCAACGCCGTGATAAAGGTTTAATAAAATAGCGTTTTCCATTCCTTTTGGAATTTGCTCTTTAACCTGCTCTGTAACAAAAACACCGGCTCTGTTTTTAACTTCAATACCGCCGCCTGCGTTAAAAGCATACGCTTTGTATCCGAGTGAACGCACATAGTCAACCGTTTCAACATTATCGCAAAGCCAATAAGCGTCAATATCTTTGCGGTATTTGTTAACATATATAAAAAGCCATTTTGGGTTGCCTGTAAAAGTATTACCGGCATTAAAAGCCCAAACCTTTTTTTCTTCGCCTAACAAAAGCCCTTTGTTTGTAAAAAGGTCGCGCTTAATAAACTCATCAAAAAACATAGATTGATAAAAACTTTTCTTTATTGATTTTTTATTGTTTTCGGTAGGTTTGTTCATAATTAGCCCCCTGTTTAAAATGCCGATAGATTAATCAATTCATTATATCACATATGTTAAAGAATTACAAGTAAATAAACGCAATAAAAAGGCAAGATATTCTTGCCTTTTTTACTATATTATTTCAACTTTTATCATATTAGTGTTTCCTGATTCTCCGATGGTTTTACCGCTTGTAATTACAACTCGCTCGCCATTTTGCAGTTTAAAAACATCTTTTGCAGTTTTTAATGCCTGAAAACATAAAACATCGGTCGAGTCATATTGCTGTGTAAGCGCAGGTGTTACTCCCCAGGTGAGCGAAAGTTTGTGCCAGGCTTTTTTACTTGTTGTAAGTCCGAGAATATCAACAGGCGAGCGAAATCTTGAAACAAATCTCGCAGTAGTGCCTGACATAGTGCAAACCACCATACATTTTGCGCCTATATCAATGCTCATAGCACAGGTTGAATGAGAAATCGCATCGTTAATATTTTTGATTTCAAACTTGCTATTATAAAAGAAATGTTTATAATCAATGTGCTTTTCGGTTTCTTCTGCTATTTTTGCCATGGTTTTAACTGTTTTGGCAGGATATTTTCCTGCGGCAGTTTCGCCTGAAAGCATAATAGCGCTTGTGCCATCATAAACTGCATTTGCCACATCGGAAATCTCTGCTCTGGTTGGGCGAGGGTTATAAATCATAGTTTCAAGCATTTCAGTTGCAGTGATAACTCTTTTGCCAAGCATTCTGCAAGTGTTTATAATATGCTTTTGAATAGAAGGCACTTCTTCAAAAGGAATTTCAACTCCAAGGTCGCCTCTTGCTATCATAGCGCCTGTACATTCTTTTAAAATTTCTTTAATATTTTCAACACCGGCTCTGTTTTCGATTTTTGCAATAACATCAATGTGCTTTCCGCCGTTTTCTTTTATAAAAGTATTAACGTCAATTAAATCTTCTCTTTTAGAAACAAAAGAACAAGCAATAAAATCAACATCGTTTTCAATGCCAAATAAAATATCTTTTTTATCTTGTTCGCTTAAATATTTTTGCGTTAAAACTTTGTTTGGAAAACTCATACTTTTTTGATTAGAAAGTATGCCACCGATTAAACATTCACAAATAGCATCGGTGGTGGTAATTTGTTTTACTTTGAATTTAACAAGGCCGTTGTTAACTAAAATAATATCGCCGATTTTTAAATCTTTAATCAAATTTTTGTAACTAACCGAGACTCGTTTTTCGTTGCCTATAATATCATCGGTTGTAAAACTGAATTTATCACCGTTACAAAGCGTGATTTTGTCATTTTCAAAAGTTTTAATTCTGTATTCAGGGCCTTTAGTATCAAGTAAAATTGCAATTGGAACCTTGAGTTTTTCTCTAACTTTTTTAATAAGTTCAATATTATCTTTGTGTTGCTTATAGTCACCGTGTGAAAAATTAAGTCTGCAAACATTCATACCACACTTACACATTTCTATCAAAGTTTTTTCATCGCTGCAAGCAGGACCTAATGTGCAAATAATCTTGGTTTTTCTCATATAATCGTCTCCTAAACCTTCTATTTGTATTATGAGCGAAAATTATGATTTAATTAACAGTAAAAACTAATGTCTTAAAACGTGAAAATACAATATATTGACGGTTGCTTTTAGTCTCGCAATAGATGTTGCATATTTTTTTGAAAAAAGTTTAATTTTCCTATTTAATTTTTTGTAGTTTTATGTTATAATGATTATAATTAAATTTATATGTGCGAGAAAGGGACAAATTTATGCCTTTTGAAGATAAAATACCGAGCGATGTTATTGCAGGCAGAAATGCGGTTACAGAGGTTTTGCGCTCGGGCAGAGAAATAGAATTTTTAATGGTTGCTAAAGGCACAGGCGGTTCGGTTATGCCGATAATTGCCGAGTGCAAAAAGCGTAAAATTCCTGTAAAAGAAATGCCAAGGCAAAAGTTAGATTTAAAACTACCCGGAGTTAATCATCAAGGTGTGGCTTTGGTGGTTTCATCAGGAAGTTATGTTGAAATAGAAGAAATAATTGAATATGCTAAAAATGATAGCAAACCTGCTTTTATTCTTGTGTTAGATGAAATTGAAGACCCTCATAATTTTGGCGCAATAATTCGTACTGCCGAATGTTGTGGTGTTCATGGAATTGTTATTCCAAAAAGGCATAGCGTTGGCATTAACAATACAGTTTATAAAACTGCTTGTGGCGCTGCCGAGTATGTAAAAGTTGCAAGAGTTTCAAATTTGGTTTCTGCTATTGAGTTGCTAAAAGAGAATGGTATCTGGGTTTATGGCGCAGATATGAACGGGGAAGACATTTTTAAAACTGATTTTAATAGCGATACTGCTATTGTAATTGGTAACGAGGGCAAAGGAATCGGCAGACTTGTTAAAGAAAAATGTGATTTTCTTGTGAAAATTCCTATGTTTGGCAAGATAAATTCGCTTAATGCTTCAGTGGCGGCAGGCGTTAGTATGTATAGCGTTGTTAACAACCGTAGTTTAAATAAAAAAGGAGAGTAAATTATAATGGAAAAGTTTTCAGTTGAAGATATTTTAAAAGAAGTTAAAAATATGACTGGGGATAATTATTATTCATCACCAAAATCTGATGTTGAAAAAATAATCGAACCAAAAGTCCAAAAAACACCTGAATTTGACGAAGATCAAATTAGTTTATTCTCTCAAGAAGATTTTCAAAAAGAGCCAGAGCAGGAGACACAGCCTCAAATTGACTTGCTTGAAGAACTACAAGAAAAATCCGATGAAGTTTCTGCAAAAGAATTGTTAGAAGAAATTGTTGAAAAAACAGATCCTTTTAAAGAGGTAGAGTCAAGCGAGGGAATTGTTGGCGGTTTTACTGTAAAAAGTGAGTTTCTTGAACCGCAAAAACAAGAGATAGAAGAAGTTGAAGAAATTGAGCAAAGCACTAAAGTGTTTGATAAAATTCAAGCGGAAATTAGCGCTTTTGAAAAACAACCTGAAAATGAGCCAACACAAGTGCCTGAAATTCAAGAGGTTGTTGAAGAAAAAAGCGAAGATGTACCACAACAAGATTTTACCGATATTCGTTTAACAACTTCTCATCACACCCCTTCTCATTTGTTGAGCGCAGATGAGATTAAGAGTGGTCATATGGATGAAGCGCCTTCATTCAGATTTGGCGATAAGTTAAAAGATTTAACAAAGTCTGAAGATGATTTTTCTGCTTTTAAAAGAGCAGAAGAAAATGAAAAAGCGCCTGAAGCTGATGCAGATGAGCTTTTTGATATTTTGAGCGTTAAGTATGATAATGAAACAAATCTCGCTGACAAAATTTCATCTCAACCTGATGTTTTGAATGGCGATATTGTTGAAGAAAAACAAGAAAATGATAAAGTTGATATTGAAGACATTTTCTCTTATGATAAAAACGAGGCAGTTAATCTTGAAGCCCCTGTTAAAAGCACAAGTGATAATCGTTTTGCAAGAAAATTTCAACGTAAAGTTTATGAAAAATCTTTTGACTATTCTGAAAGCAGCGTAGAAGAGGAAGAAGTAGTTGACGATTACACCTGTATTGAAGATGAAGAGGCAGTAAGATATGACCTTGATGTTAGCCTTAAAGGTGTTTCAAAACGTTTAGGTCTTACTATTATCGCTTTTGTTTTGAGTTTTTTAGTAACAGGTTTGCCGTCACTTGGTGTTGATTTGTTTGGTTTTATCTCACCAAGCGAGAATTTAACAGGATTTTTAATTGCAAATGCAATTGTTTTAGGCTTTGGCTTGATAGTTAATATCGCAAGTTTCTTTAGAGGCTTGATTTCGCTTATAACATTCAAACCGGACTGCGATTCGCCATTATCAATAGCAACACTTTTAGTTGTATTGCAAAGTGTTTTCGCTTTTGTTCCTGAATTTTCTGCGTCTGCAGATATAGTTCCGTTCTACACAGCAGGTTTATTCTTTGCGTATATTTTGAGCCTTATCGGCAAAAAATCAATGGTGGCAAGAATTAAGTCAAACTTTAGATTTGTTGCAACAACCTCTCTAAAACAGTCTTGCTTTGTTGCCGATGAAACATTTGGCGAAATGCTTGAAAATGATGATTTTATCGGTGTGCCTTATGTGGCAACATCAAAAGGCGCAATTGATTTGCAAGATTATCTTAAAAATTCATATTGCGAAGACCCTTCTGATAATTTCTTGAGAATATTCTCACCAATTTCATTAGTAGCAACAATTGTTACTTTTGTATTTGCTTATTTTACAACAAAAGATATTTCAATTGCTTTTAGTTATGCTTGTGCCGTTGCAATTTTAGCAACACCTGCTTCTGCAATTATAAGTGTAAATGCGCCAATTAAAAAAGCGGCAATGCAATTTAGACAAAAAGATGGTCTTTTCTCTGGTTACAATGCGGTTAATGAATTTTCAGATATCGACTGCGTGGCTATTTCTTCTGAAGACCTTTTCCCAGCGGGAAGCGTTGAGTTAAAAAGCATTCGTGCTATCGGCGATGTTTCAATTGAAGATATTATTTTAAAATCTGCTTCACTCGGTGTTGCAGCAGGCGGACCGCTAGCCGATGTTTTTGATAAAATTATTGATGGCAGAAGAAAAATGCTTTCAGAAGTTAGCGATATGGTTTATGAAGATGGTTTTGGCCTTACAGGTAAGGTTGATGGAAAAACTGTCAGAATAGGAAACCGTAATTTTATGGAGGCTTATGCAATTTCTGGGCTTTGCGATGATTCAATTGATATTGATGCAAAAGCCAAAGGTATGTTTATTGTTTATACTGCCATTGATGATGAAGTTTGCGGAATATTTGCACTTAAATATAAATCAATTGACCCTGATATTGAAGATGCGATTTATGACCTTTTGTCAAACGATATTACTATTGCAGTTAAAACAAATGACCCTAATATCACCGCTGAATTAGTTCAAGACGTTTTTGATGTGCCAAAAGAGTATATTTTAATAATGGAAGCGCACATAGCGGAGCGTTTTGATGAAATCACAAGACCGTCTAAAAAAGGCGATAGCCTTTTAGCATACGGCGGAAGATTTGCAACATTTGCACAATTAATTGTTGCTTGTAAAAAACTTCAAACAAAGATTTCTGTTGCAACAATTATTCAAATAATCTTTACCATTTTAGGCTTTGGTTTTTGTATGTTCAATGCGGTAATGAACAAAGGCTTTGATTACATATCCATTTCATATGTTGTTTTATATCAATTGGTTGTGTCAATAATCAGCGTGTTCATTCCATCGCTTATTAAGAGAATTAAATAAAAGAAAGGATTTTGTGTGGTGCCACAAAACAAATCATATTACAGTGCGAGTGAAAATGATGAAAAATATAAAAAGCCAAAAATAATTTTGTGCATTGCATTGGCTGTTTTATTACTCGCAACTTGCGTTTATACAATTATATATAGCGTCAATTTAGAAAAGGCTAATTCGCCAAAAAGCGAGATAGCAAAATCAAAAAGTTTTTCGGCTAATATTTTGGTTTGCGTTAGTGATGAAGATAACAAAGATTTAGACCCTCAAATTATGTTGGTTGGCATTGATGGCAAGTCTAAAACCATTACTTTAGCAGAAATTCCTGCCGAGCAAACTATTGATGGCGAGTCTAAAACTGCAACCGTTAAAGAAATGATTCAGTATGGTGGCGCAAAATACTTAAAAGATGCTATTGTAAATCATTATGGAATAGATGTAAATAAATATATCGCTTGTAGTTTGTCCGAGGTTGAAACTTTTGTTGATGAACTAGGTGGCGTTGATTATGATATCAAGCAACCAATGCAGTATAAAAACAAAGACGGCAACCTTATCACAAATTTAGTGCAGGGCAAACAAAAATTAAACGGCAACCAGTTTTGTCAGTATATTAGATATAATAATTGGCAAAGCAACGCCGAAAAACGCAAAATGCGTGAAGAATTGTTAGCGGCGCTTTTGAATGAGCATATCAGCACACTTTCAAGCGAAAAAATCTTGAGTGTTTATAAAAGCGTTTCAAACAAATTAGAAACAAACGCTTCTATAATAGAGGTAAATGATTTTAGTTTGTCTTTTAGCGTATTTTTAGAAGAAAGCGCACCGGTAGTAAGCGCGGCAATTGATTATTCGGATAAGGATATATCAAAAGCAAAAATTAAAAGTTTGTATGAATAGAAAAAAGCAACCGAAAAGGTTGCTTTTTTATTTTAGCATATAAGAAATATTATCCATAAAATCAGAAGCAGTTTTAACAGCGCTACTAATTTTTCTTTTTGTGCTTTTACCATTTTTCGTGAGTGTAACCGCCGCAACTGTCATAACACCAAGCGCCGCCCCTGTGCCAACACCTTTGATAAAACTTGACATTTTATTTTGCATAAAAATTCTCCTTTAAATCTTTCTAATTATATTTTGATTAAATTCATTATAAAAATACATTGAATTTTAGCGTATTTCAAAATGTGATTCGTTTGACAAAAATATTCAAACGTGATAATATGAAATTAATAGAATTTTGGAGGAATTTTAAAATGAAAAAACTAATTTGTATTGTTTTATCTCTTGTAATGACGATAGCTTTGTGCGTTGCTCCTACAACTGCTTGTGCAGAAGTTAGTGAGTTTGTTCTCAAAGACTGTGTAGAAAATGTTAAAATAGAGTCTCGTGCGGCTTTTACACAAAGAGGCCTTGAAGTTGATTTTGCAGGTGGTGGTTTTTCTGTTTCGCTTGATTGCGAAGGCGATGTTGAATTAACACTTGATTGGGTAGGTCAAAAAGGTAGAGTCGGTGTTATTATAGATGATGATTTTGATAATCATTCTCTTGTGGCAGTAAATGCTGAAGGTGAGCAAACTGTTAAAATTGCCGAAGATCTAAATAAAGGTGTTCATAAGATTGAAGTTACAAAGCAAAATTCTCAAGCGTTTAATCAGATAGTTTTCAAAAGTTTGCAGTTTGATGGCGAATTGCTAGAAAAACCAAAGAGCAAAGATTTTAAGATTCAGTTTATAGGCGATTCTTACTCTTGTGGCGTTGGTTCAGACCCAGAGCATGGAAATGTTAGTGGATTTAGCGATGTTTATTATCATTCTTATAATATGTATTGTGCAAGAAAACTCGGAGCAGAGATTTCAACTTGTGCAATTCCGGGCTATGGCTATTATGTAGGCGCGGTAAGAGGCGTTAGTGAAAATATGTATGATTATCTTGATAAAGCAACAGTTTTGCAAGATATCGCTTATGATAATTCACAGTATATTGCTGATGTGATTGTAATTGAGCTTGGTATAAACGACAAAAACTATTCTTTAAACAATAAAATAATCGTAGAGGATAGAGAAGCTTACGCAAGTGTACAAAGATATATTGATAAAATCCGCTCTTTTAATAAAGATTGTTATATTGTTTTAATGGGATACGCAATTGATATTAATTTAAGAAGTTCGGGGCAATATTTTAAATTAAGCAAGGCAGTTAAGCGCACTGTTGCAGTAAATGAAAAGGTGTACTATGCAGAGCCAACACCGATATCAACTACTGGTATAGGTTATCATCCTAATGTGAAAGAGGCAAAAACACTCGGCGAAGGATTAGCAAAATACATTACCGAAAATGTTTTAAGTGGCAAAGAGTCGCCAGATGCTATTGAGCCGAAAGATTTTTATCTTAATAATGATGTTAATGGTGATGATTTAGTTAGTATCGCTGATGTTTTGTATATGAGAAATATGCTTGTTAAAAAACTTAAAAATGTAGATTTAGTATATTTTGATGTAAATTATGATGATAAATCAGATGTTAAAGACTTGCTTGATTTAAGAATAAAATTAGCAGAATTGATATAGCTAATATAAAAAGGAGCGCGAAAGCGCTCTTTTTTTAAATCACATGTATATAATGTATATATGTAAAAGATATGTATATATAATATAAAAAGAGAAGAGAAAAAGACTTGTGTAATATATAGTAAAGTAGCACAATATATAGGGAGGAAAAGGGGAAAAAATGTATAAAATTTAAAAAGGGAAAAATTTTTTAAAAAAAATGAAAAAAAGTTGAAAAAAATGCTTGACAATGGGTTTTGAATGTGGTAATATAGTCAAGCGCTCGCAAGAGAGGAGCGCAAAAAGTACCTTGAAAATTAAACAATGCATAGGGACCCAAGAGATTATTTTGAGAAATAAAATCTTGAAACCAAAGTAAGTATCTGGACAAGATACAAGAAGCGAACGCAAAGCGTTAGCGTAAAGTTAGATGAGCG
>JAZQFC010000038.1:0-106379 GCA_045539315.1 Acutalibacteraceae bacterium | reverse complement strand
ATCGTTGTTTCCACAAGCAGATAAGCACAAAAGAACACATAAACAAATAATAAATGAAAGAATTTTTTTCATAATCATTTCTCCTTTTTAAATATTACACAATAATTATTAGCAAATTTTAATTTTATATTCGTAAAATTTAAAAATAGTGTTTTAATTTTTTAAAATTTGTTGTATAATATAATTCAATAAAACACAAGGACGTACTTTATGGAAATTTTATCTCCTGTCGGAAACAGAGAATCTTTAATATCTGCAGTAAGAACTGGTGCTGACGCCATATATTTTGGTGTTGGTGATTTTAATGCGCGCAGAAATGCTCAAAACTTTTCAATTGAAGATTTAAAAGATATATCAAAATATTGTCATATTCGAGGTGTAAAAGCATATTTGGCTTTGAATACACTTGTTAACGATGATGAGATAAAAAACGCTTTAAAAGTGGTAAAATCGGCTTGTGAAGCAGGTATTGATGCAATTATAATAAATGATTTAGGTCTTGCAAGTATTATAAAAAAGGCTGCTCCTAATATGCCTTTACACGCTTCTACACAAATGACTATACATAATGTTGATGGAGTTAAATTTTTAAAACAACACGGATTCAAAAGAGTTGTTCTTGCACGTGAAAATTCATATTCTGATTTGGTTAAAATAACAAACTATGCAAATAAAGTAGGCGTGGAGGTTGAAATTTTCGTTTCCGGCGCGCATTGTATGTGCGTTTCAGGACAATGCTTATTAAGTTCAGTTTTAGGCTCAAGAAGTGGTAATAGAGGTTTGTGCGCTCAACCTTGCAGATTACCTTTCAAAGTTGAAAACGGCAACGGTTATGATTTAAGTCTAAAAGATATTAATTTATTTCAACATTTTGATAAATTAAAAAGTTTGGGAATTAAGTCGCTTAAAATTGAAGGCAGAATGAAAAATGCAGAATACGTAGCCGCTGCTACACATTCCGCATTATGTTTTAGAGAAAATTATGAAAACAAATTTGAAAGTCTCGATGTGTTAAAATCAACATTTTCTCGTTCGGGCTTTACAGATGGTTATTTTTCTGAAAATGTAACAAAAGATATGTTTGGTATTCGTTCTGAACAAGATATAGAAAAATCTAAAAAGATTAAAAATTCTATTCACGAATTGTATCGAAGAGAAAGACCTAGTGTTAATGTTTCGTTATTTGCTGAATTTACTGAAAACAAAAGTTATTTAAAGTTAAGTGATGGTGTAAATACAGTTGAAGTTAAGGATGAATTGCCTGATAAAGCAATAAACAAGCCAACTACAAGTGATGAAATCGCCTCAAAATTATCTAAATTAGGTTCAACACCATATTTCGCAAAAGATATTGAAGTAAAAATAGAACAAAATTTATTTGTTTCTAATAAAATTCTTTCTTCTTTAAAAGAAAATGCAATAAATAAATTAAATGATGAAAGGTCAAAAACAAAACCTATTCCCTATTATTTTAATGAAAAATTTAATAACATAGAAAAGAAAGTTAATTCAACCAAAACCTTTGTAAGTGTTCACAATTTAAATCAAATCACAAAAAAATTAAATAATAAAGTTGTTTTTATTCCGTTATCAAGTAATATTGAAAAGGTTAAAGAATTAATTAATTCAGGTTTTACTATAGGCATTAAAACACCTGTTTATTATTCAGAATTAGACGTTGAAAAACTAACAAAACTTAAACAAATAGGAGTTAGTTATTCGTTAATACAAAACATTGGTAGTTTAAATCTTTTGAAAGAACTAGGTTTCACTACCGTTTTAGCACCATCAACAAATATCTTTAATTCATATTCATTAGATTTTATAGATGCTGATTATTGTACGCTTTCTGTTGAGTTATCAGACACTCAAATATCCAACATTAAATCAAGCAAACCTTTTGGTATATTGGCTTACGGAAAACTGCCTTTGATGATATTTAGAAACTGCCCTATTAAAGCAAATAATGGTTGTGCAAATTGTAATCATAAAATTTCGGACAGAAAAAACATTGACTTCCCTATTTTGTGTGAAGATGGTGTGACAAAAATGATTAACAACAGACCGATTTATATGGCAGATAAAAAAGAATTTTTAAACAAATTAGATTTTATTTTATTATCTTTCACAGATGAAACTGCTGATGAAGTTGATGAAGTAATATCAATTTACGAAAGCAACAAGTCTTTTAATAAAGATTATACACGCGGTCTTTATTTTAAAGGTGTTTTATAAATCATCTTTCAGAATGTGGCTTTATATCTGATTCTAAAAAGATGAAATCTTCATTATCGCCTACAAATTCTTCACTAACATTATTAGTGTTTTTATCATCCATTTTATCATCTCCTTAAAATATTATATATTATTATATGCTTTAGTTGATTTGATATTCATTGACTTAATTCATATTTTGTTATATAATATTTTTAATATTTAAAAGAAGGTATTTATTATGTCTTTATTTTTATCACGAACTTGGGCTGAAATTAATCTTGATAATATTAAGCACAATTTCGATTTAATCAAGTCAAATTTAAATAAAGAAACTAAATTTATGGCTGTTGTCAAAGCGGATGCTTATGGTCACGGTTCTAAAGTTATTTCACAAGAATTAGAAAAACTAGGCGCCGATTGGTTTGCAGTTTCAAATATTGAAGAGGCTTTGCAATTGCGAGGTTTTGGCATAAAAAAACCAATTTTAATTTTAGGTTATACACCGGTTTATCTTGCAAAGCATTTATGTGAAAATGATATTTCACAAGCAGTTTTAGACGAAAATTATGCTAATGAATTGTTAAATCAGGCACAAAAAGAAGATTTAAAAATTAAAGTACATATTAAAATTGATACAGGTATGGGTAGATTAGGTTTTTGCTATCATAGTTTTGACGATGATTCTGTTATTAATAAAATATTAAATTGTTTTAACAACAAAAATCTTATTCCGGAAGGTATTTTTACTCATTTTTCAACTGCTGATTTTGATAATGATGAAGACGGTAAGCATACTGAAATGCAGTATAAATTGTTTGATAGTTGCATTGAAAAACTTGAGAATAACAACTTAAAATTCGAAATTAAACATTGCTCTAATTCTGCGGCAACTTTAAAACACAAAAACTATCATTTAGATATGGTTAGACCTGGAATTATTCTATATGGTTTGCAACCATCAAAACATTTTTCTGAATTTGATTTAAGACCTGCATTTATTTTAAAATCTGTTATTTCAATGATAAAAAACATTAATCGTGGCGACACAGTTTCTTATGGTAAAACTTTTACTGCAAAAGACGAGATGAAAGTTGCAACAATTCCTGTTGGCTATGCCGATGGTTATTCTCGTAGTCTTTCTAATAAAGGTTATGTTATTATAAATGGCAAAAAAGCAAATGTTTTGGGTAGAGTTTGTATGGACCAGATAATTGTTGACGTTACAGATATTGATAATGTTAATGTTGGAGATGAAGTAGTTTTATTTGGCGATGATAAACTCACTATTGACGAATTTTCTTCTCTTTGCGATACAATCAACTATGAAACTGTTTGTTTGGTTGGTAAAAGAGTGCCAAGAGTGTATTACAAAGACGGCAAAGAGGTTTGTGTTGTAAACTTTATTTATAATAAAAAGGACTAATTATGGTTTGTTTGAATAATAGTTGGGATTTGATTTTAAAACAAGAATTTGAATCAGATTACTATAAAAAATTACGACAATTTCTTAAAAGTGAATATTTTACTAAAACTATATATCCACCAATGGATGATATATTTAATGCATATAAACTAACTGATTACAACGATGTTAAAGCCGTTATAATAGGTCAAGACCCTTATCACGGATATGGTCAGGCTCATGGACTTTGTTTTTCTGTAAAACAAGGTATTAAGCCACCACCTTCACTCATAAACATTTATAAAGAGCAAAAGGATGACCTTGGAATTGACCAACCATTTAATAGTGGTGACTTGACAAAATGGGCAAATCAAGGTGTTTTACTTCTAAATGCTGTGTTAACTGTTAGAGAAGCTTCCCCTAATTCACACAAAGGTATGGGTTGGGAGAAGTTAACTGATAAAACTATTGAAATTTTAAACAACAGAGAAAAACCGGTTGTTTTTATCCTTTGGGGTGCAAATGCTAGGTCTAAAAAAACTCTTATAACAAATAAAAACCACTTGATTATTGAATCGGCTCATCCAAGTCCATTATCGGCATATAACGGATTCTTTGGAAGCAAACCTTTCTCAAAAACAAATGATTTTTTAATTAAAAACGGTCAAACGCCAATTGATTGGCAACTTTAAAGGAGTAAATTATGATATTAGACGCAATTAATGCTTTCTTTTATGCAATTGTCGAAGGCATAACAGAATGGCTACCGATAAGTAGTACAGGACATTTGATTTTATATGAAAACTTCTTCCCTTTTTCAAGTAATGTTTCAAATGAATTTATGGGAATGTTTGAATATTTAATTCAACTTGCAGCAATTCTTGCAATTGTTTGTTTGTTCTTTAATAGGTTGAATCCATTTTCGCCAAAAAAAGATTTAGAACAAAAGAAAGATACATGTCAATTATGGTTCAAAGTCATTGTTGCTTGTTTGCCTGCTATTGTAGCGTATTTACTTTTTAATGATATAATTGAAAAGTATTTAGAAAACCCACTTTCAATTGCTATTATGCTTTTGGTTTATGGTGTTTTGTTTATCGTTGTTGAAACACTATTTAAAAAAGGTATTTTAAAAACAAAGATAGATTCTGTTGATAACTTATCATACTTAACTGCATTTTTCATAGGATGTTTTCAAGTGTTATCAATAATTCCCGGAACATCTCGTTCAGGTGCTACAATTTTAGGTGCAATGATTCTTTGCTGTTCAAGAACATTATCTGCTGAATTTTCATTCTTTTTAGCAATTCCTGCAATGGTTGGCACTTCTGCATTAAAATGCCTTGATTTATTTTCAGAAAACGGAATTAATTTTTCTGCTAACGAAATTGTTGTTATGATAGTTGGTATGATTACTGCTTTTGTTGTATCATTGTTCTGCGCTAAATTCTTAATGAATTATATTAAAAAACACGATTTCAAAGTATTTGGTTATTATAGAATAATTCTAGCAATTATACTTATTTTATATTTTGTTATATTTTAAAATTAAAAGACTGTTTTAAGTTTTCTTAAAACAGTCTTTTTTATTATTTTTGTTCAAAAACAAACTCATCATTTTTAAAATCACAAATTAAATTCATACCATCTTTTATTTTTAAATCAAGCATTTCTTCAGAGAGTTTGTCTTCAATCTTTACTTGAATCGCTCTTTTCAATGGTCTTGCGCCATAAACAGGGTCAAAGCCTTCGTCAGCAATTTTTGTTATTGCTTCGTCTGTAAATTCAATAGAAATATTTTTAGAAGCAACTCTTTTTGATAAAGTATTAAGAATTCTTTTAGCAATTTCTTTGATGTCATCTTTGTTTAATTGTTTGAAAACAATTATATCATCAACTCTATTTAAAAATTCAGGTTTGAATTGACGTTTTAATTCACTCATAACATCAGATTTAATATCATTGTCATCAAGAATTGACTCTGTACTTGAAAAACCTAATGATTTTCTATCAGTAATCAAACGAGCACCAACATTAGATGTCATAATAACAATAGTATTTTTAAAATCAACTTTTCTTCCTTGCGAGTCGGTTAAAATACCGTCATCAAGGATTTGAAGTAAAATATTAAACACATCTGGATGTGCTTTTTCAATTTCATCGAACAAAACAACAGAATATGGATTTCTGCGAATCTTTTCTGTTAATTGACCACCCTCATCAAAACCAACGTATCCTGGAGGTGAACCAACTAATCTAGAAACAGTATGCTTTTCCATATATTCAGACATATCAAATCTAACAAGTGCTTTTTCATCGCCAAAAACACTTTCTGCGAGCGCTTTACACAATTCTGTTTTACCAACACCTGTTGGACCTAAAAATATAAATGAGCCTGTTGGACGTTTTGGGTCTTTAAGGCCAACTCTGCCTCTTCTTATAGCCCTTGAAACTGCAGAAACTGCCTCATTTTGACCAACGATTCTTTTATGAAGAATTTCTTCCATTTTAAGAAGTTTTTCACTTTCTTCTTCGGTAAGTTTGACTACAGGAATTCCCGTCCAACCCGAAACAATTGCTGCAACTTCATTTTCGGTCACTTCTTGAGAAATATTTGCATTATCATCTTTCCATTTTTCACGCATTGATGACAATTCTTCTTTAATTTCTATTTCATTATCACGAAGTGTTGCCGCTTTTTCAAAGTCTTGTGCAGA
Source organism: Acutalibacteraceae bacterium (assembly GCA_045539315.1). Taxonomy (GTDB): domain Bacteria; phylum Bacillota; class Clostridia; order Oscillospirales; family Acutalibacteraceae; genus RUG11462. The sequence continues at coordinate 100,043 of JAZQFC010000038.1, read as the reverse complement.
AACTGCAGAATTTTTTTCTAATTCAATTTCTTTTAACTTTACCTCTAATTCCTTGATACCTACAGGCGCGGTATAGGCATTTAATTTTACTTTAGACGCGGCTTCGTCAATTAAATCAATTGCTTTATCAGGTAAAAATCTATCAGTAATATATCTTGAAGAAAGCGTTACCGCAGATTCAATTGCTTCATCTGTGATTTTTACCTTGTGATGAGCCTCATACTTATCACGAAGTCCTTTTAAAATCAACACCGCTTCTTCTTCGCTTGGTTCTCCCACAGTTACAGGTTGGAATCTTCTTTCAAGCGCCGAATCTTTTTCAATAAACTTTCTATATTCATTTAAAGTAGTAGCACCAATAATTTGAAACTCGCCACGAGCAAGTGAAGGTTTTAATATATTGGCAGCATCTGTTGAACCTTCAGCAGAACCTGCGCCAACAATTGTATGAATTTCATCAATAAATAGAATCACGTTGCTTGATTTTTTCACTTCTTCAATTGCTTTTGTGATTCTCTCTTCAAAATCGCCTCTGTATTTAGTACCAGCAACCATACCAGTCAAATCAAGAGCGACAACTCTTTTATCTTTAAGGAGTTCAGGAACTTCACCATCTGCAATTTTTATTGCCAACCCTTCAGCAACTGCGGTTTTACCAACACCAGGCTCACCAATTAAGCAAGGGTTATTTTTAGTTCTACGAGTTAAAATTTGAATTACGCGCTCAATTTCTGTGCTTCTGCCGATAACAGGGTCTAACTTCTTATTTATTGCTTCAACTGTTAAATCTCTGCCATATTTGTCTAGTGTTGGTGTATTATTGTTACTTTTAGAATCATTTAAATTTGTAATATTATCAGTATCGTTTAAATCAGAAATACCGCCACAAACATTTAATAATTCCATTTCGATTTCGCGTTTATCAACGCCTAATTCATTTAAAAATCGAGTTGCGTAGTTTTCACCTTCATTTAGTACGCTCAACAAAATATGTTCTGTGCCAACAATTTGCATACCAAAGCTTCTTGCACAACCAACAGATAACTCAAGAATATGTTTTGCTCTAGGTGTGAAATTTTCAGGCGAAAGCCTTGACTTCATACCTTTGCCAACAATATTTGTGAGCATTTCTTCGATTTTTTCTGCAGTTATTCCTTTGTTTGATAATACAGAACTTGCAACAGAATCAAAATCATATAATAAACCTATTAAAATATGTTCACTACCGATATAAGTGTGACCAAAATTTTCGGCAACAGAAATACTTTTATTTAGCGCTTTATTTGCTTTTTCTGTAAATCCATTAAATTTATACATATATTTCTCCTAATTATAATTTTCTAACAAATTTCTAACGTTTTTTGCTCTGTAATCATCTCTTGCATTTGTATCTAATTGTTTACCAGCAATATCACAGATACCTGCAGATGAAAATTCTAAATTTAATTTGTTTATCACGCTGACAGGTACATTTACAAAGCCGTTAGAAACCCCTAGTCTTAATTTTGAAAGTAGTTCGAGAAGTTCGTCAGAAGATAGTTTTCTAGCAAATTTCAATGTACCTAATGCTCTAAAAGACAAATCTTCTAAATAGTCTTTTTGAAAAGAATTTCTTGCTAATTTTTCTTTGTTAATGACTTGTAAAATTATATTTTTTATATTATTTATAATCTCATCTTCACTAATTCCGAGAGTAACTTGATTAGAGATTTGATACATAGAACTTTTAGCCTTTGTGCCCTCTCCAAAAGTACCTCTAATAGCAATTCCTAGTTTGCTTACAGAATTGAAAAGTTTATCTAACGCGCCTAAACTTTCAAGGCCCGGCAAATGCACCATAGCGGACGCGCGCATACCTGTACCTAGATTTGAAGGACACTCTGTTAAATAACCTAATTTATTATCAAAAGCAAATTCGAGATTATCATTTAATATTTTTTCAACTTCAAACGCCGATTTTAATGCGTTTTCAAATTCTAAACCTGTACTTAAAGCCTGTATTCTTATATGGTCTTCTTCATTAATCATAATGCTAACAGACTCATCATTTTTTAAAATCAACGCTCTTCCATTTGGATTTTTAGCAAATTCAATACTAATCAAATGACGCTCTGCTAAAGAATACAATTGATATTGTTCAAGTTTATTTAAGTCAACGAATTTATATTCTTTAGATACAGAAGATTTAAAAATCGCATCTGAAACTCTTTGAATAACATCATATTTTTGCTCATCAGACATTTTATTAGAAAATGGAAAAGAAGATAAATTTCTTGCAAGTCTTATTCTCACACTAAAAACAATGTCTTCATCTTGACCTTGATTTAAATACCATTTAGACATTTTTATCTCCTCTTTTTTCTTTTAAAATATCTCTTATTTGTGCCGCTTTTTCGTACTCTTCATTTTTAATTGCTTCTTTTAAATCATTTTCTAAAACTTCAATTTCATTTTTAACTGAAACAAACTTTTCTGGTTTTTTGCCATTATGAATTGCTCTGCCTTGCATTTTAATAATAGAAGGCATAAGTTCATCTTCAAAAGTTGTATAACATTCAGGACAACCTAATCTACCTTTTTTGACTATATCTTGATAAGATGAATTGCAACTCTTACAAACTTTTTTTGGTTTACTAATTGTACTATTTGATAAAAGTGAAGCAAAAAAGTCATCAGTATCAAACATATTAAAAGCACCAACACCAAGTTGCATTGCGCACTTTTGACACAAGTGATACTCTTTTGTTACACCATTTATTGTTCTTTTAATAAAAGTTGTAGCAGTAGCATTATTGCAGTTTTGACACAACATAAATTATCTCCTTAATTATATACATGCAACTAACATATTTTTAAACAAAGTTGCTCTTAAGTCATTTCTAATTATAGGCGGTACATCCATGTAACATTTGTCGGAAATTGCGGTTAGCAACAATACATTTTGAACATCAGAAATTAAACCTTGTTCGTGTAAATGCTCAAGAATGATTCTTGCACTGTTAAAACTAATTTCACTGCCTATAGAATTTACAATGTGCATTAATGTTCCAGAACGACCGAGGTTAATTCTTGAAATTCTAATATAACCACCGCCGCCTCTACGACTTTCAACGATATAACCATTTTCAGGGGTAAATCTAGAAGAAAGAACATAGTTAATTTGGCTTGGTACACAACCTAAATTATTAGCAAATTCATTTCTTTTAATTTCAGCGGCGCCTGATTCAGACTCTGCTATCATATCTAAAATTGCTTGACTTATTAAATCACTTAATCTCATATCAAAAACCTCTCTTTGACTTTCTTTGACCTTATCATAACGCAAAGGTCAGTAAAAGTCAATATATTTTTTTGATTATTTTAAATTTGTTCATAATTAGTAGCAAATTTATACATTAATCATAAGATATTAGTGAAGGCAGAAGGGAGGCAAACGACTCATGGGCTGTTTTAATTTTGGCAATAACGGCTGCTGCGAATGGATTATCATTCTTATCATCCTCTTCGTATGCTGCGGTAACAATAATAACGGTTGCGGTTGCAATAACTGTTAGTAACATCTTTAAAAGAGCGGTATTTTTACCGCTCTTTTTGCTTGTCATATAAAAATATAACTGCGCATATGTTTTACAGATGATAAATTCATTTGGAGGAAATTTTATGCAAAATAATTTATACAAAGATATTGCAACGAGAACAGGCGGAGATATCTACATAGGTGTAGTAGGGCCTGTTAGAAGCGGTAAATCAACATTTATAAAACAATTTATGGACAAATTAATAATGCCAAATATAAATGATGATTTTCTACGCGAGCGAGCAAATGATGAACTTCCACAGTCTGCCGGCGGAAGAACAATTATGACAACCGAGCCAAAATTTATTCCAGAAGAAGCAATTAATGTTACACTTGATAACAATGCTAATTTAAATGTTAGATTAATAGACTGCGTTGGATATATTGTTCCCAGTGCTATTGGTTACATTGAAGATGATACTCCTAGAATGGTAATGACACCTTGGTATGACGAGCCTATTCCATTTAATATGGCTGCAGAAATTGGTACTAAAAAAGTTATTACAGAACACTCAACAATTGGACTTGTTGTTACAACAGACGGAAGTATTAGTGATATTGGCAGAGATGAATATAAAGAGGCTGAAGAGCGAGTTATAAATGAATTAAAAGAGATAAACAAACCATTTATTATATTGATGAATAGTATGTACCCAGAAAGCAATGATACAATTCAAATGTGTAACGATTTATCAAATAAATATAATGTACCTGTTATTCCTGTTAATTGTTTAGATTTAAGCGAAGATAAAATCAAACAGATAATTTCAAAAATACTCTTCTGCTTCCCTATTAAAGAAATTTCATTTGATATGCCTAAATGGATTAATTCGCTTGATGATAATGACAAAATCAAATCAAGTATTTTCAAAACAATTTTCGAACACACGTCTAATATTAGAAAAATTTCCGATTGTAATTGTTTATTAGAAAAAATTAAAGAGTGTGAATTAATTGAAACTGCAACGCTTGAAGATATTGATTTAGGTATTGGAAGCGCAAGTTTTAAAATCATTGTTGATAATGAACTATTTTACAAAGTTATATCAGAAAAATCGGGTATGAGCGTCAAGAATGACCGAGAATTGATGAATATTATGTGTAGTCTAGCACAAACAAAATCGCATTATGACAGAATTAAAGACGCTTTAGAGCAAGTTGAGGCAACAGGATACGGAATTGTAATGCCAACAATTGAAGAATTAAAACTAGAAGCACCTGAAATTATGAAACAAGGTGGAAGATACGGAGTAAGACTAAAAGCAAGTGCACCATCAATTCATTTGATGAAGGCTAATATATCAACAGAAGTAAGCCCTATTGTTGGCAGTGAAAAACAGTCGGAAGATTTAGTTATGTCTCTTATGAGTGAGTTTGACGAAGACCCTCTAAAAATTTGGGATTCAAATATTTTTGGCAAATCACTTAACGAACTTGTTAACGATGGTTTACACTCAAAACTATCAAGACTTCCAGACGAAGCAAGATTAAGACTTTCACAAACATTAGAACGATTAATAAATGAAGGTTGTAGTGGTTTAATCTGCATAATATTATAAAATTAATAGTATATTCACTTTTATTTTATAAAAAGACTTGAAAAATCATTTAAAATGGTATAAAATAAATAAAAATAAAAAATAGGAGTGAATAAAATGTTTTTCAATTTACTTTCGGGTAGCGGAACTGATAATGCACCTAATGGCGGCTCATTTTTAATTGTTATTTTCTATGTTGTTATTATTGCTGTTATGTATCTTGTTATGATTAGACCTAACAAGAAAAAACAACAAAAAGAAGAACAAATGAGAAATAGCACTGAAGTTGGCGACGAAATTTTAACTATCGGTGGCATTTTTGGTAAAGTTGTTGCTGTTAAAGAAGATTCTTTTGTTATTGAAACAGGTCCTGACAGAACAAAAATAAGAATTGCTAAATGGGCTATTCAACAAAACTTTAATGCTAAACAACCAGAACCAAAAGAAACTATTAAAGCTAAAAAGAAAAAAGAAAAAGCTGAAAATAAATAGTTTGTATTGTTCTAAAATTAATCACTCTCGAATACCTTTTAATATAAAGGCTCGGGAGTGATTTTTTGTTTAATAACAAATCAATAGTCAAGCCATTATGTTTTGGTTTGATTTTTTCTATAATTGTTACTTTTATATTTATGTGCATTTTTGCATTTATGGCTACAAATTTTGATTTTAGCGAGGATATGTTATTGATATTATCATTAGTAAGTATGACCCTCGGAAGTATGTTTGGCGGTTTTGTTGCCGGTAAAATCAACAAAGAAAAAGGTTTTATAATAGGCGCTATTAATGGATTTGTGCTATTTTTGATAATCACATTAATATCATTAATATTTAATCAAAACTCAATAACAATTGTTACATTAATTAAATTAGTTACATTAGTTTTATCTTCAATGATAGGCGGAGTTATAGGAGTTAATACAACACACAAAAGACATTTTTAAACAAAAAACCATTGATGAATTTCATCAATGGTTTTTATCTTTATGAAGCACTATAATAATATCCATTACTTTTTAAAGCAATACCTTTAGCATCAAACATTTCAGAAACAGTTACTAATTGATAACCTTTTTTAACCAAATAAGGAATAATAGATTTTGATGCAGTTGCAGTTGGGTCGTGAATATCATGCATTAAAACAATATCTCCGTCGCTTGCATTATTAACTACACAATTATATGATTTTGTACTGTTTCTATGTTCCCAGTCGCGAGTATCAATTGACCAACCTATCATAGGAAGTTTTATAATATTTCTAACTCTTTCATTATGAGAGCCACCAGGCGCTCTTACTAGTTTTACTTTTTGACCTGTGTATTTTTCGATTAAATTATTAGTTTTTGAAATCTCATTTCTAATAGTTTCATCACTTGCGAGTGTCAGTGTAACATGACTATATGTATGACAAGCGATTTCACAACCAAGTTTTGCTTCTCGTTTTAATGTGTCTGAATAAGAAGAAATTCTTGAGCCTAAAACAAAGAATGTTGCACGAGCATTATTATTTTTTAAAGTATCTAAAATTGTATTAGTACTTGCACCCGCAGGTCCATCATCATATGTAAGCGCTATCATTGGCTTTTTAGGGTCAACGCCATAAAGATATTGCTTTGCGGAATAAGAGCTTTTTAGACCTGTTTTTGTGATTATTTGAATATAATAACCATTCTTTTTACCAAAAGTCGCTTTTTTATCAATGTATTTAACTTTGCTTCCTTTAACAGTAGCAATTTTAGACCACTTTTTCTCCCCTGCTACTTTTCTAAATATAAGAAAACTCTTAACATTATTTCTTTTATTCCAACTTAAAGTAACACCTTTAGGAGAGTTTTTAACAGTATAATTTTTAACAGTTTCTACACAAACTTTTTCAAAACCATCCTGATAATATGCGCTTTTATAATTGTTGTATTTTTTCTTTAGTGAATAATAATACGAAACTCCGTCAGTAACATTTTTATCTACAAATGATAATGTATTTGCTTTTAAATTAGCAACACTTTTCCACTTTCCGTTTGTTCCAACCTTTTTCATAACAATGTAACCATTGCAAAAGTCATTATTTGACCAGATAACCTTTAAACCGTTGATTACATTAGTAACTTTGTTAATTTCAGGAATTTTAATAAAGCAATATGATGTGTAAGCAAAAGCGCTTGATGAGTTTTGATTAACTGCTTGTACTTTGTAATCTTTAACTTGTCCTTCTTGAATATTTCTGTCGATATAAGAATTAGAAGAAGTTTCTGTTAAGACAACCCAATTATTAGTTTCGTCTTTACTGTACACAACATACTTTTCCGCTAAATTACAAACATTCCATTTAATTTTAATTCCTGTTTTCACACAATAAGAAGTTAATTTTTTAACTTCAAGTTTTTCATTAGCCGAAACTAAAACTGTACATGATGATAAAATACATAAAATAGTTAAAATTAGTGCAAGTGTTTTTTTCATTTCATTCCCCTACTTTTAATAAAAATAAAAACACCGTCTAGGACGGTGTTTTTTGGCAGGGGCAGAAGGATTCGAACCCTCGGCACGTGGTTTTGGAGACCACTGCTCTACCAACTGAGCTATACCCCTATGTATTAAATAAAAGCGGTTGGTGGAGCATCAGGGACTCGAACCCCGGACCGTCCGGTTATGAGCCGGGAGCTCTAACCAACTGAGCTAATGCTCCGAAAGTTAACCGCTTTATAGATTATATCATAAAATATGAATTTGTCAAGAATAAAATAACAGTTTTTTAAATAAAAAGAAAAAACAACCTAAAGGTTGCTTTTTCTTTTGGCGCAGGGCAAGGGATTTGAACCCTCGAAACCGCTTTGACGGTTTACACGATTTCCAGTCGTGCTCCTTCGGCCAGCTCGGACAACCCTGCTTATATGCAAGAATCATTTTAGCAACTTTTTTACTTATTGTCAAGGAAATTTTGAATATTGTTTTCATTTATTTTATAAAATTTATCTCCTTTTAAAATCATATCAGCATTTACTAATTTTAATCTATTAAATTCATTGTAATTTTGCAAAACAGCGGCAAAGTCGCATTGATTAATGCCATTAGGTACCAATTTTCTAAAACCAATGCCGATTTTCACACATTTTTTTGTAATTTTAGCATAGTTATCAAATGAATTAAACCATATTCTTGGTTCATTGAAAGATAAATCAATACCCAAATCAGAATTATCAATAATCGATGTTACAATTGGCTTCATACCAAAATCACTATATATTTCATCTGCAATTTTAAGATAATTTTCAAAATTTTGAGTAATAATTTTAATGATAGAGCATTTATTTGCTAAATTATAAATAAACTCGGGGTGTTCACAATTATTATCAACTACACAAATAGATAATTTGTTTGTTTCAATATTAGATAAATCAATAATTTTTTCAAAAGTTGACTTTGCAGCGTTTTTGAGATAACTAGTGCTATCAAAAACTTTTATAATTTTAAAATCTAATTCATTAATGTTTTCTGAAACAATTGCGAAATCTACTTTGTTTTTAAGTTTCTTTTCCGCTTTCTTCAAAAGCGACTTTTTCTTTAATATAACGTTTAAATATTTTACTTCCCCTATCGTGTTTTCTTTAATTATAATATTTCTAGAAAATCTTTTTTTAGACTCGTTTAGACTTATTGTACAAAACAACTATTTTCACCTTTTTCTTGCTAATATTAAATCTTTATGCTATTATATTAAAAAAGGAGGAATGTTTATGCCAAAATCTAGAAATCAAAAATTAAAGTTACTTTGTCTTAAAGATATTTTAGAAAGATATACAGATGACGATAACAAATTATCAACAAAAGAGATTATTGACTTACTTGCTGATTATGGAATCTCGGCAGAACGAAAGTCTATTTATGATGATATTGAATGCTTGAAATATTATGGTCTTGATATTATTACAGAAAAAACTGATTCAAACAGATATTTTATTGGCGAAAGAACATTTGAACTACCTGAACTCAAACTTTTAGTTGATAGTGTTCAAGCATCTAAATTTTTGACTGTTAAAAAATCTGATTCATTAATTAAAAAGATAGAATCGCTTTGTAGTGAAAAACAAGGCGCTTCACTTCAAAGACAAGTTTTTGTTGCAAATAGAATTAAAAATATGAATGAATCAATTTACAGAACTATTGACGAAATTCATAATGCTATTTTATCAAATTCAAAAATTAATTTTAAATATGTTACATATTCTATTGATGGAAAACAAGTATTTAGAAAAAATGGCGATGTTTATAGCATCAGTCCTTTCGCATTGTTATTAGAAGAAGAAAATTACTATTTAATTGGTTATGATTCTGAAAACGAAATTTTTAAACATTTTAGAGTTGACAAAATAGTTGAAATTAAAATCACTAATGAACAACGTGACGGCATTAATGAATTTAGAAAAATTGATTTAGCAAAATACAGTAAAAAATTCTTCTCAATGTTTGGTGGCGTTGAACAAAGCATTAAACTTCGAGTTGATTCTGACTTAATCGGTGTTATTATTGATAGATTTGGCAAGAATGTGTTTATTACAAATAAAAATGACGATACATTTGATGTAAATATAAACATTGCTGTTTCTCCTCAATTTTTTGGTTGGATTTCTTCTTTTTCAGGCAAAATCAAAATTGTTTCACCTGAAAATGTTGTAACCGATTTTAAAAATCATCTTGAAAATTTAATCAAAAATTTATAATTATGCCTAAAATATAGCCATATTTTTTCACAAATATATTTTGATATTATGACAAAAATAATATTGCAAACGCAAAATTAATTTTGTTTTAAAGGAGTGAAATATAATGGCAAAACAGTCTTTAGTACCACAAGCAAGAGAAGCTCTTGATAAATTCAAGATGGAAGCTGCTAGCGAAGTTGGTGTAAACCTTAAACAAGGTTACAACGGTGACTTAACTTCACGTCAAGCTGGTTCAGTTGGCGGTCAAATGGTTAAAAAAATGATCGAGTCATACGAAAACAGCATGAAATAGTTTAAACAAACAAAAAAGCAGACCTTTTGGTCTGCTTTTTTCATTTATGAAGCTTTTTTAGTTTTATTAGGTTTTTTAGTTGGTTTTTGAGTTGCAACTGTAGGTTCTGCTTCAGTAACAGGTGCAGTGGTTTCTGTATTATCACCATTTTGTGCGCTTGTTATAGTTTCTTGAGCGCCTGTAGTTGCATCATTAGGTTTAGTGGCTTTAGTCTTTTTAGTCTTTTCAGTTGTAGTTGTACTAGAAGGCTCAAAGTCATATCCACCATAATAACCATAATTCACTGCTTCGCCTAATTCATAACCACCATGGTAGTTACAATAAGGTGTATATGACGTTTTAAAGTATCCATATGCTTCGCCTGAACAACCAGATCTTGCACACTTACCACTTGCAGTACAGAATCTCTTAAATACTGCTTGGTCAGAAACTTCAAACTTTTTATACTCTAAATTCTCATGAATAGGAATCATAGCCGCTTTCCAAAGAACAATAGCAGGGTTTGTGTACATTCCGTACATTTCAACGTTACTATCAACACCGAACCAACAAGCCGCTACATAGTGAGGTGTGCCACCAACAAACCAACGGTCTTTGTTGTTACTTGTTGTACCTGTTTTACACATAATCTCCCATCCGCCAAATTGAGCAGATGAACCAGTACCGCTAGTAGCAACTGTTTGCAAGAACTTATTCATAATAGTTGCAGTACCTTCAGAAATTGCTCTGTGTTTATATTTAGTGTTGTCAATAACAACTTCATCATTTTGGTCAACAATTTTCGAGAATGTTCTTGGCTCATAATACATACCACCACTGCCAAATGTAGAGAATGCTGCAGCCATTTCTAATGTTGTAGCACCGTGAACAGAGCCACCTAGCGCTAATGAAGATTCAGTTTTATCAGACTGACCATTTTCATTTTCAACAAAATGCTTGAGCCCCATTTTCTCTGTAACAAATTTATAAGAAGTATCAATAGTCATATCTTGCAAAATTCGCACAGGAACTGTATTTAAAGACTGTTGAATTGCTCTTAACATAGACGCTTTTCCGTCAGTAAACTTGCCATCGTAGTTTCTTGGCCATGGCTCATCAGGAATATTACCATTTTCAAGTCTATCAACAGGCGCATCAACAACATTAGAAGCCCAGGTAATAACATTATATTCAAATGCAGGCGCATATACAGAAATAGGTTTGATAGCAGAACCTGTTGGTCTTGGAGATTGAGTAGCACGGTTTAAGACACGGTTGCCGTCTTTCTCACCTCTACCACCAATAAGCGCTTTTACATTGCCTTCATAGTCCATAATTGTCATTGCAGACTGCGCTTTTTCGCCTGTGTTTGTATATATATTAACAAAGTTAGAATCATTACTATAAACGTCTTCCAATGTTTCTTGCATTTCAAGGTCAACAGTAGTATAAATTTTGTAACCGCCTTGATACAATTGAGTATTAGCAAATTCTTCTGTATAACCTTTTTCTTGAACTAATCTTTGAACAACGTCTTCGATAACCGCATCAACAAAATATGAGTTATACTCTTCTTTTGTAACAGTTTCTGTTGTTGAAAGAATTGTAGAAGGGTTTTCGCGAAGTTCAAGGTCTGCTTGTTTTGCTTCTTCACATTCTTCTTCTGTGATGTAACCATTTTTGTACATTTCATCAAGTACCCAATTACGTCTTGATTTATTGTTTTCAGGATTATTATATGGTTCGTTAACAGAAGGGTTGTTAGTAATTGCCGCAAGACACGCCGCTTGAGTTAAATTAATTTCAGACACATGCTTATCAAAATAATAGTTTGATGCAACTTCTACACCATCAACACCGTTTCCTAAATGAATAGTGTTAAGATAGCATTCAAGAATTGTATCTTTATCATATAACTGCTCAAGTTTTCTCGCGCGCATAATTTCTCTGATTTTACGCGTAGCATTAATATCATTATCTTTAGTTAAGTTTTTAACCAACTGTTGTGTGATAGTTGAACCACCTTGACGATTATCTCTTAAATTAAAGACTTCATTTGCAAAAGCAAAGAATGTTCGTTTCCAGTCAACGCCATGGTGCTTTTCAAAACGCTTATCTTCGCAAGAAATAAATGCATAGTCAACTACATCAGGAATTTCTTTTTCGCCAACCCAAAGTCTATTTTGTTCGCCATGCAAACGAGTAAGTTCAACATCATTACCACTTTTATCTTTTGCATACAAAATAGTAGTATAGTCAAGTTTTAAATTATACAAGTCTGCATCAATTGAATCATCAATAAACACAGATAGATAAATCATCGCTGCAACTATAACAATACAGCAAGTGATAACCATAACTAACAAAAAAGAAGTAAGCACTTTAAGAAATGGTCTTTTCTTTTTAGGTTTTTTCTTGTTTGAAGAAACATTGCTAGAAGAAGATTTTGTTTGTTTACTACTTTTTGTAGTATTAACTTCTTTTTTGCTTTGTTTATTAACAATTTGGAAATTATCATTAATTGGAATTTCAAAATTGTTGTTTTCAAACTCATTTGTTCTTTTTACAGGTCTGCGAGATGCAGTTCTTCTCTTTTTAGGTCTTTTTATACCAAAAAAACCAAGAAATTTATCTAAACCTGTATCACGAGTTTTTCTTGATGACATAACACTACCTCCTGTAATAGAAATGTCTTAAAAAATTACTTTTTAATTCTAATAAACGACCCTTTTTTAACAGGATCACAATAAAATTTAACTATATCAGCGGCATATTTAGCCGACTCAAGCTCATTCATATCATTATCATATAATTTATCTACTGTTATTTCAAAACTACCCTTTTCACTATCCAAGACATCATAAGTACCAGGATAAAACTTATTTCTTTGAGCAACAGTTGCTAAACCATCTTTATAATCAAGAACAACAGCAATTAATTCGTAATCACGAATATAACCTGCATTATCATAAACTTGTCCTTGGGAACTATCAGGCTTTCCAAAATAAAAACCTGTTGAATAGTCTCTATGAGATATTTTATAAACTTCGTCTAATGCTTTTTGAGGAATTTTATAATTCTCATCAAAATTTGAATTTATAAAGCCATCAACCGCAGTTCTATAAGCGTTTGTAACAGAAGCAGTATAATACTCTGTTTTTGCTCTGCCTTCAATTTTAAAACTTGTTATACCTGCTTTATAAAGTTCAGGAATATGCTCAATTAAACACATATCCTTTGCGTTTAAAATATATGTTCCATCACTATCTTCAAAAACAGGCATATATTCGCCCGGCCTTTTTTCTTCAACCAAATGATAATTCCATCTGCAAGGTTGAGCACACTCACCTCTGTTAGAATCTCTGCCTGTCATATAGTTAGATAACAAACATCTGCCAGAAACAGACATACAAATTGCTCCATGAACAAATGCCTCTATTTCAAGGTCTTTAGGCGTTTTTGCTCTTATTTCTGCAATTTCTTCTATTGATAATTCTCTTGCAACAACAATTCTTTTAGCGCCGAGATTATAATAAAAATTAGCAGTTTCATAATTAAGAATACCTGTTTGAACTGAAATATGAACTTCTTGATTTGGTGCTAATTTTTTAACCTTTTCAATTGCAGACAAATCAGTGATTATAAAAGCATCAGGGTTAAGTTGTGAAGCGTTTGTAATAAATTCATCAATTTTTTCAATTTCATTATTTCTAGGTAAAGTATTAAGAGTTATATATGCTCTGCAGTTATTATTGTGAGCATAATTAATACCTTTCTCTAAATCTTCATATGAAAAATTTCCAGGTGCTGCTCTCATACCAAATTGCTTGCCTGCAAAGTAAACAGCATCTGCACCAAAATCAACCGCTGCTTTAAGTCTAACTAAATCACCTGCAGGCGACAAAACTTCAATTGGTATATTATTTTTTACAAATTTAGTATTAATTCCAAAGTCCCTCCGATTGTAAACGAGCAATTAAATCATTATGTTCGTCAAGCGAATTTGTATAATAAAACTTCATATTCTTGTCTGTAACAAAATATTCAGCTTTAATTGAAGTATCAGGTTTTAATGCCGCATCAATAGCATCTGATGAAGGACTACAAAGTGGTCCAGGTGGCAAACCTTCATTTATATTTGTATCGTATCTACTGTCTATATACTCTGAAGTAGGTGTTGAGCCGAGTCTTGCAGGTTGGTCTGTCCAACGAAGTCTATTATAAAATACTTGCGAAACTTTAGCCATATCATTAGGATATCCACTTGCTTCAAGTTCAATAATTGAAGCCATTGTTAATATTTCGTGCACAGATTTGCCCTTTAAATCAGCTTTAGAAGAAATTTTATCAACAACTTCTTGCATTTTTTCAGTCATTTTTCTAACTGCTCTTTCAGCGCAACTTTTACCACTTTCACCATCAGAATTTTTAAAGAATTCATAAGTGTCTGGATATAAGTAGCCCTCTAATCTATAGTAAACTGACTGTATAGGAATATCTTTTATAAAATCATAATCGAGCGGTGCAGTTTTAACAGCATCAATAAATTCTGATTTTGAACAAACTCCGTTTTCTTCCATCAAAGCAGCCATTTTATCAACTGATGAGCCTTCGGGAATAGTAATTGTAACAACTTCGCCTGAAGCACCAGGTTGTTGCAAGGTATTTACAATACTGCTATAACCTTGAGAATCTTTTATCTCATACACGCCAAATTTATAAGTACCATCGCCACCGGCAACTTTAGAATAAACTCTAAACAAAGTAGAAAACTTTATAGCTCCTTGTTTATCAAGTTCATCTGCAATTTGTTGAGTAGAAAAACCAGGTTGAATATTGATTTCATAAGTTTTATTACTAGAAAAAGTTAAACCTAAAAAATCAATAATAGATAAAATAATCATAACTGCAAAGAAAACTGATAACGAAAGAATAATCAAACCTCTAATTAAACCGGGCAAGAAACTTCTTTTTTCTTCTACCATCTCTTCTGTGTCGTTATTATATTCATCATTATTTTCAAATTCAGTATCAACTGCTTTTGAAAAAACTCTTGTTTTAAACTCATCATCATTTATATTATCAACTTGAGGTTTAAAATCTTCTTCAGAATATTCTTTTACAAATTCATTATTATCCTGCATTTGAATTCCCCCTTTAATCAGTAATAATCAAATCACATTTAACATCAAAGCCGTCATACATTGGAAGTGTATCAACAATGCTTTCTTTGTAGCATAAAACGCATTTAAAGCCACTAAATTCGCTCAAAAATCTATCGTAGTATCCTTTGCCATATCCAAGACGAAAGCCATTAAAATCGCACATAAGCGAAGGAATTATACAAATAGATTTTTCTGTATCAACAAAAGGCTTACAAGTACTAATTGGTTCTAAAATATTGTACATGCCTACTTTAGTGTCATTTAAAGAAGAAATATATTTAAAAATCATTTTTCCTTCTTTATTAATACACAAAGGAATTGCAACTTTTTTGCCATTTTCAAGCGAATGATTAATAATTCTTATCGTATCAATTTCAAGTTCGGTTGAACAATAACACAAAACAACTTCTGCGTTTTTATATTCAAAACTTGAAATTAATTTATTAAAAACAATTTCGTCTTTTGAAATTTTTAATTCTCTCGAAAGAGATTTCCTAAATTCAAGAGCGCTCGCTCTTAAACTCTTTTTATTTTCTAAAACTGACATTGAATTGATTTCTTAACATGCAAAGGCTCATCTTTTCCAACTAATTTTTCAGCAATTGCTGCTGCAAAATCAATAGTACAACCTGCGCCTTTTGATGTAATAATATTTTCATCAACTTCTACAGCGCTTCCTGTAAAAGTTGCTCCTTTCAAAAACTCTTCAAAACCCGGAAAACAAGTTGCTTTTTTATTTTTAAGCATTCCTTTTTTACCAAGCACAGAAGGTGCAGCACAAATAGCAGCAATTACAATACCTTTTTCATAAGCAAAATCAAGCATTTCTTGAACGTATTTTGATTTTTCAAGATTTAACGTGCCTGGCATACCACCTGGTAAAACTACCGCTTCAACATCATCGCTTTGAACGAGCATTGAATCAATAGTGTCAGCAAGAACAGTAATATTATGCGCGCCTGTTACATCTTGTGAGCCAACACCGGCAGTTACAACTTCTATTTCACATCTTCTTAAAAAATCTACTGTTGCAAGTGCCTCTATTTCTTCAAAGCCTTGTGCTAAATATACATAAACCATTTTTATAATACCTCATCAGTTAGTTTTGAAATTGTATTCGCAATTTCTTCAATGCTCAAAGGACTGTCGCCCTCATAACATTTTACAACTTTCCAACCAAGTTTTTCTGCAGAATAAAACGCTGCTTTTCTGCATTTTTGCAAATATTCAACATCTTTTTCATGAATATCTTTTTTACTTTCATCGCCTTTATATCTGCCGCTCATTAATTTTTGGGAAATTTCAGGCGCCATATCAAGAAAAACAACCAAATCAGGTTTAGGAATTTGCATTTGGTTAAACTCAAAGTTTTCTAACCATTCAATATACTCGTCCCATTTATCTTCATCAAGTTTACTACATTGGTGAACACAGTTAGAAGTCGTATATCTATCTGCTAAAATAACATAGCCATTGTCATATTCATTCTTCCAATGTCTTTTAAAATTAGCAAATCTATCTACAGCATAAAACGATGAAGCCGCAAAAGCATTAACATCACTTGGTTTGTCGCCAAACTCCCCTGCTAAATACATTTTAACAAGAGTGCTTGATGGGTCATCATAATCAGGCAATTTGATTTGCTTGTATTTTAAATTTTTTGATTCTAAATTCTTTTTTATTAATTCAATTTGAGTTGACTTTCCGCTTCCGTCAAGCCCCTCAATTACTATTAATTTACCCATTATTATTTCCTTACATATTTAAAAATGTTTCTCTAACTTCAAGAATTTTTCCACAAGTCATTTTTCCCTCTGGACATTTATTATAAAGGCAAGGCGGACCTGCTTTTTTAAACAAATTAGGAGCAACTTCTTTTACAAGTTTAAGCATTTGAATGGCTAAATCTCTAATTTCCCATTGCGCTCTGTTGCAACAACGATGGTTAAAGAAATTTATCAAACTTCTAGCATTAAAAGTTGCTATCATTTTTGTATCACAAGCATTTGGCAAAACAAATCTTGCATCTTCAATTGCTTTCTTCTGCGCTTTTCTTTTTGCTTCTTTTTCATCGCAACCTTCAGCAACAAACTCATCAAAATATTTACTACTTAATATTTCAGTTATTTTTAAATAGTCTTCGTGAGATCTTTGCATATTATTTAAAAAGATTTCTTTTGCTTGTTCATTAGCCTCGATTTCAGGTGGTAAAACATATTCAAAATTCTTTTCAGCAACATATCTTTGACTTTGAACTGAATAAGAAGCAATTCTATGTCTTGTAATTTGTGCTAAAAGCGCTCTTGATACACCTTCAATTGCAAAAGTAAATGAAGCGTGCTCAATTGGGCTTTCGTGTCCAATTTCTGAAAGCATATCAACAAAATTTGCAACCTTTTCATCGGTAAGCCCGTCCATCACAGTATCAACATCAGCAGCGGCATAACACATTTTAGCGGCAGCGGCTACTGTTTTCTCCGGATTTGGTGTATAAGCAATTAATGAAACTTTCATATATATTTCTCCAAACATAATTTCTTAAAATACATTATAACAGAATAAATTACTTTTTTCAATAAAAAAATAAATAAAAATAGCCTATTTACAAGTAAAACCTCATAAAATGGCTATTTTTTATTTTTCTTATTAAATTTTAACTATTTCTTCATAAATTCTTTGACAGTTATCAGTGTCATTATACTCATAAAAATCATTGATTTTTTCAAGATATTTATCATCAATTTTACAATCGTTTTCAATGAACTCAATTAATTTTTCAACTGTTGTTTCATAATCGTAACAAACAGGGCCAAAACCATGTTTTTCGAAATCATAATAACCAGCATCATAAATTGCTTCTTCAAAAAAGGCATCTTTATCAAACATAGTAAATAATACCGGTTTTCGTAAATAAGCAAAATCAGAAAAAACAGATGAATAATCAGTAACAAGCAATGAATTTTTAGAGAAAACCTCTTTATAATTTACTTCATTGGCATTTATACTAAATACGTCATTACCAGAAAAGTCAATGTATTGTTTAGAGTGAATTGGATGCAAACAAAAAGTACCTTTATAACCTTTTGCTCTCATAATATTCAAAAGTCTTTCATCATTGATAAGTGAATTGTAAAATTTAAAATAATTCGTTTCTTTAAATTTATCAAAATAAATACTTTGCGTTTTTTTATCATAAGATTGATTAATTGAACGACGCCAAGTAGGCATAATAACAATACTTTTTTCAGGCTTATTTTCAAGGTAATCAAAGCGAGGCAAGCCTGTTAAAATAACATTCTCATCAGTATAACCATAGTCGCCATTTATAATCGAATCACGTTCATACTTTGAAGAAGTAATAAACTTTGAAATATTTTTATTATACTTATACAACCATTTAGATAAATCATTGAAAATAACACCATGCTGTAAAAATACATATTCAAATTTCATCAAATCGACAAAATACTTTCTGCTATTGGCATCAAAAGGATTTATTGTAAATTCGCCGCCAGAAGAAGAAATTATTTTTTCTGCTCTCAAAAAATAAGCAGGATAATTTTTATCTTCAAAATGCATAACTCTGCCATATTTTCTCAACCGTCTTTTATCCGAACTGTATTTACTTATAATAAAAATCGGAACGATATTTTGTTTTTTTAATTCCTTTCTTTTGGTAGAAAGAAATTTGAAAAATGCCTCTCCATTATCCCCTGCTTTTTCAAATCTATCAGAAACCAACCAAATTCTCTTTCCTCTATCTTTAATTCTACCGAGAATATGATACCTTATTCTTTGATTTCTAATTTCATTTAAGCCATTTTCTTTAAGCCAATTCAAACATTCTTTTTCAAGCAAATTATGTTCTTCACGAACGTTTTTAGGTTTAACAACTCTTATTTGTTTGGTGCTACAAGTAGTGTAATACCTTTTAAAGAATTTATAACAAGGCTTAAACACAATATTATTTGGAACAAATTTTTTATAATTCAATTTAATTTTAAATTGTTTTCCATCAATTTCAAAATAAGGTTTAATTCTTAAAACTCTTCTTTTAACAAAGAAATCATTAAGGTTAACAGACAAAGAAAATCTATAGAACTTATCATAACAGTTGTCGGCTACAATTTCGGTTATTACACTAAAATCAGATAATTTTACTGGCAGTTCAATATCATTAACAGTAAAATAAAATCTAACTTTTTTAAACGAAGGAACATCAAAAATCCATTTTGAAACTAAACCCTCAACTTTCAATTCTTCTTGTTCTATTTTAAGAATATTAACGAAAAAATTAGACATATTCATATTAAATGAAATAACTCTATTTTCATCAAAGTAAAGACTATTAGAATCACTATCCGCCTTTAAATTTTCAAGTAAAGACCTTCCTGTTTTTAGTAAAATTAATTCATTCTTCAACATAAAGACATTATTTACTTTCAAATTTAATATAACGCTAACATCAATATACTTCAAAATATCTTTTAAAAAGTTGAAATATTCTTCTTTGAATTTATCATCGAACAAACTATCACTTGGAATTTTTCCTTTAACTCTCCAAGCAATATCATAAACTAAAATATTTTGAATATAAGGAATTACACAGCCAAATTTTTCTTTAGACAATTCAATTAAACTAGAATAATGAATTTTTGGTGATTCTGTGTAATAATTTATATCAAAATGTTGGTTTTGAACTGCAGAAGTTCCAGATGTTCTTCTTCTGTAATAATGAAGCGCAGATGCAACAATGCCGTATTTTGCTTTCTTCAAAACCATCTGGTTTACAAACAAACTATCTTCACCATATTTAACATTTTTATCAAATAATAAACCATTAATTTCACTTCTTTTAAAGAAAGTTGAAGATACATGTAATAAAATATCTCTGTAACACTCAGGGTCCTGAATATCGACAACTCTATCGCCTTTATCAAACCTGTAATCTAAAATATGGAATTTTTCTACAGCGTCAAATTGATAAACCCTGCAAGAAGCAACATCAATTTCATCATAATGCAACTCAAAAAAAGCATAAACCTTTTCTAAAACATCAAGACCAAGTTTGTCATCTGAATCCAAGAAATTTACAAACTCACCTGTTGCTAATTTAAGACCGGCATTTCTTGCAACGCTTACACCAGAATTCTGTTGCTCTAAATACACAACATTATTTGGATAACTATTTAAATATTTTTCACATATCTTTTTACTGTTATCAACAGAACCGTCATTAACCAAAACAAGTTGAACATTCTTTTTAAATCCAATAGTTTGGTTAATTACAGATAAGATTGCTTCCTCTAAATAGTCCTGAACGTTATAAACAGGAATAATAATAGAAAATTTAAAATTTTGAACAGTATTAAATTTACTCATACTTACAAATTCCTCCAATATATAACATATACATTATATTACATATCAAACTCTGTGTCAACTATACTCCTATGACTAATATGATAAAAAACTTTGATAAAAATGTGATATTTTTTAAAAATTTTCTTTGCTTTCAAGATTAAAATAAATATTTTTTGAAAAAATATAAAAAAACACTTGCATTATCAAATTAAATCTGTTATAATCTACTAGCGCTAAAAAATAAAGGGGTATCGCCAAGCGGTAAGGCACTGGATTTTGATTCCAGCATTCGTAGGTTCAAATCCTGCTACCCCTGCCAGAAAAAAGAGCTTTTTATAAGCTCTTTTTTCATTTTTATTGTCAAATTGACATATTAGTATTATAATGACAATATCTTTGGGGCGGAGTGAAATTCTCCACCGGTGGTAATTAACTTATGTTTTAAGCCCACGACCCTTGGTGAACAAGGTTGATGTAGTGAGATTCTACAGCCGACGGTTATAGTCCGGATGGGAAAAGAAAAGTAAGAATTTTTGCCTCATTGTATTTTGCAATGAGGTCTTATTTTTTGTTTCAAAGAAAAATATATTCTAGGAGATATTTTTATGAAAACAAATTCAAATTCAAACACTCGAAAAATCGTATTTATGGGGCTTATTTGTGCATTAGCATACATTAGTATGTTTGTGTTTAGAATCAAAGTTTCATTTCTAACTTTTGATTTGAAAAACACAATTTTAGTAATCGGCTCATTAATATTTGGCTCTATTTGTGGTATTGTAACTTCACTTGTGGTTAGTGTTGTTGAAATGATAACAATTAGTGATACAGGTATTTGGGGTTGTTTAATGAACTTCTTATCAAGCGCAATTTATGTTGCAATTGCAGGGCTTATATATAAGTATAAAAAGACATTGTCAGGTGCAATTATCGGTCTTCTAGTTGCTTCTGTTGCTATGACTGCCGCTATGATACCATTAAATTTAATTTTTACACCTATATACACAGGGGCGCCTGTAAGCGTAGTAAAAGATATGATTATTCCACTTCTTTTACCTTTTAATGCTATCAAGGCTGTTTTATCCTCTGCTATCACATTGTTAATTTACAAACCTGTTAGCAATATTTTTAAATCTGCAGGAATCGGATTTAATAATGATAAATCATTTAAAATTAATCATAAATCAATTATTTTAGCAATAGTATCTGTTGTAATTATAATTGCTTGTATTGTTCTTTTTGTTATGTGCTATAACGGTAGTTTTGAGTTGTTCAAAAAATAAATTTGGTTGTTGACAAATTTAAAAAACTGTGTTAAAATCAATACATATTTTAAATACAGTGATGAAGACAGGCACTTTTCTAAGAGTTTTCAGCGAGTCGGCGTTGGTGTAAGGTCGATAATTTCATTAAAGTTGCAAATCACTTCGGAGTAGCGTTATTGAATTAATTTCAGTAAATAACGACGGTTTTCCTACGTTATAAGGAACTTTTATCAGGTATTTTACCTCGTAAACAGTAATAGGTGGTTTATAAGCAAAGTTTTATCCTTTGTCCTATTAGGGCAAAGGATTTTTTATTTTTAAAAGGAGTAAATATTATGTACGAAAAAGTTTCTACTAATCTAAACTTTGTCGAAAGAGAAAAACGCGTTGAAGAATTTTGGCGCAATGAAAAAATCTTTGAAAAATCTATTGAAGAAAGAAAAGACGGCAAACCTTATGTATTTTATGATGGCCCTCCTACCGCTAATGGTAAGCCTCATATAGGTCACGTTCTTACTCGTGTTATCAAAGATATGATTCCAAGATACAGAACTATGAAAGGTTGTATGGTTCCTAGAAAAGCAGGTTGGGATACTCATGGTCTTCCTGTTGAGTTGGAAGTTGAAAAACTTTTAGGTCTTGATGGTAAAGAGCAAATTGAAGAATATGGTCTTGACCCATTTATCACAAAATGTAAAGAATCTGTTTGGAAATACAAAGGTATGTGGGAAGACTTTTCTCAAACTGTTGGTTTCTGGGCTGATATGCATGACCCTTATGTAACTTATGATAATAATTTCATTGAGTCTGAATGGTGGGCATTAAAGCAAATTTTTGATAAAGGTCTTTTGTATAAAGGCTTCAAAATTGTACCTTATTGCCCTCGTTGTGGCACTCCGCTTTCATCACACGAAGTTGCGCAAGGATATAAAGACGTTAAAGAACGTTCTGCTATCGCAAGATTTAAAGTTAAAGATGAAGATGCTTATATTCTTGCTTGGACAACAACACCTTGGACATTACCATCTAACGTTGCTCTTTGTGTAAATCCTTCTTCTGAATATGTTAAAATCAAAACCGCTGATTACACATATTATCTTGCTAAAGCGCTTGTTGATGTTGTAATCAAAGAAGAATATGAAATTCTTGAAACTTACACAGGTAAAGACCTTGAATATAAAGAATATGCACCACTCTTTAACTTTGTAAGTCCTAACAAAAAATGTTGGTATGTAGTTTGTGATGACTATGTAACATTAACTGATGGTACTGGTATTGTTCACATTGCTCCTGCATTTGGTGAAGATGACTCTAAAGTTGGTAGAAAATACGATTTACCTTTTGTTCAATTAGTTGATGAAAAAGGTGAAATGACTGCCGAGACTCCTTGGGCAGGAATGTTCTGTAAAGATGCAGACAAAGAAGTTTTAGTTGACCTTGATAAACGAGGACTTTTGTTTGACGCACCTAAATTTGAACACTCATATCCACATTGTTGGCGTTGTGATACTCCACTCATCTACTACGCTAGAGAAAGTTGGTTTATCAAAATGACCGATGTTAAAGACAACCTTATTAAAAATAATAATACTATCAACTGGATTCCTGAATCTATTGGTAAAGGTAGATTTGGCGACTGGCTTGAGAATGTTCAAGACTGGGGTATTTCTCGTAACAGATATTGGGGTACTCCACTTAATATTTGGCAATGTGAATGTGGTCATTTACATTCAATTGGTTCAATTGAAGAACTTAAATCAATGTCTGATAACTGCCCTGAAGATATCGAACTTCACCGTCCTTATATCGATGCAGTTACTATTAAATGTCCTCATTGTGGCAAACAAATGAAAAGAGTTCCAGAAGTTATTGACTGTTGGTTTGATAGTGGTTCAATGCCATTCGCACAACACCATTATCCATTTGAAAACAAAGATTTATTCGAAGCGCAGTTCCCTGCTGACTTTATTTCAGAAGCAGTTGATCAGACTCGTGGTTGGTTCTATTCACTTTTGGCTATATCAACTTTAATCTTTGATAAAGCGCCATTCAAAAACGTAATCGTTCTTGGTCACGTTCAAGATGAAAACGGTCAGAAGATGTCTAAATCAAAAGGCAACGCTGTTGACCCGTTTGACGCTTTGCAAACTTATGGTGCAGATGCTATTCGTTGGTATTTCTACATCAACTCTGCTCCTTGGCTTCCAAATAGATTCCATGGCAAAGCAGTTGTAGAAGGTCAGCGTAAATTCTTGGGTACACTTTGGAATACTTATGCTTTCTTTGTTCTTTATGCTAATATTGATAATTTTGATGCTACTAAATATACTCTTGACTATGATAAACTCACAGTTATGGATAAATGGTTGCTTTCAAAATTAAATTCGGTTGTAAAATCAGTTGATGATAATCTTTCTAACTACAGAATTCCTGAAGCGGCTCGTAGTTTGCAAGATTTTGTTGACGATATGTCTAACTGGTATGTCCGCAGATGTCGTGAAAGATTTTGGGCGCAAGAAATGACTGATGACAAGGTTGCGGCTTATATGACACTTTATACAACCCTTGTTACTATCGCTAAAACTGCTGCTCCAATGATTCCATTTATGGCAGAAGACATTTATAGAAACCTTGTTTGTTCTATTGATAAAGAAGCACCTGAATCAGTTCATCTTTGCACATTCCCTGAAGTTGATGAGAATTTAATTGATGAGAAATTAGAAAAAGATATGGAAGATGTTTTAAACATCGTTGTATTAGGTCGTGCGGCTCGTAATGGTTCTAATATGAAAAACCGCCAACCGCTTAACAAGATGTTTATTAAAGCAGACTGTGAATTATCAGAGTATTTTGTTAAGATTATCGAAGAAGAACTTAACATTAAATGCGCAGAGTTTTCAGATGATGTTGCTTCATTTATGTCTTATTCATTTAAGCCTCAACTTAAAACACTCGGACCTAAATTTGGTAAACAATTAGGCGAAATTAGAACTTATCTCGTGAGTATCGATGGTTCTGCTGCTAAAGCCGAACTTGATAGCACCGGTAAACTTACCTTAAAATTACCAAGTGGCGATATTTCTGTAACAGAAGAAGACTTGCTTATTGATATCAAACAAAAAGATGGCTTCTTCTCTCTTTCAGACAACGGAATTACTGTTGCTCTTGATACTGTTCTTACAGATGAACTTATCGAAGAGGGCTTTGTTAGAGAAATTATTTCTAAAATTCAAACAATGCGTAAAGATGCAGGTTTTGAAGTTATGGACCACATTGTTATTTCTTCAAACGGTAATGAAAAAATCGCTGAATTGTTAGAAAACAATGATAATACTATTAAAACCGATGTTCTTTGTGAGAAAATAACAACAGGCGAAATTGATGGCTACTCTAAAGAGTGGAATATCAACGGAGAGACTGTTACATTGTTTGTTAAAAAAGTTTAATACTAATAAAAAACTTATCTGCAAAATGCAGAAGCGTTTTTGTTTTTACATATAACTTGATAAAAATTGTTTATGTTTTTTATAATACTCTAAATCTTTTTTAGGCGAAACCTTGAAAAAATTAACATATGCTTTATAAAAACCAGAGTAATCAATATAACCACAAAGTTTTGCTATTTCACTTAAATTGCAAGAGTCGTTACTTGACATCATTTTTCTTGCGTGCCACATTCTCATATTTATAATCGTTTTATAAAAAGAATGTGAATAAAACCTCTTTGTAACTTTTTCAACATAAAATGGTGAAACATTAAATTTATTAGCAACACTCTCAAGAGTTATATCATTCATAAAATTTCTTGAAATATAATCAAAAACTTTAACTTTATATTCATCAGAATTACTTGAATATTCAGGGTGATTTGTTTTATCAAAAATAAAGTTCAATTCAGTAATCAACATAGAAACCAAGCCCTGAAAATTAACCAAACCTAATCTAAAAGCAATATACTTATCTATGTTTTTAAAGATAACATTATTAAAATCAAAACTTTTTAATTCTTCTTTAGTATAAATACTTTTATCTGTTGTATCAAACAATCTATAAAAGTTATCATCACCTTTTTGCTCTTTAAATAATGAAGGATGAATACTTATAATAATAATCTCTGTCTTTATATATTTACCATTTGGTTTGATATTTGATTTAAATCTCAGTTCATTATTAAATGATTTTATGATTATTGAGCCTTCATCAACAGAAAATCTTTTATTGTCTTGATAACAAATAAAGTTGCCTGTTCTTAAATAGTAGATTTGATAATAATCCTTGTATGGCATTTCATAAATATAATCATTATTTATAACCCAAGAAGTATTAACATGAATTTTAAGTTTTTCATCAACAAAACTTGTTATAGATTCTCTTTTGTTTTGACTCATATACTCACCACCTACATAATTTATAACACAAAGAAAACAGTTTTTCAACACAATTTTAATTTTGGCAATATTTTTTGTATGGTTTGGCAATTGTTTTGCAAAAGTATTTTTGTTAAAATTATAATACCTTATAATAAGGAAATAAATTAAAATGATTAAGGAGAAAAAATCATGAAAAAAATTATTTCAATCGCACTTGCATTGGTTTTGATGGTTTCTTGTTTTGCAATTGCTTCAGTAAGCGCTGCTGAAACTTACACTTACGAAGTATACAATTTATCTACATCATCATCACCAATGAAGTACACATTCGAGTCAGGCAGTGCAACTGTTACCAACAGAGCTACCTATAACGGACATAGTCGCGTTATGCAGTTTACCTCGCCAAATTCTTATTCAATTACATTCTCTGTTGATAATCTTCCAGCAGGTGAATATGATGTAAGCTTTGCTCATATTTCTCAAACAACACAATACAGAGGCATTTTTGATATTTCTGTAAACGGTGTTTATTCGCAAACTGTTGATTTTTCAGGTACAGCTAACAAACAAGTTATTGTAACTCTTGATACAAAAGCGGTATCTAATGGTACAGATGCTAATACTGTTACTTTTACAGGCACTAAGATTGAAGGTAGAGAAAATCAAATGTTCTTGCAAACTATTAGCTTTGTTCCAACAGGTGAAGCTGGTGAAACTGTTGTAACAGAATCAACCACTACCACAACTACCACAACTACAACAACAACTACTACACAAGCTCCTGTAGCAACAGAATCTTATTCTTATGTTGTTTATGATAACATGGAAAAAGATATTAACCCTGATACTACAAATACAGCAGCTGTAGAAACTGATAATATGATTATCAAAGTTACCGGTGGTTTGTTGCATAAATTCACTAACTACATTACCGGCTATAACTGTGCTCAATGGAATGATTCAACAGAAAACATCGCTCTTGGCTTTGAACTTAAAAACGTTCCTGCAGGCCGATATAAACTTACATTAAATACTGCAGATAACAACTCAGCAAGAGGTGCTTTCGATGTTACTGCAAACAACATTGAACTTGGCGAAATGAATTGCTTAAATAAAACAGGCAAAAAATTGACCGAGCATACATTTGACACAACATTTGTTTCTAACGGTTATAACAATGCAGTTGTAGAAATCGTTCCAACAGAAACTACAACAAGCAGACAACTCTTCATTTACAGCGTTGTTCTTACAAAGGTTGGCGAATATGAAGAATTAATGACAGACCTTGTTTCAACAGTAGATGGCGCATCTATCAGACTTAACGATGTAAACGGTATCAGATTCTATGCAACAGCAAATGGCGATATTTCTAATGTAGATGAAATCGGTATCATCGTTGCACCAAAAGATATTGTTAAAGAATATATCACAATGGAAGACAATGTAGCAAAAATTATTTACGATCATAAAAATCATGATCTTTGGGATGGTAATCAATTCGTAGGTTCTATTGTAGAACTCAAAGATACTAACCTTACTCGTAACTTTATTGCTCGTGCTTATGTTGTAATTAATGGCGTAACATATTATGCTAAACAAACTACAGTTCGTAATATTGCAGGCGTTGCTGATGCTTACATTGCTGACGAAACAAGTAATTATGAAACTTTAGACGCAGACACAAAAGCTTTAGTTGATACTTGGGCTGCTGCAAATGACTAATCAGGAGGTAGCAATAATGAAATTTGAAAAAATCGAAATCACATTTGAAAAATATGAATCTCTTGATATCATTGCTTCATCACCAAGTAATCCAGAGGATCCAACAGTTACTCCAACAGAGCCAACTACAAAATACGATCCTTATGAAAATGATAAATGGTAATTGCTAATATTTTTTTCATACAACTTTCCTTAAAAAGAGCCAATCTACATTTGTAGGTTGGCTCTTTTACTTTACCTATATTATTTAATGAGGGTCATGATGAGCGAGACGCAACCATCTTATGCCTGCCGTAGTGTTTAGAGAGGTGGCAAAATCTTTGATTTTGATGGAGGGATTGTTTTAAGATTCTTCACATACGTTCAGAATGACGAGGGTGTTGGCTCGTGTCATTCCGAGCATAAGTCGAGGAATCTAAAAAACGCCTTCTCTTGGGAGAAGGTGGGTTTTGCAAAGCAAAACTCGGATGAGGGATTGTGTTAAGATCCTTCGGCTATTTTTCGGTAATACAATATTCTAATTTTGGCAATGTTTTTTATATAGTTTGTCAATGTAATTTTAATAATTATTATGTTATAATAAATAAAAATATTAAAGGAGTCGAATTTATGAAATTTGAAAAAATTGAATTAGAATTTGAAAAGTTAGAAGTTGCAGATATAATTGCTTCTTCCCCATCGGTTGAAGAACCAACTGTAACTCCAACAGAACCAACAACAAAATATGACCCTTATGAAAATGATAAGTGGTAATTTAACGAAAAGGAGAAAAACAAATGAAAAAATTAATTTCAATTTTACTATCTGTACTTTTGATTATTGGAAGTGTTGCAATAAGTATTTCTGCAGATAATTCAGAAATCACTTACATTCCTTACGACAATATGTCAGGTAATATGAATGCAGGTACAGGCACCGCAAAAACAGAAACTGACAATATGACAATTACAGTTAACGGCGGACAACTTACAAAATATGCAAATTATATTAGTGGATATAACTTTGCACAGTGGCAATCTAACTCGAATAACATAAATCTTACCTTTGAACTTAAAAATGTTCCTGCTGGTAATTATGTTCTCGCTTTGAGTACTGCTGATAACAACCAAGCAAGAGGTAGTTTTGATGTTGTTGCTAACAATGTATCTCTTGGTGAAATGAACTGTTTAGACACTAAGCTATCAGGTAAAAAATTAGTTGAACATAGTTTTGACACCGCATTTGCTGCTGATGGTAATGTTACTTTAACTATCGCTCCTACTGCAACCGCAACAAGCAAACAAATCTTCCTTTACAACATTGTTCTTACAAAGGTTGGCGAAGGTGGAGAAGTTGTAGATCCAGAAGAATCAACAGTTCCAACCGAAAGCACAACTACAACTACAACAACAGTTGCTCAAGAAACATTTTTCGCACCAAGTGATGTTGCGAATATGGACAACTGGATACAAGGTTGGTGGGATAGTTCTAGCGGCAAATACAACACAACCTATCAAAACAACTCAAGAGCTTGTGTAAAAAACAAAGTAGAAGTTCAAGAAGGTACTACATATAAATTTACCATTTCAGGTACAGATGCAAGTGGGCTTAATATAGTGCTTCGTTCTTATGACTCCACAGGCGCTTTTAAAACTACAACTATTTTATCATCAGACTTAAAGTACACTGTTCCATCTGGTATTAAATATGTTTCAGTTACAATGTATGATAAAACAAACTTGATTGATCTTATTAAGGCAGGTACAGTTTCTGCTTCAATGGTAGTTGATGGAACAGAAGAAGAACCATCATCAAGTACAACAACAACTACAACAACAACTACAACAACACAAGCCCCATCTTCATCAGACACTCCAAGCGTTGACACCGATGAATATGTAAACCGTCCAACAGACTATTTTACAAGTACAATAAATGCTAGCACTGGTGTATCAACAAAAACAAGTGATGATGGTGCGGTTTCATTTACTGCTGAGTATGGTCGTGCTGTTTTCCAATCAAAATATGTTAATAGTTTAAACTGCTTACAATGGCAGCCTAATGATACAGGTATTTTGTCTTTTACTTTTAATAATGTTGCACCTGCAGTTTATAAAATTACAATCAATTCTGGCGACCACCTTGCTCAAAATCGTTCATATTTTGATATAGCAGTTAATGATACATACTATGAAACATTAGGATTTGAGGCAGGCGGAAAATCTTATGTTTCTCACGAACTTGCTAACACACTTACATTATCAAACAAAGGCACTGTTACAGTTGAATTAACAAACAACCTTGAAATGAATACTCAAAACGGCAGAACAACAAAACAAACTGTTATAGAAAGTGTTGTTCTTACAAAAATTGATGATGTACTTCGTGATCCACTTTATGTTGAAACTAATATGAAAAAAGGTGCAGCTATTCGTTTGAATAACAAAAACGGTATTAGATTCTATACTCAAGTTGATACACAGGCAATTGATTCACTTATTGAATCAGGCGCTACTGTAGAACTTGGTACACTTATTGCACCTTCAGATTTAGTAGATGGTAATGAACTTACATTTGAATCTGATAACTATATTGATGTTAAATATAATTTAGACGTTGGTTATTATGAAGGCAATGATACTTTTGTTGGTTCTATCGTTAACATTAAAGAATCTAACACAAGTTACAGCACAGAAAACGGAAATACCGACAGACCATTTATTGGTAGAGGTTATGTAAAAGTAACTAAAGATGGCAAAACATATATTAACTACGCTAAGTATTACGAATATAACGTAACAAACAATACTCGTTCATTAGCATATATTTCACTTATTCTTCAAGGTGATGATGATGCTTATTCTGTATTAAGCGATGAACAGAAAGCATTAGTTGATGGTTGGGCTGCAAAACACGGCGAAGTTACTTATGAATATTTTAACTATTCTACAACTAACTATAACGGAAATACTATGTCAGATACAGGCGTAATTATGCTTCCAAAGAATTATTCTGAAGAAGGCAAACCTGTAAGACTTGTAATTGACTGTCACGGATATAGCGCTACAATAAATTCTTCAGAAAATTTTTATAACAAATACAACTGGTGTAAAACGCTTGTTCACGACGGTTATGCAGTACTCGCTGCTGTAGAAAACGCATATCATATGGGCACTCCATTTGCAGTTGAAAGTTACGTTAATGCATATAAATATGTACTCGAAAACTACAATGTTTACGAAGAAGTATATGTAAACGGTAACTCAATGGGTGGTATCACTTCAATCAACCTTGTTTGTTCAGGAGAAATCCCTGTAATCGCACACTCATTGCAATACCCTGTAACTTCTATTGTTCACCAACTTTATTACAACGAGTGGGCAACAGATACTAGAAAGAGTCTTTCTAACTTCTATAACTTTGCATTCCCTAACGATGAAAACGGAACTGCTTATACACCAAGCACATTCCCATTTACATCTGATATCAGAACATTTGGTACTGACGCAGAGCTTGACTTGCTCGAAGACAACTTCTTTGATAAAATCGTGCCAAAATATTCATATTACAGATTTACTAATATCTTAAATGAGAGCAAAACCGGATTTGCAGAAGGATTCGAAGATTTCATTTCTTGTAACACTCAAGAAAGAGTTGATGAGTTATATAAAAAGATGACTATAGACTACCCTGTTCCTGTTTTTGTTCAGCAATGCTTAGACGATGGTTCTGTAAGAACTCATATGACAAAGCATTTTGTTAATTCAGTTGAAAACGGAAGCAACAATATAACATCTATTTATTACAACGGTTCAAAACACGGCGGAGATATTGGTAATGATGTAACATATCTTGCAAAAGACAACACTACATTATCTGTAAGAGAAAGTAGCGTTAAAATGTCTAAATTCATTACTGATATTGAAAACACTATTACTGATAAAAAATAAAAAAAATGACCTGCGAAAGCAGGTCATTTTTTTATTCAGTTCTTAGTGCTGTAACAGGGTCTTTTTTCGCCGCTTTTTTAGCAGGAATCAAACCGCCTATCAATGTTAAGATTACACTTAAAACAACAAGTATAGCCGCGCTATCAAGTGGTAGAATAGCATTCACCGTAGTAATACCAGTTAGTTTATGAACAATTATATTTATTGGAATAATTGCAAGTAAAGATACACCAACACCTAAAAGCCCTGAACAAAGACCGATAATAAATGTTTCTGCATTAAAAACTTGCGAAATATTTCTTTTAGAAGCGCCAATTGCACGAAGTATTCCGATTTCTTTTGTACGTTCTAGAACAGAAATATAAGTTATAATTCCTATCATAATTGAAGAAACAATAAGTGAAACTACAACGAAAGCAATAAGAACATAAGAAATAACATCAATAATTGTTGTAACAGATGACATTAAAAGTCCAACATAATCAATATATTTAATCTTATCTTCTTCATCTGCGCGTTTATTATATTCATCAATACACTCTGAAATATAATCTTTATCTTCAAAACTATCTGTGTAAATGTTTATCGCTGAAGGAGCATCTTTGCTCACAACACCAAAGGTGTTCATATTTTCATCATAACTACCGGTTGAAATATAGTTATCATAAATTTGAAGTAAAGCATCGTCTTCAGGGTTAACAAGATAATTATCAAGCATTAAAGCAAGTTGAGTTTCATCCATCATAGAAATTTGACTCATAGTCATATCATCTGCGCCACTTGCTTTCATAAGTGTTTTACACATTTGCGCTTTTTCAGAAACACCTAAATTCTTAAGATATGTTTTTGTATCTTCAATTTTAACAGAATCTTTTTTAGGTGAAAAAGTAAGGTTATTTAAAACATTAACTTTTTTACTATTCTTTTGCGCCTTTACAACATCGCTTTTGTTGGTATATTCGATAATATAATCTGTTAACTTTTGAGTATAGCCTAATGTGCCACCTATAGTAAGATTATCTGTATCAGAATTAGGTCTAACAATACCTACTATTTCGAGTTCAAGGGCATCTTTAATAAGTTTTTCTAATTTTTCTTCATCATCAGTAATATCTTTGAAATTTCCGTCTTCACTCTTTTCAAAATTGTCACAAGCAGGAATCATATAAAACTCTTTTTCACAGATTTCATTATAATCCCAATGTTTTGTTTTTAATGATACTTCTTTTCCCTTTTGAATTTTCTTTTCTAAATCTTTATATTCTTTTGTTGGTAAAATTCCAAGTTGATAAAGAACAGTTGAAGAAATTTCATTGTTTTTATCAACAACTAAAACAATTTCGTTATATTCTTTTGGCCAAGCGCCATAAATTACTTCGTAATTATCAGTTACAACGTTGCTTATAAGTTTACCATTTTGACCAGGTATTAACTCATCAAAATTATTAGTTTTACCACCCATATTAGCACTAAAATTACCAGGCCCATTCATAACAGCGCTATTAATCATAGATAATTGCTCGTTATCTTTGGTAAGTGTACTACCATCTGTGTTTACAAGTGTGTCATCTTCATCATAAGTGTAAACACTAAAATTTGTATCATATGAATACACAATGCCGTTTTCACCAACATACTGATTAATCTTGCTATTTTTATTATCAAGATACTTTTTAAACTCTGTAAGGTTATTTTTACTAATGCTCGTAGTAACGTTAGAAGCCATTTCTAAAGTTTTACCATTTGAATAAATACCATTTAATTTGTGATTAACATTTTCATTAGCGACCACCTGCGAGTTTTGAGTCATCACAGAAGATAAATCAATTGTTTGAGATTCAATAGTTACAGGATAAGAAGCCATTGTGCTTTTTTGTATATCAGATATATAAGTGTTAACACCTGTTGACAAAGCAAGTATCAAAGCTATGCCAATTATACCGATTGAACCTGCAAATGAAGTAAGTAGTGTTCTTGCTTTTTTAGTCCATAAGTTATTAAAACTCAAAGTTAAAGAAGTGAAAATTGACATTGAAGATTTGCCCATATTTTTATGTTTTGCTTGTTGAAACTCTTTTTCATCAACATCAAATGGGTTTGAATCATCAATAATTTTACCATCACTGATTTTAACAATTCTATTTGAATATTCTTTAGCAAGTTCAGGGTTATGAGTAACCATAACAACAAGTCTGTCTTTAGCCACCTGTTTTAAAAGTTCCATAACTTGCACAGAAGTTTCAGAATCAAGCGCACCAGTTGGCTCATCTGCAAGTAAAATATCAGGGTTATTAACAAGCGCACGAGCAATAGCAACTCTTTGCATTTGACCGCCGGACATCTGATTTGGTTTTTTATGAAGTTGATTACCAAGACCTACTTCTTCAAGCGCTTTTTTAGCACGATTTCTTCTCTCTTTTCTTGAAATGCCCGAAATTGTAAGAGCTAACTCTACATTTGCAAGAATAGACTGATGTGGAATTAAATTATAACTTTGAAATACAAAGCCGATGGTATGATTTCTGTAAGAATCCCAATCTCTGTCTTTGTACTTTTTAGTTGAAATTCCATTTATAATCAAATCGCCGCTATCGTATCTATCAAGACCGCCAATAACATTAAGCAAAGTAGTTTTACCAGAGCCACTAGGACCCAATATAGATACAAACTCGTTATCACGAAGATTTAATGAAACTTTATCAAGTGCTTTTTGATGTAAATCTCCTGTGATATATTCTTTTGATATATCTTTAATTTGTAGCATTAAAATATCTCCTTTATGCTAAAATCTTGTACTTAATTATAATACAAAAGAATTTAAAATGTATGAACTGTTAATGAATTATATTTTAAGTGTTTTAGTTGCATTGAAAACTGCTAAAACCATAACACCTACATCTGCAAAAATGGCTAACCACATATTTGCGATACCTAGTGCACCTAAAATTAAGCAAATTACCTTAACCAAAATAGAAAAAGCAATATTTTGTTTTACTATTTTTAGTGTTTTAACAGATATCTCCATTGCTTTTACAATTTTTTCAGGGTTATCATCCATAAGAACAATATCTGCCGCTTCAATTGCTGCATCTGAACCTAAAGCGCCCATAGCAATGCCAATATCAGCGCGAGTAAGTACCGGTGCATCATTGATTCCATCTCCAACAAATGCTACCTTTTCCCCTTTTGAAGCATTATTTAAAACATCTTCAACTATTTTCACTTTATCATTCGGCATTAAGTTTGCCTTAAAATCGTCTAAATTCGCTTGTTTTGCGATTTTTTTAGCAATGCTCAAATTATCCCCGGTTAACATTATAGTGCGAATAACACCTAATTTCTTTAATTTTTTAGTTAAAGTTATAGTAGTTGGTTTAATCACATCTTCAACTATGATTTTTCCAACATATTTTTTGTTAACACAAGCAAAAACTGTTGTAAAGTTTTCATCTTCAACATCAATATTAACGGTTTTCATTAACTTTGAATTTCCAACTAAAACTTCATCTTCATCTATAATTGCTCTAACTCCAAGTCCACTATATTCTTTGATTTCTTTAATGGAGTCAGAATTTATTTCTTGATTATAATATTCTTTAATACTTAATGCAATAGGATGGTTAGAAGCGCTTTCGGCGTGTGCCACATAATATAATAATTTATCACTATCAAAATTATTTTCAGTTAGTATATTAACAACTTCAAACTTTCCTTTTGTAAGTGTGCCTGTTTTATCAAAAACAAAATATTTAGTTGAAGACAATGCTTCAAGATAATTAGAACCTTTAATTAAAATACCATTTTTAGATGCAGAGCCAATGCCACCAAAAAAACTCAATGGCACGGAAATAACCAAAGCACACGGACAACTAATTACTAAAAAAGTAAGAGCCCTTGTTATCCATTCAGAAAAGTTTGATGAATTTCCAATAATGATATTAAACACAGGTGGAATCACTGCTAAAACAACAGCGCAAACACAAACAATCGGTGTGTAATATCTTGCGAATTTTGTTATAAAATTTTCTGATTTAGATTTTTTCATACTAGAATTTTCAACTAAATCAAGAATTTTAGAAACTGTTGACTCTTGGAATGCTTTTGTAGTTTTAATATGCAAAACGCCAGTTAGATTTACGCTTCCGCTTAAAACTTCATCGCCAAGATAAACTCTTTTTGGAACGCTCTCCCCTGTTAATGCGCTTAAATTTAAATTACTGTCCCCTTTTATTACAATACCATCAATTGCAATTTTTTCACCAGGGTTTACAATAATTTCTGTACCAATATCTATAGTTTCTGGAGAAACCTTTTGCGGTTTTCCGTCAATTAAAACATTAGCATAATCAGGGCGAATGTCCATAAGTTTTGCGATGTTTTTTCTGCTTTTGCCAACTGCAATACTTTGAAATAATTCTCCAATTTGATAAAACAACATAACTGCAACTGCTTCTATAGTTTCGTTTAACAAAATAGCACCAACACTAGCAATTGCCATTAAAAAGTTTTCATCAAAAACTTGAGCATTAATAATTCCTTTAAAAGCTTTAATTAAAATATCATAACCAATAATAAAATAAGGAATTAAAAATAAAAGGGGTTTAGTCAGTGAATTAAACTCAATAATGCTATTTAATACAAATATAAAAACAAATAAACAAACCGATAAAATTATTCTAAATAAAACTTTTTTCTGTTTTCTATTCATAATTAAAAATAAATCTCACAATCACTTTCAATTTTTCTACAATTTTTAAGTGCTTGTTTCATAACTTTTTTCTCATCTACACCGTCTTCAAATTCAACTTTTAACTTTAAAGTTATAAAACTAATAGTCGCTTGTTTTACACCATCAGTGTTTTGAACTGCTTGTTCCATTTTTGCAGCGCAATTTGGACAATCTACTTCAATTTCATATGTTTTTATCATTTTATTTTCTCCTATTCTTCAATATGTTCCATACCCATATTAAGTATGTTTCTTACATGGTCATCATCAAGCGTATAAAAAATATTTTTGCCTTCTCTTCTAAATCTCACTAATTTAGAATCTTTTAAAATCTTAAGTTGATGGCTAATTGCAGACGTACTTGCTTTTAAAAGCCCTGCTAAATCACCAACACACAACTCACTTTCAATTAACGCATAAAGAATTTTAATTCTTGTTGAATCTCCAAAAACTTTAAACAGCTCTGCTAAATCGTATAAATACTCATCTGCCGGCTGTTTTTCTTTAATTTTGTTTAGTTCCTTTTCGCTATAAACATTTAATTTTTCTTCGTTCATACTCTTCTCCTTGCATTCATTTGAACAGTTGTTCAAATGTTCATTTGTTTAATTATATGATATATTTTCTAATTTGTCAACATAAAAGTCAAAAAACTCCACTTTAAAAGTGGAGTTTTTAATTTTATATCAACTTTATTACCAATCCCGGTTTAGATTTATCTGCAAAGCAGTTTTTACTTGTACCAATTTTATTTAATATTTCTCCAGGTATTCTAACAATGTTTTGATCAATAACACATTCAGGTGTAATATCCACCGCTTCATCTGATGCAAGGTCTTGTGCAAAAATTGTTTTACCATTAACCGATTTATCAAACTCAATATTCACTTCATTAACCTCACCAAAAATACCGATTGGTAAATCAACTTTTTGAGAAATATTCAAATTAACTTTTGGTGTGAAAAATCTTGTTATTTCTGCTTCTTGAACAAATCTTGGCATAACAGCAATCGCATACGCACCATTTGAATGACGATTACACAAAACATATGGTTTTTCATCATCAAGATATTCAACATTCGGTAATTCGTCATTTAATGCAATAACTGCCGGAGCACCTTGTTTGATATCACGGTCTCCGTATTTAGAAATCCATGTTCTCAAGTTAACGAAATTACAAACATCGAATAAAATTTCATCACTGCACTTGAAAGAAACATCACCAACTGCAACAGGCGGTGCAAAACAAGACAACCAATTTACTGCTCTTATATTTTCCGTTGACTTCGGTCTCATAGGAGTTCCGTCTGGATTTTTTAACAAGTTAGCCATTACACCTGTCTCGAGAGACAATGCTGAACAAACGTATGCCTCATCTTCTGCGTTAATATATGACTTACTATTTAACTCTTTACCCTTGCTAAGAATAAATTGAACACGGTCAATGGTAGTCGGGATTGAAAGTTTACCAGAGACATCATAACTACGAATTACATCCGAAAATTCCATAAGTTGCATCGTTCTTTCAGGTATATCTCCCCAGTCGATATATCTACCTGTTTGATCATTATCATTTACACCTGAAAGTGGCGCCATAATAACTGCGTGTTCAATAACCAATTCAGGATAAACCTCGTCACGCCATTTATTTAGATTTCGGCGAAATTCAACGTCGTTACACAAAGAACCCCAGTCTACTTTCCAATAAGAAACTCCTGCATATTTACACCACTCTAAACGCTCAGACCAATATTGTATGCGTTCTTCATGAGTAAGCATATTTTCCCAAGCTTCTCCCTTTGCACTAGCGCAAATCCAAAGTCCAACACCTTTCCAACCATAACTTTTAACTTTATCTACGAGCTTCTTCAAGCGTTCTTTTGGTTCGCCTGTGAAAGAAGGAAATCTATCTTCATTAACAATTAAAGAGCCAAAATCACCTTTGTCATTGTTAACAAGACCATAAGGCACATCCCAACCATCGTCAAAAACAAAAATAAGTTTGTCTCTAATAGTTGGAAATTGATTAACTAAACCATCTTCACCGAAAACATTTTCCTCGTTTAAAGTATCACGCATTAATGCACTTAAAGCTGTTCCATCTTTTGAGCGGCGAGTACTTAAATTAGCTTGCGAACTCCATGTACAATAATAACTATTATGGTTATATTTATTCTCTAATAAGTTCATGTTATTACTCCTAATTAATTCAAAAAATCTTTTCTATAATCTACGCCAAAAAATTCTGCTAACTCAATCATTTCACTATCTTTAATAGTGTTAACTCTTGGTAAATGAGCAGTTAACATATAGATTTGCGCTGCTTTTTCAACAGTTTCAATAAGACCAAATGTCTCATCTAAATCTTTACCTGCACCATAAATTCCGTGCATTCCCCAGATAACAAGACGAAATTCCTTCATCTTTTCGGCAGTTGCTTCACCAATTGAATTTGTACCACAAAGCATCCAAGGTAAAATTCCAACACCATCAGGGAAAACTACAATACATTCGGTACACATTTCCCATAAAGTATGAGTAAACTTCTTTTCATCAAGCTCATGAACATAGTTCATAGCAAGAGTGTTTGTTGGGTGCGAGTGAATAACAACTCTGTTTTCAGGGTCAACAGAAAGTCTTGCAATATGGCTCATTAAATGCGCTGGTAATTCAGATGTAAATTTGCCACCTGATTTATAACCCCATAATAAATTTGCATTAACACCATCTTCTGCAATTTTAATAATTCCTAAATTCTCTTCAGGGTCAACTTCAACGTTTTTAAAATACTTTCCTGTTCCTGTTACTATAAAGATTTTACCAACAAGCTCTTTAGCGTCAAATCCAAGCGGAATTTGACGAATAACTTTATCAGTATCTAAATACTCTTTAACTTCACATTCATCAAGCATATAACTAATATTACCGCCATTTCTCTCATCCCAACCAAGACGGTACATATTAGCGGTTGTTCTCATCATCTCTACAACAAAAGGTGCTTTAAAAATATCTTTCATTATCTATTCACCAAAACTTCCTTTTCATATTTTTTTACTTCTTCTAAATAGTTTTCTTCTACATTTTCTCTGTTTAAAAACTCAGACCAAACAGCACCGAAAGGCATTGTTTTGAGTTCTTCTTGCAAGTACATTACTTCAGTAAAATTGCTTTCATCTTGCAACTTTTTCATACATTCTGTTGGGGTTAAAAGTGCATATAAAAGCGCTTTTTGAACAGAACGAACACCTGTTATCCAAGCAGAAATTCTATTTATTGAAGCATCAAAATAGTCAGTTGCAATAAACACTCTGTCGAGTGCATTATGAGCAACAATTTCTTTGCAAATTTCTTTTGTTTCATCATCAAAAATAACAACGTGGTCGCTATCCCAACGAACAGGTCTTGTAATATGTAATGCAACCTTATCATTAAACAATAAAAGCGAAGATAATTTATCTGAAACTAATTCAGTTGGATGATAATGCCCGTTATCCATAAGTGGAACAATATTATTCTTTGCAGAATAAGAAAGAGTAAATTCCGCAGAACCAACTGTGTATGATTCCATACCAATACCAAAAACTTTTGATTCTAATGTTACAAAAACCTTTGACTTATCGTAAGGAATAGCTAAAATTTCATCAAGCGATTTTTTAAATCTCGCTCTTGGAGATAATCTATCAGCAGGAATATCTTTGTAACCATCTGGAATCCAGAAATTGATAACACAAGGTTGATTCAATTCATTTGCAAAATATTCAGCAATTTTGATACACTTTTTACCATGTTCAACCCAAAATGCTCTTACATCTTCATCAGGCGAAGATAAAGTTAAATTGTCTTTAACCATTTTGTGTGAAAAGAATGTAGGGTTGAAGTCAATACCTAAACCCCTTTGTTTTGCAAATTCAACCCATTTTTCAAAATGTTTTGGTTCAATTTTGTCTCTATCAACCCACTCACCTTCTTCAAAAATCGCATAACAAGCGTGTAAATTGATTTTCTTTTTGCCTGGTAAAAGCGATAAAACTTTATCAAAATCAGCCATCAATTCTTTATAATTTCTTGCTCTGCCAGGATAGTTACCTGTTGTTTGAATACCACCAGTAAGTGGACCATCTTGGTCAAAGCCAACAACATCATCGCCTTGCCAACAATGAATTGATACACAAACATCTTTTAAAGTTTCAAGTGCTTTTTCAGTATCAACACCAAGACTTAAATATTTTTCTTTTGCGCTTAAATATTCACTCATAATTCTTATACCTTTCTTATATCAAATGTTTTTTTAATCATTTCGCGAGCTAATTTTAAATCAATATTTTCATAATGCATTATTTGAGAAATCAAGTTACCAAGTGCAGTAGCCTCAACAGGTCCTGCAAATACATTTTTACCTGTGTATTTTGCAGTTAATTTATTTAAATAGCCATCTTTACTGCCACCACCAACAATTCTAATGCCAGAAAATGTTTTGCCTGTTATATTTTCTAATTCTAAAACAGATTTAGCATAAAACTGTGATAACGAATGATAAACACAACTAATTACATCTTCAATTGCCAACTCTGGTAAATTTAACTTTTCTCTTATAGCTTCAACCATATTTTCAGGGGCTACAAATTCAGGTGAATTTACATCTACTGTTTCTGTGAAATCGCTTGACATTGCCATTTTCATCATTTCATCATAACTGTACTTTTTATCAAGATTTTTTCTAATATTTTGGAATAGCCACATACCCATAATATTTTTTAAAAATCTAAATCTTTTGTTAATTCCACCCTCGTTTGTGAAATTAGCCATTCTCGCCTTATCATTTAATATTGGCAACTCATTTTCGCACCCAATTAAACTCCAAGTGCCTGATGAAATGAATAATTCGTCATCATTTAAAGGACAAGCAGCAACAGCACTTGCAGTATCATGAGATGGACAAAGTAAAACTGATGAGTTAAATCCAAACTCATTTTCAATATCTTTAGAAAACTCGCCTAC
Organism: Acutalibacteraceae bacterium; assembly: GCA_045539315.1. Classification (GTDB taxonomy): domain Bacteria; phylum Bacillota; class Clostridia; order Oscillospirales; family Acutalibacteraceae; genus RUG11462. The sequence continues at coordinate 58,395 of JAZQFC010000038.1, read as the reverse complement.
TTCAAATGGTGGGAATTCTAACTTTTCAAACAAATCTTTATTTAATTCAAGTTTATTTATAATATCAAAATCCCAATTAAATTCTTCTGCATTTAAAAGTCCTGTTGTAGAAGCATTTGTATAATCTTTTGCTATTACACCTGTAAGTTTGAAACTCAAATATTCAGGAATCATTAAAAAGTGTTTAGCATTGTCTAATCTATTCTTTAACTTGTCATCAAAAAGTTGATAGATAGTATTAAACTCTTGTTTTTGAATACCTGTTTTTTTATACAAAGTTTCAAACGGAACAATATTTTCAACGGTTTCAGATGAAGACTTTGTTCTATTATCTCTGTAACAATATACAGGTAAAATTTCATTTAAATTTTCATCAAGCAAAACATAATCAACACCCCAAGTATCAATTGAAATGCTTTTTGGTATTTTATTAATCTCTTTGCACTTTTTAATACCGTTTTTTACTTCATTAAGTAAATGTTCAATATCCCAAACAAGTGAACTATCTTTATGAGAAAGATTATTTTCAAAACGATAAATTTCTTCTAATTGGATTTTGCCATCAACAACACTTCCTAAAATATGACGACCGCTTGAAGCACCAATATCAATTGCTAAATAATAATTCAAAATAATTTCTCCTTATAAACTGATTTCATCAATCAATTTTAATTCTTCTTTAGTAAATTCAGGCGCATTAATAATTTGTAAGTTATCTAAAATTTGATCCGGTTTTGAAGCGCCAATTAATACGCTTGTAACTTCATCATCTTTAAGCACCCATTGTAATGCCATTTGCGCAAGACTTTGACCACGAGAAACAGCCAACTTATTGAGTTTTAAAATTTTAGGCAACATTTGATTAACTCTGTTTTCTTGCAAGAATCTACCGTCAGTTATAACTCTACTATCAGTAGGAATACCTTCAATATATCTGTTAGTTAGCAAACCTTGTGCTAAAGGGCTAAATGAAATAACACCTTTTCCCTCTTTTTTCGCTTCTATTTTTAAACCATTATTTTCAATAGTTCTATCAAAAATATTGTAACAATTTTGATTAATAATAAATGGGCATTTAAGTTCATTTAAAATTTCTGTTGCCTCTTTCATTCTCTTGCCATCGTAATTTGAAATACCAACATAAAGCGCTTTACCTGAATTAACAATTTGAGAAAGCGCAAGCATCGTTTCTTCAAGCGGTGTTTCAAAATCAGGTCTGTGATGATAGAAAATATCAACATAATCAAGCCCCATTCTTTGCAAAGATTGGTCTAAACTTGCAATTAAATATTTTCTACTACCAAAATCGCCATAAGGACCAGGCCACATTCCGTAGCCTGCTTTTGTAGAGATTATCATTTCATCACGATAAGCATACATTTCTTCTTTTAAAATTTTACCTAAATTTCTTTCTGCATCGCCTGCTTCTGGACCATAGTTATTTGCCAAATCAAAATGTGTTATACCATTATCAAAAGCAGTAAAACACATATTTTTCATATTTTCATAGTTACCTGTAACACCAAAATTATGCCAAAGTCCAAGTGACACCATAGGTAGTTTTAAACCGCTATTTCCTACCCTATTAAATTTCATTTCATCATATCTTTTGTCATTTGCTTTGTACATAAAATCACTCCATTTCAAGCATTAAAAGGCCTTGTAAAATTACAAAGCCTTTCAAAATTAAATATACTTTTCTACAAATTCTTTTATTTCAGTTTCATTTTTTCTATCAGGTGTGCCTACGTTCTCATATAAGTACCATTTTTCAATATGAGTTGCAGTTTCACCAGGTTGTAAATAATGAACAGTTCCGATAGTTTCCATCTCTAAAATATTCGCATTTGTATATGTTTCAAAAGATACACCAAAATCATCGTACTCTTTATCCATTTTATGCTCGTACTTTTTAACAAAAACAGTATTTTTATAAGCATAAATTGATGTTCCTTTATGTAAATCAAGACCTAATTTAAACGCTTGGTCAATATTATCTTGTTGCAAAGTAATAAAATCTTTACCAAGATAAAGTCTTTCATCAGCAAGATTAGTGTAAGGCCAAGCAACAACTCTTCTATTTGGCAATAGACCTGTTTGCAAATCATTGTTAGGCATAATCTCAAGACCGCCCTTATTAAGAACAGTAATCGCCCAAGGAGAAAGACGTTTTTCATCATCAGAAATGTTTTTCACATAATGAGTTACAGTAATTTCGCCTTCTTCACTCATTGTAACAGAATATGAACAAGCAACACCATTCATAGTTTGCTCTTGTTGAATAAACAAAGCGCCGTTTTCAATGAATTCAACTATAACAGGTTTATCATCAGGAAAATATGTATTAGGCATAGCCTCTGGAGAAACCCAAAGTCTATGACCGCCATAATTTATCCATTTAGAACCCTTACCAAAATGTTCATCCATTGTTTTATCCCATGTAATATTAGTTCTATCTAAATCGTTGAACATTACATTTTCTTTTCCAACAAGACCTGCTCTGATAATGCGAGGGCCAATTTCAGTTGTAATAACAACATCTGATTTTCCGTTAGAAATTTCGATACATTTACCGAAGTTTTCAAATTGAATTTCTTTAATAGTAACTGACATAATTTTCTCCTTTAGAACAAACCTGAAATAACACCATTTTCATCAACATCAATTTTTTCTGCTGACGGAACTTTTGGAAGACCAGGCATAGTCATAATATCGCCCGTTAAACAAACAACAAAGCCTGCGCCTGCGGAAACTTTAACTTTTTTAACAGTAATTCTAAAGCCTTCAGGTCTGCCAAGTAAGTTTTGATTATCAGATAAAGAATACTGTGTTTTAGCCATACAAACAGGACAATTGCCAAAACCTAATTCTTCTAGTTTTGCTATCTCTCTTTTTGCAGCAGGAGTAAAATCAACACCATCTGCGCCATAAATTTTAGTAGCAACTGCATTAATTTTATCTGCAAGTCCCATTTCATCAGGGTAAGTAAAAGTAAAGTCATTATCTTTCTTTGTAAGTTCAATAACTTCTTTAGCAAGACTTAAACCGCCTTCGCCACCTTTACCCCATACTTCGCAAAGAGAAACATTAACGCCATATTCTTTGCATTTTTCTTCAACCAATTTGAGTTCCGCTTCGGTATCAGTTGGGAATCTGTTAATAGCAACAACACAAGGAAGTTTAAAGTTGTTTGTGATATTTTCGATATGTTTATAAAGGTTAGGCAAACCTTTTTCAAGTGCAGTTAAGTTTTCAACACCTAAATCATCTTTTTTAACGCCACCGTGAGATTTTAATGCTCTAACAGTAGCAACAACTACAACTGCAGATGGTTTAAGATTTGCAACTCTACATTTAATATCAAGGAATTTTTCTGCGCCAAGGTCTGCGCCGAAACCTGCTTCTGTTACAACATAATCGCCAAATTTAAGCGCCATTTTTGTAGCCATAACAGAGTTGCAACCGTGAGCAATATTAGCAAATGGACCACCGTGAATAAACGCAGGAGTATGTTCAAGAGTTTGAACAAGGTTTGGTTTTAATGCATCTTTTAAAAGTGCAGTCATAGCACCTTGTGCATTAAGGTCGCCTGCAGTAACAGGTTCGCCCGAACGATTATAACCAACAATAATTGATTTAAGTCTTTGTTTTAAATCTGTAATATCAGTAGCAAGACAAAGAATTGCCATGATTTCAGAAGCAACAGTAATATCAAAGCCGTCTTCTCTTGGCACACCTTGTAATTTACCGCCAATACCATTAATAACATTACGAAGTTGACGGTCGTTCATATCAACGCATCTTTTCCAAGTAATGTTTTTAACGTCAATATCAAGAGCGTTGCCTTGTTGAATATGATTATCAAGCATAGCAGCAAGTAAGTTGTTTGCCGCACCGATTGCGTGCATATCACCAGTAAAATGAAGGTTAATATCTTCCATAGGTACTACTTGAGCATAACCACCACCTGCAGCACCACCCTTGATACCAAAAACAGGTCCTAATGATGGCTCACGAAGAGCAATAACAACGTTTTCACCCATTTTATTAAGTGCATCGCCAAGACCAACTGTAACAGTTGTTTTACCTTCGCCTGCGGCAGTTGGATTAATTGCAGTTACAAGGATTAACTTACCGTTTTCCTTATCTTGCATTTCTTTTAAAATATTATAATCAACTTTTGCTTTATATTTGCCATAATATTCGATTTTTTCTTCGTCAAGACCAACTTTTTCAGCAATTTCCTTAATAGGAAGCATCACGTTTTCTTGAGCGATTTCAATATCTGATTTATAACCCATTTTATTTCTCCTTTATCTTGCCTTTGTTTCAATTTCTTCTAATGCATTTTTAATGAATTCTTCAACAGGTAAAGCACCCATATCGCCATTTTTTCTTGAACGAATTGAAACAGTATTTGTTTCAACTTCTTTTTCACCAACAATAAGCATATAAGGAACTTTTCCTAGTTGCGCTTCACGGATTTTATAGCCAACTTTTTCTGCTCTATCATCTAATTCAACTCTAATACCTGCATCTGCTAATTTTTTCTTAACATCATACGCTGCATCTAAATATTTATCAGAAATAGGCAAAATTCTTACTTGTTCAGGTGCTAACCACATTGGGAATGCGCCTGCATATTTTTCAATTAACAATGCTAGAGTTCTTTCATAGCAACCAATTGAAGTTCTATGAATAATGTATGGTTTTTTCAGTTTACCATCTTTATCAACATATTCCATACCGAATTTTTCAGCAAGCATTTGGTCAATTTGAATTGTAATAAGAGTATCTTCTTTACCAAATACATTTTTAATTTGAATATCAAGTTTTGGACCATAGAATGCCGCTTCGCCAACACCAACTTTATATGGAATTTCAAGTTTATTAAGAATTTTCTCCATCATACCTTGTGCTTCATCCCATTGTTCAGGTGTGCCGATATATTTTTCAGTGTCAGCAGGGTCCCATTGTGAAAAGCGATATGAAACATCTTCATAAAGGCCTAATGTTTTAAGCATATAAATAGCAAGTTCCAAACAACCTTTAAATTCATCTTCAAGTTGTTCAGGAGTACACATTAAATGACCTTCAGAAATAGTAAACTGACGAACTCTAATAAGACCGTGCATTTCACCTGACGCTTCATTTCTAAAAAGTGTTGAAGTCTCACCCAAACGCATTGGCAAATCTCTATATGAACGCTTTCTATTTAAATATGCTTGATATTGGAACGGACAAGTCATAGGACGAAGCGCAAATACTTCATCATCACTTTCAGGGTCGCCTAAAACAAACATACCATCTAAATAATGGTCCCAGTGACCAGAAACTTTATAAAGGTCTGATTTAGCCATAAGAGGAGTTTTTGTTCTTAACCAACCACGTCTTGCCTCTTCATCTTCAACAAATCTTTGCATTGTTTGCAAAATTTGTGTACCTTTTGGAAGTATAATAGGTAAACCTTGACCGATAAGGTCAGAAGTTGTAAAGAGTTCAAGTTCTCTGCCAAGTTTGTTATGGTCACGTTTTTTAGCCTCTTCAAGCATATTAAGATGTTCTTCAAGCATTGACGCTTTTGGGAAAGAAACACCATAAATTCTGCAAAGCATTTTATTTTTCTCACTACCACGCCAATAAGCACCTGTTACAGACAAAAGTTTAACTGCTTTAATAACAGAAACACTCATAAGATGCGGACCTGCGCAAAGGTCATAAAACTCGCCTTGCTCATAAAATGACAATGCTTCGCCTTTGTCTGCATGTTCTCTAATTAACTCTTCTTTATAAATTTCACCATCTTTTGAAACTTTTTCAATTGCTTCTTCAGGTGATAAATAATATCTAATAATTTCAGGGTTTTCTTTAACAATTTTCTTCATTTCTGCTTCGATTTTTTCCAAATCATCAACAGTAAATGGCTCTTCTACATCCATATCATAATAAAAACCACTATCAATAGCAGGACCAATTGCTAACTTAACATTTGGATAAAGTCTTGTAATTGCTTGAGCCATTAAATGAGAAGTTGTATGCCAGAATGCTTTTTTACCCATTTCATCATCAAAAGTTAAAATGTTAACCTCACAGTCTTTTTCCAAAGTAGTTCTTAAATCTTTTACTTCTCCATCAATTTCACAAGCACAAGCGGCTTTATAAAGCCCCATACTTATTTGTTTTGCGATTTCAGCAACAGATATACCCTTTTCATATTCGTTTACTACGCCGCCTTTTAAAGTAACTTTAATCATACATTTAAATTCCTTTCAAAATTATTTAAAATAAAAAAGACCTAACAACCCCACAAACGGGGTGTTAAGTCATAACTTTAACACGGTTCCACCCGATTCACTTGTCAAAAACAAGCCTCGTTTTTCTTTAACGCAGAAATACGGCACTACTCATCGCAGGCAGTTCAAGAAGTGGTACTAATTATCAACAAAACTAAATCCCTTTCAGCCTATGAGGATTATTCTCTAAAGAATTGTATTTGATAACAGTTCTTCTATCAAAACTTTTAATATATTTTAACAAATATTTTTTTGTTTGTCAATAGTATAATCCCTTTAAAATAAGCAAAAATACTAATAATTTAACATTTAGGAGAAATTTATGAAAAACTATATAAAAATCATTACAACTTTAGTTTTAATTTTTGTTTTGTCTGTTTCATTTTCAATTGATGGATATGCTCTTTCTAAATATGGCTCTCGTGGTGCTGAAGTAAAAGAAATTCAAAGAAGGCTTAAAAATTGGGATTATTACAACGGTTCTGTTGATGGAATTTACGGAACTAAAACCAAACAAGCAGTTATCAAATTTCAAAAGAAAAATGGTTTAGTGGCAGACGGTGTTGCAGGTAAGAAAACACTTAATAAAATGGGAATTCACGGTTTGAGTAATAATGGTAGTTCAAACAATTCTAATATAAATTTACTTGCAAAAGTTATCTCTGCAGAAGCACGTGGAGAAAGTTATCGCGGACAAGTTGCAGTTGGTGCAGTTATATTAAACAGGGTTGCTCATTCATCATTCCCAGATACAATTTCAGGTGTTGTATATCAAAGTGGCGCTTTTGACTGTATGTATGACGGACAGATTAATCAAAATGTAGTTGACAGCGCCTATAAAGCGGCACAAGACGCTATTAACGGTTGGGACCCATCAGGTGGCGCTATATATTATTATAACCCTAAAACCGCAAAATCGAGTTGGATTAAAAAAAGACCAATTATAACAACAATAGGAAATCATGTATTTTGTGCATAAAAAAACTCGGCTAATATTAGCCGAGTTTTTAAAAATTAATTTGTATAATCTTTTAAATTCACTCTGTAAATTCTACCGGCATATGCAGTTGCAGACAACCCATTACTTGCATCAGCACTTCCAAGGCCTACATACAAGCAACCAGAATTATATACAAAACTTCTCGCAAATGAAGGTGTATCAAAACTTAACACTTTAGTGAAAGTATTAAAATAACTGTTTGTCTGGAAAATAGTTGTAGTAAAATCATCAGTTCCATTCTTTTGAGAAGCCAAGAAATAATATTTTCCATCTAATTCAAATGCATCTCTTACTACATACTTTTCGTTTCCTGTACCCAAGGAAACTTCAGTAAATGCGCCTGATGTTGTTTCAACATTACTTGATTTAAAAATTCCATTGCAAACCGCAACAAAAGTATCTTCAGTTGAAATTTCAGCACCCATCATAAATTCTGAATCTACAACTTCTTCACCATATACTAATCCGCCTCGAACATAAGAATTATTGTTAAAATCATAGTAACAAAGAACACCGCTCGAAACATAACTTCCATTTTCGTCAGCAGAATTTAAAAATGTTGTATGTCTTGTAACAGCATTTGCTCCTCTTATGGCATTTCCATCATAGACCATTATAAATTTATTGCTGTCTTTGTCATACTTAAATAAACCTGAATTTGTTGAAGTAGTATATGTAGAACCTGAATTATGAATAGCATAAAGTTCGCCTTTGAAAACAAACATATCATAACAACGCCAATAGTCATATCTATAATATGTGTTTCCATTGTATTCAGATACATAAGATTCAGAAGTAAATTCTGTACCATCTTTATAGTAGAATTTTACTGTTGAAGATTTTGTTGAACCACGCAAGTCAGACTTATCTAAATATTGAACGCAAGATGTTATCCAATCACTACTTGAAGAATGTCTATACATACCACCAAAGAACACTTTTCCATCATACTCAACCATATCATAGATGTGCACTCCATATGTTAAAGTGTCATAATGTTGCCATTTATTTAGAGTGCTATTATACCAATAATAAGTGCCCTGATTCATACCAAGCGGGTCGGTAGCAGTAGCATAAATTTCTCCATCAATAGTGAAAAATCTTTTGATTTCTTCTGAACTTAAGCCGTTACCATTAGAATGAGCACAAGTGCCATAAGTTGTTGAATCATTTGTACAATAGTAAATCGGAACAGAACCTGTATTATCGCCATAGTTACCGTTAGAAATTAACACTTTTCCGTCTTTAACTGCCATGTCCCAAGCGTTTCTTGCGTAATATTGAGCAGAAGATGTACCTGTATAATGTGAAGCAGCAGGATTACCAAGATATTCTGCCTCAATAGTCAAATTTGAAACATTGTCCAAGAGATTTGTATCCACTTCTACTTGATCAAATGTTAGTTCTTTAAGTAAGTATTTTCTTAAATAAAGCAAATCTACAACATTTATTTCTGTACTTTTATCAACATCAGCATTAGTAACAGAAACGTCATCAGAAGTTAAACTATTAACAATATATTTTCTTAAGTATAAGATGTCAGTAATATCGATAGAGTTATCATTATTAACATCGCCCAATAATGAACTTGCACTAGCAGGTAATGAAAAACTAGAAACAGATAAAACAACTATTAAAATCAAACTTAAAACTTTTAAAAATTTCATTAATTTTTCCTCCCTGTTTAATCAAAAATATCTTCGCCATATGGGTCATGGTTTTTAACATAAAGTCTATAGTAATAATCTATCATAGATTTTTGCTCATTAGAATATAATTCGTATTCATTTGTATCATTTTTCAAACAAAAAGCGATATAACAAATACTTCTTTCAGGCAAAGTGTCTTTTCCTGTTGCATAAACAACTTTTTCAATACCATTAAAAGAAACTTTTGCATATCCTCGGCCAACAAAATTCCAAATAGCATGATTTTCTTTTATATTTCTTATTGAACCTACAATTCCTGAAAACTCTCCATCAGAAAAATATGTTTCAGATTCAAATGGAACTACTGCATAATTAACTGTTTTACCAAAATCGACGCCAAACTTCAAATCAGTTGTCAGTTTTTCTCCAAAATATTTTTTAGGCGCTATCAAAGTACCAAGTTCAATATTAAAACCGTTTTCTTTTAAATCTTCAATTAAATCTTTATCAATTTCAGTGTAAAACCTAATACCACTAATGTTATTTACAACTTCGGATTGATTTAATCTCATTGAAGCAGTGCTTAATGTTTCAAGAGAAAGTTTAACAGAAGAAAAATATAAATCACTTGTGGCTTCAACTTCTTGCCCACATGCATAAAAAACATTGTTTGTATCTTTAAAGGCGACAATGTTATCATCTTCATTTGGCAATTTAAAAACATTACCCTGTTCAACGTTATCAATCAAAACATCATCTATATATACATTGAATTTTGATGAAGAAACATCTTCAGAGATTTTAACTAGTTCAAATGTTTTCAAATATAAACTGCCTACAACATTTGTAACTAATTTAACTGCTACATCTTGAGCAGAAGAAATGGTAAATTCACCAAATTCATGCTTATACATTCCCATGTTAGCAACAAAACTTTCACTTTTTAACAAAACATCGTTTACATATATGTCAAAAGTGCCTCTGCCGGAATAATCTCTTGAATAAGCATTTAAATTATATGTGCCTGCTTCGATATTAGGTAATGTATAAGTAACATAATCTCCAACAGCAGTAGGTTTAAAGTTACTTAAAGTGCCGTTTGGAGTTAAGTCGGTTTGAGAATATGTAGAAAGCGTTCCTCCTGAATTACTAGGCGAGCAATTATAAGCCTCGAATAAATATCCCTCGCCTAAAGAAACAACACTATTTTTAAATGTAAAAGGAACTTTTTCTGCATTATAATTAATGAAATCAGAAGATGAATAATCAACAAAATAAATGTTATAATCACCAATTAACGCATCATTATCTGTTTTAAGTTTTAAAGTTAAAACTGTACCATTATATGTTATGTTTGATGAGGTATCTGAATTTATTAAGCAAGTAAAAATGTTATCAGACAAATTTGCAGTATATGAAACATCATTAATACTAGTTGGTAGAAAATCAGGTTCGCCATTATTTTCAACAAAACTTATTCCTTCATCACAAGTCAAAGAGAATTTTGCAGCCCAAAAACCTGGGTTATTTCCAATATTTATATCTACTTCAAACTCTTCATTTTTTTCAGCACTAACTGATACAATCTCAAAATATGGTTTTGTACCATCATAAGCAGGAACATTTGCTAACGCTGTAACATTTGTAAATGTCAACATGAATGTTAGTGCAATTAAAAATACGCTTTTAATTTTTTTCATAATTTCACTCCAAAGTATTATTAAATATATATTACATTATTATAGGGAAAAATACCATTGCAAAAATATAGCAAAAACATTGCAAAAAACAAAATCGGATGTTTTAAAGCATCCGATTTTGAATAATTGTTTAACTTAATGCTTGCATATCTTTAAAGATATACCAAGAATTATCAACTTTTACACAAACAACAGAACATTGAACATCTGCAGACTCTTTTTTAGTTGTAGGTGCTTGGGTTGGCATTGTAGTAGTTTCTTGTTCTGCTTTGTTTTTCTTATTTTTCTTTTTAGTAGTTTCCGGGATAGCAGTAGTTTGCTCTTGCATTGTTGTAACTTCAAAAGAAAGGTCAAAAATAACATTTGCAAAAACAGAAACATTATCAGCGTTTGCAAGTTCTTCAGCGCCTGATTTGTATTCAGATAAATATGCCTCAAACTCTTCGCTACCGCTCTTGTAATACTCAACATCAGTAAAATCTAATTTATTAATTTTTACTGTTTGATTACTACCTTCAAAATAAGTGTCTAAATAATATTTTGCGATGTCTTTAAACTCTTCATCTTTAGTAACATCGACATCTAAATCGAGTTCAGAAGTTGCGCCTGTCATTTGATTATAATACTCAATATTGTTAACAACCTGCGCTCTTAAATATGGCGAATAAGTATTAATCATTTCATCTGAATCAAGGCTTATTCCAAAATTTAAGTTACAATAGCTTTCGATAACCTCATAAGGTGTTCCATTAGAAAGTTTATCAAACTGTTTTACAATTGTACCATCAAAGCAGCCGATAACAACTAAAGTTGCTAATACACCTGCCAAAAATGAAACAAGCGAAACAGCCCAACTGTTGCTTTTTGGAACTTCTTTTACAACATTGTTATCAATTTCATCAAAATCAATAACTAAATCTTCATCAGTTGAAGCAAATTCATCTTCAACCTCTTTTACTTCTTCAGCGTCTTCAATGCCTTGCAAATCAACATCTAAACCCTGAACTTCTTCTGAATTAACTTCTGGTTCAACCTCAAGTGCGTTTGTTTCTTGTTGATCAATTGCCTCTTTAGTTTCTTCGGCAACCCAACCACATTTCTCACAAGTTTTTTCTTCTTGCATTTCAAATCCGCATATTGGACAAATCATAGTTTTTCTCCTTTATTCAAAGATACTATTATTTTACCAAAAAAATGTAATAAAGTCAATATTATTTTAATCTAGCTCTTTAAGGCCAGTATAAAGTTCATAATATCTACCTTTTTGTTCCAGTAAATCATCGTGGTCGCCACGTTCAATTATTTCGCCATTTTCAAGTACCATAATTGCATTTGAATTTCTAACCGTTGAAAGCCTGTGAGCAATAACAAAAGTTGTTCTGTTTTTCATAAGTCTATCCATACCGTGTTCAATATGGCGTTCAGTTCTTGTATCAACAGAACTTGTTGCTTCATCAAGAATCAAAATTGGTGCTTTTGAAAGTGCTGCACGAGCGATATTTATTAACTGTCTTTGACCTTGAGATAAGTTTGCTCCATCACCTTCAAGCATAGTATTATAGCCATCTGATAAACGCATTATAAAACTATGTGCAGACGCTACTTTAGCCGCTGCAATAACTTCTTCATCAGTAGCATCAAGTCTGCCATATCGAATATTTTCCATAACAGTGCCTGTAAATAAATGAGTATCCTGCAAAACCATAGCAATATTTCTACGAAGTGATTCTCTGCTAAACTGTTTTAAATCAACACCATCAATAGTGATTTTACCTTCTGAAATATCATAAAATCTATTCAACAAATTAGTAATAGTAGTTTTACCGGCACCTGTTGAGCCAACAAATGCAATTTTTTGACCTGCTTTAGCCCAGAGTGAAATATTTTTCAAAATAACTTTATCAGGATTATATCCAAAAGTAACATTTTCAAGAATAACATCGCCTTTAATATCATCTGCACTAACTGCATTTTCAACATCAGGCTCTTCAGGAGTCATATCCATAACATTAAACACACGCTCTGCACCTGCAAGTGCTGAAAACAAGGTTGAAACCTGATGTGATAATTCATTTATAGGTCTAGAAAATTGTCTGGAATATTGAGCAAACAAAGTCAAAGCACCAGGGGTAAATCCTGCCGTACACATCATTATACCACCAAGACCTATTGTACAAGCATAACTGATTTGGCTTGTGTTGCCCATAATTGGTCCCATAATGCCACCATAAAATTGTGATTTGAATTGTTTTTCTCTTAAGTCATCATTAAGGCTTTCAAACTCTTCTTCACATACATGCTCGTGGTTAAATACTTTTACCACTTTTTGACCTGTAACAGTTTCTTCAATATATCCATTTACAGCGCCTAAAGCCGCTTGTTGACCTGAATAATATTTTCTTGAACGTTTTGCAATTGACATACTTATTTTAATAAACAAAGGAACAAAAACAACAGTTACTAAAGTCAAAATCCAGTTTGTTGTTATCATAAAAATGAATGTGCCAACTAAAGTAATAACGCCAGAAATAATTGAAATTAATGAGTGGTCAAGCATCATTCCTATATTATCAACGTCATTTGTAAATCTACTCATAATCTCGCCTGTTGGGTGATTATCGTGAAATCTAACAGGTAGAGTCTGAACTTTTTTAAACAAGTCGTTTCTAATACTTTCAAGAGTAGATTGTGAAACAGAAAGCATAATTCTTGCTTGAACATAAGTTGAAATAATTGTTACTGCATAAATACTCATAAGAATTATTAATGCCGCAACAACATAAACTAATGCATTTGCAATTGCTCCCTCGCCAAAAACGACTGAAAGCGATGGTAACAATACCGACTGCAAACTTGAAATATAACCATCTGCAATCTTTTCAAATGTACTATAATTTAGTTTAATATTCGGCGCAATTGTTAAAGAAAGTTTGTTGATAATCGGCGCTAACATATACGAGCCAAAAAGGCTTGATAAAGTATGCGCAATCATACAAATAGCAACCAAGAATAGTTTAAGTTTTTGAGTTCTCAAATACTTTAAAATTCTCAAAACAGTTTGTTTTGTTTGTTTTGGTTTGCCACCTTGATGTCTGCCTCTCGCTCCAGGTCCTCTAGGAGGTGGTCCGTTATGTGATTTTGCATACGAGTTATATCTTTTTTGCAATTCTTCTAATGCTCTTGCCATAACTTACGCCTCCTTCTTGCCTGTTTGAGAAACATAAATCTCATTATATTCAGTGTTTGTTTTTATAAGTTCCTCGTGAGTACCTATACCGGTAATTTTGCCCTCATTCATAACAATTATCTTATCTGCATGTTCAATTGAACTTACTCTTTGAGCAATGATAATTTTTGTTGAATCAGCCAAGTCGGTTTTGAATTTTTCTTTGATTCTCTTTTCTGTTGCAGTATCTACTGCGCTTGTAGAATCATCAAGAATAAGAATTTTTGGTTTTTTAAGCAATGCTCTCGCAATACATAGCCTTTGCTTTTGACCGCCTGAAACGTTTATACCGCCTTGCTCAATTGAATGCTCATATCCATCTGTGAATTCTTTTATAAAGCCATCTGCTTGAGCGCTTGAAGCGACATCAACTAATTCTTCTTCAGTTGCTAACTCATTACCCCAACGAAGATTATCAGAAACAGTTCCAGAGAACAATATATTCTTTTGAAGAACCATACCAACGCCTTCACGAAGGTTATAAAGGCTATAATCTTTTACATCAACCCCATCAACGAAAACGCTTCCTTCGTCAACGTCATAAAGTCGCGGAATCATAGAAACGAGCGTTGATTTACCACAACCAGTTGAACCGATAATACCAACAGTTGAACCTGCTTCAATTTTTAAATTAATATTATCTAAAACTTTTTCTTCGCTATTTTTATAATATCTAAACGAAACATTTTTAAACTCAATTTCACCATTAACAACTTCAACATCTTTGAATTTTGCATTGTCATCATTTAAGTCAATTTCTTCATCAAGCACTTGCGAAATTCTTTTAGCGCTTGCCAATGCTCTTGATGACATCATAAACATAAATGAAAGCATCATTAAAGACATTAAAATCTGGTTAACATACGAAATAAACGCCGAAAGGTCGCCTGTTACTAAACTTCTATCTAAAACAAGATTTGAACCAAACCAAACTACTGCCGCAGTTGTAAGATTCATAACAAGTGTCATAACCGGTGACATAAAAATCATTACTTTATGAGCAGAAATACCTGTTTTTTTCAAATCAGCATTAGCATTTGTAAATTTATTTATTTCATAATCTTCTCTTACAAAACTTTTTACAACTCTAACATTAGTAACATTTTCTTGTACAGTTGAGTTTAATTTATCAACTTTTTCTTGCACTTTTGAGAATCTTGGAAAACCTTTTTTAATAATAAACAAAATTGCAACCACCATAACAGGTATTGCAATACCCAAAACTACTGCTAATTCTGGTTTGATGTTAATAGCCATAATTAGTGCGCCTATCAACATACCTGGTGAACGCAAGCACATTCTTAAAAGCATATTAACAAAGTTTTGTAATTGAGTTACGTCATTTGTCAAACGAGTTACGAGCGAACCTGTTGAAAACTTATCAATATTTGCAAAAGAAAACTTCTGCACTTTTTTGAATACATCTGACCTTAAATCAGAAGCAAAGTTTACCGATGCTTTTGCGCCAAAATAACTACCACCCACACCACTTAACATCATAATTAAAGCAGTTAGAATCATAAAGCCTGAATACATAATGCTTTTTGAGATAGTTAAAGTTTCATTTTGCGCGCCATTTATTATTGCCGCTAAAAACAAAGGCATTACAACCTCGCCAATAACTTCAACAATCATACAAATTGGGCCTGAAATGAAATATTTTATATAAGGTTTAACATATTTAAGCCATCTTTTCATTTATTGTTCTCCCTCTTCTTGAAGCGCTAATTTCATTTTGTTCAATAATTCAATAAATTTTTCTATATCATCATTATCAAAATATTTAAATGTTTGTTTATCAAGTTTTTCAAAAACAAAGCGAGTATTATCAACTATTTCCTTGCCTTTTTCTGTTATTGTTACTTGATTATAACGATTATCACTTTCAAGCGTTTGTCTTGAAATATAACCATTTCCCTCTAATTTTTTAATAATGCCAACAATAGCGGCAGGTGTAACATCAAAGCGCTCTGCAATTTGCTTTTGATTTACAGCGCCATCACACCTTGCTATATGCATTAAAACTCTATGTTGAGTATGATGCATTCCAAATTCTTTTACTTTTCTTTCAAAGCATCTTCTTCTCTGTCTATCTGTTGACATAAAAGTATGAACACATTCGTGAATTTTTTCTCTAGACATATTCGACAAAATAACACCCCCAATAAATTAACTAGTTAATAGTTAACATCTTAATTATATGTATTTATGAAAAAATGTCAAGAGGTATTATGAATTTTTAACATTAAAATTATAATTTTTATCTCTGTTTGTTAAATTTTCAACAAAGTACTTGTTTTTTTGCTTTTTTTACTTGAAATATTGATATAAATTTATTATAATGGATAATAGCATAAAATGCTTTATATGATATAAGTTGAAAGGAATGAAAACACAATGATTTACTCTAAAGAAGTTGAAAACATGTGTATTGTAGCAAAAGGTCCTAATCATGGTCCTGCTCCACTTCCTGAAGAAGGCAAATGGGTACAAGCTACAGAAATTAAAGACATCAGCGGTTTTACACACGGTGTAGGCTGGTGTGCTCCACAACAAGGCGCTTGTAAACTTTCTCTTAACGTTAAAGATGGCGTTATTGAAGAAGCTCTTGTTGAAACTCTTGGTTGTTCAGGTATGACTCACTCTGCTGCTATGGCATCAGAAATTCTCCCTGGCAAAACTATTTTAGAAGCACTTAATACTGACCTTGTTTGCGATGCTATTAACTGTGCTATGCGTGAACTTTTCTTACAAATTGTTTACGGTAGAACACAATCTGCATTTTCAGAGGGCGGTTTAACAATCGGCGCTGGTCTTGAAGACCTTGGTAAAGGCGCTCGTTCACAAGTTGGTACTATGTATGGTACAAAAGCAAAAGGTCCTAGATATCTTGAAATGGCAGAGGGTTATGTAACTCGTCTTGCTCTTGACGAAAATGACCAAATTATTGGTTATGAATTCGTTGCTCTTGGTAAAATGACTGACTTTATCAAACAAGGTATTGAACCTAATGAAGCATATAAAAAATCAATGGGTACATACGGCAGATTCGATGATGCTGCTAAATATATCGACCCAAGACATGAATAAGGAGGTATATTGAAATGGCATTATTTGAAAGTTATGAAAGACGTGTTGATAAAATCAATGCAACTTTAAAAGAATATGGTATCAATTCTATTGAAGAATGTAAAGATATCACATTGGCTTATGGTGTTGACTGCGATAAAATCGTTAGAGAAACACAACCTATTTGTTTTGAAAATGCAGTTTGGGCTTACACAGTAGGCGCTGCTATCGCAATTAAAAAAGGTTGCACAAAAGCGGCTGATGCTGCTGCTGCAATTGGTATTGGTTTACAGTCATTCTGTATTCCTGGTTCTGTTGCTGATAACAGAAAAGTTGGTCTTGGTCACGGAAACCTCGGCTCAATGCTTTTGTCAGAAGAAACTGAATGTTTCTGCTTCTTGGCAGGTCACGAATCATTCGCTGCTGCTGAAGGCGCTATCAAAATTGCTCTTAACGCTAACAAAGTTAGAGTTAAACCTTTAAGAGTTATTCTTAACGGTCTTGGCAAAGATGCTGCTTTCATTATCTCAAGAATTAACGGTTTTACTTATGTTAAAACAGAGTTTGACCCATATTCAGAAGAAGTTAAAATTGTTGAAGAAACTCCATATTCAAAAGGTCCTCGTGCTGATGTTAGATGCTATGGTGCAGATAACGTTCCAGAAGGCGTTGCTATTATGAAACTTGAGAATGTTGGTGTATCTATCACAGGTAACTCAACAAACCCAACTCGTTTCCAACACCCAGTTGCTGGTACTTATAAAAAATGGTGTGTTGAGAATGATGTTAAATACTTTTCTGTTGCTTCAGGTGGCGGTACAGGTAGAACACTTCACCCTGATAATATGGCTGCTGGTCCTTCATCTTATGGTATGACAGATACTATGGGTAGAATGCACTCAGACGCTCAATTTGCTGGTTCTTCATCAGTTCCTGCTCACGTTGAAATGATGGGCTTAATCGGTGCTGGTAACAACCCAATGGTTGGTATGACAGTTGCAGTTGCAGTTGCTATCGAAGAAGCAAGTAAATAATTAAAACTTAAAAAGCAAAAACGCATTGTGAGATTCACAATGCGTTTTTTATTATACTCTTGTAATAAGTGCTTTGACATTTGATAGTTTAAATTCACCGCTATTTGCAGGTAAAAACAAACTATCTCCTTTTTTAATTGACAAACATTCATCTTTGCAGTTAAGTTTACCTTTTCCATCTAAAACGAGAATGCTAACAAACGAATTTTCATCACAAATATCACTATAATCATCTTCGATTACATCGACTATGAAATAATCGCATTTTGCTAAATGGTTACCAAAATCAAGTTGCTTTGGCGGAGTTAAATCAGTAACTTTAACTGCTTTCTCGACATGCAATTCACGAGTATTGCCGTTTTTATCAACACGTGCATAATCATAAACACGATACGTAAGATTTGAATTTTGTTGAACTTCTGCAATAACAATACCCTTGCCTATTGCGTGTAAAGTGCCAGCAGGAATAAAGAATACATCGCCTTTTTTAGCTTTAACTGCATTTAAAACTTCGAGCAAAGTATTATTTTCTATTCTTTCAACAAACTCGTCTTTTGATATTTCCTCTTTAAAGCCATAATAAAGAAAAGCATCTGGCTCTGCTTCTAAAATATACCACATTTCAGTTTTACCGAACTCGCCTTCGTGTTTTAAAGCGAATTCATCAGACGGATGAACTTGAATAGACAAATTATCTTTTGCATCAATAAATTTAATAAGCACAGGAAAATCATCAAATTTATCACAGTTTTTGCCCAAAACAGTTTTCCCGTATTTGCTAATATATTCCGAAAAAGTTAACCCTTTATCATCGGTATTATCAATAACGCTCTCACCTGACTTATGAGCAGATAACATCCAAGCTTCTGCTAATGGGGTTTTATTTGATCTAATATTATATTGTTCTTTTAATTTTTCGCCACCCCATAAATAATCTGTTGTATGAGGTTTTAATTTTAAAATAGCCATTAAATTCACCTATTTTTTATCAAAGTAAACTTCCGCCTTGATTTAATGTTTCTCTAACTTTAACACCATCAAGATTATTTATCGCAAGATTTTTATCAATACACATAGCAGCAGCAACGCCAGAGGCTTCGCCTAATTGGTTTAAATTAACCATCACTCTTAAAGCGCCAAATGCCGCAGAATCAGCGTTTATCATTCTACCAACTGCTATAAAATTATCACACTTGTTTTGCACCAAAATTTCAAACGGTACGCAATAATATTTTGCGTTCTCGCCTGTTAATCCTAATTCGCTGCGCCAATTCCCTTCAACAACCTTGCCTGATTTACCATAAAAAGTAGTTGTTGTGCCATCAAGATATTTAAAAGTTATACCATTGTCTTCTTGATGATGCCTATCAACTCTGTAAGTGCCTTTCATTATTGTGCTATCATACTGTTTGCCTGTAAGTAAATCCATTTCATTTGCACAGAAATTAGTTATATAATGAACAGTATCTCTTATGCCAATACTTGAGCAAAGTGAAATAAGTTCAACATCAGAATTATAATATTTTTTAATCAAATCAGTAAATGCTTTTGCTTTTCTTCTTCCATCAAGCTCGGCTTTAGTCAAATCGTCTGCTTTAGAACAGTCAACATTAAAAACGTGATTATCTGCTCTAAACGACATATTTTTTATTCCAGGAACAAAGCCATTCCAACCCCAGTCATCATCTAAACCAAATTCGGCGCCGTGATTTATAATTAGTTTATATAAATCACAGTCTTTTGTATCGCCTTGAATATTAAAACAGGTAGTCGGCGGTTGTAAATGCTCATAACGATAACTCTCAAGTCCTATATCTCTTGCAATATCTCCATCACCACTAGCATCTATAAAGAATTTAGCCGTAATAGCCCCACGACCGTCTTTATTGTCAACGATTATTGCTTTTATTTCTTTTCCATCAGTAACAACTTCAGAATAAAATGTATGTAAAAATAATTTTATCTTATTTTCTTCAACCATTTCATCAAGAATACAAGAAAGTCTAGCAGGGTTAAATCTACAACCAACCGATGGATTATCTTCAATAATTGCGGCATTTTCTTTGATAAGCCTTTGCTCTACTTCGTAGGTAAGACCACCAATTATTTGTTCATTATAATCAGTATCTAAAAGACTGTGCCAAATGTTAACAAGCCCTGCAGTTGCAGTGCCACCAAGACAATTAAGTTTTTCAACAATTACAACTTTCATTCCAAGTTTTGCCGCTCTAATTGCCGCAAACACGCCTGTGCAACTGCCACCAAGCACACATACATCTGCATTATAAATTACAGGAATTTGTTTTTGTGGTTGTATTATAAAACTCATAACATCACCTACTTAAAAGCCTTTTCAATACTAAAATAAAAAAATAAGATTTTTTATTATCTAATAATTTATATTTTATCATAACATTAAGTAAATTGGAATAGTTTTTTAATTATTTATAAAAAAATAAAGCCGAATTTTCGGCTTTATTCTTCATCAAAATTATTTACTTTACAACTTTTTGTTTCGCATGACTTTGGAAAGAATTCTTCCACAGGGAATTTGATTCTCTGGAACATTTCGCAAGGCGAATCATTGTTTGAGTCACTGCACTCTTTATGAGGCATACAGAATGAGTAAGAAGGAACTAATAACTGAACGTTTCTTACTAACTGAACGATACTAAACAAACCAAGTGTAACAAACAACGCTCTTGTGCAATTAGTAGTGATTTTACCGTTTACTGTTTCTAAAAGACAAGTTGGAATTTCGTTAACACAGTCTTTATTACAGCATATATCACAAACTTTAGCGTCTAAAACAACAGGGTCAACTACTTGAACTGAACATTTTGGTAAATTACTACCTTTTCTAACAACATCGTCTGCACAAACGCTCATAGTAGAAGTAAACACTTTAACGTTGCCTTCGCTACCGCAAAGAATTACTTTTTTACTTGTAATTGCGATACCCGAATAATCTACTGATGGTTGACCTGGATTTGTTGTAACTTCAGCAGTGAGTGTGAAATAAAATGTTAAATCGCAAGAATAGTAACCTCTTTTAAATGCTACAGGTTCAACATCGATTTTAACATCTGCAACTTCACAACATTTAACTTTTACTGAAATTGCGTTTTGAATTGCATTTTGAGCAGTTTCATTAAAATACACTCTTACATTTTCAATGCAATCTCTATCCATACAAGAGTCATAAACTCTGCCTGTATCAATGCAAACTGCTTCTTCAAATTGTTCATAATTAAATTCTGACATAAAATATCTCCTTTTGCGTGCTTTATTATGTAATCAGTCGGCCGCACGATAACAGACTAATGAAGGCAAAACTTTATTACATATTATGCCGAAAAGTTTTAATTGTGAATGTCTTTTTTAAAAGTACAACTCATATAATTTACAAAGACAAATAAGGAGAGATTTTATGAACATTTTAAAGTGTATAATTATAGGTTTTTGTGTATTAAGTGTTTTGTCGGTTTTGTTTTTTGCACTACGTACTAAACACTTTATAAAGTCAATATTAATTTCTGCAATAACAGGGATTTCGGTTATGCTAATACTTCATTTTACATCAGATTTTACAGGCTTTGAGTTTAACATTACACCATTTTCATTAATTACTTCAGGTGTATTTGGTTTACCGGGCGTTGTAGCAATAGTAATTACAAAAATGATATTTGGAGTTTAAGCATTTTGTTTATTAAATATAATCGACAAGATAAGCAAATAAATCAAACAAATTAAAATTACAGGCTTTATTTTATATTGAAGTATGAGAAAAAGCGAGAATAGAAAAGAAATAAAAATAAATGAATAAGAAATAATTTTTGATAAAGTTTTTGACTTATTAAAATCAAAATATTTATTTAAAAATATTCTTAACAAATCCATTCCGTCAAGATTTTCTATTGGCATTAAATTGAATAAAAATAGTCCTAAATTAGTTGCAGAAAATATCATATATAATTCATTATTAGTTTTCACAAAAAGCAAAAGAGAAATTAAAAAGAAAATAAAATTTAACAGACAACCGCCTATTGCAATAACAAACTCGTTTTTATAACTAGTTACTCCCTTGCTGTCTATTATAATTCCACCAATTTGAAATAATATTTTACTTATTTTCTTTTTAGAAAGAATTATAAAAACAATATGCCCTGTTTCGTGAATTAAAGCAGAGAGCAAACTAAACAACATTATTCCTGTTTTATCAATAAGCAAAACAAGACATATCATTATCATAAAAGACGGAAAAACTGTTATTTTACACCCATTAATTTTAAATTCCATATCAAACAAAGTTTACATACCATTTTGGATTTAAGCAAATATCATTTACCCTTACTTCAAAATGAA
The DNA here is from genome assembly GCA_045539315.1 of Acutalibacteraceae bacterium. GTDB lineage: Bacteria > Bacillota > Clostridia > Oscillospirales > Acutalibacteraceae > RUG11462. Next base: position 36,059 of record JAZQFC010000038.1, on the reverse strand, counting down.
GATGTGGACCTGTTGAATATCCTGTGCTTCCTACTTTTGCAATTAATTCGCCTTTTTTTACATTATCGCCTAACTTTGCAACTATTTCACTACAGTGCGCATATAAAGTCGAAACTCCATCTGTATGAGAAACAATAATGTATTTGCCATAGCCTGTTGAAGCAGAATTATCAACCTCAACAACTTTTCCATCTAGCGCAGATTTAATATCATCGCCAGAATTTGCGCCTATATCAAGGCCTGAATGAAATTTATACTCGCCTGAAATTGGATGAACTCTATAAGAGTATTCAGAAGTAATTCTTCCGCTAACAGGAATAAACATTGAATTAATATCGCTGTTTGTTATTTCTTCATTTTCTTCTTCTGTTAATTGTGATTTCTCTTTTAAATGTTTTACTTCTTCACTAGTACCGCCAACACCATAAACAGTTGCATGAGTATTAATAATTTTCTGTGTTTGATTTGCATTTAATACTTGATTAACATTTGTAGGAGTATTAAACTTTTCATCAAATAAATTTTTAGTATAATTATATAAATCGCCACCAATTAATTTAAGCGCAATTACAGACAATACAACTAACACACATATTACTGTTTGACAAATTAAATAATTATAAAACCTGTCTGTTTTCTTTTTGTTATTTACTACTGTTTGTGAGTTTTCTTGCATAATAAAACCTCCGTGCAACTTTATAAATTATATGCACGGAGGTTTTTAAATTATGTTATTTAACTTTTACAGTTCTAGTGGCAGTCCAATTTGAATAAAGCGTTTTTTTATTTACAACTCGAATCGCTTGAACTTGAACTTTATATTTTTTACCTGATTTTAAGTTCTTAACAATTTTAGTTGCGTTTTTATTAGTTTTGAAAATTTTGTATTTCCACTTACCATTGCCAATTTTATATCTTACTCTAATTCCTGTTGCATATTTTACTTTTTTATATTTAATTTTAAAAGATTTTTTCGCAGGAGTGAGTTTTGACATTGATTTTGCAAATATGAGTTTGGAGGTTTTTTTAGAATCAATAACCTCATTGCAGTATTTACAAATTAATTGTTTTTCACCTTTTTCAAAATGAGTGGCTTTCTTTACTACTTTCCAACTTGAATCATGCTTACAAGTAAAACTATTTTCACTATTTTTAAGTGCTTCATAAGCAGGTGTACCTGGATTTACTATAATTTCTGTATCATAGCCTACCACATTTCTACCAACTTCTTTAACATTATCAGGTATTGTAATACTAAATAATTTATCGCAAGAATTGAAAGCGTCATTTCCAATAATTTCAAGTGAATCAGGTAAAGAAACATTGGTTAATTCAAGGCATCCAGAAAAAGCAGACTCTTCAATTTCAGTTACTCCTTCAGGAATTATAATACTTTCTATATTAGTACGATAAAATGTATCTTTTCTGATTTTTGTTATACCTATACCAATTTTAACATCTTTAAGCGTTGAACAATATTCAAACGCTGATTCACCAAGATATTTTACACTATCAGGTATTATGATATTATCAAGGGAGTCGCAATTATAGAACGCTTCCTCTCCAATGTATTCAACAGAATCGGGAATTTCTACCGATGAAATCGCAGAGTATTCAAATGCACCATCAGCGATTACTTTCGTTCCGTTTTTAATCTTAAAATCGCCACTTATAGACTCATCAACTTTAATTAAGAAATTATCAATATACAAAGCGCTGTTTTCCCAATTATCACTGTTTTCATAAACACCGCAGTTTTCAAAAGCGTATTTATTTATATATTTTACACTATCAGGAATTACAACTTCAGTTACATCATAACAATACTCAAATGCGCTCGAAGCAATAAGTTCTGTTCCTTCTTTGATTGTAAATTTATCTTTAAAGTCGCTATCCACATCAATTAAATATTTGCCAATATATAATCCGCCGTTTTCCCAATTAGATGGATCATCATAAAATCCACAATTATCAAAAGCATAAGGTTCAATCATCTCAATATTATTACCGAGTGATATTTTCTTAAGAGAAACACAATCTTCAAAAGCACAGAAACCTATTTTTAAAAGATTATCACTAGTGATAACTTCTTCAATATAAGAATTTGCATTAAAAGAATCATCTGCTATTGCTTCTACACTACTTGGAACTGTATAAGATTTTTCTTGTTTTCCTGCAGTATAGCAAAGCAATTCTATTTTGTTTTTATCAAATAAAACTCCATCAATAGCAGAAAAGTATTCGTTATTTTCATCTACAGATATATAAGTGAGTTTTGTGCAACCTGCAAATGAATCAGAACTGATACTCTGCATATGTTTAGGTACAATGAAACTTTCAAGTGATGTACAATTTTCAAATGCCCATTGTCTTATTTCAAAAAGACTATCGTTTAAAACCACTTCTTTTAATGAAGAACATCCACTGAATGTTTCTGAATAAATTTCATTAATACTATCAGAAAATACAATTCTTTCAAGGTTGGTACATTCATAAAATGCTTTTTCAGCAATCTGATAAATATTATCTTTAATAATAACTTCTTTAGATATTTTTGTATTATCTGCTTTATATAATGTGTTAAAAAGATACAATATTCCATCTTCCCAATTAGAAGCATCGTTATAATAAGCAGTATTATCAATAGCATTTTCATCTATATATTGAGTGTTCTCTCCACCTAAAATAGTTGCTAAAGAAGTACAGTTTTTAAACGCTCTCTCATATATCATTGAAATTTTATCATGAAGCACAACTTTTTTAATATATTTATTATTCTCAAACGAACTCGCATAAACATATTCAACAGTATCAGGAAATATAAAAGTTTCATCTTTTTTAGCTGGAGGATAAAACTCAAGCGCTGACATATCTGCACTATATACAACTCCGTCAACTACTTTATAAAGACTATTTTCTTCACTTATCACAATTGTATCAAGAGAAAGATAATCATTGAAAGTGCCACCAAATCTTGAAATAAAGTTTTTACCAATAGTAACACTTTTCAAAGAAGTAGCACCTAAAAAAGCATTATAATCAACTACTTCAACTGAATCAGCGAAAACAACAGATTCAAGCGAAGTAAAACCTTCAAATGAGCCTAAAGATACCCCTGTAATTCCATTAGAAAACTCAATTGATTTTGTTAAGAGTTTTTGTTCATCTGACCAGTCTCCTGGATAAACATGGCCAGAGCCGCTAACAGTCATCTTATCACCATCTAATGACCAGATAACGCCCTCACCTGCTTGACCGCTATTTTCATCAGCATAAGCAGAAATATTCACAAAACTAAAGATACTTATCACCATAGATAAGCATAATAATATAGAAATTATTTTTTTCATAAATTTAGCCTCCTTTAACTAATCATTTCTACAATTATATTTTACTATATATTAGTATTTTCTGTCAACAAAAAAATCTCTGCAATTTTTAATAAATCACAGAGATTTTTAATTTACATCAAGGTTACTTTTAAGAACACTTTTTTACCTTTTTTAACAATTATATGTCCTTTTTCAAAGTCTTCAACAGAAACTGCATCTGTAATATCAGTTTTCTTAACATCATCAACTGATACGCCGCCTTGCTGCACAAGACGTCTTGCCTCGCCTTTTGATGGAGTAAGTTTTGTATTGCAAAGCAAATCAATAACTGTCATTTTGTTATCAGTAAATAAATCTTTTGATAATTCAAAAGTAGGCATATTACTGTTATCAGCGCCGCCGCCGAAAAGTGCTTTTGCAGCAGTTTGCGCTTTTGTTGCCTCTTGTTCACCGTGAACAAGTTTTGTAAGTTCAAAAGCAAGAATTTCTTTTGCAGTGTTAAGTTGAGCGCCTTCCCAAGAATCCATTTTATCAATTTCTTCTAAAGGCAAGAATGTTAACATTCTAATGCATTTTAAAACATCGGCGTCTTCAACATTTCTCCAATATTGATAAAAATCATAAGGAGAAGTTTTTTCAGGGTCAAGCCAAACTGCGCCTGAAGATGTTTTGCCCATCTTTTTACCTTCTGAATTAAGAAGCAATGTAATAGTCATAGCATAAGCGTCTTTACCGAGTTTTTTTCTAATAAGTTCAGTGCCGCCGAGCATATTAGACCATTGGTCATCGCCACCAAATTCCATATTACAACCATATTCTTTATAAAGATGATAAAAGTCGTAAGACTGCATAATCATATAGTTAAACTCTAAAAATGAAAGTCCTTTTTCCATTCTTTGTTTGTAACATTCTGCTCTTAACATATTGTTTACAGAGAAGCACGCGCCAACATCACGAAGTACATCGATATATTTAAGGTCAGTAAGCCAGTCTGCATTATTAACCAAAAGCGCTTTACCATCTGAAAAATCAATAAATCTTTCCATCTGCTTTTTAAAACAAGCAATATTATGGTCAATATCATCTTTTGTAAGCATTTGGCGCATATCAGTTCTACCTGATGGGTCGCCTATCATACCTGTACCGCCACCTAAAAGTGCGATAGGTTTATTACCTGCCATTTGAAGTCTTTTCATCAAACAAAGCGCCATAAAATGACCAACATGAAGTGAATCAGCAGTTGGGTCAAATCCGATATAAAAAGTTGCCTTTCCGTTGTTAATAAGTTCTCTGATTTCTTCTTCATCAGTTACCTGAGCAATAAGCCCACGAGCAACTAATTCTTCATAAATTCCCATTGTTTTTCTCCTTTAAAATAAAAATTCATATGTCATGTTGAGCGAAACACAAGTGAAGTCGAAACATCTTTAAAAGATTCTTCGACTATGCTCAAAATGACAAAAAATAACCCTTGTCTGCAAAACAGACAAGGGCGAATATTTCGCGATACCACCTTGTTTCACCGATTTCTCACAAAATCAGCCTCAACGAGTGAATTAACACTACTCGCTATAACGGGCGAAAACCGTATTCCCCTACTTATTCAAGGAATAAACTCAAAGAGGTAACTTCAATTAAATTCGCTGTTTTCTTACACCAACCGAAAACTCTCTATAAGCTAAAATTTAACCTACTTCATCTTATCACAGTTTTTGAACAAATCTAATATAACATAAATAATTACAAGTGTCAAGAATAAATAGTGAATACATTTTCAAGAACAAACTTAACTACAAATACAACTATAACGAAAATAGTAGTAATATACAATCTAATTTCAGGATTTTCAGACAAATATTTACCAAACCTATAATGAATAAACATTAAAGCATTAGTTATCAAAGCAAATGATAAAGTTACAAGAAAATTAGATTTTCTCATAAACGGAAGATAAAAATAACTCAACAAAAACAATAATATGTAGACAATATTAACTATGATCCAGGCTCTTTTTATCTGTTTAGGATTATACTTATACCTGAAAAAGCTTGAAAACAATGATTTATTTACTCTATTATTATCTTCAACATCATTTATATCTTTTAACAAATAATCTGTAGAAATTCCAAAAATTTCACTCATTGCTATAATTTTATCAACATCAGGAACAGATTGTCCTGATTCCCATTTAGAAACTGCTTGTCTTGAAACATTTAATTTTTCTGCAAATTGTTCTTGAGATAGATTATTTTGTTTTCTTAAATTTTGAATTTTTTCTGATAATTCCATTTTAACACTACCTTTCAAAAACATATTAACAAAAAACATTAAAATGTCTATCAACTATACCTTGAAAATTGTCAACTAACAGTTGCATTTTAATTATTCAACAATTCTTCTGCGGCTGCAAGGGTTGATTCAGTAACTTCTGAACCAATAATTCTTGCAAGTTCACACTTTCTACCTTCATAATCAAGTTTTGAAACTGTTGTAACTGCTCTGTTTGATTCAATATTCTTTTCAATTTTTAATTGAGTATCTGCTTTTGCGGCAATTTGCGCTAAATGAGTTACACAAACTACTTGTTTACCTTCTGAAACAGATTTAAGTCTATTAGCAACTTTTGAAGCAGCAATGCCTGAAATACCTGTATCGATTTCATCAAAAATAAGTGTTGGAACAATATCTGCATTTGCAAGTACGTTTTTAATACTCAACATAATTCTTGACATTTCGCCACCAGATGCAATTTTAGAAAGTGGTTTTAATGGCTCGCCAGGGTTGGTCGAAATCAAGAATTCAACCTTGTCAGCGCCAAGTGTTGAATAAGGGGCTTTTTCTATATTTACAGCAATTTTCACATTAGGCATATCCAAGTAGTCTAGCTGCGCTTTTACCTCGTTTTCGAACTGTTTAGCGGCTTTTTGACGAGATTTAGTTAAGTTCTCACCTGCTTGTTTTACTTCTTCTATTTGAACAGGCAATAGCAACTGCTCTTCTATTGCAGTTTCTTCTCTGTTCTCTAAAGCAGAAAGTTTCTCTTTAGCGCTATTCAAGAAGTTCAACATATCTGCTTCAGTTTCACCGTATTTTGATTTAAAATTAAAATACATATCAAGACGCTCTTCAATTAAATCAAGTTCATTTTCATCAATGATTTGAGCGTCAAGCGTATCTTCTAAAGTTGATTTTACATCTTCAAGTTCATATTTCAAATTTTCTATTTTATCAGCGATTAATGATAAATTTTCAGAAAAATTAGAAATTTTCAAAAGTGATTCAGATGCTTTTTCAACCAAATCATAAGCGCCAAGAATTTCATCATTATCGCCACTAATACTGTTATTTGCAACTCGCAAATTATCGGCAATTTTTTTAAAATTCAAAACTTCTTCTTTTCTCGCTTTTAATTTGTCGACTTCGCCAATAGTTATATTTGCGGTTTCTAATTCATTGATTTGATACGACAAAATCTCTTTTCTGCTTTGATTTTCTGCTTTTTGAGATTCGTATTGTTTAACTGCTTTTCTAGTTTTAAGCATAGCCGCAAAAATCTCTTTGTAACTTTCAATAGTATTTTGATTTTTAGCAAGCGCGTCAATAAAACTATAATGCAAATCAGGATTAAGCAGAGTTTGAGAATCGTGCTGGCCATGAATATTAATAAGACAAGGCGCAATTTCTTTTAAAACAAATGCAGGGGCATTTTGACCGTTTATTTTGCAAGAACTTTTAGTTTCTGTTAAAGTTCTTTTTATAATTAATTCATCGCTATCAATATTGATTCCAAAACCAGAAAGTTTTTCTCGAACAATATTTGAAACTTCATCAAAAAACGCAGTAACGCTCGCAGAATCACTACCGTTTCTGATGAGTTCTTTGGAAGTTCTCTCACCTAAAACAGCATTAATAGAATCAATTATGATAGATTTACCTGCACCGGTTTCACCGGTTAGCACTGTAAATCCATTGTCAAACTCAACATCTGCTTTTTCAATAACAGCAATGTTTTCAATATGCAATGATTTTAGCATAAATACTGACCTCTATTTTAATGAATTGATTTTATTATAAAGAATATGAGCGTCTTTTTCGCTCTTTGCAATAACTAAAATTGTATCATCACCTGCGAGAGTGCCCAAAACTTCAGGAAATTCCATATTGTCAAGCACAGCGCAAGCAGCATTAGCCATACCAGGATAGCATTTGATTACAATATCATTAACAGCAGTTGCAACAGAAATTACACTGCTTGAAAAAATATAGTCATGGCTACCTGTTTTTACTTTTTTAACAGAGTGAACAATATATCTTTGCACACCACTGTTATCAACCGCTTTTGCAAGTCCTAATTCTTTTATATCACGAGAAATAGTTGCTTGAGTTACATTAAAACCTGCGCTTTGAAGAAGAGAAATCAAGTCATCTTGAGTTGCAACAACATTTTCTCTTACTATTGATAAAATTGCATTTTGTCTGCTTTTTTTCATTGCTCTACCCCTTATTGAAAAACTTTTTATTTAAAATATTCATAAAACTATCGTCTTTAATTCTTATAAGACTTGCGTAAAACTCATCGCTTTTAGAAACTGTAACAGTATCTCCGTTTTTGAGTTCAATAGATTTTTCTCCATCTACTGTTAGATATAATTCTTTTTCTCCTTTTTGACTTCCCTTAATTTTTATGACTTCGTTTTCATTAATAACAATAGGTCTATCAAAAAATGAATGTGGACAAACAGTAGTGATTAACAAACTATTTATTGATGGGTCTAAAATAGGGCCGCCTGCCGACAAAGAATAAGCGGTTGAACCTGTTGGAGTTGAAATAATAACACCATCGGAACGAGTATTCATCAATTTATTATCGCCAACTAATAATTCAACATCAACAATTCTCGATAAAGCACCTCTAGACACTACTGCATCATTTACACAGTAATAAACTTTATCATGAGATGACACTTCAATTTTTAATATCATTCTGTTATCAATTTTATATTCGCCTGTTTTAAGTCTATTCAACAAATGCAACTCATCCGTTTCAAGACCTGCAGTATAACCTAGTCTGCCACCATTTATACCTAAAACCGATTTTTTATAAATCGAGGCTTTTTTTGCGGCTTGTAAAATAGTGCCATCGCCACCATAAGCGATAACAAAATCACAATTTTCAAAATCACTATCATCTTCATAAATTTTAGAATTAATATTTGCTTTTTCTAAATTTAGTTTGATTTCTTTTAAAACCTTACTGTCAACCCCATCAGGATTTAAAACAATTACTGTATTCATAAAAACCTCTCTTATGTAAGTTCTATATGCGACTGGTTAATTAATTCATCAGGATTAATAGGCGCAGAAAACTCGCTCTTATCATCATTTTTAAGATGAATTAAATACTCAATATTACCTTGCGGTCCTTTAATTGGCGAAAATTCAAGATTTAAAACTGAAAAACCAATTTCAAGAGAAAAATCTTTAATTTTATTAACAACTTCCAAATGAGTAGAAGCCTCTCTTACAACGCCTTTTTTACCTACTTTTTCTTTTCCTGCTTCAAACTGTGGTTTTATAAGACAAACACACTCGCCATCTTCTTTCATCAAAGTTTTAAGCACAGGCAAGATTTTTGTAAGCGAAATAAACGAAACATCAACTGATGCAAAATCAAGGCTATCAGGAATTTGTTCTTTAGTGCAATATCTAAAATTAGTACGCTCTAAATTTACAACTCGCTCATCTGTACGCAATTTCCAAGCAAGTTGACCATAACCTACATCAACAGAATAGACTTTAACTGCGCCGTTTTGAAGCATACAGTCTGTAAATCCACCGGTAGAAGCACCAATATCCGCACAAATTTTATTGACTATTGAAATATCAAAGTTTTCCATTGCTTTTTCAAGTTTAAGACCACCGCGAGAGACATATTTAAGTGTTTCTCCTCTTACTTCAACATTCATTCCGTCTTTAACTTGGAAACCAGGCTTATCAACTTTTTGATTATTCACAAAAACAGTTCCTGCCATTATCATCGCTTTACCTTTTTCACGCGATTCAACAAGACCTTTTTCTACTAAATATACATCTAATCTTTCAGCCAATTATTATTCTCCCTTAATTTTATCTACAATGCTCTTATCATCTAATTTTAAATCAACAAGCGCCTCTTTTACTGTTGAATGAGGAACAAAATCTTCAATAGCAGTAATGCTGATATTACCTTTGTATCCTTTTTCATAAAGAATTGAAGTAAAGTGCTCGGCAAAACCACCTGTTTTCATACCTTCTTCAAAGAAATATATGTTTTTAGATTTCAAAGCCTCATCAATTGCTTCTTTATTAATAGGCTTAATCTTATTAAACGCTATAATTTTGCAATTAAGCGTTTTGTTTGCTAGCAATACTTCTTGCAACTCTCTACCATAAGTTATAATACAATCAGAACTATCTTTATTACCTAAAACATAATAATCAGCAGGAGTTAATTCAAAATCTATTTCATTGCCCCTTGGATAACGAATAGCAACAACACCATTATCGTTATAAATAGCGCATTTCATATCATAACGAAGTTCGGCAAAAGTTGATGGAGAATAAATAGTCACATTAGGTATTGAATTTAAAAACGAAACATCAAACACACCTTGATGAGTTTCTCCATCTGCTCCAACAATACCTGCTCTGTCAACACACAAAACAACTTTTAAATTTTGCATTGCAGCATCATGAACAATCATATCATATGCTCTTTGCAAAAAAGTTGAATATACTGCAAACACAGGCACTAAACCACCTGTTGCTAGTCCGCTAGCAAAAGTTACTGCATGCTCTTCCGCTATACCAACATCATAAAATCTTGATTTGAATTTTTCTGAAAACTCTGAAAGCCCCGTGCTATCTCCCATAGCGGCAGTAATAGCGCAAATTCGCTTATCATTTTCAGCAAAAGAAACTATTGCCTTGCCAAATTCTTTTGAAAATGATGGGCCAGAAGGTTCAGATTCGCCTGTTTCAACATCAAACGGATTAACTCCGTGATAATTGCTTGGAACTTTTTCTGCAAATGAATAGCCCCTGCCTTTAACTGTATTAATATGAAGCAAAACAGGTCTGGTTTCTGTTTTTGCAAGGCTTAACATATAGTCTAACTTTTCACTATCATGGCCATCAATTGGTCCTAAATATGCAAACCCAAAATCTTCAAAAACTGTACTTTTGAAGAATACGCCTTTAAATGCTTTCTTTAATTTTAAAACATAATGAACTAATTTTTCGCCAACAAACGGAATATGAATAAGAATTTTTTCAATGCTATTTTTAAATGTGTGATATCCTTTTTTAGAACGAACTTTTGCCAAATATCTTGACATTGCGCCAACATTTTTAGAAATAGACATCTTGTTATCATTCAATATTACAATAAGTTTGTCTTTTGAACGACCTGCATTGTTAAGGCCTTCATAAACAAGACCACCAGAAACAGCGCCATCGCCCACAACCGCGATAACATATCCATTTTCATGCTTTTCTCTTTTTGCCTCTGCAATACCAAAAGCCGCTGAAACACTTGTGCTTGAATGACCTGTAGAAAAAGCGTCATATTCACTTTCATTTGGTTTTGGAAAACCTGAAATACCATTTTTTTGACGAAGAGTATCAAATTTATCTAATCTGCCAGTAAGCATTTTGTGAACATAAGATTGATGACCAACATCAAAAACAACCTTATCTTTAGGCAAATTAAAATTCTTATGGATAGCAACAGTAAGTTCAACCGCACCAAGATTAGAAGCCAAATGTCCACCTGTTTTTGCAACAGAATTCAAAAGTTCTTCTCTAATCTCTTTGCACAGCAACTTTGTTTCATTATTATCAAGTTTTTTGATTTCAGAAGGCTTGTTATTAACACGCCTTAAAATACTTTCCTGCATTAAATACACCTTAACTTATATATATTCATCTAATTATAACACAACAATGCATAAATATACAAGTATTACTTTTAAAAATGCATAAAAAAACAAATCCCGATTATAAAAATCGGGATTTGTTTTGGTGTTCAAAGATAAGTCAGACACAAAGTCTAACATTAACTTGCTATAATTCTTGCAACTTTCTTATTGCAAATTTATTATAACATAAATTGTTAAATTTTGCAAGTATAAAATTAAAGTATTTATTTTTTAATTAGTAATTGAAAAAACATTCAAAATGTGATATTATGATTTCGTATATTAAAAAAGAGGTTTTGATTATATGGAACTTACAAACAAAAGAATTATAATTAAGCTTGGTACTTCTACCCTAGCGCATTCTACCGGTCTTTTAAATATTCGCAACATTAGAGAGATTTGCAGAATATTAAGTGACCTTAAAAATGCAGGCAATGAAATTATTATAGTGTCATCAGGTGCTATTGGAATGGGTGTTGGAAAACTTGGACTTCATAATAAACCAAGTGATATTCCTACAAAACAAGCGGCTGCGGCTGTTGGTCAATGTGAATTAATGTACACTTATGATAAGTTGTTTTCGCAATATTCTCATACAGTAGCGCAAATATTGCTTACCGGTAGTGACGTACATAACGAAGAAAGATTCACAAATTTTAAAAATACTATTAACAGACTTCTTGAATTGAATGTTATTCCTATTATTAATGAAAACGACACTATTGCAACTCAAGAAATTGTTATTGGCGATAATGATACTCTTGCGGCAATTGTTGCTGAAAGCATTAGTGCTGATTTGCTTGTACTTCTTTCTGATATTGATGGTCTTTATACTGCAGACCCACACAAAGACCCTAATGGCAAGTTAATCGATGTTATAGAAGAAATCACTCCTGATATTATAGCACTCGGTGGTGGTAAAGGTTCAAGTCTTGGTACAGGCGGTATGTCAACAAAATTAGAAGCCGCTAAAATCGCTACTAACGCAGGTTGCGATATGATTATTGCCAATGGTCAACATCCTGAACTTTTATATGATTTAGCAGATGGCAAATCTATTGGCAGTTTATTTAAAGCAAAAGGTGAAAAATAATGACTACTTCTCAATTATTAATTAATGCAAAATCTTCTTGCAGTGTTTTAAATAATATTGATACTGAAACAAAAAATAAAGTTTTACTTTCGATGGCAGAAAGTCTTGTTAATAATACTGACAAAATTATCGATGCTAACAAAAAAGATATTGAATATGCAAAAGATAAAATTTCGCCTGTTATGATAGACCGTTTATCTTTAGATGAAAAACGAATTCGTGATATGGCAAATGGTATTATTGCAGTTTCAAAATTAGAAGACCCTTGCAATGAAGTTTTATCTGAACGCTCAACTGATAATGGTTTGAGTATTAAAAAAGTTAGAGTTCCAATTGGTGTTATCGCAATTATTTATGAATCAAGACCAAATGTTACTTCTGATGCCGCTTCGCTTTGTTTTAAAAGTTCAAATGTTTGCGTGCTTCGCGGCGGTAAAGAGGCAATTAACACTAATAAAGCAGTAGTTTCTGCTTTAAAACAGGCGTTAGTTCAAAACAACTTGCCTGAAACCCTTATTAATTTAGTTGAGGATACTTCAAGAGATAGCGCAAACGAACTAATGACTGCTGTAGGTTTAGTTGATATGCTTATTCCTCGTGGTGGCGCAGGTCTTATTAATGCTTGTATTAACAATGCAAAGGTGCCTTGTATTCAAACAGGCACAGGTATTTGTCACATTTATATTGATGAATTTGCAGATATTGATATGGCTTTAAAAATCGTAGAAAATGCAAAAACATCTCGTCCTTCTGTTTGCAATGCCATGGAAGTTTGTGTTGTTAACAAAAAAATTGCAAACGAATTCTTGCCTAAATTAAAAGAAATTTTAGTTGATAAAAGAGATGAAAACAAAGTTGAAATAAGAGTAGATGAGTTTGCTTCAAAAATAATTGATGGAAAATTAGCGAATGAAGATGACTTTAACACCGAATTTTTAGATTACATCATGGCTGTGAAATGTGTTGATGATGTTGACGAGGCGATTTCACACATAAATGCTCATTCAACAATGCATTCAGAAGCAATTATTACTAATTGTGATGAGAATGCTCAAAAATTTGTTAATTCAATTGATAGTTCATCTGTATATGTTAATGCTTCAACTCGTTTTACTGATGGTGGCGAGTTTGGTCTTGGTTGCGAGATGGGTATTTCAACTCAAAAAATGCACGCAAGAGGTCCTATGGGGCTTTGCGAGATGACAAGTTATAAATATATTATTCAAGGAAACGGACAGGTTAGATAATATGAGTTCATTTGGATTTATTGGCGCAGGCAATATGGGTGGCGCTTTAATTACTGCATTATCAAAAAAACTTGATGGCAATAAAATCTACATTTCTGATGTGGATACTGCCAAAAGAGATGAGATTTGCAAAAAATTAAGTTTAGTTTCTTCATCAAATGAAGATATTGCAAATAAAACAAAATACATCGTGCTTGCAGTTAAACCACAGTTTATGGAATATGTTTTAAATGACATCTCCCCTATTTTAAAATCTAGAATTGATGATGTTGTTTTGGTTTCGATAGCGGCAGGTCTTTCTACTGAAAAGATAAGAGATTTTGCTAAAGGCGACTTCAAAGTAATTAGAGTTATGCCTAACACTCCTGCGCTTTTAGGCGAAGGAATGTTGCTTTACACAACAACTGATAATGTTGAAAATAAAGAAATAGATGATTTTCTAAACTTGATGAGCGAATCAGGTGTTTGGAATGAAATTGACGAAAAATTAATCGATGCTGCTTCTGCTTTAAGTGGTTGTGGTCCTGCTTTTGTTTATATGTTTATTGAAGCGCTTGCAGACGGTGCAGTTAAATGTGGTCTGCCAAGAGATAAAGCGCTTGAATATGCTGCTCAAACAGTTAAAGGTGCTGCACTAATGGTTCAGCAAACAGGAAAACACCCTGAACAGCTTAAAGATGAAGTTTGTTCCCCTGGTGGCTCAACAATTGCAGGTGTTTCTGCTCTGGAAAAAGGCAAATTTAGAGCGAATTGCATTGAAGCGGTTGAAAAAGCATATAAAAGAACATTAGAACTCGGAAAATAAAGTACAATAATCAATATAAGAAGGAAGATTATGTATAACAAAATAGCACTATTCAACGACTCTTTTCCGCCTACTATTGACGGTGTTGCAAATACAATATATAATTACGCTGACATTCTTACAAAAAAGCAACTTGCCGAGTGTACAGTTGTTACACCAAAATACCCTAATGTCAAAGATGATTATGATTTTGATGTTGTAAGATATAGTTCTGCATCTGTATCTAAAAATTTAGAATACAGAGTTGGTAACATTGTACCGGTTAAAACTTTAACCACTCTTTTGAACAAAGATTTTGACCTAATTCACGTTCATTCACCTTTTGTTTCTGCAGTTGTTGCCGATGAACTTGTGAAACTCAATCCTAACATTCCTGTCGTTTTAACTTATCACACAAAGTTTGATGTTGAACTTGAAAAAAGATTTAAAGATAAGTTATTTTTAAAAGTTGCTAAAAAATTTATTCTAAATAACATAAACAAAGCAGACGAAGTTTGGGTTGTTAGCAAAGGGTCTATTGAATCTTTAAAATCATTTGGTTATAAAGGCCCTTACAGAGTAATGCGAAATGGCACCGACTTTAAATTAGGCGTTTCTTCTGATGAAAGAATTAAAAAAGTTAAAGAAAAACATCAAATTAGAGATGATGAATTAGTTTTCTTGTTTGTAGGCAGAATGATGTGGTATAAAAACATTAAACTCATTCTTGATGCGCTTCGTCTTATGCCGTCTGATTTGAAATACAAAATGATTTTTGTTGGCAAAGGCAATGATTTAAAAGATATTGAAAATTATGCAAAGCATATCGGAATTTCAAAAAAATGTGTTTTTACAGGCGCAATTTATGATAGAGAAATTTTGCGTGATTACTATTCTGCGTCTGATTTATTCCTATTCCCTTCAACTTATGATACTTCTGGATTAGTTGTTATGGAAGCGGCCGCTACTGCTTTGCCTTCAGTTCTTATTAAAAACAGTTGTGCATCTGAAGGTGTTGAAAATAATCGTAATGGTTTTTTATGTGATGAAAATGAAAAATCATTAAAAGATGTTATTTTTAATGCAGTGAGCAACAAAGAAAAACTTAAAGAAATTGGTATCAATGCGCAAAATGAAGTTTACTGTTCTTGGGAAGACTCAATTACAAATGCGTATAAAAGATATATAGAAATTATTGATGAATTTAAACCAAGAGATATTTTTGGTAGAAGAAAGGGTTAAAAATATGAGTAATTATCAATTAGAAGCATTAAAACAAGGCGATACAGTTGCCGTTTTAAAAACAAATTTAGGTGAAATAAAATTTAAACTTTTCCCTCAAGAAGCACCTAAAACAGTTGAAAACTTTACAACACACATTAAAGATGGTTATTATAACGGAATTATTTTTCATAGAGTTATCAAAGACTTTATGATTCAAGGTGGCGACCCAACCGGCACTGGTATGGGTGGTGAATCAATTTATGGTAGACCTTTTGAAGATGAAGTAACACCAAAACTCCGCAACTACAGAGGCGCGCTTTCAATGGCAAATGCAGGTCCTTGTACAAACGGTAGCCAATTCTTTGTTGTTCAATGTGATAATGTGCCTGATGGTCTTGTTTCTCAAATGAAAGATATTGGCGGCGAGGCTTTCCCTGATGAAGCAATTGAAAACTACAAAAAAATCGGCGGAACTCCTCATCTTGATTTTAGACACACAGTTTTTGGTCAAGTTGTTGAAGGTATGGACGTTGTTGATAAAATTGCAAATGTAAAAACAGGCGCTGCAGATAAACCTGTTGAAGATGTTGTTATAGAATCTGCAGAAACATTTATTTTCTAGGGGTTATTGGTTTTGAATAGTTTTTTAAATTCAGCATTAGAACTTGGAAATCAAGTTTTAATTCTATTTATTTTAATGGCGGTAGGTTTACTTGCAACGAAAGTTAAATGGATTACTGATAAGAGTATTACAGGCTTTGTTAATGTTCTTTTATATTTAGTAACTCCTTGCCTTATTATCAATTCATTTCTTTCGGTTAAATTTACTGATGACACTATAAAATCGCTTTTAATTGCTGCTGGTTGCGCTGTTGCTTCACACATTATTGGCATTATATATTCTTTTTTAGTGGTTGATAAAGATAGCGCTAAAAAATCAGTTTTGCGTTTTGGCGCAATTTTTTCAAACGCAGGATATATGGGCTTGCCTTTAGCACAAGCAGTTTTCGGTGCTGAAGGTGTCTTTTATGGTTCAATTTATGTAGTTGTATTTAATATTATTCAATGGACTTATGGCATTAGTATTTATGATAAGTCAAATAAAAATTTTATTAAAACACTTATAAATCCAGGTATGTTAGGTGTTATAGTTGGTTTGCCTTTATTCTTATTAAAAGTGACATTACCTGATGTAATTGGCGACCCTGTAAGTTATATTTCTTCGCTTAACACTCCCCTTGCTATGATTATTACAGGTTATTATTTTGCAGTTTCTAACTATAAAAACGGTATGAATAATTTCAAAATGTGGTTTGTTATTGCTCTTAAAATGATAGCAATGCCACTTACTGCGTTAGTTATTTTTAAATTTGTTTTTGGTCTTTCAGGTGTGCTTTTATGCAGTTGTGTTTTACCTGCTTCTGCACCTGTTGCGGTTAATACAATGGTACTAGCATCTAAATATAATGCTGATACTGATTTAGGTTTAAAACTTGTTACATTATCAACGCTTTTATCTATTGTTACAATGCCTCTCATTTTAGCACTTGCGCAAGTTTAAATATTATAAAAAAACACTTGCAATTATTATTTTTTGTGATATAATTGTTTTATTGAATTAAACACGATGATAAAGGAAAGTAAATTGTAATTACTTTTTCAGAGAGAATGGCAGATGCTGTGAGCCGTTTATTAGTGTTACTTTTGAAGTTCCCTTTGGAGTGGTGCGGGTGAAATTTTAGTAGTTCGCAACGGGTTGACAACCGTTATATATTGTTGATTGAGTGTTTGCTTGATGCAAAAATTAAGGTGGTACCACGGAGATATCTTCGTCCTTGAATTCAAGGGCGAAGTTTTTTATTTTGAATTAAAACTTTTTTAAAGGAGATTTAATATGAACGAAAAAATCACCCCTGTTTTAAATTCTGCGCTTGAGAGTTTAAATTCAGCAACCGAGATTTCTAAAATTGAAGAAATCAGAGTAAAGTATTTAGGTAAAAAAGGTGAACTTACCGGTATTTTAAAACAATTAGGCTCACTCTCCCCTGAAGAGCGTCCTGTTGTTGGTCAACTTGTTAACAAGGCTAAAGGCGAACTTGAAGAAAAAATCAAAACTAAAGTTGCCGAGATTAAAGAGGCTGAACTTAATGCAAGTTTAATTAATGAAAAAATTGATGTTACTATGCCTGGCAAAAGAAACGAAATGGGCAAAAAACATCCATTATCAGTTGTTTTAGATGAACTTAAAGAGATTTTTATGGGTATGGGTTATTCAATTGCTGATGGTCCTGAAGTTGAACTTGACTATTACAACTTTGAGGCTCTTAATCTTCCAAAAGACCACCCTGCAAGAGATACTCAAGATACTTTCTACATTTCTGAAAACGTATTGCTTCGTACACAAACTTCTCCTGTTCAGGTTCGTGTTATGGAAAAACAAAAACCACCTATCAGAATTATCGCACCTGGTAGAGTTTACCGTTCTGATGAGGTTGACGCTAACCATTCTCCTCTATTCCATCAAATTGAAGGTCTTGCAATTGATAAAGGCATTACAATGGGTGACTTAAAAGGCACTCTTGAAACTTTTGCAAAACGTCTTTATGGTGAAGATGCGGTTGTAAGATTTAGACCACACCATTTCCCATTTACAGAGCCTTCTGCTGAAATGGATATTCAATGTTTCAACTGTGGTGGTAAAGGTTGCAGACTTTGCAAAAACGAAGGTTGGATAGAAATTTTAGGTTGTGGTATGGTACACCCTAAAGTTCTTGAAAACTGCGGAATTGACCCTGAAGAATATCAAGGTTTTGCTTTTGGTATCGGTCTTGAGAGAATTGTTATGAGAAAATTTAAAATTGATGATATGAGACTTCTTTATGAAAATGATATGAAGTTCTTTGATAGTATTAATTAAGGAGGAGTAGAAAATGGATTTATCACTTAATTGGTTAAAAGAATTTGTTGATATTGAATGTGATGACCCTAGAGAATTTTCAGAACGTATGACTATGTCTGGCTCTAAAGTTGAGGGTTACACTTTAACTGCTGAAGAAATTTCTAATGTAGTTGTTGGTAAAGTTTTAGAAATTGAAAGACATCCTGATGCTGATAAATTAGTTGTTTGTCAAATTGATGTTGGCGAAAAGGCTATTCAAATTGTAACAGGCGCATCTAATTTAACTGTTGGCGATTTAGTTCCTGTTGCGCTTGATGGCTCAACTTTGCCTGGTGGTATAAAGATTAAAAAAGGTAAACTTCGTGGTGTTGAGAGTTTTGGTATGATGTGTTCAGTTGCTGAACTTAATCTTACTGTTAATGACTTCCCTTATGCTATTGAAGACGGTATTTTTGTTTTGCAAGAAGACTGTAAACCTGGTGATGATATTGTTAAAGTTCTTAATCTTGATGATACTGTTGTTGAATTTGAGATTACTCCTAACAGACAAGACTGTTTATCAGTAATCGGTCTTGCTCGTGAAGCGGCTGTAACTTTTGATAAACCACTTAAAACACATACACCTGTTGTTAAAGAGTGTGGTGGCAATATTAATGATATGCTTAAAGTAACTGTTGAAGCACCTGAACTTTGTACAAGATATATGGCAAGAGTTGTTAAAGACATTAAAATCGAGCCATCTCCACTTTGGTTACGTGAGAGACTTCGTTCAATGGGTGTTCGCCCTATTAACAACATCGTTGATATTACTAACTATGTAATGCTTGAATATGGTCAACCAATGCACGCGTTTGACTATCGCTTTGTTAAAGGCGAAGAAATTGTTGTAAGATGTGCAAATAATGGCGAGAAAATTACAACTTTAGATGATATTGAACGTGATTTATCAGATAAAATGCTCGTTATTGCTAACAAAGAAGGCCCTATGGCTGTCGGTGGCGTAATGGGTGGTGAATATTCCGGTATTATGGATGACACAACTACTATTGTATTTGAATCTGCTTGCTTCTATGGTCCAAGTATTCGTAATACTTCTAGAGCACTTGCACTTCGTACTGATTCTTCTGCTAAATTTGAAAAAGGTCTTGACCCACAAAATTGTGAAGAAGCGTTAGACCGTGCTTGTGAACTTATTGATATTTTAAACTGTGGTAGCGTTGTTTCAGGCGAAATTGATGTTAATAATTCAAACTACACCCCTGCTACTATTAAATTAGATGCAGAATGGATTAACGCATTCATTGGAATGGATGTTTCAAAAGAAAAACAAATCAAAATCTTAACAGACCTTGATTTTAAAGTTGAAAATGATATTATTACTGTTCCTTCATACCGTCAAGATGTCCTTCACAAAGCAGATATTGCTGAAGAAATTGCAAGATTTTATGGTTATGATAAAATTGAAACAACTCAATTAAAAGGCGCTGTTGATGCTAAATACACACCTGAACAAAAGTGTGAAATTGCTATTAACAACACACTCCTTGGTTGTGGTTATTCAGAAATTGCAACATTCTCATTCATAAGCCCTAAATTCTATGATAAAATGTTGGTGCCACAAGATAGCCCAATCAGAGATTCTGTTAAAATTATGAATCCACTTGGCGAAGACACTTCAATTATGAGAACATTTTCACTCCCTTCAATGATGCAAGTTCTTGCTACTAACTATTCAAGCAGAAATATGAGCGCGAAAATGTTTGAAATTGCTACTGAATACATCAAAGTTGATGGTCAAGATTTGCCAAATGAACCAAAGAAAATTATCATCGGTGCTTATGGCGATGGTTACGATTACTTTGATTTAAAAGGTAGCGTTGAAGAGTTAATTGATGCGCTTAATATTAAAGATTTTGATATTGAACCAGCAACTGATATTCCTTGGTATCATCCTGGTAGATGCGCTAAACTTTCACTTGGCGAAGATACTTTAGGTTACATTGGTGAAATTCATCCATTAGCAGTTAAAAACTATGGCATTGGCTCAAAAGTTTATTGCGCAGACCTTTCATTTGACGTACTCTTTAAACATTCAGGCGCAGAAAAGGTTTATCATCAAATGCCTAGATTCCCTGCTACTTCTCGTGATTTAGCGCTTATTTGTGATAAAGATTTACCTGTTGTTACAATGGAAAAAGCAATTAAAGGCGCTGCTCCTAAACTTATTGAACAAGTTAATCTCTTTGACGTTTACACAGGTAACCAAGTTGAAGAAGGTAAAAAGAGCGTTGCTTATAACATTGTTCTTCGTGCTGCAGATAGAACTTTAACAGATGAAGAAACTGAAAACGCAGTTAAGAAAATCTTAAAAGCACTTTCAGCAGTAGGCGCAGAACTTAGAATGTAATTTAAACATAAAAAAACAAGCCATCAAACGATGGCTTGTTTTTTTACATAAACGAAAACGCATAACCATAGGGTAAAATGCAATCAATGGGTAGTTGTATCAAAAAAATTCACTCCAAAGATATTACTACCCGTTCCCTTTGTACAAAAGTATAACATAAAACAAAAACGAAATCAACAAAATTCAAGAAAAAATTTATGTTAATTTGTCCTTTTTATCGGACACATTCCTTGATATAATTTAAACAAATAAAAATTGGAGGTTAATTTATGGGATTATTATCAGGATTATTATTGTTATTAGGTGCAACAGCAGTCAGTTCGATTTCAACAAATTCAAAACAAGATAAAATGTTGAGAAAATATAACGAAGACCATGCTGGGCAAAATGTTTCATCTGCCGATGAAGATGCAAATTTTTTAAGAGCCAAGGCTAGAAGTGAAGTGTATAATGATTGGAATAGCGGTGATAAAAAAATGTATCCAGAAGAATATATACCTTATTTTGAGTTAAATAGTAAGGCAAGATTTGGATATCAAAGATATTTGATTTATAAAAAACAATGGGAATTAGGTGTGTGTCAACTTCCAAAACAATTTTTTGAAAATAATGAATTTGCAAATCCTAATTCTGCAACAATGAAAAAAATTAAACATTTCAACGAAACAGGAGAAATGATTTGGTAACCAGTTAAATTTTATATATTTAATTATCAAACATTTCCTATTGACAAGTGGGTATATGTGATATATAATAGTACAAGTTGATAAAATCCTTATCAAGAGTAGTGGAGGGAAAGGCCCTGTGAAACTACGGCAACCTGACTTTTAGTTAAGGTGCTAACTCCTGCAGATTTTCTGCGAGATGAGGTTAAAATTAGACCTAAATCCGCAGGTTGTTTTACTTGCGGATTTTTAATTTTTAAAAGGACTTTATCGCAGTTTTTATTATGAAAGGAATTTTAAAAAATGAGAAAGTTATTTACTTCTGAATCAGTTACTGAAGGACATCCTGATAAAGTTTGTGATTTAGTTTCAGATTCAATTTTAGACGCTATGTTAAGTCAAGACCCAATGTCACGTGTTGCTTGTGAAACCTTTGCTACAACCGGCTCTGTTACTGTTATGGGTGAAATCACAACTAAAGCACAAGTTGATATTCCAACTATCGTTAGAGAAACACTTTGCAAAATCGGTTATGACTCTGAAGCAGCAGGCTTTAATGGTAACACTTGCGCAGTTAACGTTTCACTTGATAAACAGTCCCCTGATATTGCTATGGGTGTTGATAATTCGCTCGAACTTAAAGGCGGCGAAGAAGACGAACTTAACCAATTTGGCGCAGGCGACCAAGGTTTAATGTTTGGTTATGCTTGTAATGATACTGATGGTCTTATGCCAATCGCTGCTTACTATGCTCATAAACTTTGCGAGAAATTAACAGAGGTTAGAAAAACAGGTGTGCTCACCTATCTTCGTCCTGACGGTAAATCTCAAGTTACTGTTGAATATGATGAGTTTAATAACCCTGTTAGAATTGATGCAATTGTTGTTTCAACTCAACACACAGAAGATATTGATGCAGAATCTTTAAGAAAAGATGTTAAAGAATATATTATCGATACAGTTATTCCTGCAAGTTTGGTTGATGAAAACACTAAATATTTTATCAACCCAACAGGTAGATTTGTAATCGGTGGTCCTCAAGGCGATACAGGTCTTACAGGTAGAAAAATCATTGTTGACACTTATGGTGGATATGCTAGACACGGTGGTGGTGCTTTTTCTGGCAAAGACCCAACAAAAGTTGACCGTTCTGCAGCGTATATGGCAAGATATGTTGCTAAAAATATTGTTGCTGCCGGCCTTGCAGATAAATGTGAAATTCAATTAGCATATGCTATTGGCGTTGCAAAACCTGTTTCGGTTTCTGTTGATACTTTTGGCACAGGAGAATACTCTGATAGTGAAATTGCAGATGCAGTAAATAAAGTGTTTGATTTGCGCCCTGCAGCTATTATTAGAGACTTGAATTTACGCAGACCAATTTACTCACTTACATCAAATTACGGTCATTTTGGCAGAGAATTAGAAGAATTTACTTGGGAAAAGACTGACAAAGTACAAGAATTATTAAATATAATAAAATAATTAAAAAATCCACGCATTTTTGCGTGGATTTTTTTGCATAATAATTTATGGAGGGATTATTATGCATAATTTACATGAAGTTAAAATCGGTACTCGTGATAGGCTTCTTCGTGCCTGGGAAGACTCAATGCATCTAGTAAGAGAATTCAAAGACTGTGAAAAACTAATCGAGGACTGCAATGAAGCAAGAGAAATGTTTTCTAAATTTGCAGAAGAAGAAGGCGTTCACGCCGCAGAGTTTAAAGCGATGTTGCTTGATTATGAAACAAGACATAAAAAATAAGGTTGGAGTTTTCCAACCTTATTTTAATTTAACCAATAAAAATTGCAAACATAATAGGAATAGTTACAACGGCAATTGTATGAGATATGAGCGCCATTGATGCGCCTGTTGTAGTATCTCCACCATACGCAGCAGGGAAAACAACTGTGTTAATTCCAAGAGGTGTTGCATAAGCCATTAAAGTAACAATTATTGTTGTTTTGTCTGCACCTACTGCTTTTAAACCAAGCACAAAAAGTGATGGTAAAACGATAAGACGAAGCGCAGTTGCAATATAAACTCTTCCTTGGGCTAATAACTTTTTCAAATCATAATTAGCAACAACAAAACCTGTTAAAATCATTGCAATAGGCGCCATACAAGCACTTGCGGAGGAAATTGTATCTGTTAAAAATTTAGGAAGATATTTTGCTAAATCCAATAGACCAATTACTGCACCTAAAATCATTCCAATAAAAACAGGGTTAATTAAGTTTTTAAGCGGATTTGCGCCTGATTTTTTTGGAATTAGAATAATTATTCCCCAAGTATAAACCATTAAATTAAGCGGCAATATGAACATTAGATAGTTAAACAACATATCATCGCCATACATTGCTTTGATTACCGCCGTACCCATAAACGAAAAATTACCAAATGTTAATGCATATTTATAGATATTTTTTTGATATGCATCTTTCACAAAGTAATTTGATAATATAAATGCGATAGCAAGTGCTATTGCTAAAATAACTGCACTATATAAAATTAGCGGATATTTTTGAGATATGCTTTTAACGGTGCAATACTGCATAAAATTATTCATAACTAATGCAGGCACTAAACAATAATTTTCAAGTTTTGATAGCGCTGTCGCAGTATCATCAGGTAAAATCTTGCCTTTTTTTAATAAATAGCCAATTACAATAAATGAAAACATAACCAGCATTTGTGTTAGTGTTGAACTAAACACCTGAAACATTTAAACACATCCTTTTTATAACTTTTTATAGTATATCACTAATTGTTTACAAATACAACACATATTTTTCAAAAAAAGTATGTTATAATAAATATAAAGGAGGGATATTATGCCACATAGAGAATATATTAGAGAAACAGAAAATTTTGACCTTGCTTTTTTATTTATTCACGGAATCGTTGGTACTCCGGACCATTTTGAATCAATTATTAATATCATTCCAAGAGAATATTCGATTTATAATATTTTACTTGATGGTCATGGTAAAAAAATCGAAGATTTTGCAAATACTTCTATGTTAAAATGGGAAAATCAAGTTGAAAATATTATTGAATATCTTTTTTCAAAATATAAAAAGATTATCATTATCGGTCATTCTATGGGAACGCTTTTTGCAATTGATATTGCTTCTCGTTTTCCAAAAAGAGTTGAAAAATTATTTTTACTAGCTGTTCCCCTTTCGGTTTTTGTAAAACCTGTTGCAATAAAAAGTTCAATTAAAGTTGCTTTTGATAAAGTTGATAACGATGAATTGGCAGAGGCAATGAAAAAAGGTGCGAGTGTTGAACTAGAGCCAAAACTTTGGAAATATGTTACATGGGCGCCAAGATTTATTGAACTTCTTTTAAAAATCAAAGATACTGACGAAACTTTGAAATACTTAAAAACACCAACTATTGCAATTCAGTCTGAAAAAGACGAATTGGTCACTGAAAAGAGCTTTGAAACTTTGTGGTTGCACCCTTATGTTGAGGCATTTATGCTTAAAAATTCAGGTCATTATTTTTATACGGAAAAAGATTTAAATAAAATCATTAAAATGTTTAAAGATAAAGTTTTAAATCAAATATAAAAAATCCAACTCAAAAGAGTTGGATTTTTTATTTTAATTTAATTTTCTTAACATCGCTGTATTTTGAATAAGCAATATTGCTATTTTCAGATACTATTGCTCTTACTTTTACTGAATATTTTATGCCTTTTTTCAGATTTTTAATAGCATAATTTAATCTTTTAGTATTATACTTTTTCCATTTGTTATTAATCTTAATTGAGATTTCATATTCAGTTGCATCTTTAATCTTTTTGTAAGATACTTTAATGTTTTTACCTTTTTGAGATAACTCAATACTTGGTTTATTAAGTTTTAATTTTGAAGTTTTATGACCTTTTTCAATTTGAACATTACAAACAGAGCAAACTATATCTCCAGAATATCCACTTTCAAAATATGTGGCTTTTTTAAAGTTTATAGTAGTTTTAGAATGACCTAATGCAGGCAATATCTCCTGCTTTACTAAAACTTCATTGCAAATTGAACAATGAGTTCCTCGAGAAATTCCTGTTTGTGTACAAGTAGCAAAAGTACCTTCATCAATTACATATTCGTGCATTTTAGTTTCAGGAATAACTAAAGTGAAGCTCTTGCCACATTCACAAGTATATGTTCTCTCGCCTTCTTTCGAACAAGTAGGTTGTTTTGTAATTCTACTATCATAAATATGAGGTTTTTTAGGAAGAATTGTTTGACTAACAAAAACAATTCCACACTCTGAACAATGAGAGCCTTCACTCAAACCTGTTTTCTCACAAGTAGGCTCAACTTGATTATCGATAACTTCATTATGACCTTTGAACGGTATAATTTTAGATTCTAATACTTTTTCGCAATAAATACAATATTTAATCTCTTTACCATTTTCAGTACAAGTTGCGTCAGTTTCTATAGTCCATTCAGAAGCAACGTGACAATTCTTATACTTATCTCCATCAAAAAGAATTGATTTAGGGCTTAAATCAAACATATTAACACTTTGCTGCATTGTTGACAAGTTTTCAGCATAATAATAAGTTCTATCATTATTATTTCTTGTCTGTCCTACACAAGCAACTGTAGGGATATTACCTAGTACATTTGCTTCATCACTTGAATATGAATTAGTTATCCAAGTATTATTAATAATTTTAGGTCCGTTACTTGTATTAGGTTTTATAATACTAACTAAATATCTATAAGATGTGTCAAAAACATTATTCTTAATAACTGTATTTTCATCGCAAGGCAAACAAAAATCATAAGCGCTAATACATGCCGCAGCACTTGTATTACTGCCTAATCTGTTATCAAACTGAAAATTATATCCGGCAAATCTTAAAATATTATTTTCAAATACACAATTAATTAATTTGCTATTGTCATTTTCAGAGTAACCGCTATATTTTAACTCTTCATCGCCTACCCAAATCTCAATATCATACTGACAATATTCAACAAGGTTGTTTTTAAAAGTTAAATTTGAAATAACACTATTTGTGCCTTGACAAGTAAGGCCGGCATCATAACATTGATAAACCCAACAGTTATCAACAACAGAATTATTACTATTTCCATAAAATTCGATGCCATTGCCGTATCTAACGAAATTAGGAAAACCAACTAGTTGGCTACCACCGATATAACCGACTTCGCAATTAGTTATAGTAACGTTCTTTCCGGTATCGCCAAAAGACATCCCGTGAGCGCCTGTATAACGCAAACAAAGGTTATCAATTCTAATATTACTATTTGGACCTGCAGAAAGAATATTTCTACCATCACACACTTCTATATCTTCAAAACACTTGCCAGGGTTGCCTTTTGAATAGTATAAATACAAACAATTATTCTCACTATCTTCCCAAAAATAAAAATCCTTTGTAAGACTATTTTCACGAGAATAATATCCACAAAACTCTCCAAAATCAAAAACTATGTTGCCAATATTTGTGATTTCATCATCAAGTTCTAACTTCCATATATTTTCAACAGATGTTTTTTCCCAAAAATCTTCATCTGCATAGTTATAAGCACTACCAAAAAGGGCAGGCTTTTTACCTTCGCCATATGCACCATAAGAAAGCCCATTCATTAACACAAAATGAGCATTTCTATAAACGCCATCACGTTCGAATAAAATAACATCGCCATAATTAAACCAACTGTAATTCCAAAGATTATCAGTTGATTTCCAAGCGGTTTCAGGCGAGCGACCATTATTGCTATCATTGCCATTAGGTGAGATATAATAAGTAGTTTTTCCGCTTTCTGTTGTAGGGGCAACAACGTTTTTTGTCATTAAAATTTCTTGTCTTTTAATCTCTGCAATATCGTCATAACTGCTATGTTGTTCCCAAAACAATGTTGCAGTATTAGATTCGGTTCGTTTTTCTAATTCATCTGCGAAGACATTGACAAAACAAAAATTAGATGATAAAAAAGAAAAGCAAATCAAAAGTGATAAAAACATTTTAAATATTCTTTTCACAAATACACTCCCTTTTTTGCAAACACACTTTTATTATACAACTAAAATTTTGTTTTTGCAAGAATAAAAAAAGCAGACAGTTTTCTGTCTGCTTTTTAATCAATTATTTCATCATATTAGCAATTTCTTCAGCGAAGTTTTCTTGTTTCTTTTCGATACCTTCGCCTCTTTCATATCTTGTGTAAGATGTGATTTTGATGTCTGCGCCAAGGTCTTTGGCAACCTTTTCAACATATTTGCCAACTGTATAATCGCCATCGATAGCGAATACTTGCTCAACTAAGCAATTCTCTTTATAATATTTGCCGATTTTACCTTCAACAATTTTTGAGAGAACTTGCTCTGGCTTATTAGCCATTTTTGGATCTTCTTTCATTTGAGCAACCATAATATCTTTTTCTTTAGCGATTACTTCTGCAGGAACTGAAGCTTCATCAAGATAAGCAGGGTTCATAGCAGCAATGTGCATTGCAACACTCTTACCAAGTGCTTTGAACTCATCAGTTGCAGCAACATCATCAGATGCATCAAACTCAACTAATACACCAATTCTACCGCCAGCATGAATGTAAGAAGCACATTTGCCTTCTGCACGATAGAAACGACGAACTTTCATATTTTCTCTAACTTGTAAGAAAAGTTCTTGAACCATTTCTTCAACTGTTTGGTCGCCTTCTTTGCAAGCAAGTAAAGCGTCAACATCAGCAGGGTTTTGTTTAACAACAACATCTAAAACTTTTGCGCAAAGTGCTTTGAATGGGTCGCCACCTGCAACGAAGTCAGTTTCTGCATTGATTTCCAAAATTGCAGCAACATCGCCTTCAACAGTAGCAACAACTTGACCTTCTGCAGCAACTCTAGTAGATTTTTTAGCTTGTGAAGCAAGACCTTTTTCTCTTAAAAAGTCAATTGCTTTTTCCATATCACCATCACACTCAACAAGAGCTTTTTTGCAGTCCATCATACCGCAACCAGTTCTTTCTCTGAGTGCTTGAACATCTTTAGCTGTAAATGCCATAAGAATTATCCTCCTTGTATTATATCAAATTATTCAGCAGTTTCTTCTGCAACTTCTTCAGTTGCTTCTTCTACAACTTCCTCAACTACTTCTTCAGTTTCTTCAACTTCTGCAGCGAGTTCAGGAGCATCTTCACCTTGTCTGCCTTCGATAACAGCGCAAGCGATAGTATGAGCAATAAGTTTTACTGCACGAATAGCATCATCGTTACCAGGGATAACATAATCAATTTCATCTGGGTCACAGTTAGTATCAACAATAGCAACTATTGGAATACCAAGTTTTTTAGCCTCTAATACAGCGATTCTTTCTTTTCTTGGGTCAACTACGAATAAAGCGCCAGGGAGCTTTTTCATATCTTTGATACCGCCCATGAATTTTTCAAGTCTTTCAATTTCGCCTTGAAGTTTGATTACTTCTTTTTTAGGGAGAAGTTCAAATGTACCGTCTTCTTCCATTTTACGAAGTTGTTCAAGTCTTTTAATTCTGCGACGAATTGTTGTGAAGTTAGTCATCATACCGCCGAGCCATCTTGCGTTAACATATGGCATACCGCAGAATTCAGCTTCTTCTTTAACAGAATCAATAGCTTGTTTCTTTGTGCCTACGAAAAGAACGTCTTTTCCTTCAGCAGAGAGGTCTCTTACCAAGTTGTAAGCTTCCTCTAATTTTTTTACGGTTTTCTGCAAGTCGATAATGTAGATACCGTTTCTTTCTGTGAAAATGTACTCAGCCATTTTCGGATTCCAACGTCTTGTTTGGTGACCAAAATGAACACCAGCTTCAAGAAGTTGTTTCATTGAGATTACTGACATAATAATGTCCTCCATAATAAAAAATTTGTTATTACCGCCGAATTAATCAACCCTTTTTGCCCTTGAAATAATTCAAGACACGGCAAAAAAGTCATAATTCGTGAGTATTACCGAACAATTATAGCACAAGCGCACCTAAAAATCAAGTGTTTTTTTAATTAATTTTTAAGTGCTTGCATTGGAGCCGGAATTTGTCCGCCTCTATGAATAAACTGCGCAGGAGAAGCAGTGTTTATAGGCATAATTGGTGCATAGCCAAAAAGCCCACCATAATTAACTGTATCACCTATTGTTTTGCCAATAGCAGGGATAACTCTTACTGCAGTAGTTTTAAAATTAACCATACCAATTGCTGCTTCATCTGCAATTAAAGCAGAGATTACTTCATCAGGAGTATCTCCTGGAATTGCTATCATATCAAGACCGACTGAACAAACAGCAGTCATCGCCTCTAATTTTTCGAGCGTTAAAACGCCTTTTTCTGCCGCTTTAATCATACCGTCATCTTCTGAAACAGGAATAAATGCACCTGAAAGTCCACCAACGTGAGATGATGCCATAACGCCACCTTTTTTAACTGCGTCATTAAGAAGCGCAAGACACGCAGTTGTACCGCAACAGCCACAAGTTTCAAGTCCCATTTCTTCTAAAATATTTGCAACAGAATCACCTATTGCAGGAGTTGGCGCTAATGATAAGTCAACAATACCAAATTGTACTCCAAGGCGCTCACTCGCTTCCATAGCAACTAATTGTCCCATACGAGTGATTTTAAATGCGGTTCTTTTAACCAAATCTGCAACACCTGTTATATCAAGTTTCTTTGCTTCTTCAGTAGCAAGAGCAGCTCGAACAACACCAGGGCCAGACACACCAACATTAATAACACAGTCAGGCTCGCCTGCACCGTGAAAAGCTCCTGCCATAAACGGATTATCTTCAGGAGCATTACAAAATACAACTAATTTTGATGCGCCAACTGATTCTCTATCTGCAGTGAGCACTGCTGCTTGTTTAACGATTTTACCCATCATTTTAACTGCGTCCATATTAATACCAGTTTTAGTTGAACCGATATTAACCGATGAACACACACGTTCAGTTGAAGCAAGCGCTTCAGGGATGGATTCTATCAACGCATAATCGCCATTTGCAAAGCCTTTTTGAACAAGCGCAGAGTAACCACCAATAAAGTTAACTCCGACTGTTTTAGCCGCTTTTTCAAGCGCAAAAGCAAACTTAACAATATTAGAAGTCTGACAAGCAGACGCAAGCATTGCAATTGGTGTTACTGATATTCTTTTGTTAACTATAGGAATACCATATTTATTCTCAATTTCTTCACAAACAGGAACAAGATTACAAGCATATCTTGTAATTTTATCATAAACCTTTTCACAAGCCTTATCAATATCACTATCAATACAGTCAAGTAATGAAATACCCATTGTAACAGTTCTTACATCAAGATTTTCATTATGTATCATATTAATAGTTTCTAAAACATCTTTAGTATTAAGCATTATTAATTCCCCTTATATTCTGTGCATAGAGTTAAAAATATCTTCGTGCATTACTTCAATTTTCATGCCCATTTCTTCGCCTAATTTTTTCATTTCAAGAGAAAATGCATCAAACTCAACATTACAATTTGTTGTATCTGTCATCATAATCATTGTAAAAATATCTTGCATTACTGTTTGAGTAACATCATCAATATTTACGTTAAATTCAGCGCATTTTGTTGAAACTTTTGCTAAAATACCAACTGTATCTTTACCAATTACTGAAATTACTGCTTTCATAATTCAAAATCCCCTTTATTAATCAATATTATTGTGTAATTTTGCGGCTTTTAATGTATTTTTCATAAGCATTCCTATAGTCATAGGACCAACACCACCTGGTACAGGAGTGATAAATGATGCTTTTTCTGATACTTCATCAAATTTAACATCGCCACAAAGTTTACCATCTTTTCTATTCATTCCAACATCAATTACAACAGCGCCGTCTTTAACCATATCTGCAGTTACAAATTCTGCAATGCCAACTGCTGCCACCAAAATGTCTGCTCTAATACAAACTTCTTTTAAATCACGAGTTCTTGAATGACAAGTTGTAACTGTTCCATTTTTATGAAGAAGAAGCATACTCATTGGTTTACCTACGATATTACTTCTACCGATAACTACACATTCTTTACCTTCTACTTCAATTTCATAATGTTTAAGAAGTTCCATAACACCTGCAGGTGTACAAGGTAAAAAGTCATAATCACCTATCATAATTTTACCAACATTTACAGGCGAAAAAGCATCTACATCTTTTTTAGCATCTATGTAATCAATAACTGCTTTTTCATCTAAATGTTTAGGCAAAGGAAGTTGACACAAAATGCCGTTTATATCTTCTCTTTTATTTAAAACATCAATTACTTCTAAAAGTTGCTCCATAGTAGTTTCAGCAGGCAAAGCATATTCTTCTGAATAAAAACCTACTTCAGCACAAGATTTTTTTTTGTTATTAACATACACTCTTGAAGCAGGGTCATCGCCTACAATTATAACTGCAAGACCGGGAGTAATTCCTTTTTCTTTTAATGCAACTACTTCTTGCGCTACTTCTTCTTTAACTTTTTTTGAAACTAATCTACCATCAATAATATTAGCCATTATTCTTTCTCCTTATCATCTTCATCGCTTTCAAATACAGGCGAATATTTTAAATTCTGTGTTGATTTTGTTTTCTTAAAGCCTAACACTAAAAGAATTAATCCTAATGCAACCATAAGACCTGAAAGCAACATTGAAACTTTTATATTACTTTCGCCTAGCATTAATGAATCTGTTCTGAAATATTCAATTATAAATCTACCAAATCCATACCAAACAAGATATGAAGCGGCGATTTGACCTGTAAACTTTCTCTTTTTAGAAGCAAAATGCAAAATAACGAAACCTAAAGCACACCAGATAGACTCATATAAAAAACAAGGGTGAACAGGCATTTGAGTGTGCATATCTTCAATAATACGCTCGCCTGAAATACCAAACCAAGTGCTACCTGTTGTATAGCCATATGCTTCTTGATTAATAAAGTTTCCCCATCTGCCTATTGACTGACCAATTAAAAAACCAAGCGCAGTTAAATCAAGCGCTGACAAAACATTAACTTTTCTTAATTTACACATTAAAGCGCCAACGATAATTGCTACTAAAACGCCACCATAAATTGCAAGGCCACCATCATGAATATTAAAAAATTCTCTAAAAGACATATCTTCATTGAAAATGATATAATATGCTCTAGCACCAACAATTGCAAGTGGCGCAGTTACTAATATGCAGTCAAGCAACCTATCAGAATCAATACCGAATTTTTTTGCTCTTGTAAGACCATAAACAACAGCAAAAACAAAACCTAAAGTAATAAAAATTCCGTACCAATAAACGCCCCAAGAAGTACCAGGAATTGTGAATGCAACCGGGTCAAAATCAAATTCAAATCCAAAAAACACATATCTCATTGCATTAATCATAGTTTTTACCCTTCCTTTATTTATTAACAATAGAAATAGCAGAGTTTTCAACATCTAAAATTTCTTGTAGTCTTTTATTAACATCATCAGTTGTAATTTCTTTTAATGTATCAATTTCATCAAATACGCCCGTATTATGAAAAGCAGATTCAACCATATTCATAACTATATTTTCAACAGAGTTAAAATCGCTTACAAGTTTACCATAAAATGCTTTGATACATCTTTGAACATCTTGTTGTTCAATACCATTTTGTTTAACTTTGGTTATATACTCATTAATGATTTCTCTTACCTTTTCAGGATTATTTGATTCGCCTTCAACCATAACACAAGCATAACCGAAACCTGTGAAATATTCGGTTGAAAAATTATCATTAATCAAACCACTATCAAACAATTTTTTATAAAGTTGACCATCGTTTCCAAAAATACATTTTAAAATTATTTCAGTCAACATTTTTTCTTTTACTGTTTTTTGTGGATTTTTACATTCTTCTTTATAACCAATTGCAAACATTGGCATACTTACAGGAAGTGAAATCTCAACCTTATCTTTAACTACCTCTTTTGGTTCTTGAGGCATAAATCTTTCAATTTCAATTTTTTCTTTATCTAATAAAAGTTTATCACACATTTCAAAAATCTTTTGAGCATCTACATTACCTGCAACGCAGATAAACATATTATTAAGATTATAAAATGTGTTATAACAATCATATAAAAGTTCGGCATTGATTTTTGCAATTGATTCAACAGTTCCTGCAATATCAATTCTAACAGGGTGAACTTTATATAATGCACACAAAAGATTAAAAAGCACACGCCAACCGGCATTATCATCATACATATTAATTTCTTGACCGATAATACCCTGCTCTTTTCTCACGGTTTCTTCTGTAAAATAAGGGTGCTGAACAAAATCAAGTAGTATTTCAAAGTTTTGTTCAAAATTTGATGAGCAAGAAAACAGATAACAAGTTCTGTCAAACGAGGTAAATGCGTTAGCAGCGGCGCCTGTTTTTGCAAATCTTTGAAACGCGTCTTGTTCTTCAGATTCAAAAAGTTTATGCTCAAGATAATGTGCGATTCCTTCAGGTACTTCAATAAAATCTTTGCTTTTTATCTTGAACTTTGTGTCAATTGAGCCATATCTTGTGCCGAAAATAGCATAAGAAGATGAATAATCTTTTTTCTCGCAAACATAAACAGATAAGCCGGACTTATGATTATAAACCTTTATGGCTTCATTTATATCGCTATTAATAAATTCTTTAACCATTAAGCATTTTCTCCTTTAAGCCCACCCAAAAAGTAAACTGTATCAAGATTAACTGACTTTGCTTTGTTTATTATATCTTCTCTTGTTACATTACTGATTTTTTCAATATAAGAATCTAATGTTTCATCCTCATCAAAACTAAACATAACATACCAGTTATCAAGATTTGATGATAAATCAGAAACAGTTGAAAGAGAATCACAAATAGCCATTTTAGATGCTAATAATTCTTCATCAGTAAAATTGCCATTTTTCATATCTTCAAGTTGTTCTAAAATTCCGTTATATGCTTTTTCTCTGTTTTCTTCTAAAACACCGCTATCAACAATAAATGTTGATTTTTTGCTATCAAAACGAGCCGCGCAATAATAACACAAACTTTGTTTTTCACGAACATTTGTAAAAAGTTTAGAATATGGCCCACCGCCAAACATATCAACAAACACAGCGGACTTTGCAATATCTTGTCTATTGTTTTCCTGTTCAAGTGTAAAGCCTAAACAAAGTTTTCCTTGAGTAACATCTAAATGTTCTTCAACAAAATTTGTTTCGCCACTGAATTTATGATAAGTTGAGATGTTTTTCTTTTCTACATTTCTGTCAATTTTAGAAAACTTATCCGCGATTTTTTCAAAAACATCTTTAGGTGATGATTGAGAAATTACATTTACACGCACAAATGCTTCTTGTAATAATTTAGAATGAGCAGAAACTACTTCTTCATTTGTTAAAGCCTTTACAGTTTCAACATTGCCATAACGCTCAATACCTGCTAATTCATTTTTATACATTGCCTTTTCAGTATTAACAATGGCATATCTTCTTTTATCATTAATTTCGCCTTCAATTTGTTCGATAAGCAAGCGTATATTATTTTCAAAGTCTTCTGTTTTAAACTTGCCATCGATTAACAAAGGATTAAAAATTGCTGATAATAATAAATCGGTAGCAGTTGAAGAAACCTTTTCACCATTTAAAGCAAATTTGTCATCCAAAAATGAAATAACAAACTTAATTATTCTCATATCGCCGAATTTTACAACATCACTATAAAGATAAGCGCCATAAAGTTCGTTAAGCGCTTTGTTAAGCGATGTATAATCAGGATAATCAACGGTGGAATTTACAAGCAACATTTGCAAAAGCGAATAAGCCGATGATGTTTTTTCATCTGCCTTTACAAACATATTTATACTAATTCTTGATGTTTTGAATTTTGAAGTTTCTATAAAACACCCTTCAACACCATTCGATAATTTTTCTAAATTCATACAAAAATTCCTTTTTAACATATTTAGTGTATTATACCACACTTTATTATAGTTTACCATTAATTTTTTAAATTTTTTTATTTTTTTGCAATAAAAAAGCAAGATTTTTTGAAATCTTGCTTTTTATACTTAATTTTACTGTTGTTTATTTGGAGAAACAACTTCTTTTCCTTGTCTTAATTGCTCATAATTGTAAATTAACGAGTCAATTGTTCTTGCAGGAATAAGTTCATCGCCGATTCCGTTTAACTTATGCAAATAATAATTATCATTATATTTTGTATAAGTTATAACATCTGTTTTTCCATTGTCTAATAATATTTCAAATTTCAATGTTGGCTCTTTATTTAAAGTAATATTTTCGCCAACATATTTTGAAGCAGACGCCATAGTTAATCTTTGATAACAAGTTTTGAAATCAATATCATCAATTGGCATTGAATTTAAAACAACTGTTAGCACAGTTTCTTCAGTATTATTCTCTTTGTC
>JAZQFC010000037.1:0-206790 GCA_045539315.1 Acutalibacteraceae bacterium | reverse complement strand
TCCAACTTCAAAAGGTTTAAATTCATCTCGGTTTGTAATATGAAGTTGAATACCTTTGCAAAATTCATCTTTAAATTTAGAAAAGGTGGGTGTGAAAGAACATTCTCGCAATATAACGCCTTGCTGTTTACCTATTTTTTCAATGATTGTTTTAGGTTCAAGCCAAGGCGCGCCTATCATTTCAAACGGCTTTGTTGTGCCTCTGCCTTCAGATAAATTTGAGCCTTCAAAAACGCAAGTGCCTATATAGCAAAAAGCAGTATCAATACTTGGAATGTTCGGCGAAGGCCCGATAAAGCACAAATCGGTTTCATCAAAATATAATTCTCTTTTCCAATTTTTCATTGGAACAACGCTTAAATCGCAACCGATATTTTCGGTTTCATTCATCATTTTAGCATATTCGCCTATAGTAAGACCGCATCGAGTAGGCGTTGCAAATCTGCCAACTAATGATGAAAGTTTTTTGTCTAATATTGCGCCTTCAACACAAACACCACCGAGTGGATTAGGTCTGTCAAGAACAACAAATTTAACGCCATTTTTCGCGCAGGTTGTCATAGCATCTGTCATTGTGTTTGAATAGGTGTAAAATCTTGCGCCAACATCTTGAATATCAAAAATAACAGTGTCAAGCGTTTTTAGCGCATTTTCACCTTCGTTGGCATTTTTGCCATATAAACTATAAACAGTAATACCTGTTTGCTCATCTTTATAAGTTGTAACGTCTGCGGCTGCTTGTTTGTCACCGCGAACACCGTGTTCAGGAGCAAAAAGTGCAACTAAATCGCATTTTTTCTTTAGCATATCAATTGTGCTTGAAAGGTCTTTTAAAACGCCAGTGTGGTTGGTAATAAGACCACATCTTCCGCTAAATGTAATGTTTTCTTTTGCAACTACATCAGCGCCACAAAGCACTTTTGGTTTAGTTGTTTCCATCATAGTTTCCTTTCATATATTCATCTATAATCGTATCATAAAATTGTTTGCGAATATCAATATATTTAGATTTATTTTCTCTGCCAAAAGCAACTGCATTTGTAAGTAAAACACCCCAAAGCCCCGTTTGATTATCAACAAAAAGCGAAGTGCCTGTAAAACCTGTATGCCCAAAAAAATTGCCTTCTAATTTAAAGCCCAAACCTCTTGTTTCTTCACATTTTGGCGTGTGGTTTTTTATCGAGAGGTTAAAAAGTTCTTTTGAAACAAAGTTTTCGCCTTTGCTTGAACACATTTTAGCAAAACAAATCACATCATCAAGCGTTGCAAAAACTCCTGCGTTTCCTGCTATTCCACCTAAAAATGCAGCGTTTTCATCGTGGACTTTTCCTGATTCCCATTCGGTTTTGGCGCATGGAAGATTGTCGTTTGGATTATAACAAGCATTCTTCATTTTAAGTGGAGAAAAAACGAACTTTTGTGAGAGATTATCAAGCGAATCATCGCCTATAATTTCAAGGATTTTCCCTAAAACAATATAGCCCATACAAGAATATGCAACATTACTGCCTGTTTCATAACTTTTTTCATAAGATAAAATTGTTTTAATCACATCGCCCTTTTCAATTTGCATATTAAATAGAGGTAGCCAAGCAGGAATTCCAGAAGTATGAGTTAATAAATGTTTGATTTTGCAATCGGCAAAATTGCCTGTGTAATCAAGAAATTTGTCTATTTTATCATCAAGCGAGAGTTTGCCATTTTCAATGAATTTTAGCGCGATGGCAGTTGTTGAAACAAGTTTTGAAAGCGAAGCCAAGTCAAAAATTGTGCTTTCATCAACTTCAAAAAACTCACGCACAAAAACTTTGTCACTAACGCCTATTGCAACTGCAGCGCAAGGGTAGGCAATTCCAATGCCTTTGTTTATAAGTTGTAAAGATTTTTCAAACACTTTCTCCGCCACCTTTTTAAAATGATTCTTAAAAATCAAATATCTAATTCAACAAAAACTCCATAATGGTCTGATGGATATTTACCATCAAATGTTTCGGTCATAAGTTTTTGGTTTATCGGCTTAATATTCTCATCAATAAAGCAAAAATCAATGTGCGCATCGGTAATTTCATCAGGTTTATAGCCGTGGTAAGTTGTGGTTAAATCATTAACAGTGCATGTGTTAACATCTCTAAAATATTTAACCATTTCGGCATATCCAGCGCTTTCTGGTGTCATATTAAAATCGCCAACAATAAATGTCTTGTAATCAGATATTTTCTTGCTATATTCATAAATGAGTTTTGCGCTATCAACCTGACATTTATCGCCAAAGCCGAAGTGAGTGTTAATAAAAGTAAATGTTTTTTTGCTCGATTTTTCCTTTAAAATAACATACTCGCAAATACGATAACAGTTATAAATTTCATCCCAACCACGAGATTCAACTTCAGGTGTATCAGAAAGCCAAAAATAACCTGTTTTAAGGCATTCAAACTTATCTTTTTTCCATAAAATTGGGCAACCTTCCAAATCTCTCTCGGCACGGTATTTTAAAAACATATCGTAATTTTCAAGATAGTATTTTTGGACAAACTCGTCCCAAGCCGGAATATACTCTTGAAAACCAATTACATCGGCATCATAACTTGATGTAACATTTGCAAGTCTTGGCGCGCGTTCAGCAATTGAGTGCCCATTTTCATCATCAGCATTTCTAATATTAAAACTAATGACTTTTAAATTCATAATAAAACCACCTATTTTTATAGTGTAATAATTATAACATAAGTAAAAAATAATAGCAACAAAAAAGCATCGCTATTGCGATCCTTTTTTGTTTGGCTGTTCCGAACCATTTAGATGCCACTTTGTTTTTTGAAAAAAGAGCTAAAATTTACGATTTTTATTATTTTTTTCAAAAAAGATTATCTATTCGATAAATTGGAATTTACGCTCTTTTAGGTTTTATTAACTCACCTATCATTGCCCCACCAATAATACACACAGCACCAATAATTTGTATTATGGTCATTTTCTCGCCGAGTAACAGGGCGGCAAAAACAACCGCTGACAAAGGTTCCAAATAACCGCATACCGCAACTGTCTGCACGGGTAGTTTTGCAAGAGGTGAAAAATAAAGATAACAACCAATTCCTGTGTTTAGAACGCCGAGTATTAAAACCCACACCCAAGCATCCGCAGGTACATTGATAATGAAACCTTGCTTAATACCTGTAAAGACAGCAACGGTCAAAAAACTGACTACAAGTTGTATGACAGAGTTTTCCATACCACTGATGTTTTTTGATTGTTTATTGAGTGTTACCATAAAAAAATACATCATAGCCGACATTGCACCGCAGAACAATCCCCAAGGATTACTGCTACCGACCGCATTACCGTTTACAAAGAAAATACCAACAAGTACGGTCGCAAAACCCAATAGTTTAGGTGCGGTCAGTTTTTCACGAAAAATAATTGGCGATAGTATCATTACAATTACAGGACCACAATAATATAGGAGCGATGATAAACTCACACCTATTTGTTGATATGCTTCGTATAGGAACATCCAACTTGTTCCCATCGCAATACCGGATAGAACAATAAAGGCGGTATCCTTCTTGTAAGTCTTAATGTGAAACTTACCTTTACCAAGTAAAAACAGAAGAATCAGCAAAATACTACCAATTAGGGTTCGTAAAAAAACGATTTCATAACTGTTCAGTGCAATATGACTTGCCACTATTCCGTTAAGGCCAAACAGCAATAACGCCGATATGTATTTAATAAATGCTTTGCTATTCATTGGGTACATCTCTTTCAAATTCTTATTTATCGAACTGATTATACCATTCTTTTGCACGAAGTGCAACACCGTTTGCTAAAGGCAACACTATTTATGCGAAGCATAACACTGTTTGCGACTTGTCGCAACTTCGTTTTATGTTCGCTAATGCGGAATGGTGTTTGTGCTATGCACAAAATGATATTGACATTCTGTGTGGTCAAACGATGTTGTGCCCTGCGGGCACAAACACAAACAAAAAAGCACCCTATTGGGTGCGTTGCGATTATTTTTATTAACTATTGCTTGTTATTTATTGGGTGGATACTCTGCGCCCGTCAATTATGCCAACCACTCCGAGTGGTAGTGGCAAAATTGCCAGTGCTCGAGACTTCACAGTTAAAAACCACTGTCGCGTGGTTTTTACTGCTTCGACGAACCTGTGTTTCTGCTTACTACTCACTCTTACCAAAACAAAAACCAGCCCTGTTGGACTGGTTTTTGTTTTGGTGGGAGCGGGTGGATTCGAACCACCGAAGTCAGAGACAACAGATTTACAGTCTGCCCCCTTTGGCCACTCGGGAACACTCCCATATTAAATTTTCCTTATAAAAAGAAATGGAGCTGGTGGACGGACTTGAACCCCCGACCTGCTGATTACAAATCAGCTGCTCTACCAACTGAGCTACACCAGCGTATCCTATATGCGCTTTTTTCGAGCGCCTAAATAATATAACATAGTAAACTCAAAAAGTCATGCGTTTTTTTAAAAAAATTATTCTTTTTTATCAAAATCTGTTTATGTAAATAAAAAACCGCCTATTTAAAGGCGGTTTTAATAAATCTATTGCTTGTCAATAAACAAAATACCAAGTGTATTTGGTCCGCAATGAACAGAAACTGTACAACCTGCAGTTGATGTATAAACATTCTTAAAGTCATAATTGTCTTTAACGTATTTAACCATTTCATCAACTATAAACAAATTTTCATCATCCATTGTATGAGTAATGAAAACTTTATCGTGATTTATATTATCGTAATTGCTAAGCTTATCATTGATATAAGCTTTGATTACATCTGTGATTTTACCTCTGTATTTTTTAGCGGCGTCCATTTTACCATTTTCAACTTCGATACAAGGTTTTAATTTCAAAAGGTTTGCGCCAAGTGCAGCGACTGCTGAACATCTGCCACCTTTATGTAAAAACTCAAGTGTATCAAGCACAAAAGAAGAACGAACAAGTGGCTTGATTTCTTCAATTTTCTCATAAATCTCTTTGGCAGAAAGCCCTTGCTCGCGAAGGTCACAAGCAGTTAAAATCAAAAGACCGATACCTGTTGAAAGGTTTTGAGAGTCAATAGTATAGACATTTTCTCTCTCATCTGCCGCGAGTTTTGAATTCATAAAAGTTGAACTCATCTCGCCACTGATAGTAAAGTTAATAACACCATCATTTTCAGGGAAACTATCAAAAAAATCTTCCCACTCTGCCATATTAGCGGCAGCAGTTTTTAAAAGTTTACCAGTAGATTTTTGATATTCAAAAACATCTTTTGCTTTGATTTCAATACCATCTTTTTTTGTTTCAGTTTCTGAAACAATATTTAAAGGTAAAATCTTAATGTCATATTTTTCAATAAGTTCTTGTGGTAAATCACAAGTTGAGTCAGATGAAATAATAATTTTGCTCATATTTTTATAATCCTCTCCATTTGCAAAAAATATCACAAATTCATAATTTATTATAGTATAGCAAAAAGTTTATAAAATTACAACAATTTTTTTAAAATTTTATAGAATTTACAAAATAAATATGTTATAATGTATCTTGTATAGTTATATTCTGGTTAATTATGTGCTTTTAGTAAATAATATATTTATATTTATTATTTAAGGAAGGCGCAAAAATATGAAATTTAACCAAACTATCTATACACCTGAATATAACGAAAACAATGAAGATAACAGCGTGGATAATGAATCGCAAAAAACAGAAGATATTAAAGAATTTGGCTCTTGTGTTACTGATAAAGATTCGCCGCTTCATTGTTTGAGCATTATCGGTCAAATTGAGGGGCATTATATTTTGCCATCTTCAAACAAAACCACAAAGTATGAACACGTGATTCCGCTTTTAGTTGCAGTTGAAGAATCTGAAAACATTAAAGGTCTGCTTGTTATTTTAAACACAGTAGGCGGAGATGTTGAGGCAGGCCTTGCTATTGCCGAACTTATTGCAGGAATGAAGAAGCCTGTGGTGTCATTAGTTCTTGGTGGTGGGCATTCAATAGGTGTGCCACTTGCAGTATC
This sequence comes from Acutalibacteraceae bacterium, assembly GCA_045539315.1. Taxonomy (GTDB): domain Bacteria; phylum Bacillota; class Clostridia; order Oscillospirales; family Acutalibacteraceae; genus RUG11462. Next base: position 200,749 of record JAZQFC010000037.1, on the reverse strand, counting down.
GGCAGACCACTCGTTTATTGTGCCATCTGCTTCTATGACTGTGCACCCTGTGAGAATGAGCGGGCTTGTTGTAGGTGTTCCGCAAACCTATTCTTATTTTGAAAAAATGCAGGATAGAATTGTGAATTTTGTGACCAATAATTCAAAAATTTCAGAAAGTGTTTTGAGAAAAATGCTTCATAACACAACTGAACTTGCAACTGATGTTGGCACTGTGCTTAATGGTGAAGAAGCAGTTGAGTGCGGTTTGATTGACAGTATTGGCTCACTTTCAGACGCTATTCAGTGTCTTTATAAATTGATAGAAGAAAATGAAAGCTAAAGGAGATATGAAAATTGGCTCAGAAAAAACGAACAACTAAAAAGGCAAAACAAACCAAAGCAAAATCAGCCGAAAAATCTAAATTTTCAAAACAAATTCAAGCCATTGTAATGATGGCTGTGGCACTTACTGTTTTGGTGCTTGTTTTTATACCAACTAAAAATTTGGGCGTAGTCGCATTATTTATTCAAAACTTTATTTTTGGTCTGTTCGGTTTCTGCGCCTACATATTCCCAATTGTGCTTGGATACATTGCAGTAATGATAGCGCTTGAGAAAAAGCAAAGCAATAAAGCAACAATTATCTTTTCGCTTTTGTTTGGCTTGTTTTTAGATACTGCTTTTGAGATTTTTGGGCATGCTATTGACGGTGTTAACTTCTGGCAGTATTTTGTTGATAGTTACACTCGTGCGCACACATCAATTGGTGGCGGCGTGCTAGGTAGTTTGCTTGGATATCCAATGCTTGAATTTTTAGGAGTGCCTTTTGCAAACATCATAATAATTATTATGATTGTTGTGTCGCTTATGATAACAACCGGTACAACTTTGCAAAGCGTTGGTGTTTTCGCAAAGAAAACAGGCGAAAAAGCGCAACAAATACATAATGACACAAAAGAGTGGATTGAAAAACGCCACGAGCAACATGAATTAGAAAGATTAGAGCGTGAAAAAGAGGCAGAAAGGGAGCCTAAATTTAATGTTGACGTATCTTTAGATGGTATGCCTGACCACCCTGCAGTTTTAGACGACCTTTATAAAGAGAAAGAGAAAAAGGAAAATAAAAAGGTTAAAAAAGCAGATATTGATGTCAGCGTTGACGAGCCAGTTGATTTAACAGTAAAAACACCTGCAAAACCAACTGCAAAACGCCCTGCTACTACTCAAACTGCTCCTAAAAAAGTTCAAAGCGAAAAAACAGAGTATGTTTTCCCGCCGCTTGAATTATTATCAGAAACTAAAAATGCAAACGCAGAGTTAGTTGATGCAGAATTAAAATCAAACTGCGAATTGCTTGTTAATGTTTTAAAAAGTTTCGGCGTAGAAGTGCGTGTTACAGGTTATTCAAGAGGCCCATCGGTAACTCGTTATGAAATTCAACCTGCCATTGGTGTGCGTATTAGCAAAATCACAGGTCTTGCAGATGATATTGCGCTTCAACTTCGCGCGGCAAATGTAAGAATTTCGCCTATTCCTAATAAATCAACACTCGGTATTGAAGTGCCTAACACAAATAAGGCAACTATCGGTATGCGTGAGATTATCGCTTCAAACGAGTTTAAAAATTCAAAATCAAAACTTCATGTGGCTCTCGGTAAAGATGTTACCGGTCAAACTGCATTTTGTGATATTTCAAAAATGCCTCACTTACTTGTTGCAGGTACAACAGGCTCCGGTAAATCAGTTTGTCTTAACACAATGATTATGTCTATTCTTTACAGAGCAAACCCTGATGAAGTTAAGTTTGTTATGATAGACCCTAAAGCAGTTGAATTTCCTGTTTACAATGGTATTCCGCACTTGTTAGTACCTGTTGTAACAGATTCTAGAAAAGCCGCAGGCGCTCTTGGTTGGGCAGTTATCGAAATGGAAAAGAGATATAAATTGCTCGCCGAAAATGGTGTTAGAAATATTGCAGGTTATAATGAACTTTGCAAGAGAAATAAAGAACTTGAGCCAATGCCACATATCGTTATCATCATAGATGAGTTTGCAGATTTGATGATGGTAGCGGGCAATGAGGTTGAAAGTTCAGTTTGTAGAATTGCTCAAAAGGCTCGTGCTGCAGGTATGCACTTGGTTATTGCAACTCAACGTCCATCTGCAGATATTTTCACAGGTCTTATTAAATCAAACATTCCATCTAGAATTGCGCTTTCGGTTTCATCAAAAGTCAATTCGCAGATTATTATTGATATGCTCGGCGCAGAAAAACTGCACGGTAAAGGCGACATGCTCTATTTCCCTATCGGCGCACCAAAACCACATAGAATTCAGGGCTGTTTTGTCAGCGATGAAGAAGTTAAAAAAGTTGCCGAATTTATTGTTGAACATTCTGATGAAAATGAATATGACCAAGGCGTATTGGTTGAAATCGAGCGTCAAGCCGCAGAAGATGATAGCAAAAAATCATCAGGTTTTGGTGGCGAAGATGTTGGCGATTATGATGCAAGAATCAATGAAGCAATTGAAGTTGTTTTAGATGGTGGAATGGCATCTACATCACTCTTACAAAGAAAATTAAAACTTGGTTATGCAAGAGCCGCAAGAATTATGGACCAACTTGAAGAAAAAGGAATTATCGGTCCGCATCAAGGCGCAAAACCAAGAGAAGTGCTTATTTCTCGTGCAGAGTGGATTCAAATGCAAACAACAGGCGTTGTAGCAAATGTTCCACAAGCAGAGCCTCAACAATTATCATTTGATGATACTTCATCAGTTGTAGATGATTTTGATGACGATTTTGATGAAATTGAAGAAGTAGGCGCAACTTCTGAAGATGAATTTGAAGAATTCGTTGCTTTTGAAGAAGTTGAAAACGAGCCTGTTTCAGATGTTGAAGAAACAGAAGAATTTGTTTTCCGCGAAGAAGAACTTGAAGATGAAGACGAAGAAGTTGAACAAATCGTTGAGGTTGAAAGCGAGTCAGAAGAAGTAGTTTTTATTGATGATGACGAGCCTGAAATCGAACTTGAAGAAACACAAGAGTTTGTAGAGGAAGAAACCGAAAAAGACGAAGAAGACGAAGAAGATGATTTCGATTTTGATGATGATTTTTTGAATAGCATTTAGTGTTTATAGGTGAAAAGTATGAAAACATTAGAAAAAAATTATGATGTTATTGTTGTTGGCGGTGGCGTCTCGGGTATGTGCGCTGCAATTTCGTCAGCAAGAGGCGGCGCAAAAACTGCGCTTATTCAAGATAGACCTGTGCTTGGTGGTAATGCTTCAAGCGAGATAAGAATGCATATTTGCGGCGCAGACCGTCACTCTGCAAGAGCAAACGCAAGAGAAACAGGTATTTTAGAAGAAATTTTGCTTAAAAACAAGAGTGTTAACGATAAAGATAATTATTCTTGGCCTGTTTTTGATATGTGTATGTGGGAAAGTTGCCATTTTCAAGAGAATTTAGACCTTTATCTTAATACAACTTTTAATAGCGTTGAAATGAATGAAAATAGTATCAAATCAATTTGCGCAAAAGGTCTTACTAATGAAACTTATTACACTTTTTCTGCACCTTTGTTTATTGATGCAACAGGCGATGGTATGCTCGGCGCTCTTTCAGGCGCAGAGTATATGTACGGTAGAGAAGACAAGGCTACTTTTGATGAGGCAGATGGTTTAGATAAAGCCGACGAATACACAATGGGTAACTCTGTTATGTTTTACGCAGTTGATACAGGTAAACCTGTTAAATTTACTAAACCAGACTGGGCTTATACTTACACCGAAGAAGATTTAAACAATCGACCACATGATAATGTCAGTTCAGGTTATTGGTGGATAGAACTCGGCGGCAAAACTTTGCATACTATTTATGATGCCGAAGAACTTCGCGATGAACTTTATAAAACTGTTTATGGTATCTGGGACCACATTAAAAACGGTGGCGACCACGGCGCAGAAAATTATAAATTAGAGTGGGTTGGAATGTTGCCTGGCAAACGTGAATCAAGACGTCTTATGGGTGACTATGTGTTAAGAGAACAAGATTTGCTTAATGCAACTGCGTTTGAAGATGCAGTAGCATATGGTGGTTGGTCAATGGACTGCCACGTTATTGAGGGCTTTTTATCAACCGAAAATGAGCCAACAAAATATATTCATTTTGAAGACGTTTATCCTATTCCATATCGCTCGCTTTATTCAAAAAATATAGACAATTTATTCTTGGCAGGCAGAGCGATTTCTGCTTCACACTTGGCATTTGCTTCAACTCGTGTTATGGGCACAACTGCAGTGTGTGGTCAAGCAGTAGGTACTGCGGCGGCAATTGCTAGAAAATATGGCATTAGCCCAAGAGATATCAATGGAAAAATTGAAGAACTTCAACAGCAACTTCTTAAAGATGACTGTTATATTCCTAATTTCAAAAACCAAGATAAATGCGATTTAGCGCTTGGCAAAAAAGTAGTAGCAACAAGTGAAAAATCAGACTTTGAGGCGCAAAATATCACAAATGGTGTTGCTCGAACAGTTAAAGAAAATTCAAATATGTACTGTTCTAATGGAATTTCTGAAAACGGCGAGAGCGTTACAGTTGATTTTGGCGAAACAGTCGATTTATCACAGTTACATATTAAATTTGATAGTAATTTATCACTTGAAATTGAAATTTCGCTTAATAAATGGGTGACAAATAGGCAAGATAAGGGCTTGCCTACAACACTTGTTAAGGATTATAAGGTTGAATTTATAAGAACAGGCGAAATTGTTAAAACTATTGAAAAACAAGATAATATTTATAGATTTAATAAGTTAGATTTTGAAACTGTTTCTTGCGATAGCGTTAAAATCACTTGCTTTAATACCTATGGCGACAGTGATATAAGAATTTTCGAAGTAAGAGCGTATAATTAACAGTAAGCTAAAAAAACGCCTCCCTTGTGTAAAGGGAGGTGGCAAAACTTTAGTTTTGACGGAGGGATTGTTAATGGATAGGAAACATAATAAGAAAATTGTCCATAATGCTAAAACTCTCCGAAAAAATATGACTAAAGAAGAAAAACACTTGTGGTATGATTTTTTAAGAACTTACCCTGTTAAGTTTTTAAGACAAAAAGTGTTAGGAAAGTATATTGTCGATTTTTATTGTGCCAAAGCAAATTTAGTTGTTGAACTTGATGGTTCGCAACATTTCGAAAAGCAAGGTGTTATTAAAGATAATCAAAGAGATGAATATCTAAAAGAATATGGAATATTAGTACTTCGTTTTTCGAATTTAGAAATAAATAATAATTTTGTGGGCGTTTGTGAACATATTGATAAAATTGTTTTACAATCCCTCCACCGCTAAAGCGGTCCCCCTCCCTTTGCACAAGGGAGGCAATGATTTGTAAAATTCTTGCATCGACGGAACTTAAATTTTTATACGATTTATTTTTAAGTGCTTTTAAATTAGTTATATTTTATGTTGGTATTTACTTTATAAATAAATATAAAAAAACTTTAAAAGAAACAGATAATTCAAACAAAGTGTAATTTTTTAGAAAGGGCGAGATAAATGCCATTGAACAGCGGTAAATATGATGTGCTGATTGTCGGCTCTGGGCTTGCAGGGCTTTATGCGGCGCTTAATCTTGATAGCGATTTAGATGTTTTGCTTATTTCAAAAGCAGAGTTAAAACTATCTAATTCAACTTTAGCTCAAGGTGGCGTTGCGGCAGTGCTTGATACCGAAAACGATGATTATGACCTGCATTTTGAAGATACAATGATTGCAGGCAGACAGGTTAATAATGAGCATACCGTTAGATTATTAGTTGAAAACGGACCTGATGATGTTAGAAATATCATCAATATGGGCGTTGATTTTGATAAAAACGATGATGGTTCACTTCGTATGACACTTGAGGGTGGCCATTCGAGAAACAGAATTGTGCATCATAAAGATTCAACAGGCGATGAAATTACAACCGTGCTTATAGATAAGGTTAAATCTTTGCCAAATGTTGAAATAAGAGAGAACATTCTTTGTTCTGATATTTTGCACGCGCCTGATGGTTTTTTTGCAAACTTGCTTGTTGATGGCGAATATCAAACTGTTTCGGCATCTTTTGTAATTTTAGCAACAGGTGGTATCGGCAGAGTTTATAAATATACAACAAACTCAAAAATTGCAACAGGCGATGGCATTCGTTTTGCTTATGAATTAGGCGCAAAAATCAAAGACCTTGATTATATTCAGTTTCACCCAACTGCTTTTGCAGCGCCTGGGCGTGAGAGATTTTTGATAAGTGAAGCAGTAAGAGGCGAGGGTGCATATTTGCTTAACTGCAACAAAGAAAGATTTATGCATAGATATGATGAAAGATTAGAACTCGCGCCTCGAGATAAAGTTTCTCATTCTATTATGATGGAATATCGCAGAACAGGTTCTGATAAATTTTATCTTGATATTTCTCGTCTTGATTCTGAATTTTTGAAAAACCGTTTTCCGCTTATTTATGGCAGATGCTTAGAAGCAGGGTATGATTTAACCAAAGGCCCTATTCCGATTTTCCCTTGCCATCACTATTTGATGGGTGGAATTGCGGTTGATGATAATTCATTTACAGGAATTTCTCGTCTTTATGCGGTAGGCGAGTGTTCAAATACAGGGGTGCATGGCAAAAACCGTCTTGCATCTAACTCGCTTTTAGAAGCGCTTGTTTTCTCAAAGCGCGCGGCTAAAGAGATAAATAAACAAATTAAAGAAACAAATTTTGTTTCGGTACACGGTGCGCCACCGCCTATAAAGAATGGTACTGCGCCATTGCCAAAAGGTATTAGAACGCAAATAAGAGATATAATGCAAAAATCTCATTTTGTAATTCCTGATAGCAATGCGGCAGAAAAAGGGCTTAAAAATATTGAACAAATCAGGCGTAGGCTTGATAATGATGTTTTTGAAAAAACTGCAGATTATTGCGAGGCAAAAAGTCTTGCAACTTGTGCTGCAATAATACTTAGAGGAGCGTTAAATCGATGAAATTATTACAGTTTTATGTTGATGAATTAATTAAAAACGCATTAAAAGAAGATATTAATTATATTGATACTTCTGCAGATTTGGTTATTAATGAAGATGATATGACGACTGCTTATTTTGAGGCAAAAGCAGATGGCGTTTTATGTGGCCTTGATGTTGCGCTTCGAGTTTTTGAACTGCTTGATAAAGATTTTTCGGCAAAAGTTTATATTAAAGATGGCGAAAAAGTAAAACGTGGCGATATTATTGCAGACCTTACAGGTCACACAGTTTTGCTTCTTAAAGGTGAGCGTACTGCGCTTAATCTTTTGCAACATATGTCAGGCATTGCAACTATGACTAACAAAGCAGTAACTCTTTGCGAGGGTACTCGCGCAGCAGTTGCTGATACTCGCAAAACTTTGCCTGGACTTCGCGCTATTCAAAAATATGCAGTAACAGTAGGCGGCGGCAGAAATCATAGATATAATCTTTCAGATGCAGTTATGCTCAAAGATAATCATATTGATGCTTGTGGCTCTATCACAAAAGCAGTTGAAAAGGTAAGAGAAAACCTTGGTCATATGGTTAAAATCGAGGTTGAAACAAGAAATCTTGATGAAGTAGCAGAAGCGCTCTCAACAGGCGCAGAAGTTATTATGCTTGATAATATGAGCCTTGAAACTATGAAACGCGCAGTAGAAATGACAAATGGCAAAGCACTTTTAGAAGCAAGTGGCAATATTACAGATGAAACTATTGCTGGCGTTGCAAAAACAGGTGTAGATATTATTTCTATCGGCGCTTTAACTCATTCGGTTAAAGCATTTGATATTTCAATGAAGATTAAATAGGAGTGTTCTTTTTAAAATGGATATCTTTTTTGAACAAATTATTTTCAAAAAATTAAATACAACTCAAAAAGTCTTAAAAATCGCAATAATTATTATGGCTATTGTGCTTATTTGTTCGCTTTTTGCATTTGGTGTGGCTTCATTAGGCACAGGCAGTATTTTTGCGCCTATCATTTTCATTGCTGCAATTGGTGTTGGTTATGGCACGGTGTGGTATGTAAAAAGAATGTATATTGAGTATGAATATGCTATAACAAATGGCGATTTTGATGTTGACAGAATTATAGGCAAAGCAAAAAGAGAGCGCGTTATTTCAACTTCTTGCAAAGATTTTGAAGAAATCGGCGTTTATGATGAAAGGGCTATGAGAAGACTAAAGCCAATGGAGTTTGATGCAAAAGTGGTTGCGGCAAATCTCGATGAAGAAGGCGTTTGGTATATCATAACTAATCATAGTAAAGCAGGTAGAGTTTTAATTTATATTCAACCAAATGATAAAATTATTTCTGCATTAAAAAAATGCACTCCGAGGATTGCTCAAAATGATGTTTTCTGGAATTGATTTAGTAGAGATTGAAAGAATTGAAAAATCTCTTGATAACCCTCGCTTTTTAGAAAAAAACTTTGGCGAGTGCGAAAGAGAAGAGTTAGCGAAAAAAGGTTTTAAATCAGAGAGTGTTGCGGCAGCCTTTGCGGCAAAAGAAGCGTTTTTAAAGGCAATGCAAACAGGACTTTCGGGTTTTGCGCTTTGTGAAATTGAACTTTTGCATAAAGAGTCAGGCGCGCCTTACCTTTCGTTTTCAGGTAAAGCAAAAAGTCAAGTAGAAGAAAAAGGGCTTGAGTTTAGTGTTAGCATAACTCATACAAGTAAATTAGCCCAAGCAATTGTAATAGGATATGAAAAATGAAAATAATTGATAAAACAGCGTTAAAATTTTTGCTAGTAGGCGTTATAAACACATTAGTCGGCACAGGCGTTATGTTTGTTTTTTATAATGTTTGTGGTTTTGGCTATTGGTTTTCATCGGCGTCAAACTATGTTGTAGGCAGTATTGTAAGTTATCTGCTTAATAAATATTTCACATTTCAAAGCAAAACAAATTCTATCAAAAGTATTGTTAAATTTGTGATTAACATTTCGGTTTGTTATTTGGTGGCTTATGGTGCCGCAAAACCATTGGTTTATTGGGTTTGTGATGTTTTCAGAGAAAACGTTCAGTTTTTCTCATTCTTAAATGATAAGTGGTGCGACAATCTTGCGATGCTTGCGGGTATGGGCATCTTTGTTGTGCTTAATTATATTGGTCAGCGTTTCTTTGTGTTTAAAGAAGAAGGAGAAACCGAAGATGAGTAAATTCGCAAAATGGATTTCAAATTATTGGTATCATTATAAATTTAGAACAATTTTGTGTTTGTTTTTTGCAGTAATAATCGGTGTCAGCGTTTTTGAGTTTGCAACAAGAGAAACTTATGATATGAAAGTTTATTTATATTTGAGTGAATTTGCAAGTTCAGAAGTTGAAAACGCACTCGAAGTAACGGTTGAAGAATACTGCAAAATGCAAGGCGAAGAAAAGAATGTTTGCGTTGTAAATCTTTCTTATGATCCGTATGTAACAGATGGCGAGGCGAAAATGTCTTATGCTTCTGCGCTTGCAGCGGAAATAAGAATGAAAGAAGATTTTATATACATAACTGATGATTACCGTTTTAAAGAACTTAATAATTCCCAAAAACTTAAAAATGTTTTTGAAAAGAACGACGAATTTAATAAGTTTGATAAAAAAGCATATTCAATAAACGGTGGAAATTTTGAAAAATTATTTGTTCAAAATTTAGAGAAAATCAAAAAACAAGAAGTTGAATTGCCTGAACTATATATATCGTTGCTTAATGCCCCTGAAAATGATAGCAAAAATTACGATGAATATACATATGCAAAGAAACTTACAAGTTTTATAATTAAAAAGGATAAATAAAATGTTTTCAGTAGTTAATAGTATGGGAGTTTTCGGCATTGAGGCTTATAAAGTAACAGTCGAAACAAATATTTCGGCAGGCGTGCCGAGTTTTGAAATAGTGGGGCTTCCTGATGCTTCTGTCAGAGAATCTCGCGAGAGAGTTCGCTCCGCTATTCGTAATAATGGGCTAAAATTCCCACTTGCTCACATTATAATTAACCTTGCCCCTGCTGATATTAAGAAGGAAGGCTCGGTTTATGACTTGCCACTTTTAGTTGGTGTTTTGATTTCAGGTGGCGAAATTGAATGCGATGTGTCAGACTGCGTTTTTGTTGGCGAGTTATCTTTAAGAGGCGAAATTCGCCCTATAAAAGGTCTTTTATCAATGGCTATTAAAGCCAAAGAGTGTGGGCTAAAAAGAATGTTTGTGCCTGCTTCTCAAGCGTCACAAGCGGCGGTTGTTGATGGCATTGATGTTTACCCTGTTGAAAATGTTTCGCAACTTTTATCGCATTTGACAGGACTAAAATTGATTGAAAAATGCGTTGTTCCATCTTTTGATACAGTGATGGAAAATGCACTTCGAGATAATCTTTTGGATTTTGCAGATGTTGCCGGACAGGCTTTTGCAAAGCGTGCGGTAGAAATCGCTTGTGCAGGTGGGCATAATTTATTGCTTATCGGCTCTCCTGGCTCTGGTAAAAGTATGATTGCTAAAAGGATTCCAACAATTTTGCCGTCTATGACTTTTGAAGAAGCAATAAAAACAAGTGAAATTCATTCGGTAGCAGGAAAACTAGGCAATGATAATCCGCTTATTACTATAAGACCATTTCGCTCGCCTCATCACACAGTGTCTGCCCCTGCGCTTTCCGGTGGTGGCACAAACCCTGTGCCTGGTGAAGTGTCCCTTGCGCACAATGGCGTGTTGTTTTTAGATGAACTTCCTGAATTTCCAAGAAAATCAATGGAAGTTTTGCGCCAACCACTAGAAGATGGCAATATAACCATTTCTCGTGTTTCTGGTACTTTGACTTATCCTTGTAGCATAATGTTTGTTGCTGCGATGAACCCTTGCCCTTGTGGTTACTATGGTCATCCAACTAAAAAGTGCAGTTGTTCTGAAACATCGGTTAAAAAATATCTTAATAAAGTATCAGGCCCGCTTCTTGATAGAATTGATATTCAAATTGAAGTGCCACCTGTGCAATATGATGAACTTACTAATAAAAAGAAATCTGAAAGTTCTGAAATTATCAGAACAAGGGTTGAAAAGGCGAGAGAAATTCAAAGGCAACGCTTTAAGAGCGAAGGCATTACAAACAATGCTCAAATGACCGCGCCAATGCTTAAAAAATACTGTGTTTTAAGCGATGAAGCGAGTGATTATTTGAAGTTAGGTTTCGAAAAATTAAGCCTTTCGGGTAGAGCGTATGACCGTATTTTAAAACTCGCTCGAACTATCGCAGATTTAGCCGGTAGTGACAGTATTTCAAAGCAACATATTGCCGAGGCTTTCAGACTTAGAAGCCTTGATAAGAAATATTGGAATAATTAATGGTCAACATTACTATTTTTTGAAATAAAAGTTGGCTATTTTATACAAAGATTATGCGCAATTCTGTTTTGATATTGAAAAAATCAGGTTATTGTGTTATACTAACCATGCTGGAAAAGAACTATATGAATAAAGTTATTGGAGGTTTTTATTATGTTTAAAAAAGTTCTTAGTGTTGCATTAGCAATTCTTATGCTTTGCAGCTGTTTTGCAGTTTCATCTATTTCTGCATCTGCTATTACTATTGATGAGATGGATAGCGAAAAATATGATGATAACATTTTATTTACTGGTGATGAATTCATCAGAAACTATGCTTATGCCACATATCTTACAGATAACTGGCCAAGACAATTATCATTCAACGAAGATGGTTGGATGAAAATTCAAAGCCAAACTGCTGAAGAAATTGCAGCAGGCGAATCAGGTATTTATGACAGACAATGGTCATTAAGCTTTATTCCAACTTCAGAGTATCAAACTCAATTTAAAAATGCTGTAAAATATTCTCTTGAAGAGGGTAACTCTATTAGTTATCAATATTTCTACACAAAGAGCGCTCAAATCAAAGGTTCAAATGGCACACAAGATGGCGTTGACTATACTCTTACATATTCAATTGGTTGTGACCTTGATGGCGATGGCGATTATAGCGATTATACTATTACAGTTGGTTCACAGAAAAACTTTACAGTTAAACACCCAATGTATGAGTATCAATATCAAAACATGGCATTCTCACTTTCAGAACTTCAAGAAATGGTTGACATGGAATGTGACTTTATGTTAAAAAGTGTTACATATCAACCAAGAAACTATGATTCAGAAGGTATTGGTTTATTAGAACTCTATATGTCACCTTGGTATGTTGATACAGTTCCTGGTACAGATGTTAAAGCAATGAATACAGACGATATGGCTTTGCTTGATATTCGTCAATATCTCGCTGGTACAACATTCAAATCAGGCAGACTTGATAGAGATGGCGATGGCGATCCATTGAATGACTGGCAATGGGAAGAATATATTCCATCACCAGATGATGATCACCCACCAATCTATGGTTCAGAAGAATATGGTAAAAAAGGCGACATCGTAAGAGATAAAGAAACAAGATGTCCAACATTGGCTGATGGTACTTTATACAACCCAATTCCTATCGTTCAATTAGTTGAAGAAGGCGACGTTGTTGTAGCTGACCTTAAAGCAACAGTTACAGGTTCAACTGCTAAATTAACTTGGAGCAACACAGGTTCAACTGCTAGCAAATATGAAATCACTTATAAAAAAGATGGTAAATATGCAGGTAAAACTGAATCTACAAGCAACTCTTGTGAATTAGCAGGTCTTGAAGCAGGCGCTTATGAAGCAACTGTAACAGGTTTCAATGTTGAAGGCTCAAGAGGTAAAGGCGTTAAAGTTACATTCACAGTTGAAGGCGCTAGCGTTCATACACATAGCTATAAATTAGTAGTTACAAAAGCAGCTACATATTTTGCAACAGGTGTTAAAACTTATGTATGTGATTGTGGTGCAACAAATGGTACAGTTAAAATCAATAAAAAAGTTTTGGCTAAACCAAGCATCAAAGTTACTGGTCAGAAAAAAGCCGTTAAAATTACTTGGAAGAAAGTAACAGGCGCAACAGGTTATGTTGTTGAAATGAAATCTGGCAAGAAATATAAAGTTGTAAAAACAATTACAAAAGGCAAAACTGTAAGTTATACTCAAAAGAAACTCAAAAAAGGTACAAAATATACTTTCAGAGTTAAAGCTATGGTTAAATCAGGTAGCAAAAAGGCTTATAGTAAATATTCAGCAGTTAAATCTGCAAAAGCAAAATAATTTGATTTAAAATTATTCAAAACCGACTCGTTTTCGAGTCGGTTTTTTGTTTGTTAAATTTAAGTTAAATCGCACAAAAACATATTGAAAACATTTAGATTTTATGTTATCATAAATTGACCGAACTTGTTTAAAACGGAGTGAAAAATATGATAGAATTTAAAGCATTTAAAGATGGTAAGCGTCATATAGTAACATTCAGTTATGACGACGGTGCTAAAGAAGATTATAAGTTAGTTGAAATTTTTAATAAATACGGAATGAAGGGAACATTTAACCTTAATTCTGCAAGAGTTTATGCTGAAAATGGGGATGTTAACCCTGAAGATTTGAAAACTCTTTATAAAGGTCATGAGGTTGCCGTGCATACAGTTAATCACCCTTGGCTTGAAAAATGTTCGAGCGTAACTGTTATTAACCAAGTGCTTGAAGATAGAAAAGCGCTTGAAAAACAGTGTGGGTATGTAGTTCGTGGTTCGGCTTATCCTTTTGGTACATATAATGATGAAGTTATTGACATTTTAAAGCACTGCGGAATTGTATATTCAAGAATAGTAGGCGATGGTGGTTTCGGTTTTCCAAGAAACTTTATGGAGTGGAAACCAACTTGTCATCATAATAATGCAATCAATTATATTGATAATTTCATAAACTGTCTTGATACACCTTGGGCTTCTAATTTGTTTTATATCTGGGGTCATTCTTATGAGTTTGCTAATAACAAAGACAAAGGCTTTGATTATATAGAAAGAATCTGCGCTCGTCTTGCGGAGAAAAAAGATAAAATCTGGTTTGCAACAAATATTGAAATTTACGATTATCTTCAAGCGCAAAGAGCATTGCAAATTTCTGCGGATGAATCATTTGTTTACAACCCAACTCAAATAGATGTATGGATTGTTAAAGATGGCAAGGATGTAAAAATCCCAGCCGGTGAAACAGTTGTTTTTTAAAAGAAAGGAAATATAAGAAGTATGGTTTCAGTAATTATTCAGTTGATTTTATTAGGTGGTGGCCTTGCATTTTTTATGTTCGGTATGGACGTTATGTCTTCCGGACTTGAAAAAATGGCAGGCGGTAAGTTAGAATCTGCTTTAAAGAAAATGACTTCTAATAAAGCGAAAGCGATTATGCTTGGTGCTGCCATTACAATTGCTATTCAAAGTTCATCTGCGATGACAGTAATGCTTGTTGGTCTTGTAAACTCCGGTATTATGCAACTTGGTCAAACAATTGGCGTTATTATGGGTTCAAATATCGGTACAACCCTTACCGCTTGGATTACAGGTATGTCAACAATGGACACAGGCGAAAGTTTTATGGCTTTCTTAAAGCCTGAAAACTTCTCACTTGTTTTAGCGCTTATCGGAATAATTTTTAATATGTTCTCAAAAAGTGATAAAAAGAAAAGTTTAGGCTCTATTTTCATAGGTTTTGCGGTACTTATCTGGGGTATGGAACTTATGTCAATGGCTATGGACCCATTAAAAGATATGCTTGAGTCTGAATCGGCAGCAGGCGGCGGAGCGATTCAAACTGTGCTTTCTTGGTTTAACAACCCTGTAGTAGGCGTTTTAGTTGGCGCAGTTGTAACAGGTGTTATTCAGTCTTCTGCGGCTTCAGTTGCTATTTTGCAAAATTTAGCGGCAACAGGCGCAGTATCATTTGGAATGGCTATTCCTATCATTATGGGTCAGAATATCGGTACTTGTGTAACTGCTCTTATCTCTTCAATTGGTGTTAATAAAAACGCTCGTAGAGTTGCAGTAATTCATATTTCATTTAATATTATTGGTACTGTTTTCTGCTTGTGCGTGTTCTATTTATTAAAATTCCTTGTTGGTTTATTGTTGCCATATCTCGGATTATTTGATTTTGTTGATTTAAAAATTGATGGTTTTGGTATCGCACTTGTTCATACAATATTCAATGTAGTTGTAACTTTAATTTTATTACCATTCTCAAAATTTCTTGAAAAATTTGCTTATAAAGTTATCAAGGTTGATGAAGGCAAAGAAGAAGAGTTTACATTTATTGATGACCGTCTTTTATCAACTCCATCTATCGCTGTTGGTGAAAGTAAAAGCAAAGCGGTTGAAATGTTTAATATTGCTTATACTTCTATCAATGAAGCAATTGATGTTGTTAATGAATACAACGAAGAAAAAATTCAAAAAATCTTTGAATGCGAAAATCAACTTGATGAGTTTGAAGACAAGTTGGGAACTTATTTGGTAAGACTTTCTCGTCAGGAAATGTCTGCAAAAGATTCTGACACTGTGTCTATGCTTCTTCACGCTATTTCTGATTTTGAACGTTTGGGAGACCATGCAGTAAACCTATATAAATCTGCAGAGGAATTGA
The DNA here is from genome assembly GCA_045539315.1 of Acutalibacteraceae bacterium. Classification (GTDB taxonomy): domain Bacteria; phylum Bacillota; class Clostridia; order Oscillospirales; family Acutalibacteraceae; genus RUG11462. The sequence continues at coordinate 185,173 of JAZQFC010000037.1, read as the reverse complement.
AAGATAAAGGTCTTGAATTTTCTAAAAAGGCTCAAGACGAAATCAAAATCTTGTCAAGCGCTTTGAATGAGATTCTTGCAATCACAAAATTAGCATTTGAAACAGGCGATATTGCTATTGCGCAAAAGGTTGAACCACTTGAGCAGGTTATCGACCGCATTATCAAAAAAATTAGATCAAAACATATTGAAAGACTCAGCCAAGGCGACTGTACTATTGAATTAGGCTTTGTACTTGCAGATATGCTTAACAACTTTGAAAGAGTTTCAGACCACTGCTCAAATATTGCAGTTTTGCTTATTGAAATTGATAAAAAAGAAATGGATACACATGAGTATCTATATACAGTTAAATATTCTGACAACCCTGATTTTAATGAGGCTTATGCAGAATATAAAGAAAAATATAAACTTTAATGTTAAAAAGGTCACTAAAAGTGGCCTTTTTTCTTGCAAAACAGTAAAAGTTTTGTTATAATATTTTAAAACAAATGCAAGGAGAAAAGTATGAATATTTGGCATAATATTAGTATTGATAGAATAAAACCTGAAAAGTTTACCGCTGTTATTGAAATTTCAAAGGGTGGCAAAAACAAGTATGAACTTGATAAAGAAACAGGGCTTTTGCGTCTTGACAGAGTGCTTCACACTTCTACTCATTATCCTGCAAACTATGGCCTTATTCCTCGCACATATGCCGATGATAAAGACCCGCTTGATGTTTTGGTGCTTTGCCAGGAATCAATAATTCCATTAACTTTGGTTGAATGTAAACCAATTGGCGTTTTGGAAATGACAGATGGTGAGGCATATGATGAAAAAATTATTGCTGTGCCTGTTGGTGATCCATCTTATAATTGCTATGATTCAATTTTCCAACTTCCTAAACATATTTTTGATGAGGTTTCAAACTTCTTTGAGGTTTATAAATTGCTTGAAGGCGTGCCTACTGAAGTTAAGTCTGTACAAGGGCAGGATGTTGCGATAAAAATCATTCAAGATTGTATTGATAATTATAATAAATGTTTCGGCAAATAAAAAATAAAACTCTATCTCTTTTGAGATAGAGTTTTTTGTTTAAAATGATTTTTTGTTCGATAAATTAGGCATTCTGCTTTGAGTTTTTGCTTTTAGTTTAAAGTTATCATCATAATATGCTATCAAATATTTGTTTTCTTGCAAAGATGAGATGTAATTTAATACAACACAAGCCTTGCCACTATTGTTGTACCCTCTGTATTTTTCAACTATTTTAGCGCCTTTATCGTTCGATTTTAGCCTTTTATTTGCTTGATTATAAAGAGTTTTTCTTGCAATAACTTTTGCGTTGATATAGTAATAATAACCGTCAACATAAGTGCTTATAGTCGTAGCGCCGTGTGAAACACCGGTTAATTTTCGATTATTAACTGTTGCAATAGAGGTTGAATAAACTGAATAAATTGGCACTTTGCCATTGATTTTTGGCAAAGTTTTTTTAGCGGCTTGAAAAACTTGAATGTTGCTTTGGTTTACAATTACATCACATTTTGCGGTTTGATTTTTACCGAGTTTTGCAGTGATAGTGGTTTTACCGAGCGCTTTTGCAGTTACCTTGCCGTTCTTGTTAACAGAAGCAACGTTTGTTTTTGAAGAAGAATATATTGTATTATCAATATTTCCGTTTTCAGGTTGCCTATTTAATTTTAGTTTAACGAAGTCGCCAACTTTTAAAAAGTTTATACTGTTTGCAAAACTGATTTTAACTTTTGAAAAACTTTTATCAGTAAGTTTAAGACTATATGTACCAGAACTATATGTGCAGTTGTAAATGCCGATTACATAAACGCCACTTTTTAATTCAATGTTTTCTTTAACTCGTTTTACATTGCTGAATTTTTTAATGGTGTTTAACTTATCATCACAAACTGTTAAATCAGTGTCAACCGTGCTTGAATAATTAATTAAAATTTTAGCATCGTTTTTAAGATTAAACTCATAAGAAACTGCGCCAAAATAATCTTGCAACTTGCCTTTTTGCTCTTTGCCAAGCGAGATTTTAGGATAGTTAAAAGCGCCTACTAAACAAGAAGGGATACAAGAAAAAATTATTATAGCAACCAAAATAAAAGCGATAAGATTTTTAACGCTTTTTTTACTTTTCATTTTAATCCCTCCTAAATCAAATGTTCTAATTATATTATACCATTTTTTAAATGTCTGTCAATATTTTTGTTGATATTGCAATAGAGTTTTGCTTTTGTTTTGTTTAGTTTTTCAATTGACGATGTTTTTTCGGTGTGATATAATTAAATTAGTTTAAAATGAGGAGATATGTTATGAAAAAACTATTAAGTTTACTTTTATCTTTGCTTATTATAATTTCTGCAGTTTCTGTGAGCGTTTCAATTAATGCCGCGGCAGAAAATAAGAAAATTGGAAACACAGGGTTGACTTATTATGTTGACGCAGATAATGGTAACGATAAAAAGGACGGACTAACACCTGAAACCGCGTGGCAAACGCTTGAAAATGTTAATAAAACCACTTTTTCACCAGGTAGCGCAATTCTTTTTAAAAGGGGTTGTATCTGGACCGATACTTTCCTTTGGCCAAAAGGTACAGGCGATAAAGATAACATAAACTATATTTCTTGTTATGGCGATGAAACTAAAGATTTGCCATATATTGCATCGCTTTATGATGACCAATTAGACGGTTTGCCAAACTATGACACCTGTCTTTTCCTTGGAACTAACCAAAACTATTGGGATATTTCAAATTTAAGTCTTTATAATGGTACAAACGGTACAGGTACTCAATATGTTGTTAAATTCTATAGTGATAATAACTCAAATAGAATGATTGGCAACTACCTTCACGATTGTATTATAAATGGTTCTAACCCTAACAACTGGTCAATTAACTCTCGTTCGGGTCTTTCAGGCATTAACATCGAAGGTTGGATAGATGGCATTACTATTGAAAACAACCAAGTAAGCAATGTTAAAACAAATGGTATCGGCGTAAATGGTTGGAACGCGGGTTGTAATTACAAGGGCGAAATAAACAAAAATGCTGCAAAAGGTGTTGTAATTCGTGGCAACACTCTTTACAATATCGGTAAAGATGGTATCTTGCCAAACAACTGTAATCAACCGCTTGTTGAGTATAACGTTTGTGGCAAGGCGCACTCTTATGCAACTAATACTGCTCACGTTGCTATGTGGCCGTTTGCTTCTTATGGTTCGCTTTTCCAATACAACGAAGCGTATGATACAAGAACTATCTATGATGGTCAAGGTTTTGACTGTGACTATCAGTGTTACTATACCACATTCCAATACAACTATTCTCACGATAATGTAGGCGGCTTTATGCTTATTTGTACAGAAGCAAAAAACTGGGATGGTGGATATTCATTTAATAAGGGTTCAACTGTAAGATATAACATCTCACAGGCAGATAAACATTATACATTTAACTTCACCGATGCTATTGAAGATACAAGAATTTATAACAATACAATTTATGCTTCAAGAAATACAGGTGGCAATGCAACTCATCTTTTCTTCTCTTATGATAAAGGGGTAAACTCCTTGAGTGGCAGAAGTTTGCCTCATAATACTTTGATTGCAAACAACATTTTCTGGCTTGATAAAATGCCAGGCGTAGGATTAGGAAATAACACCGAAACAGTTTTTAAAAACAATCTTTTTGCAGGAAAGAATTTTAAAAACTGTCCTGATAACGGCACAGTGACAACTAAAACTGATTCAAGCGGAAACGAAGTTTATTTATACAGAGAAGTTTCAGGTAACATAGAAGGCGCAGACCCATTGTTTATAGATGGTGGTCGCGCTTCAATTGGCAGAGAATCTTGTGATGTTTATAAACTTTATGAGGGTTCTCCTGCTATTGGCACAGGTTATTATATTGAAGATGGCTTTCATGAGTGCCCTACCGATTTCTTTGGCAACCCAATTGATAAAGACAATATAAATATGGGCGCTTATCAAGGTAAGGGTGAGGCTCGCCCGCAATATATCTTTGATGAAAAATACCATACAATGATAGACTTTGAAAGCAACGATGTTGGCGCTAAAGGTACAGGTACCGAGTGGTCCACTATGTCTGGTATTGATAGATTAACTTCTTCTACCAACACTTCAACTGCTTTCGTTGATATTACTGATGATTATAATGCGCTAAACCAAAAAACAAAGTCAACAAAAGCGCTGCGCCTTGTAAACACAGGCACTACTGCAGTAGATGTTAGCGCAAAATTCTATTTGCATACACAGGATTTGAAAAATGCAAACGGATTTAGAATATACTTTAATCCAAACGGCGAGCAACAAGCGTTTACAGTTTATTTTGAAACAACTGCCGATGGTAAATCAGTTACTTATTCAAAATCAGTTACTGTTAAAAATCCTGAATACAGAATTTTTACATTCAACGAAAAATATAACAATTCAAATAATCTTCGTGTAACGCCGGAAAATATGAGAAAGTCAACTACTATCACAATTAAAGCGAAGTTGCAGACAGACAGAGAAGTTTTCGTTGATGACATTCAAGTTAATAATGGCGAAATGGATGAAATTGAGAGTTCTGAAAAGTTCTACAACGAAAAAGCAGATGTAACACTTGTTGAAGACTTTGAGACAACAACTGTTGGCTCGAATACAAATTATGCTAATTGCTGGTCAGGTCCTAAGGGTAGTCCTGCAGGCGGTAGCGCAGTTTGTCCAAACGGAACAAAAGCGATTTATCTTACAAACTCAAGTAATACAAACACTGCTTATTCAGGCGGATATGCTTGGAAAACAGGTTTTGATAAGTTAAAATCTGCACTGGCAAATGATACTTTGGCTGAAGGAATTCAGTTTGAGCTTATTACCGATGCAACTGTAAACGGTGTAGCTATTACAGAAGAGCAAAAATATATGGCTTCTGATAATTATAATAGATATAAACTTAGCTTTGCAGGCGCTTCGCTTTCTTACACAACTGTAGGTGGCGTAACAAAAACAGTTAGCACATTTGGCAACGGCGATAAGAAGTTGCAAACAGACCCTAATAATTTATGCAGAATTCCATTCTCTGACCTTTATACAACTTATACCGAAGATGGTGTTACTTATAAAGTTTATTTAACAGACTTTTCAGAAGAAGACCAACAAAAATGGAAAACAAAAATTTCTAATATAGGACTGTCTTGCTCAACATATGGTACTACTATCGGAAAACTCGGTGTATTCCAATATATTTATCTTGATAATTTATCAATTTACAAAAACGTTCAACATGATGTAGGCGACTGGGTTACTATTTCAAATCCTACTTGCACTCGTGATGGCGTGAAAACTAAAACCTGTTCTGTTTGTAATAGAATAATGGACTCTGAAACTGTTACTGCTACCGGTCATAAGGAAGGAGAATGGGTTGAAACAAAGGCTCCTGAATGTGAAGTAGCAGGCGAGAAGACTATTAGTTGTACCGTTTGCGAAAAGATTGTAAAAACCGAAAGCATTCCTAAACTTAACCATTCATATTCAAATAAAACAGTTAAACCTACTTGTGAAGAAGATGGTTATGACTGCGAAGAATGTTCAAACTGTGGTGAGCAGATTAATAAAACCAATATAGTTGAAGCATTGGGACATAAAAATTCTGAATGGATAGTTGATGTTCCTGCTACTTGTACTGATGATGGCAGTATGTATAAAAAGTGTAAAGATTGTAGTTTGATTGTAGCGACTTCAATTCAGGCTTTTGGTCATACTATGTCTGAAACTGTGGTAGAGCCTACTTGTGATGAGGGTGGTTATACACTTCATAAGTGTAAAAATTGTGATTATACATATGCAGACCAGGAAACAGGCAAACTTACTCACGAGTATAAACTTATTAGTGCTGTTTTTAGCACTTGCGAAGTGGAAGGCGCAATGATTTATGCTTGTTCAATGTGTGGCGATACTTATCAAGACGCAGTTGAAAAACTTAACCACGAGTATAAAATAATCGCAACTTTCCCTGCAACTTGCATAAATGATGGCGCAAATATATTTGGTTGTAAATGCGGCGATACTTATGAAGAAACTATCGAAAAACTTACCCATAGCGAAAAAGTAATCGTTAAAAAGCAACCAACTTATTTCGAAGAAGGCGAGCAAAGAACTGTTTGTGAAAAATGTAATGCGATTTTAAGCGAAGAAACTTTAGAAAAATTAACTTTAAAAGTGCCTGAAATCAAACTTTCAAAGGTTAAAGCAAAAGGCAAGTTTAAAGTTAAATACACAAAAGTTCAAGATGCTAAAGGCTTTGAATTAAGATTTAGAATCAAAGGCAAATGGACTATAAAACAGTTTAAGGCCACAAAAAATATTACAAGAACTATTAAAAATCTTAAAAAAGGCAAATATAAAGTTCAAGCGAGAGCATATGTCAAGAATGGAAAAGAGTTCGCTTACAGTAAGTGGTCTAAAACACAAAAAATTCAAGTTAAATAAATAAAAAACGCACTTCAAACGAAGTGCGTTTTTGTTGTTTTAATTAATTATTTTCAATGAATTTTTTGTGCGCTGCACGAAGTTCTTTCGCTTTTTCTTCAGGTGCAGTTGGGTTGCAATGCGCCCAAGCGCCTGTTTCAGAAGAAGCGTTGAATTTAATCTTATCTCCAGAACGCATTGGTGGGAAGAATTCAACGTGGAAGTGATAATATTCGCTGTTATCTTCGCCGTTTACAGGTGCATTATGCATACACATCATATAAGGGAATTTCATATCAAAAAGGCTGTCAAGCATACCTGTTGTTTCGCGAATAACCTTTGCAAAATCGCGTTTTTCATCTTCAGTAAACTCTGCAATGTTTGAAACATGGCGATTAGACATAATATAAACACCATAAGGATACTCGCAGAAGAATGGTAAAAATACAGTAAAATGCTCTGTTTCAAAAATAATTCTGTCTTGCGCTTCTTTTTCTTTATCTAGCATATCGCAGAAGATACATTTATTGTTTTCCGCCAAATATTTTTTAGCGCTATTTACTTCAAGTTGCAATTTTTTAGGCACAACTGAATAACCATAAATTTGACCATGAGGGTGTGGCATTGTAACGCCAACTGCCTCTCCTCTGTTTTCAAAAATGAAAACATATTTAATCTTGTCATCAGATTTAATAACATTAAATCGCTCTACCCATAAGTCAACCAATTTTGAAATGTGGTCAACTGAAAGTTCAGGCAATGTTACAGTGTGTTCAGGTGAATACAAAATAACCTCGCATTTACCATAAGCAGGCGCTACTTTGAAAAAGTCAGTAGCAACATCGTCTGGTTCAGGTGGGTTTTGTGAAAGAGCAGGAAAATCGTTATCATACTCGTAAACATCAAATTCATCTGGAACTTTGCCGGAACCAGGACAGAAAGGACACCAGTCCTTTGGCATTTGTGGTCTGTTTTGTCTGTGAGAAGCGATCATAACCCAGTCTTCAATAAGTGGGTGCCATCTTAATTCAGCCATATTAAAAAATTCTCCTTAAAAATAAATTAATCAAATAAATTAGGTGTTATTTCAACGCCACCAACAGGGCGAATTGATAAAACATAGCATTTGCCTTCGCCAAATACTTTTTCAATTTCGTATTTATATGTAGGCAAAATATCGTTTGGAACAAATGCTTGAATTGTTCCTGCAAAACCACCACCGTGAACACGGAAAGCGCCTTTGCCATTAAGAATTTTCTCTGTTAATGTAAGAGCGAGGGTCAAACCTTGCTCACCAGGGTTAGAAGATGCAAAAACATTTTGCAAACATTGCAACGAAGATTTGCCTGACTCTAAAATTGTTTGTTTAAAGCCTTCAAAATCATTTGCTTTTAATTTTTCTTTTAAAACTACTGCTCTGCGGTTGTCATTAAAGAAGTGAATAGCGCGAAGAATCGCTCTGTCGGAAACAGCATCACGAAGTTTTGAAACAGATGAGTAAAATTCTTGCTCATCAACATCACGAAGCACACCTTTGCCAAAGTAAGCGGCTACTGCCTTCATTTCAGCAGGAACACCGGCATAATCAGCAGTCAAATCAGCGTGGCAACCACCTGTATCAACAATACAAAGCGAGTGGTTTACTGCGTTAAAATCAAAATCAACTTTTTCGATAACAGGGTTTGCAGGGTCATCAAAATCAATGCCAACAAAACCACCGTATGAACAAGCCATTTGGTCCATAAGTCCACAAGGCTTTTTAAAGAATTCATTTTCTGCATATTGCGAAACAATTGCTTTTTCAACTGAATCCATTTTTCCGTCATTATAAAGCGAGTTAAGAAGTGTGCAAACAAGCACTTCAAATGCCGCAGATGATGAAAGACCGGACCCTTTTAAAACATTAGAAGTTGTGTAAGCGTCAAAACCGCCGATTTCATAGCCTAATTGCTTGAATCTTGCAGCAACACCACGAACAAGCGCAGGCGCGTGTTCTACTTCGTCTTCTTGAGGGGTAAGCACACTCAAATCAATAACATCTTCTGCGAAGCCTTCAGACTGAATTCTGATAATACCTGTATCAGTTTTTCTGGCAACTGCAATAACGTCCAAATCAACGCCCGCAGCGAGCACGCAACCTTGCTGATGGTCTGTATGGTTACCGCCAACTTCAGTTCTGCCAGGAGCAGAGAAAAGCCTTAACCCCTCGCTATCGCCATATTTATTTACAAACTTATCAACAACTCGTGCATAACGTTCAGCAACATTTTGTTGATTAGGGTAAAGTTTTTTGAAAGTGTTTTCATATTTACCACTAAAAAGTTCTGCTTTTAAACTTTGTGCATTAAACATAAAATTTCTCCCTTAAAAAATATTCATCTTATTTTAACACAAAATTCCACAAGAAACAACCCATTTTTTCTAAAAGATTAATATAATTTTTAATATTTTTTAGCAAATAAAAACTGACCTGCAATAAAACAAATATTCTATCGTAGGGGAGGGGCTGTTTTGTCCATCATCCGTCATTTTCTGCGAAAATGCCACCTTCTTGAGAAAGAAGGCTCTGTAGGTATCGCCTTTGGCGATGGATTTAAAAAGATTCTTCACGCGTGTTCAGAATGACGAAAAAGCCAACCTCATTTGAGGTTGGCTTTTTACTTCTATTTAAACTTTTTTGATATGCCAGATTTCATCTGCATATTGTTTTATTGTTCTGTCTGATGAGAATTTACCTGCATTACACATATTAATAAAACATTTTTTAGCGTATAAATACTTGTCTTTCTGGCAATTATTTATATCGATTTTGGCCTTGATAAAATCATCGAAATCAAGCGCTAAAAAGTAGTGGTCAGGCTCGTGCCAAGAAGCGCCTTCTAAAATTGCCGAGTAAAGTTCTTTAAACATTCCGGTATTATCATCATCAAGTGTGCCATCAATAAGCGCGTCTAACACTCGTTTGAAGCCTTTGTTTGATTTATAATACTTCTTAACATCATAAGAATCTTTAATTTTCTCAATTTCTTCAACTCTTGCGCCGAAAATGAAGTTATTTTCCATTCCTGCTTCGCTTACGATTTCAACATTAGCGCCGTCATAAGTGCCAAGAGTACAAGCGCCATTAAGCATTAATTTCATATTACCTGTGCCAGAAGCCTCTGTGCCTGCAGTTGAAATTTGCTCCGAAACATCAGCAGCAGCAATGATTTTTTCGGCATAAGAAACATTGTAATTAGAAACAAAAACAATTTTTATATATTTACTTACAACGCTATCATTTTCAATAAACTTTCTGATTTCATCAATAAGTTTTATAATCGCCTTTGCTCTAAAATAGCCAGGCGCAGATTTTGCACCAAAAATAAATGTGGTAGGCTTAAAGTCTTTCAAACTGCCCTCTTTAATTCTAAATGCAAGTTCTAAAATTGCCAAAGCATTTAAAAATTGGCGTTTATACTCGTGAAGCCTTTTAATCTGCACATCAAAAACTGTTTCAGAATCAATTTTTATACCTTCGTTTGCAAGAATGTAGTCGCTTAATTTTTGCTTGTTGTTTTGCTTGATTTTAATAAATTCATCAAGAATATTCTTATCATCGCTATATTTTTCAAGCGCTTTTAATTGGTTTAAATCTGTAAGCCAATTCTCGCTTTTCAAAAGGCGAGTGATAAGCGAAGATAATTCAGGGTTACAAAGTCCTAACCATCTTCTTTGAGTGATACCATTGGTTTTGTTTTGGAATTTTTCTGGCATCATCTCATACCAACATTTAAGCACATCGTCTTTTAAAATTTCAGTATGGAGTTCAGCAACACCATTGATATATTTACAACAATAACAAGCAAGATAAGCCATATGAACTGTTTTGCCTTGCACTATCTCAACTTCATTTAGTTTTTTAGTATCAAAGTTTGCTCTTTTTAACTCGAGTTTGAACTTTTTATCAATTTTTAAAATAATATCTGCAACATCTTTTGAAATTCTTCTAACAAACTTCAAATCCCATTTTTCCAAAGCCTCTTGCATAATGGTGTGGTTTGTGTAATTGAATACTTTTGAAGCAATTTCAAGCGCATTTTCAAAACTTACACCTTCAAGTTGCAAAAGTCTGATAAGTTCAGGAATTGAAATAACAGGGTGAGTATCGTTAAGTTGAATTGTAACTGCATCAGGCAACTTTGAAAAATCGTTGCCATATTGCGCTTTAAATCTCTTCAAAGCATCTTTTAGCGATGCAGATGAGAAGAAATATTGTTGCTTAAGTCGAAGAAGTTTGCCTGCAAAAGTTGTGTCATTAGGATATAAAACTCTTGAAATGTTTTCTGCGCTGTTTTTGTACTTTAACGACTGTGTATATTTTTGCTCGTTAAACAAATCAAAATCAAATTCGCTCAAAGCCTCGGCTTGCCATAGTCTTAAAGTGCCAATATTATCTGTACCATAACCGATAATCGGCATATCATAAGGCACCGCTTTAACAGTTTCATCGCTAAATTCAATTAAAACTGCCTCGTCTTCTTTCCTTATAGACCAAGGGTCGCCGTAGCGTGTCCAGTCATCAAGTTCTTCTTTTTGAAAACCATTTTCAAAGCGTTGTTTGAAAAGACCGTATTTATATCTTATTCCATAACCATCAAGAGGTAGGTTTAAAGTTGCCGCACTGTCTAAAAAACAAGCCGCAAGACGACCAAGACCACCATTGCCAAGCGCCGCATCTTCAATTTCTTCTAATTTATTGATATCGCTACCGTATTTTGTAAGAATTTGTGCTATGTCTTCTGTACGTTTTAGGCAAAAAAGATTATTGTAAATCGCACGTCCAACTAAAAACTCTGCCGAGAAATAATATGCTCTTTTTTGTTGGTTGTGCTTTCCTTCAGAGGCCGCCCAATTATCTGAAATCTCCGCCATAATTGCGCTTGAAACAACATTATGAAGTTCGCTTGATGTTAGTTGTTTAACTTCTTTTTGGTACATTGTTTTAGCGAATAAAACTAAATTATTCTCTAAATTTGTCATTATCAAAAATCCTTTCTTGCCCTTGAGTAAAGTTTTGTATAGTAATGTAATTTTTCAAAATTTTCTGATTTTAAATCGTCAATATTCATTCGCCATTTCCAGTTTTCGCCCACAGTAGAAGGGATGTTCATTCTAGCCTCGCTACCAAGCCCTAAAATGTCCTGCATAGTGATAACGGCAGTATCAGCAACGCTTGATAACGCACTTGAAATCATGGCCCAATGAATATTTCTTTTTGCATTAAGGTATTCTTTTGCAAATTTAACATCTTTTCTTTTAGATGTTTTTTGCCAACCAAGAATGGTATCATTATCGTGAGTGCCGGTATATACAACACAATTTTGAATGTAGTTATGTGGCAAATAATCACTTTCTTCGCGTGAGTCAAAAGCAAATTGCAAAACTTTCATACCAGGGAATTTGCTTTGTTTGAGAAGTTTTCTAACACTTGGTGTTAAAAAGCCTAAATCTTCTGCGATAATAGGCAAATTACCTAATTCCTTTTTAAATGCTTTAAACAAGTCCATTTTAGGACCTTCACGCCAAATACCGTTTTTAGCGGTTTTGCTACCTGCTTTGATGCAATAATATGAGTCAAAACCTCTAAAGTGGTCTATTCTTATAACATCATAAAGTTTTAAGCATTCTTTTAGACGTCTTATCCACCAAGAATAACCGTCTTGCTTCATAAATTCCCAGTTGTACAAAGGGTTACCCCATAACTGACCATCTTTAGAAAAAGCATCAGGCGGACAACCTGCAACTTCAATAGGATAAAGTTTTTCATCTAACATAAATTGTTCAGGATTTGACCAAACATCTGCGCTATCCGCTGCAACATAAATAGGCAAGTCGCCAATTATCTTGATACCTTTATTATTTGCATAAGATTTCAAACAATTCCATTGCTCAAAAAATAGGTATTGAAGCATTTTATAATAGTTAATAGTGTCAGCGCATTTTTCCCTGTATCGTTTTAAGGCGCTTTTTTCGCGGGTACGAATATCATCATCCCAAAGAGTAAAAGATTTGCCCGAAAACTCATCTTTTATCGCCATAAAAAGCGAAAAATCATCTAACCAAAAAGAATTTTTATCACAGAATTTGTTGTAATCTTCAGGAAGTGCTTTGAAAAAGTTTTTTTGCAACTTCTTGAAAACGATTTTTCGCTTTTCATAAATCAAACCATAATCAACGCTTGTTTTATCGTCACCCCAAGAAATATCCTCAAAGTCACTCGCGGTTAAATAACCTTTTTCTTTAAGAATGTCAAAATCAATAAAATAAGGGTTGCCGGCAAAGGTTGAAAAACTTTGATATGGCGAATCACCATAGGAGGTAGGGCATAAAGGGAGTATTTGCCAGTAAGTTTGACCGCTTTGTTCTAAAAGGTCAACAAACTTAAAAGCATTTTCACCAAATGTTCCGATACCAAAATCTCCCGGTAGTGATGAAATGTGCATTAAAACTCCACTTGCTCTCATAATAATTCCTCCTTTTTATGTGAAATTAGTCACAAATTAATCTTTCTGTTTCTTTGTCAAAAATATGAGCAGAATCTGCGTCAAGATACAATGAAACATCAGTGTTGCTCTTGATTTTTTCGCTTGATGGCACTTTTGCAATAATCTTTTTATCTAAAATACTGCTATAAACATAAATTTCAGAGCCCATCATTTCAGCGATTTCTACATGTAAATCAATTTTATTGCTGTCATCTTTCAAAGCATATTTTGCTTCTGCGTGCAAGTCTTCAGGTCTGATACCGAAAACAACAGTTTTGCCAATGTATTTTTTCAAAGCATCGCACTCTTGCATTCTTTCAGGCAATAAAACAGAATACTTATCAAACTCGGCATAGATTTTGCCACCTTTTTCATTGATAGTTGCATCAATAAAGTTCATTTGTGGTGTGCCGATAAATCCTGCAACAAACATATTACAAGGATGTTCATAAAGAAATTCAGGTGTATCAACTTGTTGAATAAAACCGTCTTTCATAACAACAATTCTATCAGCCATTGTCATCGCTTCAGTTTGGTCGTGAGTTACATAAACAAAAGTTGTCTGTAAATCGTTATGAAGTCTGGTAATTTGGCTTCTCATCTCTGTTCTTAATTTTGCGTCAAGGTTTGAGAGAGGTTCGTCAAGCAAGAATACTGCAGGGTCACGAACCATAGCACGACCAAGCGCTACACGTTGACGTTGACCACCAGAAAGTGCTTTTGGTTTACGATTAAGATATTGTTCAATATCAAGAATTTTTGCGGCTTCGCGTACTTTTCGGTCGATTTCTTTTTTATCAACTTTTCTAAGTTCCAAAGCGAAAGCCATATTTTTATAAACTGTCATATGTGGATAAAGCGCATATGATTGGAAAACCATTGCAATATCTCTATCTTTAGGGGCAACTTTGTTAACAAGTCTGTCGCCAATATACATTTCACCATCAGTTATGTCTTCAAGTCCGGCGATCATGCGAAGTGTAGTTGATTTACCACAACCAGAAGGACCAACTAAAATTATAAATTCTTTATCTTTAATTTCAAGGTTAAGACCTTCAATAACAGTAACGCCATCATCATAGGTCTTTTTAATATTTTTTAGTGTAATTGATGCCATTAAAATTCATTCCTTTCGAGAAAATGAAGTTAATTTATCTTTAATACACTTTCTCCCTTTATAAATTCAAAAGGTATTAAAATATGTTCAGGTTCTTCATCTTCTTCAATATTTTTAAGCAACGCTTTCAAACCTTTTTTAGCCAAGTTTTTTTCAGATTGCTTTACAGTAGTAAGCCTAGGAATAATAAATTGAGTAAACTCCAACCCATCAAAACCGGTTATAGAAATATCTTTTGGAACATCAATTCCCATATCAGATAATTTTCTCATAGCGCCGATTGCCTGAACATCACTCATACAAAAACAAGCAGTAATATCTTTGAATTTTTCAACGAGGTTTTGAACACCTTCGCTTCCACCTTGCAAAGAGTATTTTGTTGTTTGATACTGTTTATCAAAATCAAATTCAATACCATTCTTTTGCATTGCGGTTAAAAATCCTCTATATCTACGCTCGGTAATTTCAGAGTTAGTTATATCGCCACCGACAACACCGATTTTTGTATGCCCATTTTCAATAAGATGTTGTGTTATTTGCTCTGCGGCAAAAACATCATCAGTACCAACGCTTGAAAGATTTTTGTTTTCAACGTTTTCTGCCTGATTAGTAATCAAAACACAAGGAACTTTTATCTTATTAAAATCAGATTCATATCTTTGAGGGTTACCGCCTAAAAATATTATTCCGGCAGGTCTTTTTTCATAATAAATTTTCAAAGCAGTTTTTGCTTCGTTGTCATACTCATCTAAAACAAAAACAGATGAGGTATAAATAGTTTCACCAATATGCTCTTGAATAATCTCGAGAATAGAATTAAGCAATACATTTGAAACGCCTTTAACCAAAATAGCAATATATCTACCTTGCTGTTTAAGAAGTTGCGCATTTGTATTTCTTACAAAGTTATATTGTTCAGCCACCGCTAAAATTTTTTCTCTCGCCACAGGCGATACATTAGGGTGATTATTTAGCGCTCTCGAAACTGTACCAATAGCATAACCGGAGATTTTTGCAATATCTTTAATAGTCATATAATCAATCCTTTTGAAAAAAAGCATATAATTGTATATGATACAGCAAAATCACCAAAAATACAAGAGTTTACGACAAAAATTATCCTTTAACTGCGCCTGCAATAACACCTTTGATAATGTGTTTTTGACAAGCGAGATAGAATATGATAATTGGAATTATTGCAAGAACGAGCATTGCCATAAATCCACCCATATCTGTGTCACCGTAAGCACCTTGCATTGCAATTTGAATAGCAACAGGAACAGTTTTATCATCTGTACCAAGAACCAAGTATGGTAACAAATAGTCATTCCAAATCCACATTGCATTTAGAATTGCAACAGTGATTGCGGTTGGTTTTAAAATTGGAAATACAACTTTGAAAAAGCATTGAATTGGGTTGCAACCATCAATAGTTGCGGCTTCTTCGATTTCTAAAGGAATGCTTTTTACAAAGCCTGAAAGCATAAACACAGAAAGCCCTGCGCCAAAGCCTAAATAAACAAATACAATACCTAAAACATTGTCAAGATTTAACAAACCAACAATGTATGTCATTGTAAACATTACCATTTGGAAAGGTACTATCATACTAAAAACAAAAGCATAGTAAAGACCTTTTGTTAAATGGTTTTTAACCCTGATTAAGTACCAGGAAGTCATAGCAGTACAAAGCACAATTAAAGCAACAGATGCTACTGTAATAAATACCGACCTGCCAAAAGCGGCTAAAAAGCCTGAAGAAGTAAGACCATTTATATAGTTTTCAATGCCAACAAAAGTTTCAGCACTTGGCAATGAAAATGGTTCAGAAGAAATAAAAAGTTTTGATTTAAAAGAGTTTATTAATACCAAAACCATTGGTACCATAAATAATACTGCCAAAACTGAAAGTATTATTGTGATAATAACATTAGTACTCTTTTTTTGAGAAGCAATCATTGTTCAACCTCCTTTGAGCGTGTTGCACGAAGTTGAATAAACGCGATAAGCGCAACAATTATAAAGAAAATTACCGCTTTTGCTTGACCAACGCCAGCCCAACCTATTCTGCCATAGAAAGTTTTATAAATATCCAAAGCGAGCATTTGAGTTTCTTTACCAGGCGCGCCACCTGTGAGCGCTAAGTTTTGGTCAAACATTTTAAATGAATTTGTAAGTGTTAAGAACATACAAATTGTGATAGATGGCATAACCATTGGAATGGTAATTTTGAAAAGTGTTTTTGCAGGGGTTGCCCCGTCAATAGCACTTGCTTCTGTAAGGTCGCCGGGAATGTTTTGAATTCCGGCAATATAAATTACCATCATATAACCGATTAACTGCCAGTTATTTAAAATTACAAGTCCCCAAAAACCATAATCTGAAGACATTGTTATATCTGAATTGACTAAAATATCTAGAACACCATTTATAAGAAGTTGCCAAATATAACCCAAAACAATACCGCCGATTAAGTTTGGCAAGAAAAATACCGAACGGAAAAAGTTTGTACCCTTGATTGAGCGTGTTAACAACATAGCGAGTGCAAATGCTATCACGTTTACAGTAACAATTGAAACTGCTGTAAAAAGTGAAGTGAAAACAAAAGCATGCATAAAGTCGCCATCGGCATCTGTGAAGATTTTGATATAGTTATCAAATCCTACAAAAGTAGCATTAGTAACCGTATTAAACTTGGTAAAAGAAAGACCAAGTCCCATAATAAATGGGGCGATAAAAGCGATTATAAATGCTATAAGTGTTGGTAACACAAACACAGGGAAATATTTTTTTAAATCTTTACTCATTGTAAAATCTCCCTTAAATTTTAAAAAAGTTTATAATAAAAACCGCCCTGCTAAAATATTGCAGAGCGGTTTATTTTCAAAGATTATTCAATAGCAGCGCTCTCAGAAGCCCAATCATCAATAACTTGTTGTTTAACATCATCAAATGTTTTTGTGCCTTGTGCATATTGCAAGAGTGATGCGCCAAAGTTATCTTTGAATGTTTGTGATGGGAAAAGTGTAAAGTTCCAAGGAACAGTTTCAATACCGTCTTTACCCATCCAATTAAGAACTTCTTGTGCTAATGGATCTGTAGGAGTTTCATCAGCTTCGAATGTATCAAATGGAGCGATAAAGCCAAGTTTGTTTGTTACATAGTCTTTACCTGTTTCACTTGAATATAACCAGTAAATAAAGTCAGCAGCTGCTTTTTGTTCAGCTTCAGAAGCTTGTGAATTGATACAGAAGAAGTTTTCAGTACCAATGCAAAGGCCTTGATTTTCTTCGCCTTCTACACCTGTGTAGATAGGGAGATATTTAATGTTTTCAGCTTTAACTTTGTTACCTTTAACACCAGCAACTTGGCTCCAAGCCCAGTTACCATTTTGAACCATTGCACATTTTTCAAGAGCAAATTCAGCCATTGAATCGTTAACAGTTTTTGTACCGAGTTTGGTTGATTCTACTGTTGAGTTATTAATGTAAAGGTCAAAAATGTTTTTGAAGTTTTCAGCAAATTCAAATTTCAAAGTTTTTGTTGCGTCAGATGTTAAATCAACATCGTTAGCGCTAAACTCTTGATATACAGGAAGGTTAGCAAGGTGAGTTTGCCATCTCCAGTCCTCACCTGGTTTTAATGATGTATTAGCGAATACACCGTCAATACCTAAAGCGTCTTTGTTCTTTTGCATATCTTCAACAACTTCTTTAAGTTTTGCAAAAGTATTGATTTCGTCCATAGAAGCGTATGTTGTAGCGCGTCCATCAAGAGCGAAGTATTTGTCCATAATTGCTTGGTTGTAGATGATACCATAACCTTCAACAACGTATGGAATACCGTAAGCTTTACCGTCAACAGTTACTGCTAAAGATTTATCAGTAAGATGTTTGTAAAGTTCTGTGTCAGATAAATCTGCACAATAGTCTTTCCAGTTCATGTATCCACGAGGACCATTGATTTGGAAGAGGGTAGGAGCTTCATCGTTTGCCATTTTAGACATCAATGTTTGCTCATATGTGTTGTTTGCTGCTGTTTCTACGATAACTTCAACGCCTGTTTCAGCTTTGTATTTTTCAGCAATTTCTTTGTAAACATCAGCGATTTCAGGTTTGAAGTTAAGGTATCTGATAGTTTTTGCTGCCTCCACTTCAGCAGGTTTGCCGCAAGAAGCAAGACAAGTGAGGGCTAATAAAGCCACAAGGGTAAGTGCGAGTAGTTTTTTGAATGTTTTCATTAAATAAGCCTCCTAAAATAAAATTTTGTTTGTTTTTTTGAGAGAATTGGAAACGTTTCCAAATCACAAATTTACTATATCACATAAAACACAAAATTACAACCCCAAATTTGGAAAAAATCGAAAATTCGTTAATAGTGCATAAATCTTTGAGATGGGTTTTAGACAGTTTCAACAAAATCAAATCGTAATCTCGAATTATTTGCTTTTTATTTAATTATATGATATTATAAATAAAAAATAACAATAAAAAAGGACAGATTTATTTGAACCTACTTAATTTCAACAAAACAGTTCCTTATAAAAGGCAAAAAGGAATAAAAGGTTATTTTCAAATTATTTTTCATCATTTTTTTGACTTGGTATTATTAAATTTTATTTTTGTTGTAACAAGTTTGCCACTCTTTACTATTGGCGCGTCTTATAAAGCGCTCATAGAAGTGCTTTGTAAGTATGCCGAAGATGAAAACGTTTACCCTGTAAGAGAATATTTTCAAAATTTCAAAAAAGAGTTTTTAAAAAGCACTCTTTATGGACTTGTGTTTGTTGTTACATCTTCTATTATTGCATTTTCTTGTTGGTTTTATTTACAATTATCAAAAGAAAATATAATTTTTTTCTTGTTTGCAATAGTTAGCGCAATTTGTTTGATTATTATAAGTTTGATGATTTGTTGGTTTTTTCCGCTTTTCACAAAAATTGAGCAAGATTTTAAATCGCTTATTATCAATTCATTTATTTTAGCGATTAAATATTTTAAATCAACTATTTTGTTTTTAGTAGTAACAGTTGCGTTATCATTATTAATAGCAGCGCTATTTCCATATAGCCTGCCGGTAATATTGATTTTACCATTTGTGCTAATAGGACTTTCAAGCGGTTTTATATGCGCCGAAAGAATTAATGAAGTGTTTGGCTGTTGTGAGAATGATGGTAATTGACAAATGCTTAAAAATATGCTATAATAATTATGCTGAAATCAAAGATTATTTCTGCGATTAAAGTGATTTTATAAACTAATATCAAAATGAAAATTGCGATAGAAGGCTAAATAAATATTTGTAGAGTTATTCTGCCTTTTTTCGTTGTTGAAAAAAGGCAGTTTTTTATTCGGAGGTAATTATGGAAAAAAGAGTAGCGCTTATTGGAATCATTGTTGAATCAACCGATTCGGTTTCAAAACTTAATAGCATTTTATCCGAGTATGGCGAATATATTATCGGCAGAATGGGTGTGCCTTATAAAGAAAAAGGTATCAATATTATTTCTGTTGCAATTGATGCGCCACAGTCAGTTACAAGTGCGCTTTCAGGTAAAATAGGTGCGCTTTGTGGTATTTCGGCAAAAACAATTTATCAAGGAAACAAAAAATGAAAAAATTAATAGATAAATTATATAAAAATAAAAATCTAAAAGCCGACGAGTTAAAACATTTAATTGAGAATATAAATGAAACGGAACTTGAATATTTACACTCTCTAGCAAGAGAAGTGTCTATAAAAAGTTATGGCAAAAAGATTTTTATTAGAGGGTTAATTGAGTTTACAAACTATTGTAAAAACAATTGTTATTATTGTGGTATCAGAGCAGGTAATAACTGCGCTAATAGATACAGGCTTTCAAAAGATGAAATTTTAGAGTGTTGCGATAAAGGATATGAGTTGGGTTTTCGCACTTTTGTTTTGCAAGGCGGAGAAGACCCTTATTATACCGATGAAAAAATGGTTGATATTATTTCATCTATCAGAAAAAAATATCCAGACTGCGCTATCACATTATCAATTGGCGAAAAATCATATGATACATATAAAAAGTATTTTGAAGCAGGCGCTAACAGATATTTATTGCGCCATGAAACTGCCGATAGCGAGCATTATAAAAAACTGCACCCTGAAAACTTAACGCTTGAAAATAGGCTTGAATGTTTGAAAAACTTGAAAGAAATTGGTTTTCAAACAGGTTGTGGATTTATGGTGGGCTCGCCTTTTCAAAGCGTTGAGCAAATCGTTAAAGACTTGATGTTTATAAAAGAATTTCAACCCGAGATGGTTGGCATAGGCCCATTTTTGCCACATAAAGATACACCGTTTAAAAATGCGCAAAGGGGCAGTGTAAGGCTAACATTGATGTTAATTAGTATTATAAGACTGCTTGTACCAGAAGTGTTGCTCCCCTCTACTACTGCGCTTAATACCGCAGATGAAAACGGTAGAGAAAACGGAATTTTAGCAGGGGCTAATGTAATAATGCCAAATCTTTCGCCGCCGAGCGTTAGAGAAAAATATATGCTTTATGATGGCAAGGTTTCAAGTGGCGATGAAAGTGCAATTGAAATCGAGCATTTGAAAAAAGCAATGAGAAAAATAGACAGAGAAATCGTTTGTGACAGAGGCGATAATATAAAATTTACAAAGGAGTAAAAAATATGTATAACAACAAATCATTAAAAGCAGAAGAATTTATTAATCATGAAGAGATACTTGCAACGCTCGAATATGCAGAGCAAAACAAGGATAATATAGAACTCATTGATAAAATAATTGAAAAAGCAAAAGAGTTAAAAGGCCTTTCTTATAAGGAAGCATCGGTTTTACTTGCTTGTGAAATTCCTGAAAAAATACAAGAAGTTTATAAACTTGCCGAGCAGATTAAAAAAGATTTTTATGGCAATAGAATTGTTATGTTTGCGCCACTTTATCTTTCAAATTACTGCGTGAACGGTTGCGTTTATTGTCCTTATCATCATCAAAATTGCACAATTGAGCGTAAAAAGTTAACCCAAGAAGAAGTTAAAGCAGAAGTTATCGCTTTGCAAGATATGGGACATAAGCGCCTTGCTATCGAAGCAGGCGAAGACCCTGTTAATAACCCTATTGAGTATATTCTTGAATGTATTGATACTATTTATTCAATTAAACATAAAAACGGTGCTATTCGCAGAGTTAATGTAAATATTGCCGCTACTACAGTTGAAAACTATAAAAAGTTGGCTGATGCAGGTATTGGTACATATATTTTGTTCCAAGAAACATATCATAAAGAGTCTTATGAAAAACTTCACCCAACAGGTCCGAAACACAACTATGCTTATCATACAGAGGCTATGGATAGGGCTATGCAAGATGGTATTGATGATGTGGGTCTTGGCGTTTTATTTGGACTTGAACTTTATAAATATGAGTTTGCGGGACTTTTAATGCACGCAGAACATTTAGAGGCAGTGCATGGTGTTGGTCCGCACACTATCTCTGTGCCAAGAATCAAGCGCGCTGCAGATATTGACCCAGACCAGTTTGATAATGGTATTGATGATGATACATTTGCAAAAATCTGCGCTTGTATCAGAGTTGCAGTGCCATATACAGGTATGATTGTTTCGACTCGTGAAAGCCAAGAAGTAAGAGAAAAACTTCTTCATTTAGGCGTTTCGCAGATTTCAGGCGCGTCAAGAACTTCTGTTGGTGGCTATACTGAAGAAGTGCGCCCAACTGATACAGAGCAATTTGATGTTTCAGACCAAAGAACATTAGATGAAGTTGTTAAATGGCTTATGGATTTAGGCTATATTCCATCATTCTGTACTGCTTGTTACAGAGAGGGTAGAACAGGAGATAGATTTATGGATTTGTGCAAATCAAAACAAATTCAAAACTGTTGCCACCCTAATGCTCTTATGACACTTAAAGAATTTTTAGAAGATTACGCTAGTGAAGAAACTAAACGTGTTGGCGAAGAATTGATTCAAAAAGAAATTCATAATATAGGCAAAGATAAGGTTAAAGATATTGTTCGTGAGCGACTTGTAAAAATTGAAAACGGCAGTAGAGATTTCAGATTTTAAGTTGGAGAAATTTATGGATTATACAATGATTGATAGGTGTAACCTTATCGTTTTAGAATGTTCAAAGTCAACGTCAAAAAATCCTATTGCTCTTTTTGAAAGCATTGCAAATAAAGATTTTGTCCGTATTCATGGTCCGGAACATCATATTCTTGATGGCGCTTGTTTGTTAACTGCATTTTACAATGCGGGTGGTAAAATTGATTTGCAAAAAGGGCTTGAGTATATCGTTGAACAAGGTCTTAAAATGCCAGGCGCTTCTTGTGGTATGTGGGGTGTCTGTGGTGCGGTAACATCTTGCGGCGCAGCGCTCGCATTTATTGATGGCACCGGACCGCTTACAACAGATGAAAGTTGGGGTAAACATATGTTGTTTACATCATCTGCTCTGCTCGAAATTGGCAAGGTTGGTGGACCAAGATGTTGTAAAAGAGATGCGTTTACAAGTCTAAAAATAGCGGTTGATTTTGTTAACAAAAATTATAACGTAGTTTTAGAAACTACTGATGTTAAATGTGAGTTTTCAAATCAAAATAGTCAATGCATAAAAGTAAAATGTCCGTATTTTAAAGGTAAACAAAAATGATAAAAATAGCGTTTGTATGTGTTCATAATTCTTGCAGAAGCCAAATGGCAGAAGCTTTTTGTAAGTTTTATTTAAGCAATTTGTGTGAGTGCTTTTCTGCAGGTACAGAAAAGGTGCCAAACATAAATCAAGATGCAGTTAGAATCATGAAAACTAAATATAATATTGATATGTCAAGTCAATATTCAAAACTTTTAACAGATATTCCACCGGTTGACATTGTTGTTACAATGGGTTGCAATGTTGCTTGTCCGAATATACCTTGTGAAGAAAGGTATGATTGGGGACTTTTAGACCCAACCGGTAAAGATGATGAAGAGTTTGTTAAAGTCGCAGAAAAAATAAAAAGTAATATTTTAGATTTAAAAAACAAACTTTCGTAAAGGAGATTTTATGTCAAATTTAAATGCTACCCCAAGCGCAAATAGATTACATATTGGCTTTTTTGGTAAGCGAAACGCAGGTAAATCAAGTGTTGTAAATGCGGTTACAGGGCAGGAATTATCAGTAGTATCAGATGTTCTTGGCACTACTACTGACCCTGTTAAAAAAGCAATGGAATTATTGCCTTTAGGCCCTGTAGTTATCATTGATACCCCTGGTTTTGATGATGAAGGGCTTTTGGGCGAGATGAGAGTTAAAAAGACTAAACAGATTTTATCAAGCGTTGATATTGCAGTGCTTGTAATAGACGCGTGCGTTGGCAAAAGCGATATTGATAATCAATTAATAGATATTTTTAAGTCAAAAGAAATTCCTTTTATAACTGTTTTTAACAAAGCCGATTTAGTAAAAGAAGTGTCTTTATCAGATGGTGAAATGTTAGTCAGCGCAGTATCAAAACAAGGAATTGATGAGTTAAAAGAAGCAATTGCAAAACTAAATGTTAAAAGCGAAGAAAAGTTTGTAGTTTCTGACTTGTTAAATAAAGATGATGTAGTTTTGCTTGTAACTCCTATTGATAAATCTGCGCCAAAGGGACGAATGATTTTACCACAAGTGCAAACAATAAGAGATGTTTTAGATGGGCATTGCATTTGCGTGGTTGTAAGAGAAACCGAACTTGAAATTGCACTTAAATCGTTAGCAAAAAAGCCAAAACTAGTTATAACCGATAGTCAGGTTTTCTCGCTTGTAAGCAAAAAAGTGCCAAAAGATATTATGCTAACATCTTTTTCAATTCTTATGGCGAGATTTAAAGGGTTTTTAGATGTTGCAGTGAAAGGCGCAAAGGCAATTGAAAGTTTGCAAGATGGCGACACGGTGCTTATCTGTGAAGGGTGTACTCATCATCGTCAATGTGGTGATATAGGTAGAGATAAAATGCCAAAATGGATTAGCGATTATACAGGAAAGAAACTAAATTTTGAGTGGACTTCAGGTGCAGATTTCCCTGAAGATTTATCAAAGTATAAACTTATTGTTCATTGCGGCGCTTGTATGTTAAATGAGCGAGAGATGGTATCGAGAAGAAAACAAGCAAATATCGAAGACATACCGTTTACTAACTATGGCGTAATAATTGCGTATATGAATGGAATTTTAAAACGCAGTGTTGAAGTTTTGCCACAAACACTCGCATTATTAGATTAATAAAAAAGCCTCTCTTATTAAGAGAGGCTTTTTCACTTAACCCCCTCTTTTGAATATAATGTATTGAAAGGAGGAAGTTTTATGTGTTGTAATAATATCATTTTAAAAGTATTAAATGTTGTAAATGCCATAGTTGCAATTGCGCTTGGCGTTGCTGCTGCGATTTTAGTTTCGGTTGGATTAATCACTTCTGCTACTATTCCAACTTTAGTGTTTATTTTGCTCGGTGTTGCAGGAGTTATCGGTCTTTTAGGACTTGTGGCTTTGTTTTTCCCTTGCTCGTTTAGATGTGAATATACAAGAGAAGCGATTTGCGATTATTTTGTAAGAATTGTAACATCTATTGTTGGCGTTGTTTTAATAGGTCTTGTAATTTTCGCTTTAGGCCTTGTTGAAACACCTGTTGTTACACCTATTTTTGTAGGTTTATTAATAGCATTTTTCTCTTATTTAATCGGCACGCTTTTGCAGTATGCTTATGTAACTATAAACGAATTTTGCAATGATTGTGATGATGATTGCACTTGTGATAGATTAAGATAAAATTGCGGTTGTTTATGATTGATTTTAGTTTAAAAATATGATATAATTAACAAAGACGAAAAGTTTTCATAAATATATTAAGAGGTGATATATTTTGGAAACTTTTCTTTATATCTTGTTATGCTTTTTATCAATAATTGGTTTGTCAGCGGTTATAAAATGGGTAA
Organism: Acutalibacteraceae bacterium; assembly: GCA_045539315.1. Lineage (GTDB taxonomy): Bacteria > Bacillota > Clostridia > Oscillospirales > Acutalibacteraceae > RUG11462. Next base: position 160,084 of record JAZQFC010000037.1, on the reverse strand, counting down.
CGTGTAAGATACTGAAAACCGCTTTTCCGTCATCTGCGGTGTGCGTGGTTTTAATTGACGATGATAATTATGAAATGGCAATTAAAGGCGCATATGAAAATTTAAGTTGGCAAAGCAATGTTTATATGAGAGTTTTAGCGTTTGATAATGGGCTTTCATCTGAAAATTTAAAAAGCGCAAAACTTTTGCTTTATGATTATAATATACCTCTTTGCAATAAAGAAAATATTTGTGAAAAAATAAAAGGAAAACAAAATGAGTGAAACATTTGAACGTTTAAAAGGTACTGTTGAAGACATTACATATGTAAACGAAGATAACGGTTATAGCGTGTTTACCATTTCGGTAAACGGTGAGCCTGTAACCGTTGTTGGTGTTTTGCCATACATAAATGTTGGCGAAGAGGTTGAACTTTTAGGCGAGTTTATTATTCATCCGCAATATGGTCAGCAGTTTAAAGCCGAACAAGCGATATGCACAATGCCAACTTCGACTGCGGCGGTTTTAAAATATCTTTCATCAGGCGCAATTAAAGGCGTAGGCCCTGCAACTGCGAATATGATAGTTTCAAAATTCCAAGAAAAAACGCTTGAAGTAATTGAAAATGACTATCAAAAATTGGCGCAAATTAAAGGCATATCTTTAGAAAAAGCCAAAAAAATCAGAGATGAATTTTTAAAACAATATGGTGTGCGAGAGGTTATGTTAAAACTCGCAGATTTTAATATTACTAATAATGAAGCGATGAGAATTTATAAAAAATTAGGTGCTTCAAGTGTTGAAAGAATTCAAAAAAATCCGTATATGCTAATGCATGAGGGAATAGGTTTTTCTTTTATGCGTGCAGATGAAATCGCTAATAGTATAGGTAGCGAGGTTGATTCGTCATATAGGTTAGAAGCCGGAATTGAATATATTTTAAGGCATAATTTAAGAAATGGTCACACCTGTTTGCCGAAGGACAAACTGTGTGAAACTTCTGCAAAATTGCTAGGTTGCTCGGAAAGTGTTTGTGTCGATGCGTTAGAAGATATGATTTATAATGGCGTGCTAACTTGTGTAACTCTTGATGATAGAGAATTTGTGTTTTTACACGAACTTTATAAAGCCGAGTATTATTGCGCTAATCGTATCGCGCTTATGATGAGTGTGCCACCTGCAGAAGTGCCGGTTTCTGCTTCTCGTTTAAATCAGGTTGAGCGAGAAACAGGCGTTTTGTATGATGAAGTTCAAAAACAAGCCATCACAAAAGCGCTGGTTTCGGGTATGCTTGTTTTAACAGGTGGTCCTGGTACAGGCAAAACAACTACTTTAAATGCTATTATTTCTTTGCTTGAAGAATCAGGTGCAAAAATTGCTCTTGCAGCGCCTACAGGCAGAGCGGCAAAAAGAATGAGCGAACTTTGTGGCAGAGAAGCAAAAACCATTCATCGTCTTTTAGAGGTTGAATGGGGCGAAAATGATAAGCAAAGATTCAAGAAAAATGATAAAAACCCATTAGAGTTTGACTGCATTGTTGTAGATGAACTTTCGATGATGGATATAGGGCTTTTTGAGGCGCTTTTAAAGGCTATGAGTCTTAACTGCCGTTTGATTTTAGTTGGCGATGTTGACCAGTTGCCATCAGTAGGCGCGGGAAACGTGCTTAATGATATTATTGAGTCTGGCGTAGTGCCTGTAATTCGTCTTGAAAAGGTGTTCCGCCAAGCGCAAAAAAGTTTTATAGTTACAAATGCTCATAGAATTATCAAAGGCGAAATGCCAAAAGTATCAAGCGATAACGAGAGTGACTTTTTTGTTACCGATAGTCGCACGCCTGATAAACTTATTTCTTCGCTTTATTTAGAGCGTTTGCCGAGCGTTTATGGTTTTACACCTGAAAATATGCAGGTGCTTTGTCCATCTCGCAAAATGAAAACAGGAACAATAAATATAAACAACATTTTGCAAAGCGTTATCAACCCTGAAAACAGAATGACCAAGCGAGAAATAAAGCGAAAAGGCTTTATTCTTCGCGAGGGGGATAAGGTTATGCAGGTTAAAAATAATTATGATGTTATTTGGACAAAGCCAAATGGCGAGCAAGGTTTGGGCGTGTTTAATGGCGATATTGGTGTGCTTGAAAGTATAGATAAGCAAACATCAACTATAACTGTGCGCTTTGATGATAAAATAGCCATGTTTACCGGTGAAGAACTCGAAGATATTGAACTCGCATATGCAATTACTGTGCATAAAAGTCAGGGAAGCGAGTTTGACTGCGTTATTTTGCCTGTGTGCGATATTCCACCACAGTTAAAGTATAGAAATCTATTATATACAGCGGTTACAAGGGCGAAAAAAATGCTTGTGATAATAGGAAATAGCAATGATTTAAAACTTATGATAGATAATAATAAAAAAACAAAACGCTATACTGCGTTTAAACATTTTTTGCTGCACGCAACTAATGCTATGAGCGGGTTTTAAGAATGAAAGAGTCAACAAAACTTAAAATCTTACATTGCCTATTTCCTAATAAATGCCCTTGTTGTAAAAGAGTTATCCCTGCAACCGATTTGTTTTGCAAAGAGTGTTTTGAAAATTTTAAAGAAACTGAAAAGGGCGAGCGCTGTAAAGTGTGTTTCAGTTTGAAATCAAAATGCGAGTGCAAAAAGTATCCAAAATTTTATTTTAGAAGCGTAGCGCCTTTTAAATATCAAGCGCCGCTTAAAAATGCAATTATTTCTTTTAAAAGAATTAAAAATCTGCGTCTTGCAAGATTTTTTGCAGAGTATATTGCAGATATAATTGCTAAAAGATATAAAAATGTTCAGTTTGATGCTATAATTCCTGTGCCGCTTCATAAGTCGAGAAAAAGGCAACGAGGTTTTAATCAAAGCGAATTGTTGTGCAATGAATTATCAAAGCGCTTAAGAGTGCCTGTTTTGAATAATGTTTTGCACCAAGTAAAACGCGCGCAATCGCAACACACTCTGAATTTTAAACAACGCCGTCAAAATGTTAAAGGAATTTATGAAACAAGCCCTATTCCAATTGAGTATCAAAGAGTGCTTTTGGTTGATGATATTATGACCAGTTGTTCAACTTTGAATGAATGTGCAAAAGTGCTTCGTATTGAAGGCGTAACAAAAATATATTGCGCCACTATTGCAAAAACAGAATAAACCCCATTCGTTGTTTTGCGAATGGGGTTTTAGTTTTTTACAAAGTGAAAAGCCGACAGTAAAACTGCCGGCTTTTCTGAAATGGAGTATATAATGAAAAAACTTAAAAGAGGAATAGCTAATTAATATAGATACTAAAGAAAGGTTATTTTGCTGCTTTAGTATCTTTTTTAACGGTTGTCTTTTTAGCAACCGGAGTTGTAGCTTTTTTAGCAACTGTTTCTGCTTTTTTAGCAGGTGCTTTAGCTACTTTTGTTTCTGCCTTTTTAGCAGCAGGCTTTTTAGCAGGAGCCTTTTTAACTGGTTTCAAAGCAGAAGCGAGTGTTTTGATAACTTCAACATCGCCATCAACAATTAAATCTTTTGCAACAACACCTTTAGAAAGTTTAGCAATTGTACTTGCAGGAGCAAGAACTGTTGCTGTGTTGTCATAGTAGTTGTAAGGCTCTACTGAATAGTTACCATCTTTGTATTCAATATAGAAAGTACCACCGCAATCTTCATCAGTCATTGTGAGTTGGATTGCAAAGAAATCACTATTAAACTTTTTAACGTCCGCTTTATCGAAAGCAGTTTTTAATGAATCAAATTTTTGTTCAAATGTCATAAAAATCACAACCTTTTTGTGTCGTTTGACCAAATTATACACCCGTTTTTATGCAATGTCAACAATAAATCGTGATTTTTTTGATTTTTCTACCATTTAGCATATTTTCATAAAAATCGACATTGGTTTTTGTGCAAAATGACTAAAATCAATTCAAAAAATTGCAAATTCGAGAAAAATTCAGTTTAATTAAAATAATACTTGCAAAAAATGCGATTTTATCTTATTATATAGTTATATAAAATTTTAGGAGGCAACAAAATGAAATTCGGACATTTTGATGATAAGGCAAGAGAATATGTCATCACCGAGCCTAAAACTCCATATCCTTGGATAAACTATCTCGGTAATAAAGACTTCTTTGGCCTTATTTCTAATACATCGGGAGGCTACTGTTTTTATAAAGATGCGCGTTTGTTAAGACTTACTCGTTATAGATACAATAATGTGCCAACTGATGATGGTGGTATTTATTTTTACATCAATGAGGGCGGCAAAGTGTTCAACCCAGGTTGGAAACCTTGCAAAGCAGATTATGAGAGTTATGAATGTCGCCATGGTTTAGGTTATTCAGTTATTTCATCTAAAGTAAATGGCCTTAAAGCCGAGCAAACAACTTTTGTTCCGCTTGATACTACTGCGGCTATTTATCGTCTTAAATTCACTAATGAAACTGAAACAAAAAAAGATTTCACAGTTTACTCATTTGTTGAATTTTGTCTTTGGGACGCTAATGATGATACAACTAACTTCCAAAGAAACTTCTCAACAGGTGAAGTTGAGGTAATTGGTTCAACAATTTATCATAAAACCGAGTATAGAGAAAGAAGAAACCATTATGCAGTTTTCTCTTGCAATGAGGAAATTGACGGTTTTGATACTGATAGAGAAACATTTATCGGTCTTTACAATGGTTTTGACTGTCCTGATGCAGTTTTAGAAAATAAATCAAGAAATTCTGTGGCTTCAGGTTGGTCACCAATTGGTTCTCATTCAAAGAAAATCACATTAAACCCAGGCGAAACAAAATCTTTGATTTTCGTTTTAGGCTATTGTGAAAATGATAGGGACGATAAATGGGAAGCGCAAGATGTTATCAACAAAAAACCTGCTAATGAATTACTTGCTAAATTCAAAACAGATGACCAAGTTGATAGCGCGCTTGAAGACCTCAAAGCATATTGGACAAATCTTTTATCTACATATTCAGTAGTTTCAGGCGATGAAAAACTTGATAGAATGGTTAATATCTGGAACCAATATCAATGTATGGTTACATTTAATATGTCTCGTTCTGCTTCATATTTTGAATCAGGTATCGGTCGTGGTATGGGCTTTAGAGATTCTTCACAAGACTTGTTAGGATTTATTCATCTTATTCCTGAACGTGCTCGTGAGAGAATTCTTGATATTGCCGCTACTCAAATGGAAGATGGCTCTGCTTATCACCAATATCAACCTCTTACTAAAAAGGGTAACAACGATATCGGTAGTGGCTTTAATGATGACCCACTCTGGCTTATCTTTGGTGTTGCAGCATATATTAAAGAAACAGGCGACTGGTCAATTCTTGACGAGATGGTGCCATTTGATAATGATGAGTCAAAAGCAGATACATTGTTGGTTCACTTAAAACGCTCATTCGACCATGTTACAAATAACCTTGGTCCTCATAAATTGCCACTTATCGGCCGTGCAGACTGGAATGACTGTTTGAATCTTAACTGTTTCTCTGAAAATCCAGGCGAGAGTTTCCAAACATTCGGTCCTTCAGAAGGTCCTGTTGCTGAATCTGTATTTATTGCAGGTATGTTTGTTGCAGTTGGCCCTGATTATATTAGAATGTGCGAACAAAAAGGACTTGTTGAAGAAGCAAAAGCCGCTCAAAAAGCAATTGATGAAATGACCGAAGCAGTGCTCACTGCAGGTTGGGACGGCGAATGGTTTGTTCGTGCTTATGACGCTTATAGCAACAAAATCGGTTCAAAAGAATGTGATGAAGGTAAAATCTTTATTGAGCCACAAGGCTTCTGCGTAATGGCAGGTATCGGTGTTGAAGATGGCAGAGCATTAAAGGCTTTAGAGTCTGTTGAAAAATATCTTGATACTAAATATGGTATCGTGCTTAATAGCCCATCTTACACACGTTATCATATTGAACTTGGCGAGATTTCTTCATATCCACCGGGATATAAAGAGAATGGCGGTATTTTCTGTCATAATAACCCTTGGGTTTCAATTGCAGAAACAGTTGTAGGCAGAGGTAATAGAGCGTTTGAAGTTTATAGAAAAACTTGCCCTGCTTATTTAGAGGATATTTCTGAAGTTCACAGAACAGAGCCTTATGTTTACTCACAAATGATTGCAGGTAGAGATGCTAAAAATCATGGCGAGGCTAAAAACTCATGGCTTACAGGTACTGCGGCTTGGACTTTCTATAATGTTTCAAGATTTATTCTAGGTATCAAACCTGATTATGATGGTCTTGTAGTTGACCCTTGCCTTCCTGATGATATTACTGAATTTACAGTTACTCGTAAATTCAGAGGCGACACTTTCAATATCACAGTTGATAACAGCGCAAAAGCGCAAAAAGGTGTTGCAAAACTTATTGTTGATGGCGAAGAAGTGCCATTCGGCGCTATCAAACCTGTTGGCAATAAAGTTCGCGAAGTAAAAGTTATTATGGGTTAAAAACAAAGAAATTAAAAACCACTCGTTTTTTGACGAGTGGTTTTTGCGTTAAAAAGGGTATAATTTAAGTAAAGTATAAACCTTGTTCACAATTTGTTAACATTTTAATTGGTTTAGTATGGTAATATAAACAAGGTTAATAATTAGCCAGGCTAAATGTTTCGACATAATTCGAGTGGGGGAATAGTTTTGTTACACGAAGAAATAGATATTCTTTCTAAAGTTAAAAAACTTCATTCAATGAGTTTTAATCCTATTCATAAAGGTATTAATTCAAGTGAATACACTATGCTTAAAGTTTTATCTAAAATCATTGAAAAAGAAGAAAATACTTATGTGAGAGTTTCTAATTTAACAAAAAGGCTTAAAATTACTGCGCCTTCGATTACAAAAACTTTAAACGCATTAGAGAAAAAAGGCCTTATCACCAGAGAGGTTGAAAAAGAAAACAGAAGAAACACATTGGTTTTCATAACTGAAAAAGGTGTAGAAGTAAAACAAGAAAATGATAAAATTATTCACGATTTCATTTTAAAGGTTTATGATAGAGTTGGCAGAGAAAACATTATTCAGTTTTTGCATTTGTCTGAACTTATATTAAATGCCTTTGATGATGAAATTAAAGAAAATAGATAACAGACATTTATTAGGAGGTGTCGAAGTGAAAAAAGATTATTCTATTATAACTCCAGAGATTTCAAATCTTTCTGAAATTTGTGTTAACAACAATATTATTGATAAAGATTTATATAAAAAATTCGCTGTAAACAGGGGTCTTCGTGACTTAAATGGTAATGGCGTTCTTACAGGTCTTACAGAGATTTCAGAGATTAAGTCAAAAGATTTTGTAAACGGTCAGGTTGTTCCTATCGATGGCGAACTTATATATAGGGGTTATAATATTTATGATATTGTTAACGACCTTATAAAAGATGATAGATTTGGTTTTGAAGAAATCACTTATCTTTTGCTTATGGGTCAGTTGCCAAACAAGAAAGAGTTAGCCGAGTTTAAAAACATTCTCAATGGCTATGCTACTTTGCCAACATCATTTGCAAGAGATGTTATTATGAAAGCACCAAGTGAAAATATGATGAACTCGCTTGCAAGAAGTGTTTTAACTCTTTATTCTTATGACCACAACCCTGATGATACAAGTTTGCCAAATGTTTTGCGCCAATGTTTGCAACTTATTGCAATGTTCCCGCAACTTACAGTTTATAGTTATCAGGCTTATAATTATTATATCAAGGGCAATAAGAGTTTCTTTATGCATGACCCAAACCCTGATTATTCAATTGCAGAGAATATTTTGCATATGCTTCGTCCTGACTCAAAGTTTACTCATTTAGAAGCAAAAATTCTTGATATTGCGCTTATTTTACACGCAGAGCATGGCGGCGGTAACAACTCAAGTTTTACAACCCACGTTGTAACATCTTCTGGTACTGATACTTATGCGGCAATTTCTGCGGCGCTTGGCTCATTAAAAGGTCCAAAACACGGCGGTGCAAACATTAAAGTTTGTGGTATGCTTGATAATATCAAAGAGAATGTTCGCGATTGGAATGACATGGAAGAGATTGAATGCTATATTCAAAAGATTCTTAATAAAGAAGCGTTTGATAAAACAGGCTTGGTTTATGGTATCGGTCACGCGGTTTATTCAAAGTCAGACCCAAGAGCAAATGTATTCAAACAATTTGTTGAAACTTTGTCCAAAGAAAAACACAGAGAAGATGAGTTTAAACTTTATAATTCGGTTGCTGCAATTGCGCCAAATCTTATTTCAGGTAGCAAGAAAATGTATAAAGGCGTTAGCGCAAATGTTGACTTTTATTCTGGTTTTGTTTATGAAATGCTTGGTATTCCAAGAGAGTTGTTCACACCGCTTTTTGCTATTGCAAGAATTTCAGGTTGGTCGGCTCACAGAATGGAAGAACTTATCAATGCCGGTAAAATCATCCGTCCTGCTTACAAGGCAGTGGGCGAGCGCAGAGAGTATATTCCATTTAGTGAAAGATAAGGCTAATTAGGAGGACTTCAAATGAAAGTTTTAGAATCTGCTGAAAACTATTTAGAAACAATTTATGTTTTGTCTTTAAAAGGCAGTAAAGTTCGTTCAATTGATATTGCCAATGAACTAGGCTTTTCAAAACCATCGGTTTCAGTTGCAATGAAAAACCTTCGTGAAAAAGGTCTTATCGAGATGAATAAAGATGGCTTTATTACCCTTTTGGAAAAAGGCGAGAAAATTGCCAAAAAAGTTTATGAAAGACATACTATTTTAACCGAGTGTCTTATAAAATTAGGTGTTGAAAGTAGCATTGCAACGGAAGACGCTTGTAAAATAGAGCATTTTATCAGCGATGAAGCGTTTGACGCAATAAAAAAATTTATTCAAAAATAATTTCAAAAGCCTGTCTTTTTTAAGACAGGCTTTTGTTTTGTTGCTTTTGTTTTTAATATGTGTTATACTGTCTAAAAAGGGCGTGATATTATGGAAAAACTGTATGTTAATAGCAGTCTTAAAAAGTTAATATTATCGGCGATGTTTTTGAGCATCGGTGTTGTTTTGCCATTGTTTACTGCTTCTGTAAAAGAGATAGGCGATTCGCTTTTGCCAATGCATATTCCAATTTTGCTTTGCGGTCTTATTTGCGGTGCAAAATATGGGGCAATAACAGGGTTTATCTTACCAATTTTCAGAGCATTAACTTTTGGTATGCCACCTATTTATCCAAATGCTGTTTGGATGGCTTTTGAACTTGCAACTTATGGTTTGGTAATTGGACTTTTGTATTCTAGATTTAAGCAAAAAAGCGTTAAAACAGTTTATATTTCTTTGATAGTTTCAATGATTTCAGGTAGAGTTGTCTGGGGCGTTGTGAAAACACTTTTGCTTGGTATTGGTAGTTCAAAATTTGGTTTTTATGCATTTTTAATGGGTGGTTTTGTTGATGCTTTGCCGGGTATTGTTTTGCAACTTATACTTATACCGTGCATTATGGCGATTTTAAATAAATTTAGACCAAAATCTGAAAAGGAGTGATATTATGAGTAAAATTTCATTTCCTTATGGAAAACAAATGTTAGAATATGATTTTAAAGATGAAAATTTAATCGGTGTGCTTACTTCTTCTGTTGAAGAATATACTCCAACTGCCGATGAGATTACCTTGGTTGAAAATGCAGTTGCAAATCCTATCGGCTCTGAAAGTTTGAGTGAACTTTCAAAGGGCAAACAGGAAGTTGTAATTATCGCTTCTGACCATACTCGCCCTGTGCCTAGCAAAGTGATTATGCCAATAATGTTGAGAGAAATCAGAAAAGGAAACCCTGATGCTAATATCACAATTTTAATTGCAACAGGTTGTCATAGAGAAACTACAAAAGAAGAATTGGTTTCAAAATTTGGCGAGGAAATAGTAAAAAACGAAAATATTTACATACACGACTGTCTTGAAACTGATAAATTAACAGATATCGGCACATTGCCATCGGGTGGTAAATGCGAAGTAAATTCTATCGCAGTAAACGCCGATTTGCTGGTTGCAGAAGGCTTTATTGAGCCTCATTTCTTTGCAGGTTTTTCAGGCGGTAGAAAAAGCGTGTTACCTGGTGTTTGCAGTAGAAAAACTGTGCTTAGCAACCATTGTTCAGAGTTTATTGCAAACGATTATGCTCGTACAGGTGTTTTAGAGAATAATCCGATTCATAAAGATATGCTCTGGGCGGCAAAACAGGCGAATTTAGCGTTTATAGTTAATGTTGTTTTGAATGCCGAGAAAAAAGTTATTTATGCAGTTGCAGGCGATGTTGAAAAAGCGCACAAAAACGGTACAGATTTTCTTAATACACTTTGTGGCGCAAAAGCAAAAGAAGCCGATATTGTTATTTCAACAAACGGTGGTTATCCACTTGACCAAAATGTTTATCAAGCAGTTAAAGGTATGACCGCGGCAGAGTCAACTGTAAAACAAGGCGGCGTAATTATAATGCTCGCTAGTTCAACCGATGGTACCGGTGGCGACCATTTTTACCATCAGTTAGCCGATGAAAAAGATATCAATAAAACAATGCAGTTGTTTTTATCGCGTGGCAGAGAAGAAACTAAACCAGACCAATGGCAGTCGCAGATTTTAGTTAGGATTTTGCTTCGCTCAAAAGTTATTTATGTTTCAGAAATGCCTGATGAAATGGTTGAAAATATGCATATGATACCTGCTCATTCTTTAGATGAAGCAATAAGAAAGGCTAAAGAGATAATAAACAAAAGCGATGCATCAATAGTGGCAATTCCTGATGGAATTGCAGTTATGGTTACAAAATAACAAAAAAGGCAGGCTAAACCTGCCTTTTTTTGTTGGAAATTGCTTGAAAACAGTAGTTAATTATGGTATAATTCTTTATTATATATAAATGGAGAGAACTTATCATGAAAATTCTTATTTGCGTTAAGCAAGTGCCTGGGTCTAACAATGTTGAAGTTGACCCTGTAACAGGTGTTTTGAAGCGTAGCGGAATAGCAAGTAAAATCAATCCTTATGATTTGTATGCTATTGAAACTGCGTTAACACTTTCTGAAAAATATGGCGGTAGCGTTAACAGTATCACTATGGGCCCACCACAAGCAAAAGAAGTTATTTTAGAAACTGTTTGTATGGGCGCTGAAAGTGGCGTTGTGTTAACAGATAGAAAATTTGCAGGCGCAGATGTTTTGGCAACTGCTTATACTTTATCTCAAGGCATTAGAAAATGTGGCGAGTTTGATTTGATTATTTGTGGTAAACAAACCACCGATGGCGATACTGCTCAAGTTGGCGCAGAGGTTGCCGAGTATTTGAATATACCTAATGTTTCTAATGTTTTATCTGTTGATGATGTGAAAGATGGCAAAGTTTATGTTACCGCTTCTTTAGATGAAAAGGTAGTTAAAATGAGCGTTAATTTGCCTTGTTTGATTTCGGTTGATGGCGATATAAACACTCCTAGACTGCCATCTTATAAAGTTAAAAAGCAACTTGATGACAGTGCGGTTAAATTCTTCACATTTGAAGATTTTGATGACCAGAATCCTGATAACTATGGTTTAACAGGCTCTGCTACTCAAGTTGAGAGAATTTTTCCACCTGAAAAATTAGCAGAAAAAAGAGAAATCACAGGCTCTGCAGATGAACAAACTCAAGAATTGTTTAACATCTTGCGTGAGAATAAAATGATATAAGGGGGAAGATGAGATGGGAAAACTAGTTGTAAATAAAAAGTTAGTAACACCAGAAAGCGCGCAAGCGGTTATAAATCTTTGCCCTTTTAATGCAATTTCTTATGAGAATGATACTTTGGAAATTTCATCTGCGTGTAAAATGTGTAAAATGTGCGTGAGAAAAGGCGCAGGTGTAATTGATTTTGTTGAAGATGCAAAAGAAATTGATAAATCTTTGTGGAATGGCATTTGCGTTTATGCCGACTGCACAGGCGGTAAAATTCATCGCGTTACATATGAACTTTGTGGCAAGGCAAAAGAATTAGCCGAAGTTACAAAGCATAAAGTTTATGCAATTTTGATAGGCTATAATGTTGAAGAGTGCGCAAGTGAACTTTTGCATTATGGCGTCCAGAAAGTTTTTGTTTATGACGACAAGGCTTTCAGCGAATTCAGAATCGAGCCTTATACAGCGGCGTTTTATGATTTTGTTGAAAATATTAAGCCATCTTCAATTTTAGTTGGCGCTACTAATCTTGGTAGGCAATTAGCGCCAAGAGTTGCCGCTAGATGCAAAACAGGTCTTACTGCAGACTGTACTGTTCTTCAAATGAAAGAAAATACAGATTTAGTGCAGATTCGTCCTGCTTTTGGTGGTAATATTATGGCGCAGATTATCACACCAAATACAAGACCGCAGTTTTGCACTGCAAGATATAAAGTGTTTAATGAGCCTCAAAGAACTCAAGAAGCAAATGGCGAAATCGTTAAAATGAATGTTACAGATGAGATGCGTATATCTGCAATTGATGTAATTGATTCAAAATCTAAACCAAAAGATATTGATATTTCAGAAGCAGATGTAATTGTTGCAGTTGGTCGTGGTGCATCGTCTGAAGCAATGAGAGAAAAAGCAGAAGAACTTGCACAGGCTTTAGGTGGCGTTGTTGCTTGTACAAGACCTATGGTTGAATCAAATATTTTTGATGCTAAACATCAAATTGGTCTTTCAGGCAGAACTGTAAAACCAAAACTTATATTTTGTTTAGGTATTTCAGGTGCAGTTCAGTTTGCCGCAGGTATGAAGTCTTCTGATTGCATTGTCGCTATAAACACAGATAAATCGGCACCTATTTTTGATGTTGCTCATTATCAAATTGTTGGAGATGTTAATGAAATCGTGCCAAAACTTATTAAAAAGATTAAGGAGGAGTCGTAATGTATAACAAAGTTTGTTCAGATGATATTAAAGTTTTGCAAAATATCGTTGGCGAAGCGCAAGTTTTTGTTGGCGATGCGATAAATCCTGATTATGCTCATGATGAGTTAGGTGGCACCTACAAAATGCCTGAAGTTTTGGTTAGAGTTACATCTACCGAACAGGTCTCGCAGATTATGAAACACGCTTATGCGCGAGAAATTCCTGTAACTGTTCGTGGTAGCGGCACAGGTCTTGTAGGCTCTGCAGTTGCAATAGAAGGTGGCATTTTGCTTGAAACCACCAAAATGAATAAAATTTTAGAACTTGATGAAAATAATTCAACAGTTACCGTTCAACCTGGTGTTTTGTTGATGGAACTAGCGCAATTTTGTGAAGAAAATGATTTTCTTTATCCACCAGACCCAGGCGAAAAATCTGCAACAATTGGTGGCAATATTTCAACAAATGCAGGTGGTATGAGAGCGGTTAAATACGGTGTAACAAGAGATTATGTTCGCTCGCTTACTGTTGTAATGCCAAATGGCGAGATTTTAAAACTTGGCGCAACAGTTGCTAAAAACAGTTCAGGTTATTCTTTAAAAGATTTGGTTATCGGCTCTGAAGGTACTCTTTGTATTATCTGCGAAGCGGTTTTAAAATTAGTACCGCTTCCAAAAGTTTCAACATCACTTTTAGTGCCATTTTCTGATATGAAAAGCGCTATTGAATCGGTGCCAAAAATTTTCCGTTCAAAAGTTATTCCAACTGCTATAGAATATATGTCAAGAGATACAATTCTTTTCTCTGAAGATTATCTAGGTAAAAAATTCCCTGATACTAAAAATGATGCGTATATACTTTTAACATTTGATGGCAACACCGAAGCGCAGGTACAAGCAGATTTAACTACTGTTGCTGATTTGTGCCTTGAAATTGGCGCAATTGATGCGTATATCGTTGATACAGATGAGCGCAAAACTTCGGTTTGGTCTGCTCGTGGCGCATTTTTAGAGGCTATAAAAGCATCTACTACCGAAATGGATGAGTGCGATGTTGTTGTGCCTGTAAGTCAGGTTGATGAGTTTATTAAATATACTCATACACTTGCAGATGAATTTAAAGTGCGTATTCCATCATTTGGTCACGCAGGCGATGGCAACTTGCACGTGTATATCTGCAGAGATGATTTGTCTGATAAAGACTGGGAAGAAACTTTAACCGCTTGTTTTGATAAAATGTATAATAGAGCAGAAGAATTAGGTGGTTTAGTTTCAGGCGAGCATGGTATTGGCTATGCTAAAAAAGAATTTTTGAAAAAGCAATATGGCGAAACACCTATTGTTTTAATGCAACAAATCAAAAAAGCATTTGATGATAAAAATATTCTAAACCCAGGCAAAATTTGTTTTTAAATTAAAAAACACTTAAGGTAAAACTTAAGTGTTTTTTCTTATGCAAAAATTGTTGATAATAAGTTGATTAAAAAGCAGAGTATAAGCCCTATTGCAGTTGGTAAAATCACAGAAACAAGTGTCCATTTTAAACTGTTTGTTTCGTGTTTTATTGTTAAAACAGTGGTTGAGCAAGGCCAATGGAAAAGTGAAAATACAATAAAGCAAAGCGCTGTCGTTATAGTCCAACCGTTGTCAACAAAAAGCGTTTTTAGAGTTGACAAATCGGAATAATCAATTAGCGTACTGCTTGAAAGATAAGCCATAAGTATAATTGGTATAACGATTTCATTTGCAGGAAAACCGAGTATAAATGCAAGTAAAATTACGCCATCAAGCCCAAAAATTTTAGCAATTGGGTGTAAATATAAGGATGAAATTTCAAGAATTGTTTGCCCACCTATGTGAATATTAGCAAAAAGCCATATTATAAGACCTGCAGGGGCGGCTACTATTATCGCTCGTTTTAAAACATAAAGTGTTCTATCGAAAATTGAGCGCACAATTACTTTTAAAATTTGAGGTTTGCGATATGATGGCAGTTCGAGTGTGAATGATGATGGTTCGCCTTTGAGTAGCGTTTTAGACAAGAAGTTGCTTGCTAAAAATGTTATCAGTATTCCTAAAAGTATTGTCAGCGCTAAAAGAAACGCAGAAAAAAGCGATGAGAAAAGCCCAATGCTACTGCCGATAAAAAACATAGTGATAACTGCGATTAAACTTGAGAATCTGCCATTGCAAGGCACAAAAGTGTTGGTTAAAATTGCGATTAGTCGCTCTCTTTTTGAATCGATTATTCTGCACCCTGTAACACCGACTGCGTTGCAACCAAACCCCATACACATAGTCAGCGCTTGTTTTCCACAAGCGTTGCATTTTTTAAAAGGCTTATCAAGATTATATGCAACTCTCGGCAAAAAGCCGACATCTTCAAGCAGAGTGAAAAGCGGAAAAAATATTGTCATAGGCGGAAGCATTACTGCAACAACCCATGAAAGCACTCTGAAAACGCCGAGAAACAATGCATTATAAAGCCACTGCGGTAAGCCAATAATTATGCTTAACTCAATTAGTTTATCCTGCAAATACATAAAAAGAGTGTAAAGCAGATTTGAAGGATAGTTTGCACCGCTTATTGTTAGCCACAAAATAACTAGCAAACCAATAAACATTATCGGAAAACCAAAGGTTTTTGAAGTTAAGATTTTGTCGATTTTTTGGTCTTTGTTATATGATTTTTGAGAAGTTGTTTTAATAATATTTTTGCAGATAAGTTCTGCGTAATTTACTATTGAAAAAACGATTTTATCTTTGATTTTTTCTCCTGCTAAATTTTCTTCTGCCAAGATTTTATTCGCTTTTTTAATTGCGTTTATTATTGCTTCGTTTTGGAGCAAATCAACACCCAGAAAATCGCTTATTTCATCTATTAAACTCATATCTTTTTCAAGAATTTTTAAACTTATCCATCTTGGATTTAGGGTTTTGCAGTCTATCTTTTCAATTTCGCTTTGCAAAACGCAAATCGCTTTTTCAATTGCATCATCATATAAAATATTAAAAAAAGAGTTGTTTTTGCTTTTTTCAAAATAATCATCAAGCGTGTCTAAAACAGTTTTCAAACTCTTTTTATCCTTTGCAGTTGTGCCAAAAACACAAGTGCCAAGCCTTTTAGATAAAAGGTCTAAATCAACTGTTATTCCTTTTCTTTTTGCCTCGTCTAAAAGGTTAACGCAAACCAAAACATTTTTATGTATCTCCATTGTTTGCAAAACAAGGTTGAGATTTCTTTCAATGCAAGTAGCATCGCAAACAACGATAACAGCATCGCAGTTTTCAAAACAAAGGTAGAACCTGGCGATTTGTTCTTCTTTTGAATTAGCCATAAGTGAATATGTACCAGGGATATCAACAAGAGTATAGGTGTTTTTATTTCCTGTTACTATTCCAAAGGCGTTTTCTACTGTTTTTCCTGCCCAGTTTCCTGTGTGTTGATTCATACCTGTAAGCCCATTAAAAACGGTGCTTTTGCCAACGTTGGGGTTGCCTGCGAGCGCAATAGTTTTGTTTTCCATAAAAACCACCTATTTAATCAAAATATCTTTCAAATCATCTGTGCGAATAGCAATTATTGCACCCCTTATTAAAAATGCTTTCATGTTTTTACTTGCGTTTTCGCCAACGCATTTTACAGTTGTATTTTCAATAAGACCTATATCTAAAAATCTTCTTCTAATATTTCCTGTGGAATTTAGTTTATATACAGTGGCATTTTCGCCTAATTGTATGTCATCAAGAGTAGAATTCATTTTGCTTTCACCTGTATTTATCGTTCTATAATATTCTATTCTCAAAAGGTGAAAATGTTATTTTTAAAAATCTTTGAAAATTTGAAACTTTTTGACTTTTGTTTTACACTTAATAAGTGAAAAGCGAAAAAAGTTCTTAGTTTTTCGTCCCTCTCTATTTGAAAAACAGAGCGTCAGATTCTGGCGCTCTGTTTTTTTATTTGTTGTTTGCACTTTTTAGTCTTTTGTGGTATAATAATAAAAATTTTAAAAAAGGGAGATATAAATGTTAAAATTAGAGGGTTTAAAACCTGAAAGAGTTTTTAAATATTTCGAAGAAATATGCAGTATTCCACACGGCTCTTATGATATGGAAAAAATAAGCGCATATTGTTTGGAATTTGCTAAAAAGCATAATTTAAAAGCAGTAAGAGATGAAGCAAATAATGTTATCATTTTTAAAGAAGCATCAAAGGGTTATGAAGAAAGTGTTCCTGTAATTCTTCAAGGTCATCTTGATATGGTTTGTCAAAAAACAGAAGATAGCAGTATAAACTTTGAAACAGATGGGCTTGATTTAGCAGTTGATGGCGATTTTGTTTTTGCAAATGGTACAACACTCGGCGCAGATAATGGCATTGCGGTAGCTTGTGTTTTGGCTATTTTAGAAAGTGATGAGTATGCTCACCCTGCTATTGAGGCGGTTTTCACTACCGATGAAGAAGTTGGTATGATAGGCGCAACTGCGCTTTGCACAGATGGTTTATCTGCTAAAAGAATGATTAATTTAGACTCTGAAGAAGATGATACCGTTACTGTTTCTTGCGCAGGTGGTAGCGATTTTCAGGCAAGATTAAATGTAGCGAGAGAAACCTTTTTGGGCGCAGAAGTAGATATTACTTTAAGCGGTCTTATGGGTGGCCATTCAGGTGTTGAAATTGACCGAGGTGGCGTTAATGCGTCTGTTTTAATGGGCAGAGTTTTGCAACATTTAAAAGGCGTTTGCGATTATAATGTAATTGATATAGTAGGTGGCGATAAGTCAAATGCTATTCCAAATAGATGCAAAGTAAGATTAGTTGCAGAAGATGTTGAAAAATTAACTAAAAAAGCAAGTGAATATCTCGAAATTATCAAAAAAGAGATAAAATCAAGAGAAGAAAATTTTTCATTTTCAATAACTGTTGATAATGAAAATAAAGAGCATTCAGTAATTGATGAAACTTCTAAAAATATGCTTATTTATACTCTTGTTTGTGTACCAAACGGCATAATTTCAATGAGCAAAGAGATAGAGGGGCTTGTTGAAACTTCGCTTAATTTGGGAATTTTAAACACAGAAGAAAATGGCATTAATTTTGGCTTTGCTTTGAGAAGCAATAAACTCTCTGCACTTGAAAATTTGAAAGATAGACTTTTCTTGTTCTTTAGCATCGGAGATTTTGAAACAAAAGCGTCTGGCGATTATCCGCCTTGGGAATTTGTTGAAAATTCAACTTTGCAAGAGATTTATAAAACTGCATTTAAAGAGCAATTTGGTTTTGATGCAAAAGTTGAGGCAATTCATGCAGGTCTTGAGTGTGGAGTGTTCTCGGCAAAGATAGAAAATCTTGACTGCATTTCAATTGGCCCACAACTTTACGATGTTCATACAACAGGGGAAAAATTAAGTATTTCTTCAGTGGGAAGAATTTTTAATCTTGTTTTATCAATTCTTGAAAAATGCAAATAAAATATTGTTTGCAATAAATAATAAAATATGGTATAATAATTAAAATTTACAGAATGGAGAAAATATATGGACAGTAAAAAAGAATTCAAGCCTTATATTCCTGCTTCAAAAATCACTCCTGAAATTACAATAACTTCTATTGTAATGGGTATTATTTTGGCAGTTGTATTTGGCGCAGCAAACGCTTATTTAGGACTTCGAGTTGGTATGACAGTTTCGGCTTCAATTCCAGCGGCAGTTATTTCAATGGGTGTTATTCGTATTTTAATGCGTAAAAACTCAATTCTTGAAAGTAACGTTGTTCAAACAATTGGTTCTGCCGGTGAATCATTGGCAGCAGGTGCAATTTTTACACTTCCTGCTTTGTTCTTATGGGCAGCAGAGGGTAAAATGGAAAAACCAGATATCATTAGTATCACTCTTATCGCTTTAATCGGCGGTCTTTTGGGTGTGTTCTTTATGGTACCGCTTAGAAATGCGCTTATCGTTAAAGAGCATGGTGTTTTGCCTTATCCTGAAGGAACTGCTTGTGCAGAAGTGCTTTTAGCAGGCGAAAAAGGTGGCGCAAATGCTTCTGCAGTATTTGCAGGTATGGGTTTTGCGGCTCTCTTTAAATTTATTATTGATGGTCTTAAGGTTGTAACAGGCGAAATTTCTTTTAGAGTAAAAGGTTTTGCCGGTGAAATTGGTACACAAATTTATCCTGCAGTAATGAGCGTTGGTTATATTTGTGGAGCAAGAATTTCTTCTTATATGTTCGCAGGTGGCGTTTTAAGTTGGCTCGTATTAATTCCGCTTATCGTTCTTTTTGGCGCAGATATCGTTCTTTATCCTGGTACTGCTCCAATTAGTAAAATTTTTGCTGATGGTGGCGCAGGCGCTATCTGGGGTACTTATATCAGATACATCGGCGCAGGTGCGCTCGCAGCAGGTGGTATTATCAGCCTTATCAAATCATTGCCACTTATCGTTAAAACATTTACAGGCGCTATGAAGAGTATGAAAGGCGCAGGTACAGCAGGTACAGAGCGTACACAGCAAGATATTAACATTAAAGTTGTTATCGCTGCAATTGTTGTTTTAACATTTTTAGTATGGCTTATTCCTGCAATTCCTGTATCATTGCTCGGCGCATTTATCATTGTTGTATTCGGTTTCTTCTTTGCAACTGTTTCAAGTAGAATGGTAGGTCTTGTTGGTAGTAGTAACAACCCTGTTTCAGGTATGGCAATTGCTACACTTCTTATTGCAACACTTATTCTTAAAGTAACAGGTGCAAGCGGTGTTGAAGGTATGGTTAGCGCCATTGCTATCGGTTCAGTTATTTGTATTGTATCTGCTATCGCGGGCGATACTTCACAAGACTTGAAAACAGGTTATCTTTTAGGCGCAACACCTAAAAAACAACAAGTTGGTGAAATAGTTGGTGTTATTGCCGCTGCATTTGCTATTGGTGGAACATTGTATTTGTTAGACGCTGCTTGGGGCTTTGGTTCAGACCAACTTGCTGCTCCACAAGCAACTTTGATGAAACTTATTATCGAAGGTGTTATGGAAGGAAATCTTCCTTGGGCACTTGTTTTCACAGGTGTGTTTATTGCAGTTGTTGTTGAACTTATCGGTATTCCTGTATTGCCATTTGCAATTGGTGTTTACTTGCCTGTTCAACTTAATGCTTGTATTATGGTTGGCGGTCTTATCCGTTTGGCTCTTGATAAGATGAAGAAAAAAGAAGAAGAGAAAAAACGCATTGTTAACGATGGTGTTCTTTTCTGTTCAGGTATGATTGCAGGCGAAGGCCTTGTAGGTATCATTCTTGCATTACTTGCAGTATTCGGTATTGATAAAGTAATCGACCTTTCATCTTATATTCCGGCATCAGTTTATAATTATGGTGCGCTTGTATTATTCGCAATTATCATTCTTACTGTTTTGAAATTCTCGCTCTGGAGAAAACCTAAAAAGGTAGCAGAAGATGAAGAATAATGAAAATATATTAGAGAAAATACCTGTTAAAAACGAAAAAATCGGTTGGTCTAGCGATGAAAACGGAATAGTTACCCTTGAAATTGAAAATAAGGGCATGTTTAACAGAGTGTTTCAACTGCTTTTTAAAAAGCCGAAAATTACTTATATTCATCTTGATGAAAATGGCAGTTTTGTTTGGCCTTTAATAGATGGCGAGAAAAACATTATTGCTATCGGTCAAGAAGTTAAAGAGCATTTTGGTGAAAAAGCAAACCCTTTGTATGAAAGACTTTCGCAGTTTTTCGAGATTTTAAGAAGTTATAATTTTATAAGTTTTAAAAAATAAATTAAAAAAGGAGTTCCGTTTTGGAACTCCTTTTTTTTACATTAAATCTAAAATTTCTTGTTTTGTTGCTAAATTTTCACTCACAGCAGTAGCGCCTGCTGCACAAGAGCCGAGTTTCATTGCATAATCAAAACCATTGTCGATTCCACTTAAAAAACCTGCTATCATAGAATCGCCTGCGCCAACTGAATTTACTGCGCGCCCACCTATTGCTTTTTGCTTGTAAACTTTGCCACAATTATCAACTAAAATTGCACCATTTTCGCCTAATGATACAATAACATTTATAGCACCTTTTTGTTGCAATTCTTTTGCGCATTCGATTATATCTTTATCAGATGAAATTTCTTTGCCGAAAATTTCTTGCAATTCATCAATGTTAGGCTTTATTAAAAATGGTTTGTATTTAAGCGTGTTTAAAAGTAAGCTTTTAGTAGCGTCAATTACAATTCTAATTTGTTTATCTGCCACTCTTTCAAGAATTTTTTCATAAATATCATCAGGCAATGATTTTGGAATACTACCCGCAAGAACCAAAGTATCGCCATCTTTGAGAAGTTCAATTTTTTCAAAAAGAGCGTTTATTGAACCACTATCAATTTCGGGGCCATCTGCATTGATTTCGGTTTCTGCTTCGCCTTTGAGTTTCACATTAATTCTTGTGTTTCCGTTTTTAAGATTTATAAAATCGGTTTGTATGCCTTTTTCTTTCAAATGAGTTTCTAAAGCATTCCCTGTAAAACCTGCAATAAAACCTAAACAAATAGAAGGTGTATCAAGTTGTTTTAAAACTAATGAAACATTTATACCCTTGCCGCCAAAATAGATTTGTTCATTGCAAGAGCGATTTGTCTTGCCTAATGATAAATCTTGTATTTTCATACAGTAGTCAATAGCAGGGTTGAAAGTGACTGTGTAAATCATAAAAAGCCTCGCTTTTTTCTTGTTTTGAATAATTATAGCATTTTTATTTTAATTCATCAATAATAATTTGTCAAAATATCTTGAAAAAAGCCTTTAAAAATGGTATTATTTATAAATAGAATATAAGGAAAAGTGTTTGTCTATGAAACAATGGGTATTTTCAGAAGTTGACAAAAAAATAGCAACAAGTTTAGCAGAAGAGTGCGGTATTGATACTTTTACTGCGTATTTGCTATGTTCAAAAGGAATTTGTGACCCATTTTTAGTAGATGAGTTTTTGTCTGACGAATGTATATGCCAAGACCCTTATACTTTTGCTGATATGCAAAAGGCAGTAGAGAGAATACATATCGCGATAAATTCTGGTGAAAAAATCGCAGTTTTTGGAGACTATGACTGTGACGGTGTAACTTCAACAACTTTGCTTTTCAGCGTTTTATCTGAACTTGGCGCTAACTGTATTTGGCGAGTACCATCTCGTGATGAGGGGTATGGAATGAGCATCGGCGCAATTGATGAGTTGCATCAAGCAGGTGTAAAACTTATTATCACTGTTGATAATGGCATTTCTGCTTTTGATGAAATTGATTATGCAAGCGCTAAAAATATTGATGTTGTGGTAACTGACCACCACTTGCCAGGGGAGAGTTTGCCAAATGCAGTTGCAGTTGTTAACCCAAAACGAGTTGACTGTGCGACTGAATTTAAAGATTTTGCAGGTGTTGGCGTGGCATTTATGCTTTGTTGCGCGCTCACTGATACTGCGCCTGAAGACCTTTTAAAAGAATATGGCGATTTGGTGGCTATTGGCACCATTGCCGATGTTATGCCGATAATTCAGGATAACAGAGCAATTGTTAAAGAGGGGCTTAAATGCATTAAAAATCAAATAAGAGTGGGTGTTAGCGCTTTAATTAGTGCCGCGGGCTCTTCTGTTGAAAAAATCAATTCAACCGGCGTTGCTTTTACTATTGCGCCAAGAATTAATGCTTGTGGCAGAGTTTTTCGCCCTGAAAAAGCCATTGAACTTTTGTTGTGCGATAATGAGGCTCAAGCAGAAAAACTTGCTAATGAATTGTGCGAGTTAAATACAAAGCGCAGAGATTTAGAAGCAGAGATTTTAAGTGAAGCATTAGAAATGCTCTCAAGAGATGAAAAAGCATTGTCCGCACCCGTTATTGTTGTTTATAAAGAGGGTTGGCACCACGGTGTTATAGGAATAGTTGCGGCAAAACTTTGCAGTATGTTTTCTCGCCCTGCAGTTGTTTTCTCGCTTGATGATGCTAGCGCAGTAGGCTCTGCAAGAAGTTTTGAAGACGCATCTATTTATGAAATATTATCAAGTGTTTCTGATTATGCAGTAAGTTTTGGCGGTCATAATTCGGCGGCAGGAATTACTATTGCAAGAGAAAATTTTGATAAGGCGATAAAAGAGATTCAATATAGCGCAAAAAATCTTTATAAAGTAATGCCTTTTGATAAATTAGAAATCGCTTGTAAATTAAACCCTAATTCTTTGGATATAAATTCTGCTTATGCTCAGATGAATTTAGAGCCTTTTGGCGAGGGTAATGAAAAGCCTACATTTGCAATTTTAAATATGAGCATTGTGAATATTATCTCGTTATCAGGCGGAAAGCATTTAAAACTTGTTTTATCACGCACAGGTGGGTTTGATAATGCTATTGAAGTTATGTCGTTTTTTACAACTTTAGAGGAGTTTTCATTTAGAAAAGGCGATAAAGTTGATGTGGCAGTAACTTTAGATGTTAATGTTTATAATGGCAATGAAAACTTGTCAATTATTTTAAAAGATATAAGAAGTGCGAATATAGACCAAGAAAATTTAATAAAAGATATAAGAGATTATCAAAAATTTAAATATTTTGGTGAGCAAGAGAGAAGTCTTGTTATAACTCGCGAAGATGTTGCGCTTGTATATAAGAAAATCAGAATGATAAAATATATTCAAGCAGATGATATAGCGCTTTTGAATATTTTCAAAACTGAAGACTGGTTTAAATTAAGAATTATTTTAGATGTTTTAGTTGAACTTGGGTTTGTTGATTTAAGTTTTGATGGAAAATATAAAATTTTCTTAAATGAAACAGCAGGTCACAGAGATTTAATAGAATCAAAATTATTTACTTATTTTAGTTAGAGCAAACTGAAACGAAAGGAGAGCAAAATGGCTTTTAAGGAGTACACTTTTAGCGACATAGTTGAGCATATAACTGCAACTAAAAAAGACTATGATTTAAACAGAATAGAAAAAGCCTTTTTGTTTGGTCAAAAGGCGCATGAGGGTCAGTATCGCAAATCGGGCGAGAGTTATTTTAGCCACCCAATTGCAGTAGCGCTCACAATTATAGAACTTGGAATGGACAATGAATCGGTTATCGCTGCGCTTTTGCATGATGTTGTTGAAGATACTGAAATCACTTGCGAAACAATTAAAAAAGAGTTTGGAGCAGATGTTTGCAACTTGGTTGAATCGCTCACAAAACTTTCTAATATTCCTTTTGTAACAAGAGAAGATGCTCAAGCAGAAAATATTAGAAAAATGCTTCTTGCCATGTCAGAAGATATAAGAGTAATTATTATCAAACTTGCTGACAGGCTTCATAATATGCGAACAATTGAGGGGCATAAATCTGAAACAAAGCGTAGAGATATTGCTAAAGAAACGCTTGAAATTTATGCGCCTATTGCTCACCGTCTTGGTATCAGAGCGATAAAAGAAGAATTAGAAGATTTGGCAATTCGAGTGCTAGACCCAATTGCTTATAAAGATATTGAAGATTCGCTCGCTTCTCAAGAAGACAAAAGAGAGAGTTATCTTCGTTCAATTATTTTAAGAATTGAAAAAAGATTAGATGGCGTTATTCCTAATATTCGTATAGATGGCCGTGTTAAATCTATTCACGGTATTTATAGAAAAATGTATATGCAGGGCAAAACATTTGAAGAAATCTATGATATTTATGCAATCAGAATTATTACCGATACAGTAGTTGATTGCTATAATATTTTGGGTTATATTCATGATATGTTCCGCCCTATTCCAGGTAGGTTTAAAGATTATATTTCAACTCCGAAACCTAATATGTATCAGTCGCTTCACTCAACTGTTTTGCCAAGAGAGGGTATTCCTTTTGAGGTGCAGATAAGAACTTGGGAAATGCACCAAACTGCAGAACTCGGTATCGCGGCGCATTGGAAATATAAAAGTGGTGTTTCAAAATCTGACCAGAAATCAGATGAACGCTTGAATTGGGTGCGCCATTTGCTGGAAAACCAAAAAGAGAGCGACAACCCACAAGAAATTGTTGCAAATATTAAAAGCGATTTAACTCAAGATGATGTTTTTGCGGTAACACCAAAAGGCGATGTTATTTCACTTCCGTCAGGCTCTTGTGTAATAGACTTTGCTTATGCTATTCACACCGCTGTTGGTAATAAAATGGTAGGCGCTAAAGTTGATGGTAGAATTGTGCCTATTGACTATAAGATTCAAACAGGCGATGTTATTGAAATTCTTACCACTTCTCAACCTCACGGACCTAGTAGAGACTGGCTCGGCATTGTAAGAACCAGTGAAGCAAAATCTAAAATCAGAACTTGGTTTAAAAAAGAAAAGCGCCCTGAAAATATTGAGCGCGGTAAGTTAGAAATTGAAAAAGAATTAAAGAAAAATTATATTAGTTTAACCGAAGATGAATATAATGAGGTTATTTTAAAAATATCAGAGCGTCAAGGGCATAAGTCTGTTGATGATTTTTATGCTGCAATTGGTTATGGCGGAATTGTTTTTTCAAAGTTTATTCCAAGAATCAAAGAGCAGTATAAACCAAAACCTGCTGACAGCGTTTCTGAAAACCTTGTTAAAATCAAACCAAGGTCAAACGATGGCGCAGTAGTTGTTGATGGTACTGATAATTGTCTTATCAAACTTTCAAAATGTTGTAACCCATTGCCTGGGGACGCTATTATCGGCTTTGTAACTCGTGGTCACGGTATTTCTGTGCATAAAAGAGATTGCGCTAATGTGCCAAGAGATATGACAAAATGTGAAGACCCAGAGCGTTGGATAGGTGTTAAATGGACAGGTAACACTCGTGAAAACTTCCAGTCAACATTAACTATTCATGCAATTGACAGACCACAAATTGTTGCTGATATTACTATGGAAATTGCTAATATGAGATTAGCGCTTCACTCTATCAGCGCAAGAGAAATTAAAGATGGAAACTGCGTTGTAATTATTACTATTAGCATTGAATCGGTTGAGCATTTGAAAAATATTATCAATAAACTTTCAAAAATCAACGGTGTATTCTCAATAGAAAGAACAGGAATGTAGATATGATTACTATTTTTAATAGAGAAGAAGTTTTAATCACTTATGATATAGGTGAGCAGGCAAAAGTTCGTGATATTCTTGCTTCTAATGATATTGATTATATTGTGAGAGTAAAAAACATTACTTTGCATAATGGTGTTCGCGTACCTGTAAATTCTTTTGTTCATCAACAAAATATGTATGAGTACAAAGTTTATGTTCGCAGAAAAGATTATGAAAAAGCGATGTTCGTTTTAAGAAATAGGTGATAAAGTGTCAGTTAAAAGATTTGAAATAGGACCGTTATCTACAAATTGCTATTTGTTTACCGATGATAAAACAGGAGAATCGGTAATTGTTGACCCTGCTTTTGTTACAGAAAAATTATTAAGCGAAGTTGAGAAGGCTAATATCAAATATATTTTGTTAACTCACGCTCACGCAGACCATATTATGGCAGTGCATACTGTTAAAATGCTAACAGGCGCTAGCATTGTTGCGCATATAAATGAAGCAGAGCGTCTGTCTAGCGCAAAAGCGAATCTTCATAGCGCAATTGGTTGCTATTTAGAAGACTATGTGCCTGAAACTATTGACATCGCAGTAAATGATGGCGATGTGTTAGAGTTTGGCGAAAAGCATATAACAGTTATTCATACACCTGGGCATACTGATGGTTCATTGTGCTTTTTGTGTGATGACGTTATTTTCTGTGGCGATACTATTTTTCAAGGCTCTTATGGTAGAACTGATTTTCCAACAGGCAGTTTGTCATCGCTTATTGATTCTTACTATAAACTTTGCCAATTAGAAGGCGATTATTTAATGCTTCCCGGTCATCAAAATTCTACCACTTTGAATGATGAGCGTAATTTCAACCCACTTTCGAGGTATCTATGATAAAATTAGAACTTGTAGGAAATGATTATAAATTCGAGATAGAAAATATAATACAATTGTTTTTTCCAGAGCAGAAAACTTCTCCGCTTGATGGCGATTTTGCAAAGATTTCTGTTTTTAAGTATAACCTAAATTTATCGGTTACAGTCAGAATAGACGGCGAATATTATGAAAAACGCGCAGTCGCTTTTGTGGATAATGATAGCGAGCGTCTGCTTTGCAAAATGCTATTTGAAATTTTGTCAGCGCATACTTTTCTTGTGCCTAAATGGGGTATTCAAACAGGCGTTAGACCAACAAAGTTGCTTCGTAATTTAATTGAGCATCAAGGAGAAACTTCGGCAAGAGAGTATATGCAAGAAAATTTGCTTATTTCTGATGAAAAGTTCCTGATGGCAAAGAGAATAGTTGATTTGCAAAACACAATACTTGCTAAAATGAATGATAATTCATTCAGCCTTTATATTTCTATTCCGTTTTGCGCTTCTCGTTGCTCATATTGTTCGTTTATTTCTCACGATATTGAGCAGTCTAAAAAGTTGATACCTGAATATGTCAAAAATCTTTTAAAAGAAATTGAATATACTGCAAAAGTAGCGAGGGACTTAAACTTAAAACTTCAAACTGTTTATATCGGCGGTGGCACACCTACCGCTATTTCTGCCGAAGATTTATCTGCGATTATGCAGGCGGTAAACACTCATTTTGATGTGTCTGATTTGCTTGAATTTACCGTAGAAGCAGGCAGACCTGATACCATCACTCGTGAAAAATTAGAGAAAATAAAACAAAATGGCGCAACCAGAATTTCAATTAATCCGCAAACACTAAATGATGATGTGTTGCATATTATAAAAAGGCGCCATACTGTAAAAGAGTTTTATGATGCTTATAATCTTGCAAAAGAAATTGGTTTTGATAATATTAACACCGATTTAATTGCAGGGTTGCCATCAGATACATATGAATCTTTTAAAAATACAATAGATGATATTGTAAAACTTGCGCCTGAATGTATAACGGTGCATTGCTTGTCTGTAAAACGTTCGTCAACACTTGTGTATAAAGGCGATGCGGTTTATAACCCTGAGGGCGATACGGTTTCTAAAATGCTTGAATATTCGAGTAAAGTTTTATCACAAAACGGCTATAATCCGTACTATATGTACCGTCAAAGCAAAATGGCAGGTAATAATGAGAATATTGGTTGGGCAAAACCTGGGTTTGAGTCTTATTACAATATTTTCATTATGGAAGAAGTGCAAACTATTTTATCCCTTGGCGCAGGCGCTTCAACAAAGTTGGTTGATAAAAATAAAATTGAACGAATTTTTAATTACAAATACCCTTATGAGTACATAAGAGGGTTTGATGAAATGATAAACAGAAAGCAAAAAATCTATGAATTTTTTAATTAAAACATTGATTTTTAAAGGCTTTTAGTGTATAATTAGCATAAAGAAACTTGAAGGGAGTTTTTATAATGGGATTTTTTGAAGAAGCAGTTGTAAAGGCTAAAGATTTATATGATGTTGCTGCTAAAAAAACAGGTGAGGTTGTATCTGTTCAAAAATTAAAATTAAAAGCAACCCAAGTTAATTCACAGTTATCAAAAGACTTTGAAACTCTCGGTAGGCTTTATTATGAATCAGCAAAAGAATCAGGCGAAGAAGTAACTGATTATGCTGAAATCATTGGTTCTATTGATGCAAAGTTTGATGAACTTGATAGCATTGAATGTGAAATTAATGAAACCAAGCAAACTAAAGTGTGTTCTGCTTGTGGCGCTAAATGTGCAGATACCGCATCTTTTTGTGCAAACTGCGGTCAACAATTATAATAATTTAAGCTAGAATAAAACGGCTACTAATTTAGCCGTTTTGTTTTTTGAAAGGATATAAAATGAAAATAGGACTTGTTATAGCGGACGATATGGAGTTTGCTCCTGTCGTTGAAAAAGCAAAACTTTATAATGGCAAAACTTATGAGATTTGTGGCGATAAAGCGGTTTCTTTCGAAACAATGTGTGGCAACCAGATAGTTGCAGTTCTTTGTGGAACAGGTAAAGTTAATGCCGCAGGCGCTACCGCTGCGCTTATTTGCAAAGAAAAAACTGACTGTATTATTAATTTTGGTTTATCAGGCGCTATTAAAGGCGTTTATAAAAATGATATTGTTATTTGCGAAAAACTTTTAGAACACGATTTTGATTTATCACCGCTCGGCTATGAGGTGGGGGTAAAACCTCAACCTGTTTATATTTACGAGCCTGATAAAGATTTGTTTGAAAAGTTTGTAAATAAATACACTTCTATTAAGCCTTGCGTGTTTGTAACGGGCGATATGTTTGTATCGGCAAAAGATAAAAAAGATTATATCATTGAAAAATTCAATGGTGGTTGTTGCGATATGGAATCGGCGGCAGTTGCTTCTGTTTGTTATAAGATGAATATGCCTTTTGTGTCTATTAGAAAACTTTCTGATGATGCCGATGATACCGCGGCTGATACTTATCGCGAAACGAATAATTTAAAAGAAGATGTGTTGATTAATATGGTGCTTTCGGTTTTTGGTTAACATAACTGAATAAAAATTCCGAAATAGCATTAAAAAGTGAAGTTTTTTGAATGTTTTTATTAAAAATCACTTGCAAATTAGGGCGTTTTAGGGTAAAATGTATATATGCGAAATCCATTAGGAGAAGTTAAATAAATGGTCAAGGATTTTGAATTTAAAGATAACTATGATGTGCAAGACCTTGTGAAAATTATGGAGATTTTGCGTTCAGAAGATGGTTGCCCTTGGGATAAAGAGCAAACTCATGATTCTATTCGCAATAACTTTTTAGAAGAGGTCTATGAAGTAGTTGACGCTATTGATAGAGATGATAAAGAAGACCTTAAAGAAGAATTAGGCGATGTTTTATTGCAAGTAATTTTTCATACTCAAATTGAAAAAGAGCAAGATGGTTTTGAATTATCAGATGTTGCAGATGGCGTTTGTAAAAAGTTAATTTTAAGGCACCCTCATATTTTTGGCGATGTAGTTGCCGAAACTAGTGATAAGGTGCTTGATAATTGGGATAAAATAAAAATGCAAGAGAAAAATCAGTCAAGTTATACTGATACTTTAAAAAGTGTGCCGGCTGCTTTTCCTGCATTAATGCGTGCGGCAAAAGTTCAAAAGCGCGCGGCAAAAGCAAATTTCGATTGGGAAGATGTTTATGAGCCACTTTTCAAAGTCGGCGAAGAACTTTCAGAACTTGAAGAGGCTATTGAAAATGGTTGTCCTATGAGCATTTCAGAAGAATTTGGCGATTTGCTTTTTGCAGTTGTAAATGTTTCTCGCTTTATAAAAGTAGATTCTGAAGAAACTTTGAATCGCGCTACTGATAAGTTTATTAGCAGATTCCAAAAGGTTGAAGAGATTTGCAATGAGCGAAACATTGATATGAAAAACTCTACTCTCGAAGAACTAGATAGTATTTGGGAAGAGGTAAAGAAAAAGAATTTTTAGACTTTTAGTCTTTAAATAAAATATTAAAAAATTAAATTTATTTTGGAGGAATTTAAAATGAACAAGACAGAATTCGTAGCAGCTATCGCTGCAAAAGCTGGACTCTCAAAGAAAGATGCAGACGCTGCTTACAAAGCATTCGTTGACACAGTTGTTGACGCTGTTAAAGCTGGCGACAAAGTTGCTTTAGCTGGTTTCGGTAGCTTCGAAGTTAAAACAAGAGCTGCAAGAACAGGTATCAACCCAAAAACTAAAGAAAAAATCCAAATCGCTGCTTCAAAAGCTCCTGCTTTCAAAGCTGCAAAAGCATTCAAAGATGCTGTAAAATAATTATTGAATTATTTATCGTGGGCGACTTGAAGTATCGAGTCGCCTTCGTTTTTTGTAATAAAGGAGAACTTTTATGAAGGTTTTGTATATTGATGATAAAAGCGAATATTATTTGTATCCTGATGGGGTGCAAACAATTGATGAGTTTGCCGAATTTCTTGAAAATTACAACAAAAAATTTATAAAACTTCGTCATCTTTTTGAAAGAAAATGCGTTGCGCCATATTTCATTTTAGAAGAGATTGATGATGTTTATGTTCACATAAATCAAATTGGCGAATTTTTTGAGATGGAAGCAGTAGTTCTCGAGCGCGTAGAGTATGAAAAAATGCTTAACAATGTGAAGAAAAAATTATGCTCTCATTGTGAAGATAAAGATGAATGTTTGTCTGATAAAAAAGAAGAATATAGAGAAAAACTCTGTCTTGATGGCAGTTGTTATGCTTTTTGTGAGGAAGAGTAAATGAGATTAGATAAATACCTTAAAGTATCCCGAATTATTAAGCGTAGAACCGTTGCAAATGATGCTTGTGATGCGGGCAGAGTTGTTGTAAATGGTAAGGCGCAAAGGGCTTCTTATGACGTAAAAATCGGAGATGTTATTGAGATTAATTTTGGCTCAAAACCTTTTAAAGCCGAAGTTACCGATGTGAAAGAAGTTGTAAAAAAAGACGATGCTTGTCTGCTTTACAAAATTGTAGAAAACTAATAAAAATTTCTAATAAAAACCACTTGTTTTAATAAAGTTAAAATGGTATAATAATCTATCATAGGTTATTATGCCTTTTTGTTTATGGAGAGTATTTGAAATGAACTTTGAAAAATTGGATTTATTTATCAAAAAAATTAAAGATGATGGTTGCCCCTTTTATGGAATAAAAGTTGTAAAAGACGGTAAAGAAGTTTATGAAAACGTCTTTGGAAAAAGAAAAGATGGCACTAATGCCGATTATGATGATTTGTTTTTTATGTATTCGGCATCAAAAGTTATAACAGCGGTTTCGGCTATGCAACTAGTTGAAAAAGGTAAGATTTCGTTAGATGACCCTGTTGGAAATTACATACCTGAATTTAAAAAACTTTACGCTTGGGAATCTCGTGTTCCTATTGAAAAAACTCTTACAATTCGTCATCTTTTAACTATGACAGGTGGCTTTAATTACAATCTTGAAAAAGAGAATATTAAAGAAATAATTAAAAATAAAAATGCTTCAACAATTGATGTTGTAAAAGCAATTGGTAAAGATTATGTTGAGAATTTTCCTGGTGATATGTTCTGCTATGGTTTAGGCCTTGATATTCTTGGTGCAGTTATCGAAGTTGTATCAGGAATGAAGTTTGCTGAATATGTTGAAAAGAACATTTTTGAGCCACTTGATATGAAAAATTCTACTTTTAGATATAACGAAAGTTTGAATGAAAGAATATTACCTCAATATTGGTATGATGATAAAGAAAAGGCGTTTAAATTAGCGCATCAAAACAATAATTTTATCTTTACAGATAATTATGAAAGTGGTGGCGCAGGTCTTATCGGCAACATCAATGATTACATAAAATTTGTTAAAGCATTGGCTAATTACGGAGTCGCTGAAAATGGCTATAAATTGCTTTCAAAAGAGTCGATTGATGCTATGAAAACGAACCATCTTGTAAGTGAAGAATTAATGAGAAATTTCTTCAAAAAAGATAGTGGTTATGGCTATGGTCTTGGCGTTAGAACACTTATCGACAATAGCAAAACAGGTGCACCGCTCGGCGAGTTTGGTTGGGATAGCGCCGCTTGCGCTTATGTTTTGGTAGATGTTGAAAATAATGTTGGTGTGTTTATCGGTTGCCATACACTCGGTTGGGGCGAAGGTTATCAACACCATGTTTCTATCAGAGATTTAGTTTATGAATGTTTAGATTTATAAGATTTGAAAGGTGAGCAAAGATTTTTATGGAAAAAATCATTAAGTTAATTTCGTTTGTTTTGTGCTTGGGAATACTCGCTTGTAGTGTCGCTTGTACAGGGGATAAGCCGGATGATGAGCCAAAGGCCTCTCAAAAAGTGTATAATACCGCATTTAAAACGGCTACAACAGCAGAGCCAAATTCTTTTACAACGCAGTCTTCAAAAGCAACCGAAACCGAGCAAGGCGCGGCGGTTGAAACCTTGCCTACAACAGTTAAAAGGCAAGGAGCAAGACCGGTTTTTGAGCAGACAACCGCAATGAGAAAAATCACTTCAAAACAACTTATTTCACAGTTAGGCACAGGCATTACACTCGGAGATTCTTTTACCGCTCGCGGTTTGCCGGAAGGCGCAAAAGTAACTGATTATGAAACTCATCTTGGCAATCCAATTGTTACAGAAGAGTTGATTGAATCGTATAAAAATGCCGGCTTTTCTATCGTTAGAATTCCTGTTTCATTCGGCGAACATTTTAATGATATGGGCTTTGTTGAAGATGAATGGTTAATTAGATTAAATGAGGTTGTTGACTATGTTTTGGACAATGGTATGTACTGCATAATAAGTGCTCAAAATGACCAAAATTGGCTTACAACTTCTGCGAAAAATTTCGAGCAAACAAAGAAGAAATTTAGCACAATGTGGACCTCTGTTGCAAACAGATTTGAAAGGTATAATGACAACCTTTTGTTCGAAGGTGTTTCTGAAATTCTAAAAGCGGAAAATGATAAAAGCGCGCCTTCTAAAACTGATTTGAAAAACGCTAATATTATTAATCAGGAATTTGTAAATTCAGTTAGAAATACAGGCGGAAATAATAAAAAACGTCACTTGATTATTTCAACTTACGGCTCGTTTATAGATAGCGCTACTTTAGACGGTTTTACATTGCCAAAAGATAGCGCAAAAAACAAGTTAATTGCAAAAGTTAATGTCTATGTTCCAAGTAGTTTTTGCCTTGATGAAAGCCAGAAAAACATCTGGGGTTCAAAGGAAGAAAAACAGTATATTGACAGAGTTTTTTCCGTGTTGAATTCAAGGTTTTCAGCGCTTAAAATACCGTTTGTTGTAGGTGAATTTGGCGCGGTTGATAAAGGCAATATAACCGCTAGACAAAACTATGCAAATTATTTTGTTTCAACTGCCTATAATTATTATGCGGTTTGCTTCTGGAATGACAACGGAAACAACATGGCGATTTTTGACAGAAAAACTGCAAAAATATCCCAAGAAAAAATAATAGATGCAATGAAAAAAGCCACTAATTAAGTGGCTTTTTCTAATTTTTGACAAAATACACGAAAAAACGATAAAAATTGCGTGTGGATTAGCCGAAAATAACAAGAATTCATTGACTTTTTATATATTATATATTATAATATATTAAAGTTTTAATTTGTGGAATTGTGTCTAGCAAAGCCAACAAATGAGGGTTGATTGTGGAAAAGAATATAGTGAAGAATATCAATGAAGAAAAAGTAACAAAAAATATAGAGAATAAACAAAAGAGAGAAAAGGCATCTTTTTATCTCTTTTTTAAGCGTGCGGTTGATATCATCGGTTCATCATTAGGGCTGATTGTTTTATCACCGTTCTTTTTGATTATTGCAATTGCAATAAAGATTGACGATAAGGGCACTGCTTTTTATAAACACAAAAGAGTTGGTCAGTTTGGCAAAGAACTTTACATATACAAATTCCGCAGTATGAAAATGAATGCGGACAAACTTGAAGAAATGTTAACTCCACAAGAGTTAGAAATTTTTATGTCAGAGTTCAAACTTGAGAATGACCCAAGAATTACAAAGGTAGGCAAGTTCTTGAGAAAAACAAGTCTTGATGAATTACCGCAGTTGTTGAATGTTTTAAAAGGCGATTTAACCTTGATAGGTCCAAGGCCGATAGTTGAAGAAGAGTTAGAAAACTACGGTGAAGATGCACAAAAGTTATTAAGCGTAAAACCGGGGCTTACGGGATATTGGCAGGCGTACGCCAGAAACGATGCGGTTTATGCAACAGGCGAGCGTCAGAAAATGGAATTGTACTATGTTGACAACAGAAACTTTGTTTTGGATGTTAAAATTTTCTTTATGACCTTTGTATCGGTGTTTAGGAAAACAGGTAACTAAAAATTAAAAGATTATAGAAAAGGAGGTTTTTGTTTGACACAGTCGCAGCAAGTGCTAATCGGGTTGTTGAAAAAAAGCCTCTTTAATTTTGAGGCGAACATTCCGGACAATGTTGATTGGCAAGAAGTTTTAGAAGAAGCAATTTTTCAATCAGTTGTGCCGTTCGCATATGATGCAACTGCAGGAATTGAAAATATTCCTGAAGAAGTTTTGAAAAAATTCAAAAGTCACACAGTTGCAGTAATGTTCAATAATGACAAAATTGTAAAAGCGCAAGGCGAACTTTGCGAGTTGTTCGAAAAAAATGATATTAAATATGCAATTTTAAAAGGCTTGTCTATAGCAAAAGATTATCCAAAACCAGACCTTCGAACTTTAGGAGATGTTGATGTTTTGGTTAGAAAAAATGAGTATCAAAAGGTTAAACGCTTTTTAATTAAAAACGGTTATCAGTTGATAAACAATGGCGATAATCATTTCCATTGCACTTTAAAGAAATCGGATGTCGTTTTTGAACTTCATTTTGAAATGACAGATTTTCCAAATTTAGAAAAAGCAGTTGCTCTAAAAAAGCAACTAGATAATGCATTAAATCAAGTTAAAAATGTTAAGTTTGGTAATAATGAGTTCGAATCATTATCCCAGTTATATCAAGCATTATCTTTGCTTTTGCATATGGAAAGGCATATTTCAAAAGATGGTTTAGGTCTTCGCCAAATTTTAGACTGGGGATTTTTTGTTTTAAATAACGGCGATTTCTTTGAAAGCAAAGAGAACGTAGATGTTTTGAAAAAATATGGTCTTTATAATTTCGCGATTATCTGCACAAAATTGTTTAATAAATATTTTTTGAATCAGAATATTGAAAATACAACGGCGGACGCGTTGTTCGATTTATCGCTAAAAAAAGGAAACTTTGGTGTTAAGCGTGAGGTTGAAGAAACTTATGCTAATGGTAGCGTTAGAATTCACAAGAAAAATAAAGTCGTGGCATTTTTTATCTTTACTCAAAACAGAGCGCTTTTAACATGGTCACTTGCTAAAAAGTATAATTTCTTTAAGTATTTCGGATTTATATATTTACCTATAAGGCATCTGTTCAAAAAGATATTTAAACATAGTGATAGTATCAGTTATAAAAAAGTTATCGACTCGGTAAATGAGGTTAACGAAGTTTATAAAGATTTAAAAATTTTTGAAGGTAGTTTATGAGCAAAAAAGTATTATTAATCGCCTCTCAATATTTTGGATATTACAAAAAAATTGAAGACGAGTTAAAATTATTAGGCTTTTCGGTTGATACTTTTTCTGACAGACCAACTCAAAACAGCCTTTTTAGAGCGGTTTCAAGAGTTAATCCGAAACTTGTTAGAAAAAAAGTTGGCTCGTATTTTGAAAGTATTATCGAGGCTACAAAAAGTGTGAAATATGATTATGTTTTCTTTGTTAGAGGAATGTCTTATTGCTTTGATGATGACATGATGAAAAGATTAAAGACCTCTCAAAGCGACGCGAAATTTTTATCGTATCAGTGGGATTCAATTATTAATCTTCATGATATTGAAAGGTTTTGGCAATATTTTGACAGATGCTTTTCTTTTGACAGAATTGATACTTTAAAATACGAAAAATTAGAGTTTTTACCACTTTTTTATGACAGAGATTACGAGGCGCTCGGCAAACAAAAGACAGATGAGTTTGAATATGACTGTTGTTATATCGGAACAGCGCACCCTAAAAAGTTTAAGTTTATTAACGAGATGTCAGAAAAATTAAAGGGTGTTTATGATAAACAATTCATTTATCACTATATGCCTTCAAAACTTAAATTTTTCTATCACAAGTTAAAAGACGTTGAATACAAAAAAGCAAAGTTGAGTGATTTCAAACAGGAAACTTTGTCAAAGACCAAAACAATGCAGATTGTAAAAAGTTCAAAGTGTGTGCTTGATTCTCCTCAAGATAATCAAGATGGCGCAACTATAAGGGTTATTGAAAGTTTAGCCGCAAAGGTAAAACTTATCACTACTAACAAAGACCTTGTGAATTATGATTTTTACAATCCAAAAAATATTTACATATACGATGGCGAGTTTGATTTTGAAAATGAGTTTTTCAAAGAGCCATATCAGGATATAGACCAAGAAATTTATGAAAAATATTCTTTAAGAGGATTCTTAAAACAAATTTTTGAAGTTTAAAGAGAGGAATTAAAAAATGAAAGGTATTGTACTTGCAGGCGGTTCTGGTACTCGACTTTATCCACTTACAAAAGTAACTTCTAAACAGTTGTTACCAGTTTATGATAAGCCAATGGTTTTTTACCCTATTTCTACTCTTATGTTAGCAGGAATTCGTGATATTTTAATTATTACAACTCCTGAAGATAGTCAAAATTTTAAAAATCTTTTGGGCGATGGTAGTCAGTACGGCATAAAACTTTCATATGCTATTCAACCCTCTCCTGATGGACTTGCTCAAGCGTTTATCATTGGTGAAGAGTTTATTGGTGATGATAGTTGCGCTTTGTGTTTAGGCGATAATATTTTCTATGGTCATGGTTTTACAAGATTACTTAAAAACGCAGTAGAAAATAGCGAAAAAGGTTTGTGTACTTTGTTTGGCTATTATGTTAATGACCCAGAGCGTTTTGGCATTGCAGAGTTTGATAAAGAGTTGAATGTTTTATCTTTAGAAGAAAAACCTAAAGAGCCAAAATCAAATTATGCTGTAACCGGTCTTTATTTCTATGACAATAGAGTTGTAGATTTTGCAAAAAAAGTTAAACCATCAGACCGTGGCGAGTTGGAAATTACAGATTTGAACAAAATGTATCTTGATGACAATTCGCTTAAATTAGAAGTTTTAGGTCGCGGTTTTGCATGGCTTGATACTGGCACTGTTGATAGTTTAGTAGAAGCGGGCGACTTTGTTAAAACAATTCAACAATGTGGCGTTGTAATTTCATCTTTAGAAGAAATCGCTTACAACAATGGTTGGATAGATAAAGATAATTTGCTTGAATCGGCTAAAGCTTACGGTAAAAGTCCTTATGGACAACACCTTAAAAACGTTGCCGAAGGAAAACTTTTTTATTAATTGAGAGGGTATTTTATGAATATTTTAGTAACCGGCGGTGCCGGATTTATTGGAAGTAACTTTGTTTACTTCCAACTTAAAAATCATCCTGAAGACAGAATTGTTTGTCTTGATGCGCTTACATATGCAGGAAATCTTCAAACTCTTGAAGAGGCTATGAAAAATGATAATTTCCGTTTTGTAAAAGGCGATATCGCTGATAGAGAAGCGGTTTATAAATTGTTCCAAGAAGAAAAATTTGATATAGTTGTTAACTTCGCCGCTGAAAGCCATGTTGACAGAAGCGTTGAAGACCCTGAAATTTTCCTGAAAACAAATATCATAGGCACATCTGTGCTTATGGATGCTTCGAGAAAATACGGCGTTAAACGTTATCATCAGGTTTCAACTGACGAAGTTTACGGCGATTTGCCGCTTGACAGACCTGATTTGTTCTTCACAGAAGAAACACCAATTCATACTTCTTCGCCTTATTCATCTTCAAAAGCGGCGGCAGATTTGTTGGTGGGCGCTTATCAGAGAACTTATGGTCTTCCTGTAACAATTTCTCGTTGTTCTAATAACTATGGCCCATATCACTTCCCTGAAAAGTTAATTCCGCTTATGATTTCTCGTGCGCTTGATGATGAGAGTTTGCCGGTTTATGGCAAAGGCGAAAATGTTCGTGACTGGCTTTATGTTGAAGACCATTGTAGCGCTATCGACCTTATTATTAGAAAAGGTAAGGTTGGCGAGATTTATAATATCGGCGGTCATAATGAAAAGAGCAATTTAGAAGTTGTTAAAACAATTTTGAAGGCTCTTAATAAACCGGAAAGTTTGATAACTTATGTTACTGACAGACCTGGTCATGATTTGAGATATGCAATTGACCCAACAAAGATTCATAATGATTTGGGTTGGTTGCCGGAAACTAAATTTGATGATGGTATAAAGAAAACTATTCAGTGGTATCTTGATAACAAAGAATGGTGGCAAAACATTCTTAAAGGTGACTACCAAGATTACTACGAAAAAATGTATAAGGATAGATAATTTAAGTATGAAAATTCTTGTTACCGGTGCAAACGGGTATTTAGGACAAGGCATTGTAAAACAGTTAATTGATGACGGTGCCGAAGTTTTAGCAGTTGATTTTAATTTGGACTTTGTTGATGAAAGAGCAAAAAAGATGTCAGTTGATTTGTTCAATGTCGAAAATCCTTTTGAGTATTTTGAAAGTCCTGATGTTTTATTGCATTTGGCTTGGCGCGATGGTTTTGTGCATAATTCGCCTAACCATCTTAACGATTTGCCAAAGCATTATGAGTTTATTGAAAATATAATAAAAGGCGGAGTACGTCAAGTTGCAGTTTTAGGTTCAATGCATGAAATTGGCTTTTATGAGGGGTGCATTGATGAGAATACACCTTGCAAACCGCTTAATTTATACGGCGTTGCAAAAAACGCATTAAGAGTTGCAGCAGAACTTTTGTGCAAAACTAATAATGTTGTTTTTCAATGGCTTCGTGGTTACTATATCGTTGGTAATTCAAAGTTTGGTAACTCAATATTTTCAAAAATCACTTCTGCAGTAGAAGAAGGTAAAAAAGAATTTCCGTTTACAACCGGTAAAAATAAATACGATTTTCTTAATTATGAAGAATTTGCATCTCAAGTGTCAGCGGCAGTTATGCAAAATGATGTGAACGGTATTATAAACATTTGCTCTGGCAAACCTGTAAGTCTTGCAGACAGAGTAGAGCAGTTTATCAAAGAAAATGACTATGATATAAAACTCATTTATGGCGCTTTTCCTGACAGAGCGTATGATTCAGATGCAGTTTGGGGAAATAGCGAAAAAATAGAAAAAATACTAAAAGCGAAGGGTAAATAATGGGTAAAATTACTGTTAAAGAATGTTCAATAAAAGGGCTTTATACTATTGAGCCAACAGTTTATGGCGATAACAGGGGCTATTTTGTTGAAACATATAACCAAAAAGATATGAACGATGCAGGTCTTAATATGGTTTTTGTTCAAGATAACCAGTCAATGTCAAAAAGAGGCGTGCTTCGTGGACTTCATTATCAAAAAGAGTATCCACAGGGAAAATTAGTACGAGTAATCAAAGGTAAAGTTTTTGATGTTGCAGTTGATTTGAGAAAAGATTCCCAAACTTATGGCAAATGGCACGGAGAGATTTTGTCGGCAGAAAATATGAAACAGTTTTATATTTCTCCAGGGTTTGCGCATGGATTTTTGGTGCTTTCTGATACTGCAGAATTTTGCTATAAATGCACTGACTTTTATCGCCCAGGCGATGAAGGTGGCGTTATGTGGAATGACGCTGAAATCGGCATAGAATGGCCGCTTGAAGAAGGTGTAGAACTTATTATTTCAGAAAAAGACCAAAAATGGGGAAGTTTTTCTGAAACTTTTAAATTTTAGGAGAGTTTATGAAAAAAGTTTTGCTTATATCGCATTATCCACCACCAGCAGGCGGCATTGCAACTTGGACTAAAAGAGTTTTGACAATAGGTTTGCCAAGTGGCTGGGGTATAGTGCATATTAATTCAAACACAATTAATGGCAGAGACCCTTTTGAAAATACAAAAAGACATATCAAAGACGAGTATGTTCGCTCTATGTCTATTTGGAAACAAGAGAAAGCTGCTTTAAAAAATGAGCCTGAAATCTCTGTTGTACATACTAATATTCCTTGTACTGTGTTTGGTATGTTAAGAGAATATGTAACAGGAAGAATCGCTAAAAAATATAACAAGAAGTTTATTCTTCACTGTCACTGTACTATGCCGAATGTAGTTAATAAAGGTTACAAAAGACTTGTGTTTAAATGGTTTTCTCGCCTTTGCGATGGAATAATTGTTCTTAATCAAAAGTCTTATGATTTTGTTAAAAGTTTGAATAAAAAAGCAAAAGTTCAGATTATACCAAACTTCGTTATGGAATCTGAACTTAATTTCGATAAAAAGAAAGAAATAAATGAACAAATCAACAAAGTTGTGTTTGTTGGTGGTGTAACACCTGAAAAAGGGTGTGATACTATTATCGCTGCTGCTAGAGAGATGCCTGAAATTCAGTTTAATTTAGTTGGTGCAATTTCTGATGAAATAAAAAATCTTGAGATTTCTGAAAACGTTAGACTTCATGGGGTTCAAAATGCAGATTATGTAAAAGAGCAACTTGATAGCAATGATGTTTTTGTGTTTTTATCAAGATACTTCGGCGAAGGTTTTTCTTGCGCACTTACAGAAGCAATGGCGGCAGGTCTTCCTTGTATAGTTACTGATTGGGCTGCAAATGCTGATATGATTGATTACGGGGAAGGCGGTAAAGTTATTTCTCAACAAAGTCCAAATGAATTAAAATCGGCTTTGAATGAGTTGACCGATAAAAGTTTGAGACAGAAAATGTCTGATTTTAATGTGCAAAGAGTTAAGGACACATATCTTGACTGTGTTGTTTTAAAACAATATGCAGACATTTATGATATAGTAACAGAAGGTTAGTTAATGAAGTTTTTATTTGTAATTCCATCTTTATCAAAAGGTGGAGCAGAAAGAGTTGTATCTGTTCTTGCAAGCGCTTTGGTAGAAATGGGACACGAAGCAAGCGTGCTTGTTTATTTTAAAACAGAAAATGAATATGAAATGTCAGAGAGTGTTAAAAAAATATATCTTTCTGACGGTTTTGAAGAGGCTTATGATAGTATGAATTATTTTGAAAGACTTTCAAAAATTCGTAAAGTCGCAAAAGTTGAAAAACCTGATTTTGTTGTTCCATTTTTATCGCATGTTTGTATTCAGACTTGTGTTGCATTATTTGGTACAAAACATAAAATAATTCAAACTGTAAGAAATGACCCAAGAACTTTACCTGAAGGCAAATTACATAGATTTTTGCGTGACTTATTTATAAAATTTTCATTTAAAACTTTTGTTCAAAATGAGAATCAAAAGAGTTATTTTGACGAGAAAACTCAAAAGAAAATTTTTGTTTTACCAAATCCGGTAAGAGGCGATTTGTTCGACTGTAAAAGTCAAAAAGATAATGAAAAATTGGTAATTGCGTCGGCAGGAAGACTTAATTCTCAAAAGAACTTTTTTATGCTTATTGATGCATTCGAGAAAGTTTTTCAAAATCATAAAAAGATAGTGCTTGAGATTTTTGGCGATGGAGAGTTAAAAGAACAGTTAGAAAAATATATAACTGATAAAGGCTTAGATGAATGTGTAAATTTGATGGGCAGAACAAATGATATGAAATCTATGTTTGAATCGATTGATTTGTATGTTTTGTCATCGGATTATGAAGGAATGCCAAACTCTTTGATGGAAGCAATGGCAGCAGGCGTGCCTTGCGTTTCAACTGACTGTCCAACAGGTCCGTCAGATTTGATTATTGACGGAGAGAATGGCTTGTTAGTACCTGTAAATGATTCAGATGCTATGTCCGGGGCAATTGAAAAAATGTTATTTCAATTAGATAAAGAAAAAATAGCTAATAGTGGAAGGGAATTTGTAAAAGAGAACTATTCGGCAGAAGTAATCGCAAGTCGATTACTAGAAAATATCGGAGGTTAATGTGGGAAAAATTATTGTTTCAAAAAGTGACATTGCGAAAACAAATGAAAACATGTTGCTTAGTATAGAAAAGTTAATGAATTTTTGTTTGTTTTTATATTTGTGTGCAACTTCTGCGCATCAGTCAGGAGAGGGATTTGATGCACTTTTCATTCGAATAACATTTGTGTTGTATGTAGGATCTGTGGCACTAAGCTTTCTAATTAATAAAGAACGATTAACAATAAATTACTATATACTTTGGTTGTTTGCTTTTTTTGGTTATTGTTATTTGTCGTATATGTGGGCTCGAAATCAAAGCGATGTAATGTTATACTCAAATACATTTATTCAGATATTTGCAGTTGCATTAGGTCTTTCACAACAATTAAAGTCTAATGAAGATATAAACAAGTTGTTTAAATTAATACACTTGTCCTTCCTTTACCTTGGTGTGTATATTTTAATTGTAACACCTGCAGAGGAATTTGGAACTGAGCGTATTGGTAATGCGACAGGTTTACATGCTAATGATATAGGGTTCCGTCTTGCAGTAGGTGTGTTGATTAGTGTATATTTTTTCACTACTGTTAAAAATCTAAAATGGTTTTATATGATTTCAGCTATTGGTTTGTCTATACTTGTTTTGCTTACAGGGTCTAGAAAATCAATCGGTATGATACTATTATGTGTGTCTGCTTATATTATTTTATATAAGCAACGCAGAAAAGTCACTAGACAAAATTTAAAAGAAGATTTAACTAAAAAAATTGTTTTGATATTAGTTATAGCGATACCATTGATAGTATTGTGGTATGTTATGATGAATGTAGAATTTTTTTATAATGTAATCGGATTTCGATTTGAATCTATGCTTAATACTTTTTTAGGGACAGAAGCAGATTCTAGTATGAATGAAAGAGCTTTTTTTGCTGAAAAAGCGATAGAACTTTTCAAACAGCATCCTATTCTTGGTTACGGGTGTAATAATTTCGCGCAGTATATGAGAGAAATAGGAAGTTCACATATTGCTTATTCTCATAATAACTTATTAGAACTGTTATCAACTTTAGGGCTTGTTGGAACTGCAATATATTATGTGCCATTAATTTCGTTTGCCTTTGGGTTGTTAAAATGCTATTTAAAAAACAAGCAACAACTAGGTTTGGTTTTGGTAGTTTTTATGATTTTTACTTTTGCAACAACATCATATAGTATGTATTATTGTATGGAAATGTATTATCCATTTTTCATTTCCGCCTTTATGTATTATAAGCTTAACAAAGATAATAAGGAGATAAAAAGTGAAACGATTTTTGAAGATAATAAAGAATCCTAAATTAGTTTTATTTTATTTAGAATCTAAGGGATTGTTTAATTTTTTACCAGA
The DNA here is from genome assembly GCA_045539315.1 of Acutalibacteraceae bacterium. Classification (GTDB taxonomy): domain Bacteria; phylum Bacillota; class Clostridia; order Oscillospirales; family Acutalibacteraceae; genus RUG11462. The sequence continues at coordinate 116,272 of JAZQFC010000037.1, read as the reverse complement.
TAAAATATATTTAAAACTATTCTATAAACTTAGAATAGGTAACAAATTAAATCTTGATAACCCTAAAACATTTAATGAGAAACTTCAATGGTTAAAACTTTATAATAGAAAAGATATTTATACAACCATGGTTGATAAATATGAAGCTAAAAAGTATGTGTCTGATTTAATCGGTGAAGAATATATAATTCCAACACTTGGGGTATGGGATAATTTTGATGATATAGATTTTGATGCTTTGCCAAATCAGTTTGTGTTAAAGTGCACTCACGATAGTGGTGGTTTAATTATATGCAAGGATAAATCTAAATTGGATTTGAAAAAAGCTAGAAAGAAAATTAACAAGACTCTTAGAATTAATTATTACAAGCACGGTAGAGAATGGCCTTACAAAAATGTTAAACCTCGAATTATAGCTGAAAAATTTGTAAAGTTAAATGGTCCTGAGTGTGCAGAGTATAAGTTTTTCTGTTTCAATGGTAAGGTTAAGTGCATTTTAGTGTGTAAAGGCGATGCACATGGACTTGGAGAGAATCAAAGAACTAATGATTTCTTGGATGTAGATTTCAACAGAATTGATGTAAAAGTATTATTTCCACATTCTAAAACTGAATTAAGAAAACCAAAAGAACTTGATAAATTAATTGAAATTGCAGAAAAATTTGCAAAAGATATACCACATGTGAGATTTGATACATATTTGGTAGATGGTAAGATTTATTTTGGTGAGATGACATTCTTTCATAATTCCGGCTTTGAACCTTATGAACCTGAAGAATGGGATTATAGATTTGGCAGTTGGCTTCAATTACCAAATAATAAAGGAGAAAAATAAATGGCTAAATCGAAATTTTCAAAGGTACTTGGTTCTGGCGATATTATTGTAACGGCATTTGGTGCTATGATTGGTTGGGGCTGGGTAGTATCATCAGGCAACTGGATTCAAACTGCGGGTGTTTTGGGAACAGTTATTTCGTTTTTAATTGGCGGTCTTATGATATTTTTTGTTGGTCTTACTTATGCGGAACTTACAACTGCATTACCACAGTGCGGTGGTGAACATGTTTTTAGTTTTAGAGCATTAGGACCTGCAGGTTCATTTATTTGCTCGTGGGCATTGGTATTGAGTTATGTAGGAGTTGTTTGCTTTGAAGCATGTGCTTTGCCTACAATTATTCAATATATTTATCCACCGTTTTTACAAGGTTATTTATATTCTGTCGCAGGATTTGATATTTATGCTACTTGGCTTGTAACTGCAATAATTTTTGCTGTAATTATTACTTGGATAAATATGCGAGGAGTAAAAATTGCTGCAATTGTTCAAACGGTTTTAACTGTTGTAATTGCTATTGTTGGGATTTTACTTGTTGTGGCATCGCTTTTCACTGGTGATATTAAAAACCTTGAAGGACAAGCGTTTGTAGGTAGCACTGGATTTGATTCATTTAAAAATATTCTTGCAATCGCAGTTGTAACACCTTTTTTCTTACTCGGATTTGATGTGATTCCACAGGTTGCGGAAGAAATTAATATACCACTTAAAAAAGTAGGAAAATTGTTGTTGTTATCAATAGTTTTAGCAGTTGCTTTTTATGCTTTGGTTGTGCTCGCTGTGGGATTGGTTCTTAACTCGAACGATATTGCTAATTCTACCCAAGGCGCTAGTCTTGTAACTGCTGATGCAATGTCAAAGGCGTTTAATAGCAGTATTATGTCAAAGGTACTCATAATTGGAGGTATGTGTGGCATCATTACAAGTTGGAACTCATTTTTAATCGGTGGTAGTCGTGTTATTTATGCTATGGGTGAGGCAAAAATGATTCCTGCATTTTTTTCAAAACTTAATCAAAAAAGAAAAACCCCAACAACTGCTATTATTCTTATCGGAATACTATCTATTGTTTCGGTGTTCTTTGGCAGACAAATGCTTGTTTGGATTTCAAACGCGGCGAGTTTTGCGTGTTGTGTAGCATACTGCATAGTATCAATATCGTTTTTGATATTGCGTAAGAAAGAACCAGAACTCGAAAGGCCTTATAAAATAAAACATTATAAATTAGTTGGGGCTTTGGCAGTTGCATTATCAGGTTTATTGGTAGTTATGTATCTGATTCCTAAATCAGCAACTGCGCTTGCACCGGTAGAATTTGCAATAGTCGGCAGTTGGACATTGCTTGGAATTATATTTGCACTTTTCTGTAAGTTAAAATACAAAGAACAATTTGGTATTATACCAGATATTGATTAGTTTGAAATATTAATATGATGTGGTTGTATATAAAATGAATAAGTATTTAAGATTAATATTTGATTCTGAATATAGATTAACAGTTCTAAGCCGTTTTTGGTTTGTCAAAAGAATTGATGATGAAAAATACTTGAAAAAAAGATATAAGTATGCTTTTAAAAGAGAATTAGACCTTGACAATCCAAAAACTTTTGAAGCAAAATTACAATGGCTAAAACTTTATGATAGAAACCCTTTGTACACAGAACTTGTTGATAAATTAAAAGTAAAAGATTTCGTATCAGAAAAAGTTGGTGAAGAATACACAATTCCAACACTCGGTGTTTGGGAAAACTTTGATGATATTGATTTTGATAGTTTGCCAGAAAAGTTTGTGTTAAAGTGTAATCATAATAGTGGCGGCTTTATAGTTTGTGATGACAAGTCAAAACTAGATAGAATTAAAACTAAAAAGTTTTTAAATAAAAATTTGAAAATTAATTTTTTCTATCATGGAAGAGAATGGCCATATAAAAATGTAAAACCACTTATTATTGCAGAAAAGTTTTTAGGTACTGAATTAATTGATTATAAATTTTTCTGCTTTAATGGCGAAGTTAAAATGCTTCATACTTGTACTGATAGAGAAAAAGGCGACCTTTGCATCGATTTTTTTGACCTTAACTGGAACCATTTAGAATTAAAAAGAAAAGGTTGTAAAAACGCGAAAATAACACCTGAAAAACCAAAGAATTTTGAAAAAATGATTGAAATTGCGAAAGTTTTATCAGAAGGCAAAAAGTTTTCAAGAATCGATTTTTATGAGGTTGAAGGTAAACTTTATTTTGGTGAAATCACATTCTATCCTGCTTGTGGCTTTAAAGAATTTGAGCCGGATGAATGGAACTTAAAACTTGGTGAAATGCTTGATTTAAGTAAATAAAAGCAATAAAAACGAAGGGGTAAAAATGAGCAAAAAATATGTCATTTTAACATGCGGAATAACCAATGTTGGCGGTGGCCAGATTTATTGCAAAAACAAAATTAAATATTGTAAATCTCAAGGTTTTGATACATATATTTTTTCACCTTATAACGGAAAAATAATTATAAAAGATTTAGAAAAATTTTCGTCGTTAATTATTAAAGCATTAGATTTTTTCCCAACGATTTTTAATGAAAGAACAACAGAAAAAACAATAGAAAAGATTTTAAAAGGAATAAATTATTGTGAAGATGATGAAGTTATAATTGAGAGTCACACGGAAGAACTTGCGCTTTGGGGTGAAATGGTAGCAAAAAGAATAAAAGCAAAGCATATTGTTTATTTGTTAACTGAAAGTTTTGATGAACTTTCAGACTATGTTTTTAAATTTTTAGATTTCAAATATAGTCGAAAAGAACTTGCTTGTATAGATAAAATTGCAATGCAAAAAATGTTTGCTCCTTATAAAAAACTTTTAGAAGAAGAGTGCTTCTTTTTAAAAGCGACACTTGGTGTACCTGTTGAGGATATTGAAATCCCAGATGAATACATAGAAAAATGCAAAAATAAAAAGGTAATCGGTATTATTGGTAGAGGTGGTAAAAATTATGTTTACCAAGCTGTTAAAGATGCTTGTGACTTCGCCAATAAACATAAAGAAGACAAGTTTGTTTTGCTTGTTATAGGAAGTATTGTAGATGGTTTTTATCAAAAACAACAAAAATGTGCTAAAAACTGTGTAAATGTGGAGTTGGTATTTACAGATAACCAATTCCCAATTCCTAAAAAAATGCTCCATCTTATGGATGTTTGTTTTGCGGCAGCAGGTTGTGTAAGACCACCTTATTACGAAGGTATTCCTACTATTACGATGGATGTTTATGATAATAAACCAATCGGTGTAATGGGTTATGATACATTTGCAACTTTATCGAGAAAAAAAGAATTAAACAAACCGAAAAATTATTATCTTGAAGAAATTATTTATGGTAATTTTATAAAAGAAAATGAATTTACAGCGCCAGAGCCGATTGATTTTGATAAGGCCTATGATGTTCATTTTAAGTTTATTGAAGATTCTTCAAAACAAAAGGAATATTATGAATTTAACAATGTTGTTCTAACAAAAAAAGAAAAAATATGGTCACTTCTTAGTAAAATCGGCGGTGTAAAACTAATTAGATGGATTAGAAAATTAAGAAGAAAACATTAGAAAGGGAAGCAATGAGTAAAAAGTATATTTTATTAACGAGTTTTATTTATACCGTTGGTGGCGGTCAAATATACTGTAAAAACAAGTCAGAGTATTGTAAATCTCAAGGATTTGATACATATGTTTTTTCTACTAAACACGGAAAAATTGAAATAGAACCTTTAAAAAAATATGCAGATTTGATTCTAGAAGAATTATCTTTAAACCCTTATTGCTTTTCTTTAAAAAGAGTGGACAATATATTAAATTGGATTTGCAAAGAAATTGATTACAACAAGAACGATGAAATTATAATTGAAAGCCATACACCTTGCCTTGCAGTATGGGGAGAATTACTAGCAAAACGAATAGGCGCAAAGCATATTGTTTACTTGTTAGGTGAAAATTTTGATGGACTTTCAAAAAGCGTTTTTGATTGTTTGAAGTTTAAATATAATCGCAAAGAAGTTGCTTGTATTTCAAAAAAGGGAATGCAAAAACTTTTTGATGAAAATAAAGAGTGTTATCACTTGAAACCGGCATTAGGAAATCCTGTTGAAGATGTTGAAATCCCAGAGGAATATATAGAAAAATGTAATGGCAAAAAGGTAATAGGTTTAATTGGCAGAGGTTATAAATCTTATGTTTTTGAAAGCGTGAAAAAAATTTGCGATTTTGCGCAGTATCATAAGACAGAACAATTTATTTTATTTTGTATCGGTGGTATAAGAAAAAAGCCTGAAAAAGCGATAAAAAATTATGTTAAAAACTATTCAAATGTTGAGATAATTATTGTTGGTGAGCAGTTTCCTATACCTAGAAAAATGCTTAAACTTATGAATGTGTGCATCGCAGGAGCAGGTTGTGTGAAACCTCCATATTTAGAATGTGTGCCAACAATTTCAGTTGATGTATATGATAATGAAGCAATCGGAGTTTACGGCTACGATACATTGGTTAAACTTGAAAGGGTAGAGCCTGTAGATATAACTATAAATGAATATTTAGAATCGATTTTATATGGCGACTTTTTGAGTAAAAATGAGCGCACAGATGAAGGCACAACTGACTATTTAAAAGAGTATAAACACCATTTTGAGTTTATAGAGAATTCATCTAAGTCAGATGAGTTTTACGGATTTGACAACTTTTGTTTGTCAAAAAAAGAAAAGTTATCTGCAAGTGTATATCAAATAGGTGGAATGAAACTCGTTAAATTCATAAAGCAAGCAAAGTTAAAGATTAAATGAGGTTATTAAATGGCAGAAAGTAATTTAAAACAAAAAACGCTTGCAGGCTTTTTCTGGCGTTTAGGCGAAAGATTTGGGTTACAAGGTATTTCGTTTATAGTAAATATTGTTTTAGCCAGAAAGCTTGGCGAAGATGCACTTGGTACAGTTGCGCTTATTCTTGCTTTTACTGAGATACTTCAAGTGTTTATTGATAGTGGTATGGGCAATGCACTTATTCAAAAAAAGAATGCTGATGATATAGATTTTTCAACAGTATTTTATTTTAATATAGTTGTTTGTGCAGTTTTGTATGCTGCGTTGTTTTTTGTAGCACCGCATTTAGAGGGTAAATACGAAGGTTTGTCCTCATATATTCGAGTGCTTGGGTTGACGCTTGTTGTTTCTGGATTAAAAAATATTCAGGTATCTTATATTTCTAAGAAACTACAGTTTAAAAAATTCTTTTATTCGGCGATGCCTGCTATCATAATTTCCGGTGTTGCCGGCGTCGTTATGGCATATATGGGCTTTGGAATTTGGGCGTTAGTTGCACAAAGGCTTTTAAACACTTTACTTAGCACTTTGATTATGTGGTTTACTGTGAAATGGAAACCGGTTTGGGCATTTTCTTTTAAAAGACTTGGTGGATTATTTTCTTATGGATGGAAATTGTTCTGTTCATCTTTGATTGATAGACTTTATAATGAGTGCAGAACAATTCTTATCGGCACAAAATATGACAGTGCGGATTTAGGACGATATGACCAAGGTCAAAAAATTCCAAAAATTATAGCATCAAATTTAAATGCTTCTATTGATGGAGTTTTATTCCCGGCGTTAAGTCAAGAGCAAGACGATGTTAAAAAGATTAAGTCTATGACTCGTCGTTCGATAAAAACCAGTTCGTGTGTGCTTTGGCCTATGATGATGGGTCTTGCGGCAATAGCATTTCCACTACTTGAATTACTATTGGGTGAAAAATGGGATATTGCGGACTGCTCAATATATCTTAGAATTTTCTGCGTTTCTTATGCATTCTATCCTATTCATACTGCTAACTTAAACGCAATAAAAGCGGTAGGTAGAAGTGATATATTCTTAATTCTTGAAATTGTGAAAAAGGTTGTTGGACTCGCAATCTTAGGAATCACTTTCTTCTATGGTGTAAAAGCAATTGCAATAGGTATGTTAATTGGTACTTTTGCAAGTAGTTTTATCAATGCTTTCCCAAACAAAAAGTTGCTAGGATACTCATATTTTGAGCAGTTAAAAGACATTGCTCCGAGCCTTATCGTATCTGTGTTTATGGCGGCTGTTGTGTATTTTATGCAATACATTCCGCTTCCGACAATAGCATTATTAGCACTACAAGTGCTAACAGGTGCGATTGTTTATATCGGAGTATCTTGGTTATTTAAACTCGAAGCATTTATGTATGTTTTAGATATGGTGAAGAAATTTTTAGTTAAACTCAAAAATAGATAAATTATTAAAAAAGGGGGTCGAATTGATGAAAATTTCTAAAAAAGCAAGTCAAGTTGAAACATCTTTGACAAGACAGTTTTTTAACATTGCAAAAAATTATGATGATGTTATAGACTTAACACTTGGCGACCCCGATGTTGTGCCAAATCTTGAAATTAGACAAGCCGCTTGTGATGCAATAATGAGTGGCAGCACTCACTATTCTGCTAATGCAGGTATTATAGAGTTGAGAAAAGTTTTAGCAAAACATATAAAAAATGAGTATAACATATGCGTTGACCCCGAAACAGAGATAATGGTTTCTGTAGGTGGTATGGGAGCGCTATATATTTCACTTGCCAGTCTTATTGATGAAGGCGATGAAGTAATAGTTTTAGCGCCTTATTATGTTAATTATATTCAAATGATAAAAATGGCAGGTGGTATTCCTGTTGTAGTAAATTCTAATGAGAAAAACGGTTTTATTCCAACAAAAGAGCAAATTGAAAATGCTATAACAAAAAAGACAGTTGCGATTATTTTAAATTCACCTTGTAACCCTACCGGTACTGCTTTTGGCGATGATATTTTGGATGAAATTTCTGAAATTGCTATTCAAAATGATTTGGTTGTAATTTCTGATGAAGTTTATAGTTATCTTATTTATGATAACAAAAATCATAGCAGTATTTTTACTCGTGAGGGTATGCGAGAGCGTACAGTTTTGATTGATAGTCTTTCTAAACGCTTTTCAATGACGGGGTATAGAGTAGGCTATGCGGTGGCACCTGAACAACTTATCGATACTATGACAAAACTTCAGGAAAACATTGCTGCTTGTACTCCTCTTCCATCACAATATGCCGGTACTGTGGCGTATGAAAAATGTATTGATGATAAGTCAATGTTAAAAACCTTCCAAGAGCGAAGAGATTACATAACTAAAGCAATTAATTTGATTGATGGTCTTTCTTGTAAAACCCCTGAAGGAACATTCTATTTGTTTGTTAATATAGAAAAGACCGGAATAAAATCGATAGAGTTTACTGAAAAGTTATTAAAAGAACAACATATCGCTGTTGCTCCCGGAGTAACTTATGGCGATAATTATGATGACTTTGTAAGAATTGCTTTTACATTAGAGTTAGATAAACTTCAACTTGCAGTTGAAAAAATATCTCGTTTTGTTAATGATATTAAGAATAAAAAATAAGGAAATGTTTTAGTGAAAAAGTTATTATTTTTAGGCGGAACCATGCAACAAATCCCTGCTATTAAACAAGCAAAAGATATGGGTTATTACGTAATAACCTGTGATTATTTGGAAGAAAATCCAGGGCATAAGTTCGCAGATGAATATTATAATGTAAGCACCACCGATTTAGATGGTGTGTTAGAACTTGCAAAAAAATGTGAAATAGATGGTATTGTTGCTTATGCTTCTGACCCTGCCGCACCAACAGCGGCTTATGTTGCACAAGAGCTTAATTTACCTGGCAATCCGTTTGAATCGGTTAAAATTTTAACTCAAAAAGATTTGTTTAGAGAATTTTTAGCTAAAAACGGATTTCATACTCCAAGAGCAAGAGGATATAGTTCTTATGAAAAAGCAATGCAAGAAATAGATAAATTTCATTTTCCTGTTATGGTAAAGCCAGTTGACTCATCTGGTAGTAAAGGCGTTGTCAAAATTTTTGATAAGTCTGAGCTTAAAAAAGCAGTTAAAGAAGCGCTTTCGTATTCAAGAAACGGCAGATTTATCATTGAAGGTTTTATTGTTAAAAAAGGTTATCAGGTTTCTGGTGATGGTTTTTCAGTTGATGGTAAGCTAGTTTTCACAAGTTATGGTAATGAGTTATATAACAAGAGTTCTATTGGCACTCGTGATTATGTGGCGCTAGGTGAATTTTGGCCATCATTTTTAACCGATGAGCAAAAGCAAAAGGTTGATGGCGAGATTCAAAGACTTATAACAGCACTAGGAATGAAAACTTGTGCTTATAATATAGAAGTTATCATTGATGAAAATGATGATGTTTACATATTGGAATTAGGTCCTAGAAATGGTGGCAGTTATATTCCACAACTTATAAAATATGCAACCGGTGTTGATATGATAGAGTACACTCTTCGCGCTGCAGTAGGTGAAGATTGTTCAGGTCTTGAAATGGCAAAAACAAATGGTTGCTATAGTAATTATATGATTTTAAGCGAAGTCGATGGTGAGTTTGAAGAACTTTGGTTTAATGAAGACTTTAAAAAGAATAATTTAATTGATGTGTATTGTACTCATAAAAAAGGCGATAAAGTTTATGCATATAAAAATACTACACATTCATTAGGAACGATTATTTTTAAAGCCGAAACGACAGATGAAATGCTTAAAATTGTTGATAATATTAAGGATTATTATAAGGTAGTAGTTAAGTAATGGAGCTTGTAAGAATTACAAAGGCAGAAGATATTTATAATTTAATAACTGAATTTTTACCACTTTTGCCACACTTGAAAGAAAAGCAGAGTGACCTGTTGGGCTTTTCAGAAAAACTTTCAAATTTTTCATGGGTAGTAGCAGCAAAAGAAGATGGTGTGAATGCGTCTTTTGTGGTATTTTATTCAAATGATTTTGAAACAAAATGTGGCTATTTTACACTTTTGGCAACAAAACACGAATTTCAAGGAAAAGGTCTTGGCAAAGCGTTATATAATTTTGGATTTAAGCAAATGAAAAAAGACGGTATGAAAACCGCACGTTTAGAAGTTGATTGCGATAACCCTGTTGCAATAAAATTAAATGAGAGTATTGGCTTTGTTTATGAGTCTGATACTGATAGAAAAAGCATTTATATGATAAAAGATTTAAAGGACTAAGATGAAAGAGTATCAAAGAATTTTAGAAAAAGGTGTAATAAATAAAGATTTTTTAAAAAGCGAAGTGCAAGAAGGCTTTTTAGTTGATGAAACTCGCAAAAAAATCTGGGCTATTGAACTGGATTTATTACTCGAATTTGATGAACTTTGTAAAAAATATAATTTAACATATTTTCTAATGCATGGCACTCTTTTGGGCGCTGTTAGACATCATGGATTTGTTCCTTGGGATGATGATATTGATGTTTTAATGCCAAGAAAAGACTATAACAAGTTTTTGTCTTTGGCTAAAACGATAGAAGAACCTTATTTTTTGCAAACACCACTTACTGATAAAGAGTCAGGTTTTTCAATGGCAAAGTTAAAGAATTCAAATACAACTTGTGTTAATGAAATGTTTAAATATCAAGATATGAATTTTGGTATTCATATTGATATTTTACCGCTTGATAATTTTATAGAAGAAGGCGCTAAAGAGCGTTATCAAAAGATAAACGCATTGAATATTGATTCTTCTACTTATATGAGAATGAAAAACCCTAATTTAGATGAGAAGAATAAAAAAAGGGTTAAAAATTATTCAGGCAAGACTCCTGATGAGATTTTTAAAGAGGTGGAAAGACTGTCTTCTCAATTTGAAGATGTCGATACCGATAAAGTAACAGTAGCGCCACTCACTTTGTATCCTTTAGAAAATAATATTTTTGAAAAGTGTGATTTCAGTGATAAATTAATGTGGAAATTTGAAGGCTTTGAATTTCCAATTCCAATAGGGTTTGATAGGGTTTTAACTGTAATGTATGGCGATTATAATACTTTGCCACCACAAGAAGAGCGTGGAAATTGGCATAGTGGCGCAAGATTTGACCCTGATATGCCATACAAAGAATATTTAAAACAAAACAGATAAGCAAACCTTATCTTTGAAAGGATTTTTTAAAATGATTAATGTAACTCGTTCTTCTATGCCGGATTTTGCCGAGTATTGCGAAGAAATTAAAGACATTTGGGAGTCTAGATGGCTTACTAATAATGGTGTTAAACACAGACAGTTAGAGAGTGAATTGTGTGATTATTTAAAAGTTGATAACACAACTCTTTTTGTAAATGGTCATTTAGCGCTTGAAATGGTTATAGCGGCTATGGGGCTTGCGGGTGAAGTTATTACTACTCCGTTTACATTTGCATCTACTACTCACGCAATTGTAAGAAACGGTTTAACACCTATTTTTTGTGATATAAACCCAGATGATTATACTATTGATCCATCAAAAATTGAGAGTTTAATTACAGACAAAACAACTGCTATTATTCCTGTGCATGTTTATGGTAATATCTGCGATTATAAAGAGATTGACAGAATTGCTAAAAAGCATAATCTTAAAGTTATTTATGATGCTGCTCACGCATTTGGTGTGGAAATTGATGGACAAGGCGTTGGCTCGTTAGGTGATGCTTCAATGTTCAGTTTTCATGCAACAAAAGTGTTTAATACTATTGAAGGCGGCGCGGTTACATATAAAGATGAAACTTTGAAAGCAAAACTTAATAATCTTAAAAACTTCGGCATTAAAAATGCTGAACGCGTTACCGCTATTGGTGGTAATGCAAAAATGAATGAGTTTGCCGCTGCTATGGGAATTTGCAATCTTCGTCATATTGATGAAGAAATTGCAAAAAGAAAAGCAGTTTATGAAACTTATGTTGAGCGCTTATCAAATGTAGAAGGTATCAAACTTTTAAAAGTTCAAGATGGCATAAAACCAAACTATGCGTATTTCCCTGTTGTGTTTGATGGGTATAAATATACTCGTGATGAAGTTGATGCTCGTTTGCGCGAAAATGATATAATCGCAAGGAAATATTTTTATCCACTTACAAATGATTTTGAGTGTTATGACTTTGATGCAACTAAAACTCCGGTTGCATTAGATGTTTCTAAAAAAGTTTTAACTTTGCCTATGTATGCAGGTCTTTCAACAGAAGAAGTTGACAAAATCTGCGACATTATTTTGGGAGAGTAATAAGAAATTCAAGCATGAAGTTAAAGATTGCATTAAGTTCAAAAAATTATTAGTTAATTAGTTGATAGATTAAATCTTATTTATTCTAAGAAGGCGGTAGAGAGTTATGATAAGAAAGCTTTTTAATGTATTTTATAAAATTCTAATTTCTACAAATAATTCAAAAAAAGTAGAGTATCTTAGAAAAAAAGGCGCTATAATTGGAAATAAGGTAACAATATTGTCAGGTGTTGATTGTTTAGGTTCAGAACCGTATTTAGTTGAAATAGGTGAAGATTGTTTGATTTCGTCAAATGTATCGTTTTTTACTCATGATGGCTCCATTAAGGTGGTAAATGGACTTGGTAAATTTGATGGTAAAAAAGCAGATTTGCTAGGGAGAATTAAAATAGGAAATAATTGTTTTATTGGAGCAAATAGTATTATTTTGAGAAATGTAACCATTGGAAACAATTGCATAGTTGGTGCAGGTGCTGTTGTTACAAAAGATGTGCCAGATAATTCTATAGTAGGAGGAGTGCCTGCAAGAATTATTGGCGATGTTGAAAGCTGGTATGAAAAAGTAAAAGACGATGTGCATTTTACGGTAGAGATGTCGTATGACGAAAAAAAAGAGTATTGTAGAAAAAATAATATTTAAATATTATTAATATGAAATTAGAAGTCCTTACAGTACCGATATAAGTTAGACTTTCGGTAGATGGGGTTGACAAAATCTGCGACAATATATTAGGAGATTAGTTTATGAAAAAGATATTTGTTACAGGAGCGGCTGGTTTTATCGGCGCTAATTTAGTGCTTGAACTGCTTCGTTCTGATGAAACTTTTGATATTATCGGCATTGATAATATGAATGATTATTATGATGTTTCATTAAAAGAACACCGTCTTGAAAAAATTGAAGAATTGGCTTGTAAAACTCAAGATAAATGGGAATTTGTTAGAGGCAGTATCGCAGATAAAGAGCTTATTGATAGCATTTTTGCCGAGCATAAGCCTGATATCGTTGTAAACCTTGCAGCGCAAGCGGGTGTAAGATATTCTATTGAAAATCCTGATGTTTATATTGAATCAAACCTTATCGGTTTTTATAATATTTTAGAAGCGTGTAGAAATAACCCGGTTGAACATTTGGTTTATGCTTCGTCTTCAAGTGTTTATGGATCAAATAAAAAGGTGCCATATAGTACGGACGACAAAGTGGACAACCCTGTATCACTTTATGCGGCTACTAAAAAGAGCAATGAATTGATGGCTCACGCTTATTCAAAACTTTACAACATTCCATCAACAGGTCTTAGATTTTTTACAGTTTACGGTCCTGCAGGTCGTCCTGATATGGCTTATTTCGGCTTTACAAACAAACTACTTAAAGGCGAAACTATAAAGATTTTTAACTTTGGTAACTGCAAACGTGATTTTACATATGTTGATGATATTGTTGAAGGCGTAAAACGTGTTATGTTCAAAGCGCCTGAAAAGAAAAACGGTGAAGATGGTTTGCCAATTCCACCATACAAGGTTTATAATATCGGTAACAATAATCCTGAAAACCTTCTTGATTTTGTTGATATATTGCAACAAGAGTTAATTAGAGCAGAAGTTTTGCCAAAAGATTATGATTTTGAGGCGCATAAGGAGTTAGTTCCTATGCAACCGGGCGATGTGCCTGTAACATTCGCAGATACATCTGCGTTAGAACGCGATTTTGGTTTTAAACCATCAACATCGCTTCGTGATGGACTTAGAAAATTCGCCGAGTGGTATAAAGAATATTATGAAATTTAAAGAAATTTTTGAAAGAATAAAACTTTTTTTAAAAAATTTAACGCCTAAACAAAAGAAGTATATTGTTATTGGCGCAGTTTTGGGTTTTATTTTGATAAATTCAATGCTGAATGGTAGAATATCTCAATGGCTTTCTCATTTACCTAGAAGAGTTGTGCAGTTATTTATTCCGTATGGTAAGATTAAGTGGCTTGATGTTTTCTTGATACATAAAATTAGGAAATTCACCCATTTTGTTGAATATATGGTATTTGGCATAATAGTTTCCAAGTATTATTTGTTTAAAAAAAGAAATGTATATAGACTTATAAATTCGATTTATATTGTTTTATCAATAGCACTTGTTGATGAAACAATTCAGTTAATATCAAACAGACAGTCATTGGTTTCAGATATTTGGCTTGATTTGTTTGGAGGCGTTGTAGGTGTTTTAGTATATTTAGCAATCAAATACTATAAACATCAAAAAGCAAAGGAGAAGAAATTATGAAAATTGCAGTTGCAGGAACAGGATATGTAGGCCTTTCAAATGCAGTGCTTTTAGCGCAGAATCACGAGGTTTGGGCAGTTGATATCATTCCTGAAAAGGTCCAGATGATTAATAATAAAATATCACCAATTATTGATAAAGAAATTGAAGAGTATTTGGCTACTAAAACTCTTAATTTAACAGCAACAATTGATGATGAAAAAGCGTATAAAGACGCTGAATATATAATTGTTTCAACTCCAACTAACTATGATGTTGAAAAAAACTATTTTGATACATCTTCTGTTGAATATGTTATCAAAAAAGTTATGCAAGTAAATGAAAGCGCTATTTTGGTTATCAAATCAACAGTGCCTGTTGGCTTTGTTGAAGATATGATTGAAAAATATGGCATTAAGAATATACTTTTCAGCCCTGAATTTTTACGTGAAGGTAAGGCGCTTTTTGATAACCTTAACCCATCAAGAATAGTTGTTGGCGTGCCAAAAATTTATCCTGAATTAAAGCCTGCTGCCGAAAAATTTGCAGACCTTTTAAAAGAGGGCGCTTTAAAACAAGATATAGATGTTCTTATTACAAACACAACAGAAGCAGAGGCTATAAAACTTTTTGCGAATACATATTTAGCGCTTAGAGTATCGTTTTTTAATGAACTTGATACTTATGCAGAAGTTCGTGGTCTTGATACAAAACAGATTATCGAGGGCGTGAGTTTAGACCCTAGAATAGGTACACATTATAACAACCCATCGTTTGGTTATGGTGGTTATTGTTTGCCAAAAGATACAAAACAGTTGCTTGCAAACTTTAGAGATGTTCCAAATAATATCATCGGCGCAATTGTTGAGTCTAACCGCACTCGTAAAGATTTTATCGCAGACCAGATTTTAAGAAAATGCGGCTTCTATAACGAAAACGGCGTGTCTGATTTTGCAAATGCTTCTAAATATATAGTTGGTATTTATAGACTTACTATGAAATCTGGCTCTGACAACTTCCGTCAATCATCGATTCAAGGTGTTATGAAACGAGTTAATGCCAAGGGCGTAACAGTTCTTGTTTATGAGCCAACATTGAAAGATAGTGAGTTTTATGGCAGCGAAGTTGTAAGAGATTTAGATGAGTTTAAATCTCGTTGTAGCGTAATTGTTGCAAATAGAAATGATGACTCACTTTCAGATGTAAAAGAAAAAGTATATACAAGAGACCTGTTCTCAAGAGATTAAAAGAAAAACAGGAGTTTTTTCAAACTCCTGTTTTTTAAAAATTATTTGTTTGTTAGTAAATCAATAGCATATTTTGCACATTCGGAAATATACTGTCCTTTTATAGTTATTATTGCCGGCTGTCTTAATAGTGCGGAATTTTTGATTTTAATGGTTTTAATATTTTCATTTAGTGACTTATTATTTATAAATTGTAGTGGTAAAAGTGTGGCTCCAACACCATGGCATACCATTTCCCAAGCAGTTGTTAATGTTACTACTTCTGCTACAATATTAGGAGAAATATCTGCTGTAACACAAAGATTTTCAAATAGTCTTCTAGTTTCTTGATTAGGACCAATAACAACAAAAGGTAAATCTTTTGTTTCTTCGAAAGTGATTTCTAATTTTTCCTTTAATGGTGTTTTTTCTATGATGTCATTATGTACAACAAGCACCAAATCATCACTTTCTATTGGTGTAACATCAAAAAGCGAATCATCAACTGGTAGATTAACCAAAGCAAAATCAAAATTGCCTTCGGTTGCCTCTTTTTTGAGTGTATCAACACTTGCTTCGTGAAGTTTAACATGAATACCAGGGTATTTATCTCTAACTTTTTTAACAACAGACGGAAGAAGGTATGAACTTCTAAAAGAACTCATTCCAATAACGAGATTACCAAAGCTGCCACTTTTAAATTGCTCCATGGAGCGAAGCAGTTGCTTTTCTTTGTAAACTATCTCTTTTGCTTGTCTAATAAAATGCTCACCGGCAGCGGTTAGAGTAGTGTTTGAGTTGTTTCTGTTGAAAAGGGGAGTTCCGATTTCTTTTTCTAAACTTAATATTTGTTTGCTAAGTGCAGGTTGAGTTATATTAAGTTTTTCTGCAACTAAAGAAAAACTGCCTATTTCAGATAAAAGAATAGCATATTGCAATTGACGAGAATTCATATATTATACCAACCTATAATTTGTATATATTAAGAATAACATTTAAATATAATAAATGCAAGTAAAAATTTTTTCTTGACATTTTTGATAATAAAGTATATAATATAACCTGTGAGTAATAAAGGTTATAACTAATTAGTAATTTACTAATAAAGAAAGGGTGACCTTTGTTGAGTTTAAAAGGAAAAAAACTACTTATAATAGGAGGTGCTTTTCAGCACTGTAAATTAGTAGAGGCTGCGAAAAGCATGGGAGTAATCACATATGTAACTGATTATTTGCCTATAGAACAAGCACCGGCTAAACAAATTGCAGATAAGTATTTTATGCACAATATCACAGATATAGATGAAATTGTGGATATGTGCAAAAAAGAAAAAATAGATGGTGTTATTTCCACATCTTTAGACGCTTGTCAACTTCCTTATTATGAGGTTTGCCAAAGACTAAAATTTCCTTGTTTTGGAACAAAAGAACAATTTCATATATTAACAGATAAAACAGCATTTAAAAAGACTTGTGTTGAAAACGGTGTAGATGTTATACCTGAATATAACATTGTTGATTTTGAAACAGAAGAAATTTGCAATCAAAATGTTCAGTTTCCTATACTTATCAAACCTTGTGATTCCCGTGGCTCTCGAGGTCAGTCTATTTGTAATTTTTACAAAGAAGCAAAAGATGGAATTGAGTTTGCTCTTTCAGAAAGTGCGAGCGGGAAGATAGTTATTGAAAAATATATGGGACAAGCTAACGATTTTTCGATGACTATTCTTGTAATTAACGGTAAAGCATATCCGTTCAGAACTGTTGACAGAATTTTAGGTAAATATGAAGACGGTCTTGATAAATTAGCAGTTGGCTCTGCTTCGCCATCAGTATTCACTGATGTGTATATGCAAAAAGCGCATAAAAAAATCGAAAGGTTTATTAGTGCTATCGGTCTTGTTAATGCCCCTATCTTTATGCAGGGTTTTGTTGATGGGGACGCTGTTAGATTTTATGATCCTGGTCTTAGACTACCAGGTGGAGAATATGAAAGAATGTTTACAAGTGTTTTTTCAAAAAACCCGTTAAAACCTCTTATCGAATTTGCTCTTACAGGGCAAGTTAGTGAAGAAAACAACGAGATGAAAAAAGATGATGTGTGGCTTGATGGTAAAATTGCCTCTCAAGTATTGCCAACATTAAAACCAGGAACTATTTCTTGTGTTGAAGGCTTGGAAGAAATTAAAAAACACCCTAAAGTTATTTCTGCTTTTGAGAGATATAAAGTAGGGGATAAGATTTTACCAACCCACAATGTGAATCAACGGTTTGCCGAAATCGATGTTGTATGTGATACTGCTGAAGAAATGGCAAAAACAGTTGAATGGATTTATAAAACACTTAAAATCACCGATGAAAACGGTGATGATATGATTGTTTCAAAATATGACCCAAATTGTTTTATAAAGCGTAACGCTTTTTAAAAATATAAAAAAGAAAGGTAAGTGAATTTAATTTGCCAGTAGAATTAGGTTATCTTTTAGTTGTATTCGTAGTGGCAATTATAGGTTTCTCATTACTTAAAAGACCTTTGTATGAATGTATGATAGCGGCTTTTGTAGCATTAGTTGCAGTTACAGGAACATGGGCTAACATTGGTACTTATATATGGGAAGCTATGATTGAATCTAGTTTGTATGTTATCATTGTATTTGTTGTTTCGGCGGCTTTGCTTGCAAAAACAACAATTATGGATGACTGTATTGCTATAATTCTTTCGATTTTTGGTCGTTTTAGAGGTGGCGCAGGTTTTGTAGCAATTATAGGTAGTACTTATATGGGCTCTCTTTCAGGTTCTGGTCCTGGTAATGTTGCAACAACAGGTGTGTTTACTATTCCTGCAATGAAACGTTCAGGTTTCCCAGCACATTTGGCTGCAAATGTTGAGGCGCACGCAAGTACTATGGGTAATATGATTCCCCCTGCAGGAATGATAGCTATTGCATTTGCTGCTTTAGACCTTTTGTATCCAAATACATATACAATGTCACAGTATTGGATGCTTTTATGGGGAATTGCCATTTGGTTTATTGCTCAAAGAATTGTTACTCTTTACTTTATGTGTAGATATTATAAAGTAGAGCCAATGAGAAAAGAAGATATTCCAAGTATCAGACAATCGCTTAAAAAAGGATGGAAGGCTATCTTTTTACCAATTATAGTATTTTTGCCATTCTATTTAACAAATAGTTTTGAAGCATTTTTTGTTTCGCGCCTTGGTGAAACAGGTGCAAAAGCATTTTCAGGCAGTATTTTATCATTTATTCCATCGTTAATTGTTATTTGTGGCGTGTTGTTGTCTGGCAAAGATACCATTAAAAAGATGACACTTAAGTTTGATTATAAATCTATTTGTGATGGTATGAAGAGTGTTGTGCCTACTTCTTGTCTTGTGTTGTTTGCTTATTTTGTAAGTAATTTGCTTGAAGATATTGATGTTGGTACAGCAATTGGTAACTATATCAGTAGTTTTAATCTTCCTCTTATTGCAGTGGCGCTTATTTTACCATTATTTACTGCGATTTTGGGTATGCTTATTCCTGGTTCTACACAGATTAAAATTTTTGGTGGGATTATAATTGCGGTTATTGCTGCGGCAGGTGGTAATCCTATGTTAGCAGCAGGTATGCTTCCTTGTATTTGCGGTGCTATGCACGGTGTAACACCACCTTATTGCGCTTGTGTATATACAGGTATGGGTATTGCTGAATCTGAACTTGGTCCTACACTTAAAAATTGTTTTGTGTGGATTGCTATACATTATATATTATCAGTTGCTATGATAATGGGCTGGTTACCAATTTACGGCTTAATTTAATAGGAGGAATAGATATGAGAGAAAAAATATATAAATTTCTTAATAAACTTTATGGCATTCTTATGACTATATCCTTCTTTGGCGGTGCAATTCCGCTTGTAGCATATATTATCGCTATGATTATCGGTGGCACCACAGGCGAGTCTATTGCAGTTTTCTTTTCAGATGTATTTTATCTTTATGTATTTGCACTTGCTTCAATTGCAGTTGTAGTTGGACTTGTGGCTATGTATGTTGGTAAACAAGAAGGCTTATCCGTTAAAAGTTTTGAAAAAAAAGATCAATAAACTTATTAAAACATCTGCTTCGAATAAGAGCAGATGTTTTTGTTTTATTTATGATTTTTTGATGTATCTGAAGTCTATTATTTTGCCGTCGTCGGAGGCGGTGAGACCATCGATACTAGTATTATGGCTAATTGCAGTTGGTACTGTAAGAATAGGGTAGATTAAACCGTCGTTAATAAGATTTTGCTCAAGTTTTATCAATTCTTTTGCGCTACTCACATTTGCTCTTGTACATATATTTAAGTTGTTAAGCGAGTTGAAACTTGCAACCGCGTCATTGTTTTCGCTTGAAACAGGGATAATTGCTATTTTAATTTCGCCACTTTGCACTTTTGACAAAATAGTTTCTTCGATTTCTTCGTGGGAATTTATAAAGATGTTTAAATCTTTTTGCCAACCTTGAACAATTAAGTGAGAAATCAAAGAAATTTTTGAATTATTAGCAGGGTAGTAAAGCGAGAGTTCATTTAAAATATCACTTGCAGTTTCAAAATTCACTAATTCTTTTTCAGCATTTTTAATATTATAAGGTAAGAGAGAAACATTTGAAACCTGTTTTCTGTAACTTTTTGCGCCGAAAAGGTTTACATCAGGAACCACTCCGCCAACGCTCTTGTAATAATCTGTGATGTTGTTTTTTATTGCACCTGAATCTATCGCTTGCATAAGCGCTTTGTTTAAGTTTGCGCCAAAACTGTCACCTAATGTATCAGAAACATATAAACAGTAGTTGGTATTATAAAATAGTTGCGATTTATTGCCTAATTCATCAAGCGCAGGCAAGTAACTACAGTCAATTTCGCACATATCAAGTTCGTTTGCTTTAAACGATTCATAGATGCTATCAAAATCCTCGCCATAGTTAATAGTAATTGCTCTTGGAATACCTTTATTTGCACCTTTGTAATCGGAATTTTTCTGAATAACAACAGTTTTTGTATCAGGGTTAAAATAGTCAATAGAATAAGCGCCATTCGATATTATATATTTGCTTTTAAGACCGTATTTTCCGGCAGTTTCTTCAAAATACTCTTGGTTACAAGGAAAACACAAAGGCTTTGTTAGTGATTCAAAAATACCATCATCTGCAGTTTCAAGAGTAATAGTAATTGTATTTGTGCTCTCGTCTGCTACAACACCTAAAGTGTTGATATCAGCGCCGTTTTTATTAATTCTTTGAGCATTCTTTATTGAATAAAGCACCGAAACATAAGGCGATTCGGTTTCAGGCATAACTGCGCGCTTAATACCAAATTCAAAGTCTTTAGCGGTAAGTTTTGTTTCTCCGTCAGACCACATAAGACCATCGCGAATTTTAAAAGTATAAACCGTTTTTTCAGAATTCACAGTATAACTTTCGGCGCAACCATTAATAATATTGCCTTCGCTATCTTTTGTTAAAATACCTTCGAAACTGTTAGTTGCAACAGTAACTTCGGCAGAAGTTTTTGCAAGTTGAGGGTCAAAAGTTGAAATTGACTGCCCTGTAGCAAAAATAATAGACTTATCTTCATAATCTTCGCCTATACAAGAGGTAGTTAAAAAACATAACGATAAGCAAAGAAAAATCATTAAAAATTTCTTAAACTTCATAAAATTTTCACCTTTTTTGGTTTTTATGAACTTATTATATAGTATTTTATTGGCTATTTCAATAAATAAAAAACATTTTTTTGAAATAACTATTTATTTTTTCGTTAAAATAATGTATAATGTCTTTGTATATAAAAAATTCGGTGGTGTGATAAACATTGTTAGATTTTAAATCTACTGATAATTTATTAAAAACAGCTAAAAAAATTCATATGATAGGAATCGGCGGCGCAGGTATGTATCCTATTGCAGAAATTCTTCTTACAATGGGAAAAGAAATAACCGGCTCTGATAATAACATTTCAGATAAAACAGAAAAGTTAAAGAAAAAAGGCGTTTCTGTTATTATGGGGCATTATCCTGAAAATGTTGAAGGCGCTGATTTGGTAATTTATTCTGCGGCAATTTCAAAAGACAACCCTGAACTTGTGTCTGCAAGTAGTAAGGGAATTGCGACTATGGAGCGCTCTTTTGCTTTGGGTGCGCTTACAAGAAATTATAATAATGTAATAGGCGTTTGTGGCACTCATGGTAAAACAACAGTTACTTCTATGATTACCCAAGTGCTTGTTGAAAATGAATTTTCGCCGTCTGCAGTTATAGGTGGAAATTTACCGCTTATTAATTCTTATGGTCTTGCAGGCGAGTCTGATATTTTTGTTTGTGAAAGTTGCGAATATGTTGATACATTTTTACGTCTTTCGCCTGATGTTGCAGTTGTTTTGAATATTGATGAAGACCATATGGAGTATTTTAAAACACTAGAGCGTTTGAAACAGTCTTTTGTTTCATTTTGCGATATGGCAAAAGTAGCAATTGTTAATGGCGACGATGACAACACTATGTCTGCAATGAAAAACACAAAGACAAAAGTTATTACTTTTGGTTTGGGTGAAAAATGTGATTACTGCGCTAAAAATGTTGAGTATAAATCTAGAACAGCGGGCGAGTATGACTTATATTATAAAGGCGAATTCTTAAGCCACATAGTTGTTAGCGCGCCTGGTAGCCATAATATTATAAATTCATTAGCGGCAGCGGCGGCTTGCCATTATGTTGGCGCAAGTGGTGAGCAAATTGCAAAAGCAATGCCTAATTTCACAGGCGCAGGCAGAAGATTTGAGATTTTATACAAAGATGAAAATATAACCATTGCCGATGACTATGCTCATCATCCAAAAGAACTTGAAGTAACACTTTCTTCGGCTATGAAAATGGGTTATAATAAAGTTATAGCAGTTTTTCAACCGTTTACTTATTCAAGAACAAAGTTGCTATTTAATGATTTTGTAAAGGTGTTGCAAACACCGGATAAGTGCTTGTTAACCGAAATTATGGGCTCAAGAGAGACCGATAATTTAGGAATGCACTCATCAATGCTTTGCGAAAAAATACCAGATAGCGAGTGTTTTGACAGTTTTGAGTCAATTGCTGCTCGCGCTTTGGAATTAGCAGAAAAAGATGATTTGATTATCACTTTGGGTTGCGGTGATATTTATAAAGCAGCCAATATTATGATAAAAAAATTAAAGAAAGAAGACTAGAATTATGAGAATTGATACAAAATGTGTTCAAGCAGGTTACACTCCTGAAAATGGTCAGGCAGGTCAATTGCCGATTTATCAAAGCACAACTTTTGAGTATGATAAAGTTGATACTTTGGGCGACCTTTTTGACCTTAAAATCGGTGGACATTTTTATACAAGACTTTCAAACCCAACCAATGAAGCGGTTGAAAATAAGATTAATGCGCTTGAGGGTGGCGTTGGCGCAATGGTAACATCTGCTGGTCAAGCAGCGTCTTTGATTTCAATTACAAATATCGCGTCATCAGGCGACCATATTATTTCAACTGCCGCAATTTATGGCGGTACATTTAACCTTTTTGATGTAACGCTCAGAAAACTTGGTATTGAAACAACTTTTGTTGATGTTAACATCTCTGAAGAAGAGTTAAATTCACTTGTAAAAGATAATACTAAACTTATTTTTGGTGAAACATTAACTAACCCATCTCTTGATGTTTTGGATATTGAAAAGTTTGCAAAAGTAGCGCATCAAAACGATATTCCGCTTATCATTGATAACACTTTCCCAACTCCTGTGCTTTGCAGACCTTTTGAGTTTGGCGCTGATATTGTTATTCATTCAACAAGTAAATATCTTGACGGCCATGCAGTATCTCTCGGCGGCGTTATTGTTGATAGTGGTAATTTTGACTGGGAAAAGAGTGGCAAATTCGAAGGGCTTACAACTCCTGATGAATCTTATCATGGCGTTGTTTATACAAAGGCTTTTGGCAAAGCGGCTTATATTACAAAAGCAAGAACTCAACTTATGCGTGACTTGGGTTCGCAAATGAGCCCATTCAACGCATTCCTTTTGAATATGAATATGCAAACTCTTCATATCAGAATGCAAAAGCATTGTGAAAACGCATTAAAAGTTGCTCAATTTTTAGAGAATAACGAAAAAATTGCTTGGGTTAATTATCCAGGTCTTGAAAGCAATAAATATTATTCACTTGCGCAAAAATATTTGCCAAATGGCCAAGCAGGTGTAATTGCGTTTGGTGTTAAAGGTGGCAAAGAAGCATCTAAAAAATTGATGGAGAATTTAAAACTTTGTCATATGGAAATTCACGTTGCAGACATTAAAACTTGTTGTTTGCACCCTGCAAGTACAACTCATCGTCAGTTGTCAGATGAGCAATTAGTTGAGTGTGGTGTTTCTCCAGACCTTATCAGAATGTCAATAGGTATCGAAGATGCACAAGATATCATTGATGATATTGTGCAAGCACTCCAAAAAGTTTGATGCTTGGTTGACTTTTTACAAATTTTAGTGTAAAATATTGTTATCTTTAAAAAAGGAGATTTTTAAAAATGAAAAGATTTTTAAGTTTGTTTTTATGTTTTGCAATTGCTGTTTCTTGCTTTTGTTTTGCAACAGTAAGCGCAGATGCTAACCTTTCAACTGATAAGTCTGAATATGGCATTGGCGAAGCGATTATGGTTACTGCAACCGGTTCAGGTACAGATTGGGTAGGTATTTATAAAAAAGGTGAAACTCCAAGCGGAACAACACCTTCAATTTTCTGGTACTATGTTGCTGATTACGGTTCAGGCAATGCGGTAGATATTACAAAAACAACTTCTGGTGACAGAGGTAGCATCGGTGTTGGCGAATACACAGTTATGTTATTGCCTAATGATGGTTATGGCGTTGCTGCATCTGTAGATATTTCAGTAGTGGAAGTTGATAATTCTAGCACAACTTATGATTTTACAATTAATGGTCAAGCAGTTGAAGATGGCGAACTTTTAACATTCACAAATGGTGATACTGTTACATTAGAGCCTACTGCAAATGGTGCTGCAGGTGATGCTTGGATTGGTGTTTATTATGCTTATTATAACAAATTAACTCCATATCAAAGCGCAAGTGGTAATATGCAAGGCTATGAGTATGTTAGTGCATACAATGGTTCTTCTTGGAACATTACAAGTCTTCTTTGGTCAGGTCGTTCAACAATTGTTTTGTTCGGCGATGGCGGTTATTCAAAAGTTCTTAAAGTAATCCAAATTCAACTTAATGGTTATGGTGATATTGATTTCGCGCTTAACGGCAAAGAAGTTGCAAACAATGCAAAGGTTACTCTTTATAAGGGTTATGAAAGTGCAGTTCTTAATATGAGCGCTAGCGGTGCCGGTCTTAATGGTCACGGTAATTCTTGGTACACTGTTTATAACGATGTAGCAGGTAGCAGTGAAATTGACTATTCAGGCTATGGTTATGGCGATTGGGACTATGTTTCAAGTGGTGATAAAGATATTACTTCTAAACTCAAAGAAGGTAAAAATACAGTTGTAGTTTATGGAAATGAAAAATATAATGATATTCGTAAATGTATTGTTATTGATTACGTAACACCTGATTTTAATGTTGATATTGATACTTTAGAGGCTGCTTCTATCAGACTTAACAACCCAACAGGTATTCGTTTTTATTCAACTGTAGATGCAGACAAAATTGCAGAATTAGTTGCTCATGGTGCAACTGTTGAGGCAGGCACACTCATCGGTCCTGCAGATATGAATGCAGATGCAATGACTCTTGAAACAGATGAAGCAAAAATCGTTAATGTTGTATTTAACCTTAACAATAAAGATGGTTACTTTACTGATAACACAGGTTTTGAAGGTATTGTAGGTTCTATTGTTAACATTAATTCGGGTAATATCTCAAGAGATTTTGTCGGCCGTGGTTATGTTAAAGTAACTTATAATGGTGTGACAACAGTTTCTTATTCTGACACAGTTTCAACTCGTTCATTAAGAACAGTAGCGCAATCTTGTCAATTAGATACAGCAGTTTATGATAGTTTGTCAGAGAATATTAAAACATTGGTAGATGCTTGGGCTTCTGCTCCTGATTTTGAATAAATATTTAAAGACGGCCAACTTTTGTTGCCCGTCTTTTTTTAGCAAGAAAAAAGCGACCTTAACGGTCGCTTTTTAATTTTACATTTGTTCCGGTGCTGTGATTTTTAATAAATCGAGCACATTTTTAATTACTGTTTTAGTTGCAATACAAAGTTCAATTCGAGCATTTCTTACGTTTTCTTCAGCAGATTTTACAGGACAAGCGTTGTAAAATTTGTGGAAAAGTGTAGCAAGAGTAATTGCATAACGAGTAATAACAGAAGGGTTTTGCTCTTTTGCAGAATTTATAATCTCGCCTGTGTAAGACGCTATGTGACGAATAAGTTCACGTTCTTCCGAAGTGTTAAGACAGTCAAGTTGTTCAGCACTTAAATTTGCAGGTTCGATTTTTTGCGCTTTTAAATTTCTTAAAATTGAGCAAATTCTCGCATGAGCATATTGAACATAATAAACAGGATTTTGGCTTGATTCACTAATTGCTAAATCAAGGTCAACTTCCAAATGAGAGTTTGGCTCGCGAAGATTAAAGAAAAATCTTGCCGCATCAATTGGCATTTCATCTAAAAGGGTAGCAAGAGTAATCGCTTTACCAGAACGTTTTGAAAGTTTATAAGTTTCACCGTTTTTAACAAGGCGAACCATCTGCATAATAAGAATCTGCAATCTTTCAGGGTCAACACCGAGCGCTTGCATTGCGGCTTTCATTCTTGCAATGTAACCGTGATGGTCTGCGCCCAAAACATCAATTGCAACATCAAAATTTCTGTTAACCAATTTATCATAGTGATAAGCAATATCAGGCACAAAATATGTTGGAATACCGTTATCTCTTATCAAAACTCTGTCTTTTTCATCGCCAAATTCAGTTGATTTAAACCAAAGTGCGCCGTTTTGCTCATAAGTGTATCCGCTTTGTTTTAATTTACCTATTATTTCATCAACTGCGCCTGAATTGTGAAGTTCAGATTCGTGATACCATCTATCATAATTAATACGATATTTTGCAAGGTCATCTTTAAGAGTTTGAATGTTTTTAGGAAGCGCAAAATCACAAAGAGCAGTTCTTCTTTCTTCAGATTCTGCATTTACGTATTTATCTTTATAAACTTCTTCAAAAGCCTTTGCGTGATTAACAATATCTTCGCCTAAATAAGCGTCTTCAGGCATTTCAATTGACTCATCAAAAAGTTGCAAATATCTTGTTTCCAAAGACGTTTTAAACTTTTCGATTTGGTTGCCGGCATCATTAACATAAAACTCTCTTTTAGCATTATATCCTGCTGCTGAAAGCACTGCTGCTAAACAGTCACCCAAAGCGCCACCACGAGCGTTACCAATATGCATAGGACCTGTTGGATTTGCACTTACAAATTCAACTAAAACCGATTTATTCTCGCCAAAGTTTGACTTACCGTAATTTTCGCCTTGATTTCTAACATCCATCAAAATATCGCTATAATAACGGTCAGAAAGAGTAAGATTTATAAAACCAGGACCTGCGATTTCAACCGATTTAATATAACCTTTTGTTGTGTCAAGATTATTGCAAATAGCGGTTGCTATATTTCTTGGGCTTTTTTTGAAAACACGCGCAGAAACCATAGCAGCATTTACTGCGTAATCGCCGTGAGTACGGTCGTTAGGAATTTCTATTTTAAATTCAGGAATTTCACCCTCGCAAAGTTCATTTTTCTCCTGCGCAGTTTTAATCGCTTCTTTAACTGCTTGGGTAATAGACTGTTCAACTTCAAAAACTTTTAAAGACATTTTTTAGTTCCTTTCTTATTATTTAAACTCAAATTCTAATTCAACTTTAAAGTCTGTAGATTGTTCTGATAAATCAGGCAAAGTGTATTCTAAATAAACCCTGCCATGCTTATTATCTATACTATATTCTGCTACTTTTCCAATAACTGAAAATGTTGCTTCATCGCCCATCATACCAAGCAAAGTTTCATTTTGTTTTACAGGCATTTTAAGTTCATAAAAAGGCGATTTTCGAGATAAAATGATTTTATCTTCAGTAATAATAAACGAAGTTTTATTTTGCTCATCATCTGTATGAGTAATCAAAATCTTTCCGTCTTTTTCTCTAAAAATTCCCTCGCCTTTGATAACATTAACAGGGTTTGCACTTGAAATAGTAGTAAGTTTTAATTTAATTTTATTTTCCATAGTTTTCAATTCCAATTTGCTCAACATTCATATCAGTTTCTTCCCCTAAAAATAGTTTTGCAGTAGAAGAAAAACCTTCAACACTATCCGAAACATAATATTTTTTAGCAACACACTCGCCATCGCTGAGCATATCATTTTTTTCTAAAATTTCAGCCGCTTGCTTTGCAGTAGCGCCACCTGAACTGATGAGCGCAACATCTTCTCCCATAACGCGCGCGATAGTGCCTGAAATAAGAGGGAAGTGAGTGCAACCTAAAATAAGAGTGTCAACCCCTTTTTCTATTAAAGGTTGCAAATATCTTTTAGCAGTTAAATAGGCTACTTCATCATTCTCATCTATCCAACCTTGCTCAACTATCGAAACAAAAAGCGGACAAGCAACTGAAAAAACATCAATACTATCATCAATTGCTTTAATAGCCTTTTCATAAGAGCCACTTTTAACAGTAGTAGAAGTGCCGATTACACCTATCTTTTTATTTTTAGAGAGTTTTACCGCCTCTTTTGCAGATGGCTCAACAACGCCTAAAAATGGCATGCCTAAATTATCGCCTGTGCTATATGCAACAGAAGAAACAGTGCCACAAGCGGCAATAATCATCTTAACATTTTTAGATAGCAAAAATGCCTCGTCCTGACGAGCATATCTCAAAATGGTATCTTTAGATTTAGTACCATAAGGCACCCTGCCGGTGTCACCAAAATAAACAATGCTTTCATTAGGCAAAAGTTTTGTGATTTCTTTAACTGCCGAAAGCCCACCAAGACCTGAATCAAAAATACCAATTGGGCGATTATCCATTATAATCCCTCTCTTAAATATATTATTCAAATTATTGTAACATAAAGTGCAAAAAGTTTCAATGTTTTTTTAAGTTTTAATATTTTCATCGAAATTTTTATGCCATTTATACAAAAATTAATAGGTATATCTATCAAAGATGACAAAACTGTGTTTTTAAGCACATTTTTTCTTGAAAAATTGGCAGTTTTATGATACTATAGAGTTAACAAAATGTACTCTTATGTGCAAATAAATTTAGAAGGAGATAATCCTATGAAAAAACTATTATCCTTAGTGCTTTCACTGCTTATGGTATTTTCGTTAATACCTATGACAATGTCAGTTTCTGTTGCAGCAGCAGCTGACAAATACACCTTTGATTGGATTAGAAAAGATGGTGTAAATGATTTTAACGAAACTATTACATCAGCAAGTGGCACATTGACAACAAACAACTACAATGATGGTACTTGTATGACAACAAACAGAACATTAGTTGTTAATGACAAACTCTCATATACAACTAAGACTGATGTTGCTAAGGGCTTGTACAAAGTTATCTTTGAACTTCGTGCTTACACAGGCCGTGCTGACCTTAACATTAAAGTTGGCGACAGAGACTATGGTAAGTTTGTTTCACCAGGTGGTGGCTCAGATACAAAGGTTACTTTGTTTGAAGACTATGTTCATGCTGAAGAAGGTCCGCTTACAATTACATTTACCGCTTTGTCAGCAGGTTCAATTTATATTGAACAACTTCATCTTGAAAAATTAGATTGGGCTTTTGAAGTTGCTGATTCTCAAGTAACAATTACAGATTATTTGGGCTTTGACACTAATCTTAAAATCCCATCAGTTATGGGTGGTTTCCCTGTAACAGGTATTGGTAAAGATGTGTTCAAGGACAACACAGGTTTAGTAACTGTTGATGTTCCTTCAAGCGTAACAAACATCGCTGAAGATGCATTCGCTGGTTGTTCTTCATTAGAAGAAATCACAATTAACAATTCTGAATGCGTAATCTTTGATAGTGCTACTACTATTTCTGATACTGCAGTTATTTCAGGTCCTGACAATTCAACTGCAAAAGCGTATGCAGAGAAATATGACAGAACATTTAAGAAAATTGTTTTCGCTCAAATTGGAGATAAAACATATTCAACTCTTGGCGCTGCTTTAAGTGATGCAAAAGAGGGCGATGTAGTAGTTGTTCTTAAAGATACTAAAGAAAAACTTTCAGTTACTTTAGATAAAGAAATTACAATTGACCTTGCCGGCTTTACAGTAACAAGTTATGGTACTGCTAAAGTTATCAACACAACTGCTCCTATCACTATTAGAAGTACAGTTGACGGCAAAGGTGAAACTCCAACTTCTGCAAAAGCAAACTTCAAATATTCAGGCGCTTTGTTAACAACATCTTCTGATATTACTGTTGATAACGTTAACTTTAAAGAGGCAAACTCTTTCCCAGAATATGAAGAAGTAAGCATTTTTGATGCAGATAGCGCAACTTGGGAACATAAGAGATTCCGTTATCAATCTCAATGTTATGGTCTTGGTACATATGATAACTATACCCGTACTGCTAACACAACTCTTATTCCTGTTGAACCAAGCACACAATATTACTTCAAATGTATCGAAGATTTAGCTGATACATTCGCTATCGAAGTTTATTCATATAAAGTAAAAGCAGATGGCGATGCTCATCCTGATACAGGCGTGACAGTTCCTGATGGCAAAGAAGTTTCTGTTACAGGTTCACTTGGCGCAACATCAGGTGGCGTTATTACAACAGGTTCAAGTACTGCTTATATTGGTATCAATGTTTACTGTTCAAATAATGAATGGGGATATAACAACTCAAAAGATAAGATTATGCCAAAATTAAAAGATGGCACAATTACTCCATATATTGCAAAAGTAATTGATATGTGCGAAAGAGATAAAACTGTTAAGAATAGTCTCTTTAACATCACTGCTGATGGCACAACATTCAAAGCAACAAATTCTATTTTTGATAAATCATCTTGTGATTCAGGCAGTTCTGATTATTTTGAATTCAAAAAAGCAACAACTCTTGATATTGATGGTTGTACATTCAAATCTTACAACTTAAATGGTAAAGATTTAGTTGCTTTCAATAATGCCGGCTTAAAAGGTACAATTAAGAATTCTAATATCGGCGCTAATAATGGTAACGGTGTAAGAGTTACTGCAACTGATGCAACAACCGGTTTAACATTTGAAAAATCCACTATAACAGGCGGTGGCGACGGCAGAGTAGCATTTGTTGTTGCAGGCGGTTATGTTCGTCTTATCGAAGGTACATTTGGTAGCAATGGCGCTTCTATGAACACTTATTTAAATGGTGGTAAAGTTTATATCAATGGAACAAAATTCAATAGTTCTAAGAGAGATTGTGCATTAAGCATTGCAGAAGCTGCTGATGTTACTATTGAAAGTGCAATTATTGTTAAATCACCAAAAACTCTTAATGACCAAACTATTTTCCTAAATAGCTTGGCAGAGGGTAAAGCAGTTTATTCTTCTGCAACTCCTTCTGATGAAACAATTCTTTCAAGAACAGCAAGTTTTAACTCATTAGATAATTTATATGTTCTTCCTTGTGAACACTATTGTGTGGGCGCACAAGCAGGTAGCAAAACTTGTGCATACTGTTTGACAGAAGAAGCAGAAATCGTTCATAATTATACAAAATACGGTTATGATGAAACTCAACACTGGGGCACTTGTGCAAGATGTGATGAAGTTCAACCTAAACAAGACCATGCAGTAGGCGAAAATGGTAAAAAAGCAACTTGTACAGAACCAGCAGTTTGTGGCGTTTGTGCTCAAAACTTTGGTGTTGAACTTGGTCACTCATTCACAAAATATGAACAAGTTTCAACTGATATTGCAGGTTGTGAACACAATCCTGTAACAAAAGCTATTTGTGATAATGGTTGTGGCGAAGAAGATTATGATTATTCGGCTCTTGTTAACCTTGAAGTTACAAAAGAAGCAATTGCTCCAACTTGTACTGAAGAAGGCGCAACTCAAGAACAAAGTTGTGTAACTTGTCAAAAAGTTATTGAGCCAGCAGAAGTTATTGATGCTCTCGGCCATGACTTTGGCGAAGTAGAAGTAATTGAAGATTCTAACTATGCTTACACAGGTAAAGGCAAACATACTTGTGTTAGAGATAATTGTGGATTCTCTGAAGAAGTTGTAATTCCTGTAAAAGAATTCAAGGGTAGCACAATCGCTATTCTTGGTGATTATGATAATCCTGAAGAATACAAAACAATTCAAGAAGCAATTGATGCCGCTGATGAAGGCGAAACAATTATTATTGTTAAAGATGGTAAGTTAGAAGGCAAAGTTGCTTTAGATAAAGAAATCGTTCTTGACTTAGCAGGTCATACTCTTGAGGCAACAACTGATTCTGCTTCATTTGAAACAACTAAAAATCTTGAACTCAGAAGTACAGTTTTAGGTCTCGGTGAAGTTTACTCAGGTATTGTTCCTGTTGAACCATCAACAGATGAAGATACTTATGGTACTATCGCAGATGTTTCAAATGGCGATCTTTATGTAATGGGTCATTACAATTCAGGCGCTGGTAAACTTGAAGCTTATGAAAACAGAATTGCTAATAAAAAACTCATTGCAGTTGATAGTTCAAGAAGTTATATCTTTAAAACAGGTTGCAATATTCAATATGTAATCCGTGAGTTTAATAAAAAAGGCAGATTTGCTAAGAGTGTAGGTGCAGTTGCAGATGGCGCTACTTATACTCCTTCAAGCCCTGATGTAGCATATATCGGTGTTGCCTTCTGGATTAGTGGCGATAGCACAACTGATATCTTATCTATGATTCAAAGTGATGAATTTAATCCTACTATTGAATTAAATTCTATTAAAGGTACAGTTAACTTCGCAAAACCATTTGTTAAAACATCTGCTCAGTTTAAAATGAGCAATATTAAAGCAGTTTCTGCTGCAAATACAACATTTGTTGAATCGTCATCTGCAGATGTTGCGGCTCCTGCTAAATTTGTTGCTAAAGACTGTGAATTTACTGCGTCAGGCAGCACAATTCCTTTAAAATTTACAGCAAACGCAATTGAACTTGATATTAGTGATTCATCAATTCGTTCAACAACAGGTAACGGTTTTGAAATCGCTTCAACAGGTGTATTTGGTACAATTAAAAATACAAAGATTACAAAGAATAGCGGTAATGCAATCAATATTTCAAAAACCGCTGACGCAGGTGTTGTGTTTGACGGTTGTTCAATTTCACAAGGTGGTTGGGATACAACTGCTTCTCAAGTTTCAGGCGGTAAAGTAACATTTACCGGTGGTACAGCAATTAGCG
The DNA here is from genome assembly GCA_045539315.1 of Acutalibacteraceae bacterium. Lineage (GTDB taxonomy): Bacteria > Bacillota > Clostridia > Oscillospirales > Acutalibacteraceae > RUG11462. The sequence continues at coordinate 83,298 of JAZQFC010000037.1, read as the reverse complement.
GTTCAAATATGGCATCAACCGTTCTTAATGTATCAGGCGGTACTATAACTCTTGATGGTGTTACACTTTCAGGCGATAAAGGTACTGATACAAATAGAAAACTTATTAATATTTCAGGTTCACCAAAACTTATCATTAAAAATGCAAACTTCCAAACAGGTACTGCTAATGGTGCTAAAGGTGTTATTACTAATAATTTCGCTTCATTTACAGCATCACTTGCAGAAGGTAGTGCATTCTTTAATTCAACAGAAAAAGATGTTAATACAGTAGTATATGCATCATCTGTTACATCAAGTTTAAGAAACATTTATGTAGGCGAATGTGGACACTGGGAGAGATCAGTTTCTAAAGCTGAAACTTGTACAACTGCTCATACATGTAACTTCTGTTCAATGTCATTTGACGCTCTTGGTCATGATTATTCAGCTTACGATAATGACGAAGATACTCACTGGAGAATTTGTTCAAGATGTAAGATGGTTGACCCAGAAGACAACGAGCCGGAAGCACACTACGGCGGTCAGGCTACTTGTGATGAACCTGCTGAATGTGAAGCGTGTCAAGAATATCATGGCGAAGCATTAGGTCACTTATTCCCAGAAGCAAATGCAGATGGTTCTTATGATGCTGAAGATTATGCTTATGATGAAACTTCTCACTGGATTTGTTGTTCAAGAGAAGGTTGTGACGTTGCTAAAGAAGGTACAACAGAAGAACACAACGGTGGTACTGCTAAATGTGAAGAAAAACCTATATGTGCAGACTGCGGTCAAGAATATGGTGCTGAACTTGGTCACTCATATATAAGATATGTATCAGATAACAATGCTACTTGTACTATGGATGGTACAGAAACTGCTTACTGTGAAAACGGTTGTGGTAAATTTGTATCAAGAATCGAAGATGATTCTAAACTTGGTCACAACTGGGTAACTGATTATGGTTACGCTGCAACATGTAAAGATGATGGTCTTACAAATGGTTCACATTGTGATGCATGTGGTATCGTAAGAGAAGAACAAGAAGTAATTAAGGTTAAACCAAATGCTCATATTTGGGATGATGGTGTGCTCGTTCAACAAGGTGACTGTTCAACAGATACACTTTACAAATATACTTGTTCAACATGTGGTAAAGAAGAAACTGCTAATTTAGGCAAAAATGAAAGCAAACATAAATTCTCAACAGAGTTTACTATTGATACTCCTGCAACTTGTACAAAGGACGGTTCAATGTCTAAACATTGTGAGAAATGTGACGCTAAAACATCTGTAACAGTTATTCCATTAGGACATAAAAATACAGTTACAAAAGGCGCTAAAAAAGCAACTTACTTTGCTAAAGGTGCAACAGGCACTGTTTACTGTGAAGACTGCGGTGCAGTTGTTTCTGAAAACAAAGTTATTGCTAAAAAAGTTTTGAAAGCACCTAAATTCAAATTAAAACAAGGTAAAGGTCAATTTAGCGTTAAATACACTAAAGTTAAAAATGCTAAAGGCTTCCAAGTTCGTTATAGAATTAGTGGTAAATGGAAGATTGCTAAATTCAAAACAACAAAGAGCGCAACTAAATTTGTTAAAGGCTTGAGCAAAGGTAAATACACAGTTCAAGTAAGAGCATTTATTACAAAAGGCAAGAAAACTGCATTTGGTAAATGGTCTAAATCACAAAAAGTTACTGTAAAATAACTTAAAACTAAAACCCGATTCGTTTTGCGAATCGGGTTTTAAAATTCAAAAGGCTTAAACCGAAAAGGTTTAAGCCTTTTTGTTATATTTCTTTTAATGCTTGTGCTAATTGGTCAGGGCAAGAAGTTGGTTTGAAACCGCATTTAATACCCTCAAGTCTTTTAACAACCTCGTCAACAGGCATACCTTCAACTAATTTTGAAATGCCTTGCAAATTTCCCATACAACCGCCGAAAAACGATACATTTTTAACTAGTCCATTCTCGTCAACTGTGAAAGAAATCTCTCTTGAACAGGTGCCTTTTGTTTTATATTTATATTCCATAGCGTTATCTCCTAATGGCAATGTCCGTCTTCGCAGTCAAGAATTTTGCCAACGATAGGTTCAGGGTCAATGCCTTGGCGTGTGTAATAATCAGCAATTGCGGCTTTAATTGACTGTTCAGCCAAAACAGAGCAGTGAATTTTATGAGCAGGAAGACCGCCAAGCGCTTCTACAACTGCTTTGTTAGATAATTCGAGCGCTTCAGAAATAGTTTTGCCCATAATCATTTCAGTTGCAATTGAAGAAGTAGCAATTGCCGAGCCACAACCATAAGTTTTAAATTTAACATCAGTAATAACATCGTTATCAACTTTGATGTACATTTTCATAATATCGCCACATTTTGCGTTGCCAACTTCACCAATACCATCAGCGTTTTCAATTTCGCCAACATTTCTTGGATTAGCAAAATGGTCCATAACTTTTTCAGTGTACATTATTGATTACCTTCTTCCTTTTTTATTTTTTCCCATAGTGGAGACATCTCACGAAGTCTTTCAATAATAGGAACTAGTTTTTCTAAAATATAGTCAACATCTTCTTCGGTGTTTTCTTCATTTAATGAAATTCTCAAAGAACCATGAGCCACTTCGTGCACAAGACCAATTGATAAAAGCACGTGAGACGGATCTAATGAACCCGAAGTACAAGCAGAGCCGGATGAAGCAGAGATGCCAAACATATCAAGCATTAAAAGTAAACTTTCGCCCTCAACGCCCTCAAAAGAGATGTTAGCATTACCAGGTAGTCTTTGGTCTCTATCGCCATTAAGACGAGAACGCTCAATTTTCAAAGCGCCATCAATAAATTTGTTTCTAAGGTGAGTTACATATTCTTTGCGTTTGTCAATACTCTCACAAGCAAGTTGCGCTGCCTTTGCAAAGCCTAAAATTGATGGAACATTTTCAGTACCTGCACGTTTGCTTCTTTCTTGACCGCCGCCTTCTAAAAATCTGCCAAGACGAACACCATTTTTAATGTATAAGAAGCCAACGCCTTTTTGCGCGTGAATTTTATGTCCAGAAGCAGACATCATATCAATTTTCAAATCATTAACATCAATGTGAACATTACCATAAGCCTGCACCGCGTCAACATGGAACAAAACTTTATGCTTTTCACAAATCTCGCCTAATTCTTTGATAGGTTGAATTGTACCAATTTCGTTGTTTGCAAACATTATAGTAACAAGACCTGTTTTATCAGTTATAGCGTTTTCAAGGTCTTCTGGCTTTACAATACCATTTTCATAAACAGGCAAGTAAGTTACTTCAAAACCTTTTTTCTCCAAAGACTGTAATGGATGAAGCACAGCGTGATGCTCAAAAGCGGTAGAAATAATATGATTTTTGCCTTTTGAAAGCATTATTTCTGCCGCACCTTTAATCGCCCAGTTATCACTTTCAGAGCCACAAGAAGTAAAATAAATCTCATTAGATTTAGCGCCAATTGTATTAGCAATTGTTTCTCTCGCGTTTTCAATGGCGTGTTTAGACTTGCCACCAAGAGAATAAAGGCTTGATGGGTTGCCATACATATCAAGCGCATCTATAATAACCTGTTTAACAGGCTCACTAATTTTTGTAGTAGCCGCATTATCGGCATAAACAAATCTTTTTTCCAAAGTTTTTATACCCTCTTTATAAGTAATATAAACATATTATCTATGTTCATCTATATAATATACCATTTTAGTCTAGTTTTCAATAGTAAAACACAAGATTTTTATATTTTTTTAAAAATTCATTGAAAATTCATAATATTTTGTCTATGAAAACTAAAAGTTTTGTGATACAATATAAATAATAAAAATCAAACAAAGGAATTTTAATATGAGTAATAAGAAAACTAATATTGTAGCAGGTGTTTTAGTAGGGTTTATAGCGCTAGTTATTATTGTAACATCGGTTATGATTTTTAATACTCCAACCGAGGTTGTTTCAGGCACTGCGGGAAACTATTCAATTAATCTTACAAACGGTGGTAATATTTTAGAAGATGAGGGCTTTTTGTTTTATACAATACCTGGGGAGAAAGGCGTTTATAGAATGGAAAGCGGTAATCTAAAATCGGTTAAAAAAATATCAGAAATCGGCGATGGCAATTTGCAAGTGCTTGGTAGTGGTTATTATTTTACCGATGATGACACCCTTTATAGAATGGACTGGGACGGTAAAAAAAGACAGGTCGTTTTAAAAAATGTTAAAAACCCAAAAGTTGTTGGCTCGTTGGTATTTTATCAAAAGTCAAATAGTGGCAGTAGCATTTATAAATATTCAATGAAGAATGATAATGACTTCTTGGCTGTTCCTGATATATCTGGTTTCGGCAAAAAGTATCAAGAATTTATGGTTTATTATAAAAAGGTTTACACTATCGAGTGGAATAGCATTTGTAGTTACAGTTTTGATGGAAATAATCAAAAATTGTTTTTAGAAGCAGATGCCGAAAAGTTATCGGTTGATGGACAATATTTCTTTTATATTGAAAAAGGAATGTTAAAATCTGCAATGCTAAAAGATAAGCAGATTATAAAAACCGATATTGTAAAAGCAGAAAATTATGCGATTTTCGGCTCTTATATAGTTTATTCAGATAAAACCGGCACATATCACGCAGAGATTAATTCAATGCTTTCTGAAAAGAATTACAAACCTAAAAAATTAGCAGATAAAAGTGCAACTGCGATTTCAATTGATGAAAATAATTTCTATTTCTTTATTGATAAAACATTGCAAAAAATATCTCATGATGGAAAAGATTTAATAACATTAAACTAATTAAAAAACGCTATCTTTTAGATAGCGTTTTTTGTTTATTCTTCTATTTCTCTTGTGAATTTTAGCCTGTATTGTTTCGGCGAAATATCTCTTTTAGCCTTGAATTGTTGAATAAAATAACTCGGAGTTGAAAAACCTAATTCATCTGCAATTTGCGAAATAGATTTGTCTGTTGCTGATAAAAGTTGCTCGGCTTTTGTAAGTCTGTATGAATTAAGATACTCGGTAAAACTTTGATTCATAATTTTCTTAAAAGTGCGAGAAAAATAACTATAACTTAAATTGCAATGCTCTGCAACTTCACGCTCGCTAATATCCATATAATTTTGATTAACATATTCTATTGCACTTTGAATGATTTGCAAGTTTTCATCAGAATAATCAAACTTATCAATTGATGACAAGTTATTATCACGCCAGAATCTCAAAATCCATAAGAAGATTTTTAATATATTAGACCTAATTGCAATTTCATAACCATAGTCCTCGCAAGACCATTCATTCATAATATCGGTCATGATATTTCTGATGTATTTTCCGTTTATCTCGTCTGAAGAAAAATACCTTTTGTTATTAGAATTTTGAATAATAAAGGGCATCATATATTTCAATTCAAAGAGTGATTTATCATTTGAATATAAAATTTCAGGAAGCACTTTGATAACAATATAATGTGCATCTGCTCTGTCAAACTTCAATGCGTGGTTTTCGCCTGAATTAACAACAACCAAATCGCCTGTTTTAAAAGTAACAAGTTTTCCATTTATATAAACATCTGCATCAGACTCAAGCGAGTAAAGAATTTCAATATAATCGTGATAATGAACTCCCCAGATTTCTTCACTTGCTTTGTGTTGTTTTGCGTGAATAGTTATACAGTGAAACGGCATTTCAACTCCGTTTCGCCTAAACCTTCTTTCAAGTGTACTTTGTTCCATAAAAATACCTCAATGACAAAAATTTGATATTTTTGAATAAATATATTATACACTATTTTTTTTGAATATGCTATACTTTGTTTGAAAAAAGTGAAAAATATTTTTCGCTTAAAAAAGGAGTAGATTTATTATGTCAAAAAAATTAAAATTCGGTATTGTAGGTTGCGGTGGCATCTACAACTGGGCGCACTATTATGCTTATGAAAAAAACGAAAAAATTGACGTAGTTGCATTTTGCGATATTAAAATTGAAAAAGCATATGCAGCCGCTGAAAGATTAGGTGTTGACAAATCACACTGCTATGAAGACTTTAAAGAAATGATTGAAAAAGAAGAGTTAGATGCAGTTGATATTTGTACACCTAACTATTTGCATTCAATTGTTGCAGTACACGCATTAAATAATGGTCTTCATGTTTTCTGTGAAAAGCCAGATGCAGTTTCTGTTGAAGAAGCAAAGAAAATGCAAGATGCTGCTGACAAAAACGGTAAAGTTTTAATGGTTATGAGAAATAATCGTTACAACAACTATTCAAAATTCCTTAAAAAATATATTGCAGAAGGAAAAATGGGCGAAATTTATACTGCTCGTTGTGGTTGGAGAAGACGCCGCGGTATCCCTGGTAAAGGCGGTTGGTTTACAACTAAAGCGCAATCAGGTGGCGGTCCATTAATCGACCTTGGCGTACATATGATTGACCTTTGCATTTGGCTTATGGGCAACCCAACTCCTGTAGCAGTAACAGGTTGTACATATTGCAAATTTGCAGACAACGATGCAGGCTCTGATTCAGAACATTCAAAATTCGGTGAAGCTGCTGCAGACGGCACATTTGATGTAGAAGATTTGGCAATGGGCTTTATCAAATTTGATAATGGTTCTTGTATGCAGGTTGAATTCTCTTGGGCTTCTAATGTTGAAAGAGAGAAGAACTTTATCGAGCTTCGCGGAACAAAAGCGGGTGCTTCTACCGATACAACTGACGATAAATTCAAAATCTTCACAGAAGAAAACGGAACAATTGTTGATATTATTCCAAATCTTCCTGAAGGCGGTCCTGCAGGTCACGCTCAAAACATCTTCCACTTTGTTGACGTTGTTAACGGCGATGCAGAGCCGGACTTTATTCCTGTTCAAGGTGTAAATATGGTTAAAATCCTTGAAGCTATGTACAAGTCTGCAGAGACAGGCAAAGAAGTTGAACTTTAATTAAAAATAGGAGTAAATATTATGAAACTTGGTGTAATGAATCCCGTTTTTGGTGGATACACATTTGAAGAAGCATTAAAATTTTTATATGACCACGATGTTCATGAAATGGAAATCGGTGCAGGTGGTTATCCTGGTGATAATCATTTAAAACCAGAAGAACTTATTGGCAAACCAGAAAAGGTTAAAGAGTTTAAAGATTTAATGGCAAAATATGATGTAGAAATTTCTGCAATTGCTTGTCATGGTAATGCGCTTCATCCAAACAAAGAAATCGCAGAAAAGTTTGACAAAGAGTTTAGAAATGCTATTTTAGTTGCAGAAGAACTCGGCGTTAAAACAATTATTGGTTTTGCAGGTTGCCCTGGTGACTGTGAAGAATCAAAGAATCCTAACTGGGTAACTTGTGCTTGGCCTGATGATTATTTAGAAATTCTTAATTGGCAATGGGAGCAAAAAGTTATTCCTTATTGGAAAGAGATGGCTAAATTCGCGTCATCACACGGCATTGAGAAAATCGCTTTTGAAATGCACCCTGGCTTTGTTGTTTATAACCCTGAAACTTGTCTTAAATTAAGAGAAGCAGTTGGCGATATTATCGGTGCAAACTTTGACCCTTCTCATTTATTCTGGCAAGGAATTAACCCTGTAGAGGCTATCAAAGCATTAAAAGGCGCTATCTATCATTTCCACGCTAAAGATACAAAAATTGATGAGCATAACACTCAAGTTAATGGTGTTCTTGATACTAAAAACTATGGCGATATTTTGGGTAGAAGTTGGGTGTTTAGAACAGTTGGTTATGGTCATTCAAAACAAGTTTGGAATGATATGATTTCAACACTCAAAGCAGTGGGCTATGATGGTTCAATTTCAATTGAACATGAAGATGCGCTTATGTCACCTGAAGAAGGACTTGAAAAAGCAATTGAATTTTTAAAAGAAGTTTTAATTACAAAACAAGCCGGCGAGATGTGGTGGGCGTAAAGCATAAAGGCAAAGAAGGCGAATACAATGGAAAAAGTTTATAATGTAGGCATAATCGGTTATGGCGGAATGGCAGGATATCATTTTTGGTCGCTAAACACTTTTAAAGATGAAGATAATATCAAAGTTAGAGGCGTTTATGACCTTGATGAATCTCGAATTGACGCGGCAATAAAGCGTGGTAAAGATGAGTTCCAGGTTGATATTATCGGCTACAATTCTCGTGAAGAATTGTTATCAGACCCTGAAATTGATATCGTTTTAGTTGCAACTACCAATGAAGTTCATAAAGAAATTGTTATTGATGCTATGCGTCATGGTAAACACGTTATTTGTGAAAAACCTGTAACAATGTCAAGCGAAGAATTGGTTGAATGTATGGAAGTTGCAAGAGAAACAGGCAAAGTTTTCACAATTGACCAAAACCGTAGAACAAATAAAGATTTTATACTTATGTGTGATGTTATAAAATCTGGTAAAATCGGCAAACTTTATCATATTGAGAGCAGAGTTGAAGGCTCTCGTGGTATGCCAACAGGTTGGAGAACGCTAAAACACCTAGGTGGCGGAATGATGCTTGACTGGGGCGTTCATCTTATAGACCAACTTATGTATTTTAACACTTCAAAAGTAACCAATGTTTATTGTAAAATGTTTAGCATTGATTATCCTGAAGTTGATGATAATTTCCATTTATCGCTTACATTTGAAGATGGTCTTTCGGCGTTTATCGAGGTTGCAACTAACAATTATATAACAAAACCTCGTTGGTATGCGCTTGGTACTGATGGTACTGCAAAAATCAATTCTTGGGAATGTGATGGCGAAATTGTAAGAGTTATTGATAAAGATAATTCTTGGGATGAGCAGATTTTTATGACTGCCGCAGGTCCTACAAAAACAATGGCACCAAGAAGACCGGAATCTGTTGAAAGAATAGAACTTTCAATGCCTGATATTAAAATAGATGAATTAAGAATTGTTTATAAACAAATGCTTGATGCAATTGAAGGTAAATCAGAATTAACCATAAAACCTGAACAGGCGCTTCGAGTAATGCGTGTTATGGAAGCCGCATTCGAGTCAGCGCAAACAGGTATGGCAATAAATACAGAAATTTAAGGAGTAAAAATTATGATTAAAGTAACAGTTTGGAACGAAAACTGTCATGAAACAGTTTGGAAACAACCAGAGGTTTTAAGACATTATCCAGATGGAATTCACAATTATATTGCTTCATTTTTGAAAGATGAATTTGAAGTAAAAACAGCATCTTTGTATGATCAAGATGGTAATTTGAATGAAAACGCAGGTATCACACAAGAGCTTGTTGACGATACAGATGTTATGATTTGGTGGGCTCACTGCAAACATCATGAAGTTCCTGATGAAGCAGTTCAAATAGTAACAGATGCAGTAAGAAGTGGTATGGGTATTATTTTCTTGCACTCAGCACATCTTGCAAAACCATTTAAAGGTCTTATGGGTACTTCTTGTACTCTTCATTGGAGAGAAGATGGCGATTATGAAAGAGTTTGGAATATCGCTCCTACTCACCCAATCACACAAGGCATCGGCGAATATATCTATCTTCCTGAAGAAGAAGTTTATGGTGAACCATTTGGCATTCCAGAACCAGATAAATTAGTGTTTATAGGTTCTTATCAAGGTGGCGAAGTGTTTAGAGCAGGTTGTTGTTATAGAAGAGAAAATGGTAAAGTATTCTATTTCCAACCAGGTCATGAATCACACGCTACATATTATGTTCCTGAAATTCAAACAGTTATTAAAAATGCTATTAATTGGGCATATAACACATCAGGTAAGAGATTGCCTCTTGACTGTCCAAATGTTAAACCACCACAAGATTAATTCTAGCATAATAAAAAGCCACCCAAATGGGTGGCTTTTTATGTTTAATTATTTGTTTGCAATTGCTTTTCTAATTGCCAATAAGTCATTCATATCAATGCAACCATCTTCATTCATATCTGTATAATCTTTATTGATTATATGCTCATCGCGAATTTTTGCTAAATATTTGATTAAATGAAGCGCGTCATCAACTTGAACTTTACCGTCATAGTTGTTATCGCCCTTTGTAAGAGTTATTGCATCGCCATTATAAGCGCCAATGTTTGGTGCTTCGTTCATATTTACTTCATTACCAAAGAAGTCGTATTTGTTACTTGCATCATAAATAATCATACCAGCGTCTAAAGCAGGGGAACCTTTAAGTAATCTGTAAACACCACAAGTATCTCTACCGATACCTGCGCCACCTGCTTTTATAAGCATAGGGTCTTTGTAGATATTACCACTTGATGTTATGTTATCATCAACTGTTTCAACATCATCATTTTTAGGATACAAGTTAGAGTTGCTACCATAGAATATGTTGTTTTTAAATTCTGTGCCAACCGAATCTTCCCAATTGAAATTGCCTGAATTGGTATAGAAAATATTATTGTAAAATTTAGTGTTTATAGGCATTTTAATGCCGTCTCTTGAGTAAACATTAACAATTTTATCAACACCTTTATTAGCATAAATTGTGTTGTTATAAATTTTTGTATCAGTGATATGGCAGGTCAAACTGAAAGTATGATGCTTATCATTTTGAGAAATATTGTATCTTACAACTGTGCCAACATTATAGGCGGTTTGGTCTGACAACCAATCTGCTTTTGGCTCTGTACAAATAAGCATAAAGCCACCAACATTATCGTGAGAATAGTTGTATTGGAAAGTTGTATAATAACTTAAATAGTCACTATCAAAGCCTTGACCATCATAAGTTGTTTGAGTTTCATAAGACTCGTTGTATTGGAAAAGCGCGCCATAACTTGAGAATGGCCACATTGCAACGTGCCAAGAAGTTTTAGCATATGAGTGAGATTTACCACAAGTGTTATACTCAATAAGTGGCTCGTGAGCGCTTACAACCTGAATACCATCATCACCGATGTTGTACAAAAAGTTGTTTCTAATAACAAGGTTTTTCATAGCCTTGCTATTAGGGTCCGCGCCATTTTTGTTACAAGCGCCATAAGCGCCGTCTATTGAAATGCCTTTTGCTTTAACATTATAAATCTCGTTGTTTTCAATAAGAACGTCATCGTGGAAGCCCCAATAATCTGTGTGTCCTACTTTGATACCGGCAAACTCTGATGCTTCTGTTGAATTCCAATCAGCAACCTGTGATTCAATAATACAATTAGTTACTTTATTGCCTTTGCAAACATTACCACCATTGGCTAAAAATGCAACACCCGCTGTGCTATTAGTACCTTTGTATTTTGAAATGATGTGAAGCGAATCAACATGAATATAATTTTGATTTTCAACCAAAATAACGCCTGTGTTATTAGAAAGTAAAGATGCTTGAACAATTGGCAAATCAAGTTTTTCATCGCCATAACAAGAAATAGTTATAGGTTTTTCTTTAGTACCGGAAACTAAAAATTTAATTCCTGCCGCAGCGCTTACAACCTCGCCTCTTTTAATAAGAATAGCATCACCTGGTTGAAGCGTTTTTAATTTTAAAGTTAAAACACTTTTCCAAGCGCTTTCAGGCGATAAACCATCGTTAGTGTTAGCGCCTGTTGATGGGTCAACATAGTAAACTGTACCACTGTAATTTGGTGTAGTTTCATCTTGCGTAAACCCTTGAATTGAGAATGATGATAGCAGTAAAACAACCATCATTAAAAAGATAATAAGTTTTTTCATAAATTTACCTCGCATTCATTATATTCCAAGTTTATATTACTATATTTTTTATTAAAAGTAAATACTTTTTTATTAAAATAAGGCTACCTTTTTTAAGGTAGCCTCACATTTATTTTAAATAATTTGTTATCAAATCACAAACCGCTTTTATATCATCAACAAACACAGTTTCAATAGGTGTGTGCATATATTTTATTGGAATAGAAATAAGCGCGGTTTTTATACCACATTCAGTTACAGTAACAACATCGGCATCGGTAGAAGTAAGCCCACTCATTGCTTCAAGTTGATAAGGTATATTGTTTTTATCTGCAATATCAATTAAAGTTTGTTGCATCTTTTTATCAAGAATAGGCGAAACACCTATCATAGCGCCTTTTTGACATTCGCCACATTTTGATTTATCACATCCGTATGACAAACCAAATGATACATCAACAATAATAGCCTCATCAATTTGTTTTTGGAATGCGCCGATTTTAGCGCCACGATTACCAAGTTCCTCGCCGGAAGCGAATAAAACAATGATATTATCTTTTGGTGCGCCGTTTTTAGATAAATTTTTAATCACTTCAATAAGCGCAACGCAACCACTTCTGTCATCAACGGATTTAGCCGAAACAAAACCATTTTGCAAATCTACCGCAGTTGTATTAAATGTTACAAAATCGCCGATTTTAATGATTTCTTTAGCATTTTTTAGCCCTGTATCAACATAAATCTCATCAAGCGATGAAAATTCATTGCTTTTATCTTTTGCCAAATGAGGTGGGGTAGAAGTAAAAACGCCAATTATATCGCCTTTGTCTGTGTGAATTTTGACTGTGCTTGAAGGAAGCGTTCTTATATCAATTCCGCCAACTTTAGAAAGCGATATAAAACCGCCATCTAAAACATTTGTAACAGTGAAACCAATTTCGTCAATGTGCGCCTCTATTAAAACTGTTTTGTCGCTTTTGCCTTTTATAAAGCCGAAAACACTACCTGTTAAATCAGTTTTAACCTCATCAACATAAGGCGAAATCAATTCAATTATCAAATCTTTAGCGCCTTGCTCGCTACCTATAAAAGTAGCATTACAAAGTTTTTTTAAAGTTTCTTTCATTACTTCAAATCCTTAACTATTTTCTTGAAATGTCTGCCACGTTCTTCAAAATCTTTGTATTTATCAAAAGAAGCAGAAGCAGGAGAAAGCGAAATAACATCGCCAGAAACTGCATTTTCTCTTGCAACTTCAACTGCTTGTTCCATTGTGTCAGCGTGAATGATTTTAATGCTTTGAGGGTTGTAAGTTTTATCTTCAACAACTGCTTTTTCAATTTTTTCAGCAGTTTCGCCAAGAAGCACCAAAACTTTAACGTATTCATTAATAGCGCCTGAAAGGGTAGAATAATCAAGTTGCTTGTCCGAACCGCCTGCAATAATGATAACTTTTCTTGAAAAAGCAGTAAGCCCTGCAGTTACAGAAGCAGGCGAGGTAGCAATTGAATCATTATAATATCTAACGCCATCTAACTCTCTTACAAATTCAATTCTATGTTCAACCCCAGAGAAAGTGTTTGCAACTTCGGCAATATATTTGTTATCAACATCGCCAAAAACTGCTGCAATTGCAGTTAAGTAGTTTTCAACATTGTGCATACCAGGGATTTTAATCTCATCTTTATGCACGATTCTTGTTATTTTTTCGCCATCGTTGAAAACGAGATAGCCCTCGTCATCAAGATAAGCGCCATAACTTAATTTTTCTAAATGACTGAAGTAGATAAGTCTGCCTCTAACTTTATCAGCCATACTTTTTGTGATTTCATTGTCATAATTTAAAATGGTTTTAGAAAATGCGTTTTGATGCAAGAGAATGTTAAGTTTAGCATCAACATATTCGTCCATATCTTTGTGCACGTTTAAATGGTCAGGGTAAACATTTGTAATAACTGCAACATCGGGTGATTTTCTCATAGAAATAAGTTGGAAAGATGAGAGTTCAACAACGCAAATATCATCTTCACACATCTCTTCAATAAGTGGCAAAAGTGGTGTGCCAATGTTACCACCTTTATAAATTCTTTTACCTGTTTTCTCTAAAATCTCTGTAATAACAGTAGTTGTTGTAGTTTTACCATCAGTACCAGTAAGCGCAATGATTTTTGCAGGGCAAATATCAAAAAACACTTCCATTTCAGAAGTTACAACAACGCCGTTCTTTTTGAAATTTTGCAAAACGGGTAGGTTGTAATACATACCAGGCGCTCTAAAGATTATATCAACCGAGAGATTATCTAAATAATCTTCACCGCATTTGATTTTAGCGCCACAGTCAGTTATAGAAGTAATAATATCATCAGAAAAAGCCGATTTTTCTTTTCTGTCGCAAACGGTAATGTCAGCACCATATTTAGAAAAAAGCGAAACCAAAGGCAAGTTTGACCTACCAATTCCGCAAAAGGCAATTTTCTTATTTTTCATACTATTTAAAAATCTTTCGACACGACTATTCATAAAGTCCTCCTAAAGAAAAACATTCTTTTTATATTATACTTGTAATTGGTATAAATATCAACTATTTTTTGCTTTTTGCTTTATTTGGGTGCCTTTATAATACCATTTTAAAATTTGCTTGTAATTACTGCCTTCATCTGCCATAGATTTCGCACCATATTGGCTCATACCAACACCGTGACCATAACCTCTTACTGTAAATGTGAATTTGTTGTCTTGGTATCTTAAATCAAAATTAGCGCTACGAAGTTCGAAAACAGACCTGATTTTAGCGCCTGTAAAACTCTTTTTGCCTAAATTTATTTTTAAAACTGTGCCGCTATTTGTGGTGGTCGTTTCGCCTATAAAAGTTTCAGGTTTGTCAATAGATTTTATGCCTAACTGTCTGATTTTAGATAAGAATTCGTCTTTTGTATAAGTAACTGTGCTTAAATATTTAGGGTTTAGCAAGTCAGAAATACTTTCAACCGATGTGAGATATTCATAATCGCCACCCCAAATATCTTTTGCGTTTTCGGTTTTACCACCCGAAGTATCGTGATAAACTGCTAAAATAGGTTGGTCATTATAATAAATAATCTCGTTTTCAACCTCTTTAATCAAAGGTTTAACTCTGTTTTCAAGTTTTTCTAAAATATCGCCATATTTTGCTTTGCGTTTTTCATATGTCATATACCCTTGGTCTATACTGTAATCATCGGTAATATCATACTTTTTATCACTGTTTTCTTTTTTGCGAAATTCTAAAAGAGTGTGCGCCGCAACGGCTTGCGCTTTTAATGCTTCATCAGGGTAAGTGTCATCCGTTTCAGTTAACACCACGCCCAAAAGATATTCTGAAATGCTTATTTCAACCGTCTTTTTACTTTCGTGCAAATAAATTATTAGAGTTTCTTCAATAGGCTTTTTTGTGGTAGTTGTAGTAGATTTTGTGATTTTTGTTACAGTCGAAACACTAATAGTTTTGTTATTTGGCTTAAAAGAAATCAGGGGAATGGTTATCATAGCAATGAAAATTATTAATAAAAAGGTTAAATACTGTCTTTTCATAGCAATTACTCCTTGACTTTTATGATAAGTTATTATAAAATGATTATGTATGGTAATGTATTAGGGAAATTATGCCCTTTGTCCATATTATGCGAATTTCTTAAAAAATATTATTTATAAGTACTTTTATTTTTAAAGAAGGATGAAATATGTTAAAAAGAATTATTCTAGTTTCAAGTGCAGTTCTTGCCGCTGTTGCATTAACTTTTTACAGAGTTTTTATAACAGGTAATTATGTTGATGCTTTTAATGGCTTTATAAAAACAGGAAACGAAATGCAAGGGTTAATATTTGCAGTTGTTACTTTAGGCGTTGCTTTGGTGTTTGTGGTAATAACTTTGCTTGATAATGGTTTTCCTGGTTCTCCTCGTAGGTCATCAAGAGCGTTAGCAGGGTTGAATATTTTATATGCTTCTGCATTAATCGTTGACTGTTTTGTTTCTTTAAACACTGCAGAAGAAACAGTAGATGTTATAGAACTTTGTTTGAAATTATGCGTGATTGGTTTTATCTTGTATTATTCAAATTGTATGTTCACTCAAAAGAAAGCATCGGTTTTTGTAAGTGTAATTCCATTGGTGTTCTTTGTGTTTGAATTGGCAGTTGTGTTTATCAATTCATTTGGAATTATTAAATCTCCTGAAGTTACTTTGAAAATAGTTTCTTTAATTTTCTGTGTGTTGTTCTTCTTGTTCTATGCAAGATATATTTCAAAATTCAATTTCTACAGAATTAGAAAAGTTACTTATGCTTTAGGTGTTTGCGCTGGTATTTTCTGCGCTATTACTGCATTTGGTGATATTTTAGCACCAATGTTTTATAAAGGCGTTGTTTCTAGAAATACAATGAGTGAGAATTTGCTTTTGGGTGCAACATCTGTTTATATCTTCGCATTTTTAATTATTTCTTCTTCTAATAAAAGACTCTATTCTGCATATCAACACAAAAAAGCAGTTGAATATGTTTCAGAGTCAATTGAAGAAATGGAAACAAAAACTGATTATGTGGAAGATATTTAAAAAGAGAAGAAAACTTGAAAACCCTGAAGTTTTGGCGCGTATTAATGCAAAAGCAATAAAGCATGTTACAACGCGTGATGAAAATGGGGTTGAGTATGTTTTAGGGCACTCCGGCTCAATAAACATTAAAGGCGAAGAACTTATTTGTTTTTCAGATGGAAAAGATGTTTTTCGTTGTAATGTTTATGATGCAAAAGTGGGTGAGTTGCTATCAAAAGATGGTGTTCGTCTTTCTAAAACCAACGAAGATGGAAGCGAATATTCAGTTGTAGCGTATTATGTTTACAGAAGATAATTAATGTTTGGAGTAGTATTATGAAAAAAGTTTTGGCAGTTTTGCTTTTAGTTGTTATGTTGTTTAGCCTTTGCGCTTGTAATAATGAAAAACAAGCAGAGGAGCAAAAGTTAGAAGTAAGTTTATCAATTAATGAAGAAAAAAGTGTTAATGGTAAGTTGTGTATGAATACAAATTTGCCTGAACTTACAAAACTTGATGTTGATATTTTTAGGGGCGACAAGTATCATTCTACTGAAACTGTTGAGGTTAAAGCGGATATTCAAACAAACTATTTTATCACCGAAACAAAGGTTGATATTAATGGTAAAATGATTAAAGATGGCACTTATATTGTGTCAATTAATCTTGTAAACCCTGCTTCTCAACCTGTATCAGTTCAGGAGATTATCGGTAAAAACGGCGAAAAATTAACAGGTCTTTTTTCATATGACACAGCAAATGGTAAAACTGTAAAATTGCAAAGACCTTTAATAAAAGAAAAAGACAGTTTTTCAATGCCTATTGAATAAAATTAAAAGCGCAGTTTTAAAACTGCGTTTTTTTAATAAAGGAAGTGAGTTTTAATGTATAGCAGAAGCGAAATGTTGTTGGGCAAAGAGGCAGTAGAAAAGTTAAAAAATTCAAAAGTTGCAGTTTTCGGCATTGGCGGTGTTGGTGGTCATTGCGTGTTATCTCTTGCTCGCGCAGGAGTTGGCAGTATTGATTTAATTGATAATGATGTTGTCAGCGTTAGTAATCTTAATCGTCAGGCAGTTGCGTTTCATAGCACTTTGGGAAAACAAAAAACCGAAGTTATGCGTGATATGATTAAAGATATAAACCCTGATATAAAAGTTAAAACTCATAACACTTTCTTTTTACCTGAAAATAGCGCAGAATTTGATTTTTCAAAATACGATTATATAGTAGATGCAATTGATACTGTGGCAGGAAAAATTGCATTAGTTGAATGTGCAAAAGCCGCAGGTGTTGAAATAATTTCTTCAATGGGCGCGGGCAATAAGTTAAACCCAACTGAATTTCAAGTGGCAGATATTTATAAAACTGAAGTTTGCCCATTGGCGAGAGTTATGCGTAAAGAATTAAAATCAAGAGGAATTGATTCGCTTAAAGTGGTTTATTCAAAAGAAAAAGCGCTTGAGAATAAACTGGGCGAGAATAACAGAACACCAGGTAGCGTTTCGTTTGTGCCGAGCATTGTGGGAATTATTATGGCAAGTGAAGTTATTAAAGATATAACAGGGGTTAAAAATGAGCAATAGCATATTAGAAATGTTAATAGCAGTTGCCGATGAAGACTATAAAAAATTTCATCAAAAATTAATTCCAAATATAGATGAAAATAGGGTTTTAGGAGTCAGAACACCTGATTTGCGAAAAATCGCAAAGAGTATTTTTGGCACAGAATTAGCAAATTCATTTTTAAATAATTTGCCACATAAATATTATGAAGAAAATAATCTTCATGCATTTTTGCTTGAACAGATTAAAGATTTTGACGAGGCGGTAAAAAGGGTAGAAGAATTTTTGCCTTTTGTTGATAATTGGGCAACTTGCGATGGAATGAAAATCAAGGTTTTTAAGCGTGAGAGCGATAAAGTTGAGCGCCTTGTTAAAAAGTGGTTGAAATCAGATGATGTTTATACAATAAGATTTGGCGTTGTAACGCTTTTATCAAACTATTTAGATGAGCATTTTAATGAAACGCATTATAATCTTGTTTTATCGGCAATTTGCGATGAATATTATATAAATATGGCGGTTGCTTGGTATTTTAGTTTTGCGCTTATCAAACAATATGATACAGCGATAAAACTGTTTGAAAATAAACAAATCAAAGATAAATGGGTGCATAATAAATCACTTCAAAAAGCAATTGAATCATTTAGAATTGATGATGAAACTAAAAAATATTTAAAACAATTAAAATTAAAATAAACAGTCAACGAGTGTGTTGGCTGTTTTGTTTTATGTATAAAACTAAATAAAAATCTAAAAATAATAGTAATTATTTTTTAGGTGTGATTTTTATGATAATGACAGTTGTTCGCACAGCGATTTTATATATAGCGGTAGTTCTTTGTATGCGAATAATGGGCAAACGGCAAGTTGGCGAACTTCAACCAAGCGAACTTGTTGTAACAATATTGATTTCGGAACTCGCATCAATTCCAATGCAAGATTTAAGCCGACCAATAACAAACGGTATTTTAGCGATTTTCACGTTAGTTTTATTAGAATTAATTTTGTCTTTTTTGGTGTTAAAATCAGACCTGTTTAGAAAAATTTTCGAGGGTAAATCTGCAATTATTATTAAAAATGGTGTGATAGACCAAAAAATGATGAAAAAACTACGCGTTACAATAGACGATTTGTTAGAAGGAATTCGTCAGTCCGGCAACTTTTCGGTAGAAACAGTTGACCTTGCCATTATGGAAACAAACGGCAGAATTTCTGTTCAACCAAAGATTAAATATGAGCCTGTTTCAAAAGAAGATATGAATATTGAGTGCGTTGACAAAGGTTTTCCAACACTTGTTATATCAGATGGAAAAATTGTTGAAGAAGCATTGCAAACCGTTTCAAAAGTGGATATTTTAACCGAATTAAAAGCGCAAAAACTTGCGGTTGAAGAAGTGTTTTTAATGACTGTCGATAAAACAGGCGAATTTGTTGTTATAAGAAAAGAGTGAGAAAATGAAAAGATTATATTTTGCGTTAGCGTTAGCATTAAGTATATTCGCAATAGTCGGCTCTGGTATGTATTTTGTAAAACAAGCAAGTAACGAGTTAAAAGAAAGTTTAGAACAAATCGAAACAGCCGCAAAAAACAATGATTTTGATAAGGCGTTGTATTTGTGCGAAAAAGCAGAAGATAATTGGGTAAAAAGCGAAAAGAAATTAACCTATTTCGTAAACCATTCTGAAATTTGCATAATAGGTGAGAGCATTTCTTCTATACAAGCGTTTGCCAAATACAAAGAAAAAGCAGAATTGTTTTCAGAATTAAACAAAACAAGGGTTATAATTACACATCTTTCGGCAATGGAAAATGTAAAAAAATAATGGAAAAAGGGCATTTTCTATTGACTTTTTGGTTACAAAATTGTAATATATAAGTATAAGATACTGGGAGAATGTTGGCTATTTATGAATTTAACACTTGATGAAAGATTATCTGCTTGTGCAGAGTTTGTAAGAGAAAATTCAATACTTGCCGATGTAGGCACTGACCATGCGTATCTTCCATCTTATTTATTGCAAAAAGGTAAGATTAAATCTGCAGTGGCATCTGATATAAACGAAAAGCCACTTGAAAGCGCAAGGCAAACAGTTAGTGAGTGTTCGGTTGAAGATAAAGTAACACTAAAACTTTGTGGCGGTTTAGATGGCATAAATGAAGATGAATTTTCAGATTTAGTTATTGCCGGAATGGGTGGCGAGATGATAATAAGTATTTTATCTGACTGCCCATACATAAAGAGTGAAAAGTATAATCTTGTTTTGCAACCTATGTCTAAAGTTTATGATGTTAGAAAATGGTTGTGTGAAAATGGCTTTTTGATTATAGATGAAAAGTGCGCAATAGCAAATAGCAAGATTTATACTGTTATAAACGCGCAGTTTTGTAATGAAAAAAGCAATAAGGATGATTTGTTTTATTATTTTGGCAAACACCTTTTAAAACAAGATGAAAAATCAAAACTGTATGTTGATAAGATTAAAACTTCGCTAGTTAAGAAAGCAAAGGGTATGTTATTAGCAAACAGTGAAGATAAGTGCGCGTTAGATATACTAAAAATGCTTGATAATATTTAATCACATTTGTATCATATTTTTATTTTAAAATGTTAGGAGAGTAATTGTGGCAACAGTAGCAGATATTTATAAAATGATTGATAATATAGCGCCTTTTAATACAAGATTTCCATTTGATAATGTTGGTATATTAGTTGGCGATGCGAATAGGCAAGTTAGAAGAGTTGCTGTTTGCCTTGATATAACTCGTGATGTTGTAAGAAGAGCGGCAGAAAACGAGTGCGATTTGATTATTTCTCATCATCCTGTTATTTTTAATAAACTTTCATCTGTAACAGCCGAGAGTGTGCCTTATATGTTGATTAGAAATAACATTGCGGCAATTTGCGCTCATACTAATTTAGACTGTTCAAAAGGCGGCGTTAATGATAGATTAGCAATGGCGCTCGGTCTTGATATGGTTGAAAAGTTAGTTGATAATGAATATCCTGATACTGCGCCTATTGCGAGAATTGGTAGCGTTAGCGAGATTTCGCCTTTAGATTTTGCGCAGTTTGTAAAAACCCAGTTGAATTCTGAAGGTTTGAGATACATAGAAGGTAGCAGAAACATTCGCAAAGTTTGTGTTTATGGTGGCGCAGGCAATGAGTTTATTTTACAAGCAAAAGCCGCAGGCGCAGATGCTTTTGTTACAAGTGAGATTAAGCATCATCAGTGGCTTTTAGCAAAAGACCTTGATATGACAGTTATTGATGCAGGCCATTTTTCAACAGAAAATGTTGTTGTAAAACCATTGGCGCTTTTGTTGAAAGATAAACTTGAATGTGATGTTAGAATTATTTCGCAAACACCACCTTATAAAGCGCTATAAATCGAAAAAGGAGAAAAGGTTTTGGCACTTGATGCAGCGTTGCTCGGCTTGATTTGTAAAAGTTTAAATGAAACAGCAATTTCTAGCCGTGTTGAGAAGATAACAATGCCGTATAAAGATTGCATTTGTTTATCTTTGAATAAACCAAATTTCAAAAAAACTCTTTTGATTTCGTCAAATCCAAATTCGGCGAGAATTCATTTCACAAATGAAAAGTTTGAAAACCCACCTGTACCGCCAATGCTTTGTATGTTGCTTCGTAAAAAACTTGGTGGCGGAAGGTTAAAAGCAGTTCGTCAATATGGAATTGATAGAATTTTAATGCTCGATTTTGATTGCAAAAACGAGTTAGGTGACGATGTTGTTATAACAATTGTTGTTGAAATGTTAGGCAGACTTTCAAATGTGATTTTCGTTGAAAATAGGAAGATTATTGAGTCTGTTAGAAGAGTTGACCCTGAAGAAGGCAAAAGATTTATATTGCCGGGTGCTACTTATGAGTTTCCACAAAGCACCGGCAGATATAACCTTTTTGAAACAGATGAAAGCGTAGTTGCAAAAGAAATTGCAAATCATACTGAACTTTTAGCCTCAAACGCTTTTTCAACTGTTATAGATGGCTTATCGCCGATTATTTATCGTGAATTAGCTTTTTTAAGTTTTGGCAACATTGATTTGCCTGTAAGCGAGATTAATGCGGACAAATTTAATGCGATGGTAAGCGTTTTAAAAGAGTTTAAGCAAACTTATGAAAACGATGTAAAGCCTGTTATTCTGCGTGATGAACAAGGCAAAATCAAAGAGTTTACATTTATTCCGATTACTCAATATGGCGATAGTTATACTTGTGAATATTATGATGATGTTCACTCGCTTTTAGAAAATTATTTTTCTAAAAAAGACAGCGCAGAGCGAATTAAACAAATTTCACTTTCTGTTACAAAAACAGTTAATAATCTTATTTCTCGAACAAAAAGAAAAATAGTTGCCAGAGAAAAAGAACTTTTGGCAACTGAGAAAAAAGAAACTTATAGAATTTATGGCGAATTGATAAAGGCTAATTTGCATTTAATCGAAGCGGGTAGCAGTAGCGCAAAAGTTATGAATTACTATGACCCTGAATGCAAAACAATTGAAATTCCGCTTGATAGCAGTCTTTCACCTGTTAAAAATTCGCATAGATATTTTAATTTATATCGTAAACTTTCAACTGCATCCGGTATGCTTAGTGATTTGATAGCAAAGGCAAAAGAAGATTTGATTTATTTTGAATCGGTTTTGCATTCTATTAATATAGCAAAAACCCCATCTGATATAAGTTTGATTAAAGAAGAATTAATTGATGGTGGTTATATTCGTGTTCCAAAATCAAAAAGGGCTAAAAAACAGGGCAAACCAACTCTTGAAAAGTATATTTCAAGCGATGGATATTCGATATTAGTTGGTAAAAATAATTTGCAAAATGATTATTTAACAACAAAAGTTGCCGAAAAACAGGATATGTGGTTTCACACAAAAAACATACCCGGCTCTCACGTTGTTGTTTTATCAAATGGCGAAGATTTTCCTGATAAAACATTAGAAGAAGCAGCAATAATTGCGGCTACTAATTCAAAAGCGAGCGCATCGCGATTAGTTCCGGTTGATTATACGCCAATTAAATATGTTAAAAAACCTGTAGGTGCAAAACCTGGTATGGTTATTTATAAAACTAATAAAACTGCTTTTGTTGACCCTGATGAAGAGTTAGTTGAAAGGTTAAAATCAAAATGAGTTTACCAAAAGACCCATATATGTTGTTGAGTTTTGTAAATACAAAACTTCGTGATGAATTTTCATCGCTTGATGAATTTTGTAAATCATTGAATGTTGAAAAACAAGAGATTATATCTGTTTTAGAAAAAATAGATTATTCTTACAATGCAAATAAAAATAGTTTTTGTTAAAAAGGAGAGACGAATGAAAAAGCGAATTTTATCTGTATTATTATCAATAATATTTGTTTTGTCTTCAATGCCTGTAATTACTGCTTCGGCGAAAAAAGGCTATGTTGCTCGTCAAACAAGTGATTTGGGCGTAGGCTTTATTGAAGCGTTTGAAGGCTATTATCAATTTCAATATTGGGACTATGAGCATTACACAATAGGCTATGGCTCAACTTGTGAAAAAGACGAGTATCCAGGCGGTATTAGTGAGGCTTTTGCTCATAAGTTGTTGAAGAAAAACTTGCCAAGTTATGAGAGCGGACTTAATGACTTTTTGAAAAGCAATAATATTTATGTAACTCAAAATCAGTATGATGCTCTTATTAGTTTTACATATAACTTTGGTGCATATGTTTGGAAAACAGATGTAACTCTTGGCAACTATCTTAAAAAAGGTATTGAAAATTATACTGATAAGCAAATTGCAGATGCTTTTGGTCTTTGGGTAAAAGCAGGCGGTGTGGTTTTGCAAGGTCTTGTTGACCGCCGCAAAGCAGAAGCAGAGTATTTCTGCACCGCTGACTATGGCTTTAACAAAGAAGTTTATGTAGTTACAGATTCTATTAATATGCGTTCAGGCGCAGGCTCGTCTTATTCGTCACTCGGCTCATTAAAACGTGGCGACCGTGTTATCGTAACCGAGAAAAAGTATATTAGCGATACTGCTTGGGGCAAGATTACTAGAAATAAGAAAACAGGCTGGATTTGCCTTGATTATACTAAATACGGTAATGACCAAACAAACAAGACTAACTTAATTGCAACCTGTCTTTATAAAACAGAAAATGTGCCAACAGGCATTATGTTGAAGTGGAAAAAAGTAAAAGGTGCAACAGGCTATAAGATTTATAGAAAAGCAGGAAATAGCACAGAGTATTCGCTTTTGAAAACTATTACTAAAAATTCAACTGTTTCTTATATTGATACAGGCGTAAGCCAACAGAAATATTCATATTATGTTGTTTCTTATAATGCTAAAAAAGATGCAAATAAAAGTGGCGTTTGCGAAATCAGTTTCGTTTCAGCACCAAAGATAAAATCATTGAAAAAAGTTTCAAATGGCTTTAAATTAACCTGGGCTAAAAAGAGTGGCGCTTCAAAATACAAAGTAATGCGTTCTAATGAAGATGATGATACTTTAATACCTATTGCAACAGTTACTACCACAAGTTATACTGATACAAAAGCAGTAGGTGGCGTAAAATATTATTATTCAGTAAAAGCAGTTACTTCGAGTGGTATTTCCGGCGCGCCTGAAGCAAAACAGGGTATTTATCTTTCAAGCCCTGAAATTATCTCTTCGAGCAACACAAAAAATTCTATAAAAATCAATTGGAGTTGTTCATTAAGAACAGGCGGCTACTATGTTTATAGAAAAGGCTCTAATGAAACTCAAACAAAATTAGTAAAAACAATTACAGATGCTTCAACAAAAAGTTATACAGATAAAAATGTAAAACAAGGCATCAGTTACACTTATAAAGTAAAAGCATATTCAGGAGAACTTAATTCTGCAATGAGCGCAGGTTATACAACAATGTTGTATGTTCCGCCGACAATAAATAGCATTAGCGCAAAAACAAATGGTATTGCTTTGACTTGGAGTTCGGCAGCAGGCGCCGCAAAATATAATATTTATCGCAGACCTTCTAGTTCTTCAGAATTTACTAAAATAGCAACTACATCTTCAACATCATATACTGATAAGACTGTAACAGGTGGTGTTAAATATTATTATCGTTTAACATCTGTTGCTTCAAACGGTACTGAAAGTTATAAAGGTGGCGCAAAAAGTTGCACTTGCTTTATTGCAACAAGTATTAAATCTTCAAAAACTGTGAAAACAGGTATAACAATTAACTTTGCAAAAGTTTCAAATGCTAAATCTTATTCAGTTTATTCTTATAGCGGCGGCGTTTATACATTGTTGAAAACAGTAACCGGCACAAGTTATACAGATAGCAGTTTTGGTGAGAATTTAAGCAAAACTTATGCAGTTAAAGTTAATTATGAAAAAGGTTCAAGTAACTATTCTTCAAAATTCAAAGCGTATAGACTTGGCACCCCTGAATTAACAGTAACAAAAACTTCAACAGGACTTATGCTCAATTGGAATCAAGTTAAAAATGCAAAAGGCGTAATAATTTATCGTAAAGTTGACGGTGGCAAGTTTGAAGTTTATTCAGAACTTAATGAATGTGTAAGCCCACAATATGAAAACACAAAAGTTACAAAAGGCAAAACATATTCTTATAAAATTAAAGTTACAACAAAAACTTCCGTTTCAATGGCTTCTAATGTTGTAACAATGAAATTTACAAAATAAAAAAAGCACCCGTTGGGGTGCTTTTTTTGTTGTATTTATATTATTTTTTTGTAATTGCGTCAATCATTCTTTGGTCTAAAACTTCGTTGTTTTTACCTGTGATTCTTGCAAAACCTCTGTAAGACCACACCGCGTGACCAATACCGAGTTCGTTAAAGATGTCAATAATATCATTAAGCCATCTAATAGCGCTATCATCATCAGCAAGAGCGATAACACCAAATTCACCACAGTATAATGGTACATCGTGTTCTGCAATAAAGTCATAAGCGCCTTTTAAGAACACTTTTATAGCCTCTTTGTCAATAACTTCAAAGTTTTCAGGAAGCCAGTAATCATTCATCATTTCAAAGTATTGCATATGCTCTTTTGTTCTAAATGGATATGTAACACAACGTTGATAAGCAACATAATCAGGCTCCCAAGGTGCGCGCTGATGAGTGAAAATAATAGGTGCATAGCAATGGAAATTGTAAATAATTCTCTCATCATCAACAAAAGTTAAATTTTTAAGTTCGTCAACACTATTCCAACGGTTAGAGCCAACAATAATTTTTCTTTCAGGCGAGATAGAGTGAATAAGTTCAACTGCTTTTGGCCAGAGTTTGTTCCAAGGCTCGCTATCTTCCAAAACAAGTTCGTTAAGCAATTCAAAAACAAGATTATCGCCGTGGTCTTTGTATCTGTTAGTAAACATCTCCCAGATATTAAGGAAAACTTTTTGTTGGTCTTCGCTATCAAAAAGTGAGTTTTTCTGTTTGTCATATTTATTCCAGAATGCATAACCTGGTGTGTGGTGCAAATCAAGAACAACATTAAGACCATATTTTTTAGCAGTTTCAATAGCAAAGTCTGCATATTTCAAACCGCTTTCCAAATACTCGCCGTTTTCAGGGTTGTAGAAAATAGGGTAGTCAATTGGTAAACGAACATGGTCGCAACCCCATTCTTTAATTCTCTTAAAATCGCTTTCTTGAATATAGGTTGACCAGTAACCATCGTTATCATTTTTTTCGTATTGTGAAATCCAGTGACCGAGGTTAACACCTGTCATATATCCTTCTAATTTTCTCATAAATTTCTTCTCCTAC
Source organism: Acutalibacteraceae bacterium (assembly GCA_045539315.1). Lineage (GTDB taxonomy): Bacteria > Bacillota > Clostridia > Oscillospirales > Acutalibacteraceae > RUG11462. Next base: position 56,737 of record JAZQFC010000037.1, on the reverse strand, counting down.
TCTGTTTGAGTTGCTGCCTCAAACGCTTTTTTTATTGTTCTAACTCCGATAACTTCTATCGAAGATTTAGCCTTATCAGATAAACTTTCAACATTGTGAATTGGAATAATACAACGCTTAAAACCAAGCCTTGCCGCCTCTAAAACTCTGCTTTCAGCATTTACAACTGTTCTTACTTCGCCTGCAAGACCAATTTCGCCAAAAGCGATAACATCCTCTCGAATAACCGTGTCTTTCATACTCGAAATGAGCGATAAAACAACAGGCAAATCAACTGCAGGCTCTTGAAGTTTAAGACCACCAACAATGTTTACATATGAATCGAATGCGCTAAAGTGAAAACCAACTCGTTTTTCAAGCACTGCGAGAAGAAGGCTTAATCTGTTATAATCAAAACCTGTTGACATTCTTCTGGCATTGCCATAACCTGTTTGCGTTACAAGACCTTGCACTTCTGCTAAAATAGGTCTAGTACCTTCTAAAACACAAGCAACGCAAGTTCCAGGAACATTTTTTGGTCTGCCTGAAATTAGCATAGCCGAAGGGTTTTCAACCTGACGAAGCCCCTTATCATACATTTCAAAAACGCCGATTTCATTAGTAGAGCCGAATCTGTTTTTAACTGCGCGTAGCACCCTGTAAGTGAGATTTTTCTCGCCTTCAAAGTAAAGCACAGCGTCAACAATATGCTCAAGCACTTTAGGTCCTGCAATGGCGCCGTCTTTGTTAACGTGGCCAACAATGATAATTGGTATATCAAGGCTTTTTGCAGTATGAAGATAAGCGTTTGTACATTCTCTTACTTGCGCAACCGAACCCGGTACACTTGAAATTGCGCTAATAGACATAGTTTGAATAGAGTCTATCATAACAATATCAGGCTTTGTTTCAAATATGTAGTCATTAACTGCTTCAACATCGGTTTCGGTAAGCACAGATAGGTTTTTAGTAGTAACTTGAAGCCTGTCAGCGCGAAGTTTAAGTTGACGTTTTGACTCCTCGCCAGAAACATATAACACTTTTAAATCTTTACCCAAATATTCGCACATTTGCAAAATAATTGTTGATTTACCGATACCAGGGTCGCCGGAAAGCAAAACAAGTGAGCCTTTAACAATACCGCCGCCCAGCACTCTGTCAAGTTCATCTAGCCCTGTTTTATAGCGGTTTTCTTTGTCTGTATTAATCTCATCTAAAGTAACTGCTTTAGCGTCTTTTTTAATTTTTGGCGTAGCAAATTTTTCGGACGACATATCAATTATTTCTTCAATAAAAGAGTCCCAAGCGCCACAATTTGTGCATTTTCCTTGCCATTTAGGCACCTGTGCGCCACATTCGCTACAAACAAAAACTGATTTAGATTTAGCCATTTAAAATGCTTTTCCTTCCCATTAATACTCCGTTTAAAATACAAAAATTTAGTTTGTTTTGATAATCACTTTGTAATAATAAATTAAGTTCATTATAATTAGACATAAAACCACATTCAACCAAAACTGCAGGTTTTGTGGTATGATACATTAAATAAATGTTTTTGCCAACTGCCTTTGTTTTTCTGCTATTATCAGGTTGCAACAAACTTTTTATAGACTCTTGAATCGCATTAGCATAAACTTCGCCATTTTGATGATTAGCAGAGTAAAAAACTTGACTACCACTATATTTTTCAACAGAAAACATATTTTGATGAAGACTTATAAAACACTCAATATCCGTGTTTTCTATAAGCGATATCCGATTTTTTATATCGCTTACTTTTTTAAGCCTTATAGTGCCAAGCGCCTTGTCTTCCGTGCCAGAGTCTGTTGTACGAGTCATAATAACATTAAAACCATATGCTTTTAGCATTGTTTCTAAAGATAGGGCAAACTGCAAATTAATATCTTTTTCGTTTATACTGCCTTTTACTGCGCCACCGTCAAAACCACCGTGACCAGCATCAACAATAATAGTAGGTTTTTCTTGCTTTACAACGGTGTTTGAAACTAAAATGTTGTAATTATTATCAGTAACATTGCAAATAATAGCAATTATAATAATTGGTATTATTAAGAAAAATCTTTTCATATTTTTCACCCCACATTCAATTGTATGTGATAGGTGAATTTCTATTCTTTATTGTAACATAAATGTGGTTTTTTGCAACCCTTTTTAGTTATTTTTCTTGTTTTTCTTGTTCGGTTTTTGTTTAATAAACTGACCTTGAGCAATGTGTGGAAATTCGTTTTCGGTATCGGCAGTTGGTTGAATTTCATAAGTGCCATATTTATTAATTAATTCAAAGGCAGTTTCAGGTTGGTCCATAACCGGATTCACAGAGATTTCTTCTGATATTTTTTCTTTTTTACTCATAATTTTTTAGCCCCTTTCAGCAATATTATTATTTTACAAACTAATTGCTAATATTCGCAATGATTTGTTGACTTAAAAGAGTGTTTGTGATATAATTACTCTGTATTGTTGTATTTTTGAAAAGAGGTATTTCTTTGAAGAAAAAAATATGGACTTCGGTGTTTGTAATCTGCCTATTAGTGCTTATTCTATGCATTGCAGGTTTTGGCTATGATTTTTATAAAGAACATCAGTCAAGAAATGAGTTAGAAGGGTATAAAAACACAACTCAAACAGGCGAGCAAACAACTGAAAAACTTGTTAATAACCCAATTAATTTTGATAAGTTAGAAGAAAAGAATAAAGATATTTTTGCTTGGATAAAGGTTAAAAATACTAATATTGATTATCCTATTGTTCATCCAAATGGCAAAGATAACACTTATTATCTTGATAGAAATATTGATGGTCAGGTTGATGTTTGCGGTTCAATTTTTATTGAAAACTATAATAGCACTGACTGGTCTGACCCCGTAACAGTGGTTTATGGTCACAATATTTATTTGCCTGAATCAATGTTTTATCAACTTCACAGATTTGAAAATGAAGAGTTTTTTAATCAAAACCGTTATTTCAGAATTTATACAAGGGGCAGAGCGTTAAAATATGAGATTTATTCTGCTTTTCAGTATGATAGTCGTCATATTTTGTATTCTTTTGATTTTTCTAAAGAAGATGTTTATCAAGATTTTATTGATACAACTTTAGACCCAATTGCATTTGTTAAAAATGTAAGAAAAGATGTTAAAGTAACAACAGATGATAAGATTGTAGTTTTAAGCACCTGTGTTGGCTATAATCCTAAAATGAGATACCTAGTAGTTGGAGTGTTAAGGAAAGATGAAAAAACCAAGTAAGATGGGAAAAAGGTCTTTAATTCTTAAAAGCACAAGAAGAGCTAAAGATTTAAATGCAAATCAGTATCATGAACAATATAATAATATGTCTTCTTCATCAAAATCAAAGTCAAAAAATAAAAGAGCGCAAAAAGTTTTTCTTATTATTTTAAGTGTAATATTATCATTGCTTGTAATTGTCGGCGCAGTTTTTGCAGGTCTTTATTACAGCGGTAAAGGTCAGTTAACAAATAATAATGTTGAAATAAACTTGCCTGCCGATGAGGTTGAAAATAAAGGTAATGTTGTTAAAAACGAAGGCACAACCTATGTTTTTGATGAAGATGTTACAACTATTTTGTGCATTGGCGTAGATAAAGATGACCATACACAAATAAAAACCGAATATTTTGGCACAGCAGGGCAGGCTGACGCATTGTTTTTGCTTTGCATTGATACAAATGAGAAAAAATACACAGTTTTATCAATTAACCGTGATTCAATGATAGATGTTGATGTTTATAATACAGTCGGCGATTTTGTTGGTGTTAAAACTTTACAAGCGTGTACATCATTCGCTTATGGCGATGGTAAAAAAGGCAGTTGTAAAAACGTTGCAAAAACAATTTCAAGACTTTTATACAACATTCCTATTGACTCATATTTTTCAATAAATAAAGCAAGTATTCCGCTTCTTAATGATATTATTTATGGTGTTGATGTGCCTGTTTACGATGCAGATGGTAATGTAACGGGCGAGATTACTCATCTTGATGGCAATGAGGCTTATGACTATATTCATTATAGAGATACTTCAAGAATTGATTCTAATATTATAAGACTTGAGCGTCAAAAAAGTTATATAAAAGCATTTAGTTCAAAAGTAATTGCTCAAACAAAAGAAGATTTGAGCACACCTTTGCAACTTTTTGAAACAATTAAGATTTATTCAACAACCGACCTTAATGCTTCAAAAATCACTTATCTTACAACAAATGCTTTTTCAGGTAGAAAAGATATAAACATTGAGTTTAAATCGGTGCCTGGAACAGTTGTAGAAGGCGATGATGGTTATGCTGAATATATAGTTGATAAAGAGGCATTAATGCAAGTTGTACTTGATATTTTCTATGACAAACAAGAAACTGAACAACAAACTAAAGGAGAATAAACAATGAAAAGATTAGTAGCACTTTTAATGGTATTTGTTATGTGTAGCGTTTGCCTTTGCTCATGTAATAAAACAAATTCAACAAACGAGAATATTGGCGAGAGCAATTATTATGAGTATGATAATTATGAAACACAACCTTTAACAACCGGTGAGCCAGATAAATCAGTTATTACAAAAGTTAAAATGACTATAAAAGATTATGGTGATGTTTATATTGATTTATATGACAATGAAGCGCCTATAACAGTTGCAAACTTTAAAAAGTTAGTGAAAGAAGGCTTTTATGACGGCAATCCTTTCCATAGACTAACTCAAGGCGCATTTTCAGGAATCTCTGTTTTGCAAGGTGGCTCGATTGATGGCAGTGGAATGGGCGGCTCTGATGAAGAAATTAAAGGCGAGTTCATTGAAAATGGTGTTGAAAATAATATTTCTCATGTAAGGGGCGTTATTTCAATGGCGCGTTCAGATGATCCTAATAGCGCTTCTTCTCAATTCTTTATTTGTTATGATGATGACTGTGTTGTTCTTGATAAGGCATATGCAGGCTTTGGTATGATAACAGAAGGTATGGATATTATCGATTCAGTTGTAAGCGCATATGCAAGTAGCGATGGTAATGAAATGTTGGTTCCAGGCAACCAACCTGTAATTGAAAAAATGGAAATTATAGAATAAAAAATAAAAAGTCAACCTTTATAGGTTGACTTTTTATTTTTGCCATAAATATTTTTCTAAATCTACTTTGCCATCGGTAAATTCTACGCCTTCGGCTTCGAGTAAAGCAATTTGCGCGTTTTCTCCACCAAAGACAAATGCCTTTGCAACTTCGCCAAATCTATTAACCACTCTATGGCAAGGAATGTTTTCAGGGTCTGGGTTTGAATGAAGCGCATAGCCTACGATTTGCGAGAGATGTGGATTCCCTGCAAGCCGAGCAACTTGCCCATATGTTGCAACTTTTCCTTTAGGAATTTGCTTTACCACCATATAAATCTTTTCAAATGTATTCATAAATTTATGCTTCCCATTCGTCTTTGAAATATGCTCTTGTGTTAGCGTGCCTACCTTTTTCATCAATAACATCAAATCTTACATATTTAAGATTATCTTGCAAAGGGAATGACGCTTCGGTTATATATTCACCATCTTCTGCGAATTTTCTTCTTGTGTGGCGAATTCCACTAACCATAATAATATCTTTAACAGGGGAAGTTTTTATATGCACAAAACCATCTTCTACATATAAATCAAAAATTTCAGGTCCTTGTGAGCAGTAAAATTCTTGGTTTTTAAGCGCGTTAAAAATATCATCATATGTTAAGGCTTTGGCTTTTATCATATTAAAGCCACCAAAAGAGCCATATAAACGATTATTTTGCGACTTGTGGTTATGATTATCGTCTGCCATTTGAGGCGCTATTTTGATGCCTTTTCTCGACATAATGTCATAAGCATAAATATTATATTCAGGCCAACCCCAATAAACATTGTCGGTATTATAAATTTCAAGAGCGAAAAGCCCTTTGTATTCGCATAATTCCCAAGGTTCTTGAAGTGACCAATAAGGGTGATTCAAGCATACAATAAAGCCTTTTTCATTAGCTTCTTTTATAACTGAATTTATATATTTTGCGCTATATTCGTGGTTTGCTATATCGCCATAATATTCAACCGAGTTTTTAACTTCATCGCCTGCAAACCAAATTGAATCAGGGTTGAAACATACCTGTTTGATATTATGCTTATCGCCACAATAAAGGTTTAAATGAGCGCATTTATTTTCAGACCATTCACTATACTTGTTATCATTAATTGATAATTCATAGCCATTTATAAAAATAAAATCGTCATCATCAAATTTTGTATAGTCTTTTAGCACTTCATGTTCAGTAATACTAAGCACTTGGTATCCACGCTTTTTATATTCGGCTTTCATTTCTTCGGGCGAAAATTCACCATCAGAGCCGGTAGCATGAGCGTGTAAATTGGCTTTGTAAAACTCGCCCTCATTTGGCAAAAGGTATTTTCTCATAAGGTTTATCTCCTTTGAAATTGCTTTGCAAAACTATTTTATCACAACTTCAAATGAAATACAATTTATTTTTAATTCGCTCTATCAAAAGCGATAAAACGAGCAAAATCTGTGTCAAGCAAATATCAAACCAAATTAAAAAATATATAGCCTTCGGCATTTTAGTGGTTTTGATTTCTTGCCCAACTTCAATTGATAAATCGTTGCAAACTTTTTTGTTATCAATTGTCAAATCGCCTTTGTAAACATCAATTCCGTTTGAATTTGAAACAAGCCAATTAATGTTTTTATCACAATTTATGCTTAGAATATACTTTGCTTTGTTGTTAGTTGATACTTTATCAAAGTTAATCAAACCCATCTTTATATCGCCGTTTTTAGAAAAATCGCCATAGTTAATATTAGTTGAATTTATAATATTTTGGCGCTCATCTTTTAAAGTAACATTGATTTTGTCATCTAAAGCCAAATCGCTTTTATAAATGTATAATTTAATATAATCAAAATCATCTTTTATAAAAAATTCCTGATTCAAAGATTTAGCCGTTTGAGAATGACCGTATTTTTTAACAATTTTTTCAACTTGAATATTTTTAGTAATTATCTCTTTTTCGCAGTAGTCGTCATAAAGATAAATTCCTGTAATCAAACTCAAACAAAGTGTCAAACCAAGCGCAAAACAAAACAAATTTTTAAGTTTAATTCTTTTAAATACTTTATTATCAAGAGAGATTTTTTCGCTTAAATCATTCAAGCAAACTTGCGCAAGAATTATTGTGAAAATGTAAAACGCCAAACTATAAGTTTGTTTTGCTTCCCAAATTAAGTAGAAAACATATCCACCTAAAACAGTTATAATTATCGGCATTAGCGCGCTGTTGTTTTTCTTTGAAACTAAAATTTTAATAAGTAAAATCATCATAAAAAGATAAATAAAAGTTCTAAAACCTTGCGCGTAAAACAAAAAGAACAAATCGTTTTTACCTTCTATAAATGGCTTTAAAGTCGAGTTTTCTTGTTGATGCGATATTCTTGAATGTATGCCAAAAGTACCACTTGTAAAAGTTTTTAAGGTTTTATAACAAAAGTGTTTTGCAAGTCCTATTGCGCCTTTTTCTTTTATTCTTTTGCCGATTTCTTGTAAATTGCCTTTTGTTTTTTCTGCCTTTGTATCGCCAAAACTTTTGGTTAGCGCATAATCATCATAAGAAAGCCCACCGTTTTCGCCTAGCCCCATCATAACCCAGTGTGTGACAGGGTGGTTTTTATCAAGTGTATCTTGAAATTTATTATTCGCAAAATCTGATAGTGGCGAGTAAGTTATCGCAAAAACCAATATAAATGAAACAAAACAAACTAAATATTTTTTGAAATCTTTAGTTTTGAATTTAAAAAGCGCTACTAATATAAAAGCGATTAAAGGAAATATTGCAGTAGGTCTTATTAAATAACTAACCACGGCAAGCAAAGCGCAGATAATTGATAATAGAATTCTTTTGCTTGTTGTTTTCGCCTTTGTCAAACACACTAAAACATAAAAAAGCGCCATCATAAAAGCAAGACTAAATGTTAGCGTGTAAACCCATTCTATAAACACATAAAAGACAGGGCACAGGGTAAGTAAAACCAAAGTTTTTGTAGCCATTTTAAGCCCTAAAAGTTTGTTTATTGAAAGAAAAGTAAAAACAATTGCCAAGAATATTAAAATTGCATTTAAAACTCTTGCAAAGAATAAAAAGTCTGTAACATTAAAAAGTTTTAAAAAAGAGAAGTATAAATCAAGAATACTCACAAACATATTATTGTTGCTAAAAGCGCAAAAATAGTTGTAATACAAACTATTGTTGCTAACACTTTCTTCCACACCGGTAGCAAAGCCAATAGCGGTATCAATGCATCTGTAAGCGTCTGTATTTGGCACAGATGAGAGATTAAATAAAACAAAAATCTCAATTGCAACAAAAACTGCCATTAAAGAAAATGCCAACCATTTTAACTTGGTTTTATCAAACTTATCAATAATTTTAAAAAGCAAAAAAGATACTATATAAATTAAAAACGCAACCGATATTATCGGTAATGCGTTTTTAAAATTAAACCCGTCTTTTTCAGAATAAACACTTGTGAATATTAGCGAAAAGAAAACAAAAGACAGGGTTAAAATTACAATTGTTTTGTTGAAAATATTATTTAATTTAACTTGCATATTTTCACCTACTTTATAATTTTTTCAATGATGTATCTTGGTCTTTGCTTGGTTTCCAAAAATACTTTTCCAACATATTCGCCTATAATACCAATAGACAGCAGTTCAAGACCGCCAAGCGCCCAAATTGAGCCTACAATACTGGTCCAACCGCTAACAGTTGCGCCACAAAAGTATCTGATAAGCGCATAAAGAAGTATTATAAGGCTAATTATAAAGCAGAAAACACCAACGCCGATTATCATTCTTATCGGTTTAACGCTAAGCGAACTAATGCCATCAAAAGCAAAAGAAAGCATCTTTTTCAAAGGGTATTTTGATTCGCCTGCAAAACGTTTATCTCTGCTATAATAAACATTTGTTGATTTAAAACCAACAAGCGGAACTAACCCTCTTAAAAACAAATTAACCTCTTTAAATTCAAATAAAGCCTCTAGTGCGCGTTTGCCTAAAAGCCTATAATCAGCATGATTATAAACAATATCAACACCCATAAACTTCATAAATTTATAAAAACCTTCGGCAGTTGCTCTTTTGAAAAAACTGTCTTTTTTTCTTGAGTTTCTAACGCCATAAACCACTTCATAGCCTTTGTTATAGTTTTCAATAAACTCATCAATTGCGTTTATATCATCTTGCAAATCTGCGTCCATTGAAATAACTGCATCGCAGTTGCCTTTGGCAGTTTCAAGCCCTGCAAGTAAAGCGTTTTGGTGCCCACGGTTTCTTGATAGTTTAACCCCTGTGAAGATTTTGTTTTTTGTGTTTAGTTGTTGAATCTTTTCCCATGTATCATCACGCGAACCATCATCAACAAAAATAATCTCGCTTGTATTTGAAATGTATTTTTTATCTTGTAAATTTTGAAACTTTTCTTCAAGCCTTTTTGCAGTTTCAAAAATAACTTCTGATTCGTTGTAACAAGGAACAACAATAATAAGTTTAATCATTTTTTACTCCACCTTTATATAAGTTCTGTTTATATAGTGTACAAATAAATGGAAAAAGTTTCAAAAAACACAAAAAATCCCAAGTAAATTTTACTTGGGATTTTTAAAATTTATGTTTTATACTTATTTTACTGTTACTCTCCAGTCAAATGGGTCATCTAGTTTGCCCCATTGAATACCTGTTAATGTATCATATAATTTTTGAGATAACTCGCCAATTTTATTGTCGCCGATAACTATTACCTCATCGCCACAACGAAGTTTACCAACAGGTGAGATAACTGCCGCAGTACCTGTTCCAAAACATTCTTCAAGAGTGCCATCTTTAGCGGCTTGCATTAACTCATCAACAGAGATTCTTCGTTCTTCAACTTCAAAACCAAAGTGTTTGCAAAGTTTAATAGTAGAATCACGAGTGATACCTGGCAAAATACTACCTGTAAGCATAGGTGTTACAACTTTACCATCAATTTTAAAGAAGATGTTCATAGCGCCAACTTCTTCGATATATTTTCTTTCAACGCCATCAAGCCATAAAACTTGTGAATAACCTTCTTCGTGAGCCTTGTCTTGAGCAATAAGACTTGCAGCATAGTTACCGCCTGTTTTTATGTAACCCATACCACCTTTAACTGCTCTTACATATTCATCTTCTATCCAAATGCCAACAGGCTCGAGCCCATTTGCATAGTAAGCGCCGCTTGGACTTAAAATAACCATAAACAAATATGTTTTAGAAGGGGCAACGCCTAAAAACTCATCAGTTGCAATAACAAAAGGACGAATATAAAGCGAAGTACCTTCATCTTTTGGCACCCAGTCTTTTTCAACGCTGACTAATTCTGAAACTGCTTGAACAAAATCATCTTCAGGAATTTCTGGAATAACCAAACGCTCGTTAGAAGAATTTGCTCTTTTAGCATTCATATCAGGACGGAAAAGATAAATTTTATCATCTTCACCTCTATATGCTTTCATACCTTCAAACATTTCTTGACCATAATGAAAAACCATTGCAGCAGGGGAAAGCGAAACTCTTTCAAAAGGAACGATTCTAGGGTTAAACCAACCCTTGCCTTCCTCATAATTCATTACAAACATATGGTCTGTAAAAATATTACCGAAACCTAAAGGCTCGCCGGCAACAGGTTTTTGTTTAGGTGTAGTTGTTTTCTCAATTTTAATATTAAGCATTTAAAAGACTCCTCTTTTTGGATAAAAACCATTTAATTTGCTAATAATTTTATCACTTTATAAAAGGTTTGTCAATTATTTAAGTCTAATTTTTTGCGTTTTGGGCATATTTATTTTTTGATAATAATATACTCTAACAAAAAGACTTTTTGAAAGGCAGGCTTCTTTATGAAATTAGAAACAGTTAAGAAGAAAATATCAACAACTAATAAACTTTATGAAAAACGCAACGAATATCCTATTGATATAGAGTTTACACTACCTGATTTTTGCCCGGATATTGAGCGTATTTTAAAATGTAATATAGTGCCTAGAATTACTAATTTATCGGTGCTTTCGGATACAGCGCAAATAGATATTTGCGCAAATATCAGTGTTTTATATGCCACAAAAGAAGACAAACTATTCGGCTATGAATTAACAACAAATATTTCAAAATCTATTAATGTTGGAATGATTGATTTTGAAACTGTAAAATGTTATAGCATAAAAACCGAATATGTTAATTGCAGAGCAGTAAATAATAGAAAAATTGATGTCCACGGCGCTACTAGTGTTGCATTAAAGTTAATGAAAAACGATGAAAAGAATTATATTAGCGAGGTGCAAGATGAAACAGTTGTTGTTAAAAAACAAAATTGCGATGTTTTAACGCTTATTGGTTTTGTTGAAAAAAGCGTTAATGTTGCCGATGATGTTAGTCTTAACGATTCGCAAGGCTCTGTTTCAAATATCATAAAAAATGACGCGTTTGTTGTGGTAGATGAGATAAAAACCATAACAAACAAAGCGGTTGTAAAAATGACAGTTAATTATAACATTTTATATCTTTCATCTGACTGGCGATATGAAACTGTTAATAAAAGCGTTTCAATAAGTCAGGTGCTAGACATTCAAGGTGTAAAAGATGATTCTATTTTAAAAGTAAGCGCTCATCTTTGCTCGGCAAGTTTCAAAGCCGTTACAAATAGCGAGGGCGAAATGCGTACTATTAATGTAAATGCAAAAATCAATTTACTTGCCAGCGCTTATTGTATAAACGATGTCAGCGCAGTAACAGATGGCTATTCGGTTAAATATGAGTCAGACCTCGAGCGAGATACAATCGGTTGTGAAAAATTCATAACTTCGCTTAATGATAATATAACAGTAAGAGAACGTATCAATGTTTCTTCGCATATTTCAGAGATAGTTGATATGCGTCTTATCCCGCTTCATTACACTTGCAAGAGTGAAAATGACGAAACATACATCAGCGGAGATGTTGCAGTTTGTGTCTTGCTCGAGGACGAAAATGGCAGTTGCAAATATTATGAAAAAGTTGCTACATATAATGAAAAATTGCCTGTGAATATAAAAGAAGATGGTTGCAATTTTGATTTAACATTATCGCCGATTAATTGTTCATATAATATTGTTTCGGGCAATTGCGTAGATTTTAAATGCGAAATGAATGTTTGCGGTTTGGTTGTAAAACCGTTTAGTTTAAATGCAGTAACTGCAATAAATATTGATGAGCAAAACAAAAAATCTTTTGATGATATGCCGTCACTTGTTGCATATTTTGGCGAAAAAGGCGAGAGCATTTGGGATATTGCTTTAAAATACAACACCTCTTATGTGATAATTCAAGAGGCTAATAATATTAGCGATGAATATTTACAAGAAGATAAAATGCTTTTAATTCCTTGTATGTAAGATAAAAACAGACTGCTTTTTTGCAGTCTGTTTTTTAATATTAATTGTAAATTAACATATACTTTTAAAAAAGGGTTTTAATCTAAATTTAACAAAAGTATGATTATAGATTTTACATTTAAGTTTTACAATAAAATTGCACTAAAAAGTGTAAAAAACAAATTTGAAAGGATTTTAACATTATGAAAAAAGTAAAAAAATTAATAGCATTAGTATTATGTGCAGTAATTGCATCTTGCTTTGCAAGTTGCTCGAAAAATCAAGATAATACATCAACAACAGGGGAAATAACAGTAATCTCGCGAGAAGATGGCTCCGGTACTCGCGGCGCATTTGTTGAACTTTTCGGTGTTGAAGAAAATGATACAGATAAAACAACTATTTTAGCAGAGATTACAAACTCAACTGCAGTTATGATGACAACCGTAGCAGGCAATAAATATTCAATTGGTTATATTTCGCTCGGCTCACTAAATGATAGCATTAAAGCGCTTAAAATTGATGGTGTATATCCAAGCGTGGAAAATGCCAAAAACGGAACTTATAAAATTGTTCGCCCATTTAATATAGCAACAAGAAAAGATGGTTTAAGCGATGTAGCAAGTGATTTTATAAGATTTATTTTAAGCAGTGATGGTCAAAAAATAGTTAGCGAAGAAAAGTATATTAGCATTGATGAGCCTCTTGAATATGAAAAAACAGAGATTTCGGGAAAAATAACAATAAGTGGCTCTTCTTCGGTAACACCTGTTATGGAGAAGTTAAAAGAAGCGTATTGCAAAATCAACAAAAATGTTTTAATTGAACTTCAACAGTCAGATTCATCAACAGGTATGACAGATGTAATCAATGGCGTTTCTGACATTGGTATGGCTTCTAGAGAGTTAAAACCAGATGAATTAACTTCGCTAAATTCAACAGTTATCGCAAAAGATGGCATAGCAGTAATTGTTAATAAGAATAACAGTTTTGACTCGCTTTCATCAGAGCAAATCAAAGGCGTTTTCAAAGGCGAAATCACCGATTGGTCAGAATTGATTAATGGTTAGGAGAAAACAATGAATAAAATCAAAGAAAACGCAATGAAATATGTGTTTTTGCTAACTGCGTGTATTTCGATTATATCGGTTTTGCTAATCTGTATATTTTTGTTCGGCACAGGGCTTCCTGCAATGAGAGAAATAGGCTTTATAAAGTTTTTATTCGGTAATGAATGGCGACCAAGCGATAATACTTACGGCATTTTTCCAATGATAATCAGTAGTATTTATGTAACGGTTGGCGCAGGTTTAGTAGGTGTGCCGATAGGACTTTTATGCGCAATGTTTATGTCGCACTTTTGCCCTGAAAAGATTTATAAAATATTAAAACCAATTGTAAATCTACTCGCAGGAATTCCATCTATTGTTTATGGCTTTTTTGGTCTTGTGGTGATAGTGCCTTTAATTCAAAACACTATCGGTGGCAGTGGCAAAGGTCTTCTTACTGCCTCACTTTTGCTAGGAATGATGATACTTCCAACAATAATAAATGTAACCGAAAGTTCATTAAAAGCAGTGCCTAAAAGTTATTATGAAGGCTCACTAGCGCTAGGCGCAACTCACGAGCGAAGTGTTTTTAGTGTGGTTTTTCCTGCGGCAAAATCAGGTGTGTTAGCAGGAATTATATTAGGTATAGGCAGAGCAATAGGCGAAACTATGGCGGTTATGATGATAGCAGGAAATCAACCTGTTATAGCAAGTAAACTTACAAGTGGTATTAGAACATTAACTGCAAATATCGCTTTGGAAATGGGCTATGCAACAGGACTTCACAGAAAAGCGTTGATTTCAACCGCAGTTGTGCTTTTTGTGTTTATACTTATTATTAATCTGTGCTTTTCGCTTATTAAAAAGAAAGATTAAGGGTGCGCTATGGAATATATAAATAAATTATCATTTAAGCAAAAATTATTAAATTATAAAAAACACCCATTTTCTGCGCTCGCCTTTATACTGGTAATTCTTTCGGCGCTTATAACTGCATTTGTGTTGGTGTTTTTAGTTGCATATATTTTAATAAAAGGCATACCAAATTTATCGCCAAAACTTTTTGAATTTACCTATACTAGTGAAAATGTTTCAATGATGCCGGCGATTATAAATACAATAACTATGGTGTTTTTAACGCTTATAATTGCAGTGCCTATTGGCGTCTTTTCTGCGATTTATTTGGTTGAATATGCAAAGCGTGGTAATAAATTAGTGTCAGTAATAAGGCTAACAACCGAAACTTTGCAAGGTATTCCTTCAATTGTTTTTGGTCTTTTCGGTTACTTGCTTTTTAACATAACACTTTCTTGGCGGTATTCAATTTTATCAGGCGCAATAACTCTTGCTATAATGGTTTTACCATTAATAATCAGAACAACCGAAGAAGCGCTTTTGGCGGTGCCTGACAGTTATAGAGAGGGAAGTTTTGGCTTGGGTGCGGGAAGGCTTCGAACAGTCTTTAAAGTTGTGTTGCCATCTGCCGTGCCTGGAATTTTATCAGGCATTATTTTAAGCATAGGCAGAATAGTAGGCGAAACTGCGGCGCTAATATACACATCAGGCACAGTAACAGGAATTCCAAAATCAGTTATGAATTCAGGCAGAACTTTATCTGTTCATATGTATGCGCTTTTAAGCGAAGGGCTTTATACTAACGAGGCTTATGCAACTGCAGTTGTGCTTTTGGTATTAGTTTTGTTTATAAATGCGGTATCAGATATAGTTGCAAAGAAAATTTCAGGAGGTGCAAATAATGATAAAAATTAATAATTTAGATTTATATTATCACGATTTCAAAGCATTGAAATCAGTGAATTTAGAAATAGAAAAAAACAAAATAACTGCTTTTATCGGTCCATCAGGTTGCGGAAAATCTACTCTTTTGAAAAGTTTGAATAGAATGAACGATTTAGTTGAAGGGTGCAAAATAACAGGTAGCATAAAAATTGATGGCAAAGATATTTATGGCAATTTCGATGTAAATGAACTGAGAAAACGCGTTGGAATGGTGTTTCAAAAACCAAACCCATTTCCAATGAGCGTTTATGATAACATAGCATTTGGACCTCGCACCCACGGTATAAAATCTAAAAAGAAGTTAGATGAAATTGTTGAAAAATCATTAAAACAAGCGGCTATTTTTGATGAAGTAAAAGACCGACTTCATAAAAGCGCTCTAGGTCTTTCAGGCGGTCAACAACAACGACTTTGCATTGCTCGTGCGCTCGCGGTTGAGCCTGAAGTGATTTTAATGGATGAGCCAACAAGTGCGCTCGACCCGATTTCAACTTCAAAAATAGAAGAATTAGCGCTTGAATTAAAGAAAAAATACACAATAGTTATGGTTACTCATAATATGCAACAAGCGTTGAGAATAGCAGATAAAACCGCATTTTTCTTGCTTGGCGAAGTCATAGAATACGATGATACTGAAATTATGTTTTCATATCCAAAAGACAAAAGAACACAGGACTATATAACAGGGAGGTTTGGTTAATGCGAAACCATTTTGATAACCAATTAAAACAGTTGAATGAAAAACTTACACAAATGGGCGCAATGTGTGAAAATGTTATTTCAATGGCGGCTAAATGTTTAGAAGAAAATCATCCTGAATTAATAGAGAAAATATTTGAAACCGATTCAAAAATTGATGAAATCGAGCGTGAAATCGAAGGAATGTGTATGCGACTGCTATTGCAACAACAACCGGTAGCGGGCGACCTTCGAACAATTTCATCAGCGCTTAAAATGATTTCGGATATGGAAAGAATAGGCGACCAAGCGTCAGATATAGCGGAAATTTTAAAATTTATCGGCGTTGGCGAAGCAAAGTCAAAATTGCATATAAATGATATGGCAAAAGCAACTATAACAATGGTAACAAATAGCGTTGAATCTTTTGTTAATCGCGATGTTGATTTAGCAAGAGAGGTTATAAAATATGATGATAATGTTGATGATTTATTTTTAAAAGTAAAGCAAGAATTAACAGAACTTATAAAATCAGGCGAACAAAGCGGAGAGTTTTGCCTTGATTTATTAATGATAGCAAAATATTTCGAAAGAATAGGAGACCACGCAACAAACATTGCCGAATGGGTGGTTTATTCAATAATAGGAAAGCATAAATAACCGAATAATTTTAAAATTCAACCGAATACAGTAATTTTGTTGAAATTTCTTTTTTTAGTTGATAAAATGTAAACAGAAAGGAGAAAGGTCTATGAAATGCACTGTAGTTTTAGATGATTCTCGCGAAGAAATAATAATTTATGCAAAAGAAAAAACAACTTTGATTGAAAAAATCGAACAACTGGCAAGTGAGAATGAAACTTCGCTTTTAGGTTATAAAAGCGATGAGATTATTCCGCTTGAATTTGATGATGTTTATTGTTTTGTAGTTGAAAACAATAAAGTCTATGCCGTTTGCGAAAAAGAAAAATATCTTATAAAACAAAGATTATATAAAATCGAGCAGATGGTAGATAAAAGTTTTATAAAACTAAATCAGTCATCAATAGCAAATATCAAAAAGATAAAGAAGTTTGATACTTCAATCGGTGGCGCGCTAAAAGTTGTTTTTAAAAATGATTTTGTAGATTATGTTTCTCGTAGAAATATAAAAAACATAAAAGAAAGGTTGGGTTTTTAATGAAAAGTCCTGTTAAAGAATTTTTTCATCGTGGTTTAATTTTTGGTGGGTTTGGCCCTGTTATTACAGCGATAATTTATTTTATTTTGTCTTATAGCATAAAAGATTTGTCACTTTTAGGCAAAGAAGTTTTTGCCGCTGTAATTTCTACTTATATTCTAGCGTTTGTCCATGCAGGCGCGAGCGTTTTTAATCAAATTGAAGACTGGCCAATTATGAAATCAATGCTTTGTCATTTTTCAGTTTTGTATGTAGCCTATACCGCTTGTTATCTAATAAATTCTTGGATACCATTTGATTTAAAAGTAGTTTTAATTTATACATCAATTTTTATTGCTGTTTATCTTGCAATTTGGTTAATAGTGTATATTTTAACAAAACTCACAGGCAAAAAATTAACTCAAAAATTAAATTAAAAATAAAAAAAGCGAGTTCAATTACGAACTCGCTTTTAAAATTTTAAAATTATCTGTTAAGAATAAGTTTTGTAAGTTCAACAGGTTCTACAATTTTGCCGTCTTTATAAACACGCATATTACCAGAAGCAATTTCATCAATAAGAATAACTTCATCGTTGTTGTAACCAAATTCAAACTTGATATCCCACAAATCAAGACCGATAGATTTAAGGTCATCAGCAACGATTTTTGTGATTTTCAAAGTTTGCTCTTTCATGCTTTCAAACATTTCAGGGCTCATAACGCCGAGCGCTGCAAGACCTTCGCCTGTAACTAATGGGTCGCCTTTTTCATCGTTTTTGAAAGTACATTCAACATAGCCACCAGGAAGGGCTGTGCCATCTTCAATATATTCGCCGTATCTACGAATGAAACTACCTGTTGCAACAAGTCTGCAAATTACTTCAAGACCGTGACCAAAAACAGTTGCAGGGAGCACTTCCATAGTAGCGTTATCAACATCAGCGCCAACATAGTGAGTTTTGATACCTGCTTGTTTTAAAAGTTCAAAATAGTGAATTGAAGTTTTAAGGTTTTCTTTACCGATACCTTCAATTGTAAGACCAACAGCATTCTCGCCTGGGTCAAACACACCATCTTTACCTGTGCAGTCGTCCTTGAATTTAAGCATTACATTACCATTTTCAAGTTCATAAACATCTTTTGTTTTGCCTTCGTAAACCAATTTCATCGTATTTACGCTCCTTTTTAAATTAAAATTTACTTTGTAATTTTATCACATTTTTTTTGGTTTGTATATAGTTTTTTGATAAAAAAATTTTGATTTTTTTAAATTTTGTAAACATATAACAAAAGAGTGGCAACGATGCCACTCCTTTTGGTTATTTTTCTATTGATTTCATAATAGGTTTAATATTTATTACTGCGCAACAACCGATAACAGTGATAATAAGTTCAGGGAGCATATAACTTGCATTGTATGTTAGCGAATAAACCCAAGCGCCAATCCAACCATTTGTATAATCGCCCCAGATAGTAACACCTGAAATAAAGTGGCAGATAAATCTTAAAACACAAGCAATTGCAGCACCTAGTGAGAAAGCAACTGTTTTGTTTTTGATTTTATTTTTGAAAATACCTGCAAGACCTAAAACTCCAAATGCTAAAAAGTAATCTGCAAAGATAAGGACGAGATATGCAACTATTCCGGAAACATAAGAAAAGTTTGATAGCCCACCTATTAGCATATTTAGTGTACCTGCAACTGCGCCACAAGTAAAGCCCCATGAAACACCATAAGTCCAACCAAGTAGTGCGAGTGGTACTATACTAAATACTGTTACCGAGCCACCAAATGGGAATTTTATCGGAGTTAATTCGTTTAAAACGATAGAAACTGCGATAAATACGGCTGAAATTACCAGCCTTTTTGTTAAATTGTTTTTTGTTTTTGACATATTTTATGCCCTCCTAAATTATAAATATTTAGACAAACAAAAAACGCATTTCCATACCGAAAATGCGTTAAAACTCCTTGATATTTAGAAATTCCTACGCCGGTATTATCCGTATCAGGTTATAGGGTTAAAGTAGCATTTATACTTAATCTCAGCCGATTTGCATCAGCACCCCTTTTCATTTGTCGGCATTATTATAACTCTAAAATTTTTATTTGTCAATAGCAATTGTCACCTAATTATCAAAAGAATGGTTGACAATCGTGCAAAAATGTTATATATTGTTATCGGTGAGTATAATGACAATAAAACAACAAGTGCTATCAGAACTCATAAATTCAAAGGGTAAAAGCGTTTCAGGTCAGGCATTAGCCGATAAGTTGTTTTGCTCGCGAAATGCAGTGCACAAAGCAATAAAAACGCTGAAATCACAAGGGTATAATATAGAAGCGGTAACAAATAAGGGCTATTGTTTGAAAAAAAGCGATGTAATTTCTGTTGAGCAAATTAACAATGAGTTAGAGTATGACTGCGATATTATTTTGCTAGATGAGATAGATTCAACAAATAATTATCTTAAAATTTTAGCCGAAAAAGGCGCAAAAGAAGATACAGTTGTTATAGCAAAAAGTCAAACATCGGGCAAGGGAAGACTAGGCAGAACTTTTTATTCATCGCTCGGTGGCGTTTATATGAGTTTGCTTTTAAAACCGAAATTTTCGGCTGAAAAATCTTTGTTTATTACAACTGCCGCCGCAGTTGCAGTTGCAAATGCAGTTGAAAGCAAAACAGGGAATAAAACACAAATAAAATGGGTAAATGATATTTTTGTAGATAGCAAAAAAGTTTGCGGAATTTTAACCGAGGCTTCCATTGATTTTGAAACAGGCGGTCTTAATTATGCGGTGCTTGGCATTGGTATAAATATTAGAAAGCCAAAAGATGATTTCCCTGAAGAAATCAAACAAATTGCAGGTGTGATTTCTGAAGATGAGGTTGATGTTTCAAGTTTAATTGCAAGTGTTTTAAACAACTTTTTAAAAATTTATAACAATTTTGAAAATAGCGATTTTATGAGTGAATATAAAGAAAAATCACTTGTAATTGGAAAAGATATTTTCGTTTTAAAAGGCGAAAAAAGAGCAAGAGCAAGGGCGTTGGATATTGATGAAAATGCGCGTCTTTTGGTAGAATATGAAAATGGTGAAAGAGAATATTTATCATCAGGAGAGGTTAGTGTAAGATTATGAGTAAAAAAGGTTTTAGTATTAAAGATATGGTGCTTTGCGCGCTTTTTGCAGCGATTTGTTGCGTTTGTTCAATTTTAACTTTGCCAATAGGCGTTGTGCCGATTTCTTTTGCAACATTCGGCGTTATGGCAACAACAATGATTTTAGGTGAAAAAAGAGCAATAATTTCTGTTGTTTTGTTTGTTGCTATGGGTGTTATCGGTCTGCCTGTTTTTGCGGGAATGCAGGGCGGTTTGTCGGCGATTACTGGTCCTACCGGTGGTTATATTTATTCGTATATTTTAATGGTGCCAATTGTAGGTCTTGCTTCAAAATGCCTTAATAAAACAGTATCTAGCGGAATGTTCACAATGCTCGGTTGTCTTGCGGCAATGTTTGTTAATTATTTAGTAGGCACTATTCATTTTGTGTTGGTGTCTGATATACCAAACGAGTCATTTTTAACTGTAATTTATACCTGCGTTTTACCGTTTATTGTTGGCGATATTATAAAGTCAATTTTAGCAATAATAATAGCGCCAAGATTAAAGCCTTTGTGCAAATAGATTTAAAGCCTTTCTCATCGGAGAAGGGCTTTTATTTTGTGCAAGTTTTACAAACCAAAACGCGTGTTTTTGTGCAAAGTATAAGAAATGATTTGTGTCGTTAAAATTAGTTGCTTTTTTAATTTAAATTTGATATAATGTAACTGTATAAATGGGTTATTGTCGAATAATATCCCCAAAAACATTAAAATTTTCATTTAACAGGAGGAAACAAAAATGAAAAGTTTAAAGAAAATGCTTTGTTTAGTTATGGCAATCGCAGTTGTTGTAGGCTCATTAGGCCTTGTTACTTCAATTGCTGCAGGCGCTGAAACTGACGATGCAAAATATGTTTTAAAATTCTCTCAAAGCGTGCTCGATAGCGCAAAACTTCTTTCAAATAATGAAGTTAGAGGCGAAAAGTATTTTAACGAGCCTGAAAGCCTTACTGCAGAATTTGTAAAATCATCTGCAAAAAGCGGTATGAAGGTTTCAATGAATGAGGGTAGCAGTTCAATTTCATTGGTAAAAGAATCTGTAACAGATGGTGGAGATTATCAATTTGGTACACATCTTGAAGTACCTGTTACCGATGAGATGAGAGAGAACTACTTAAAAGCAACTGATAAAAAGTTATTTATTTCATTCTGGCTTTCAGACTGTCAAGATACAAGTGTTTTGTATAAAGGTTTGTACACAAACTGTGAATTAAGAATTTATACAAGATTTAAAACACCTTACCTTGATGAAAAAGCTGAAAACAGAGAAAGATATATGAAAATTTCAACTTTAGATAAGGTTAGTTACAGAATGAATAGACAAGTTAAGAATAAAGCATTCAAACTTGTTGGTGGCGATGGCACTGCGCTTGAAAATCTTGATAATGTTGAAAGTATTATTTTCTCACTCTATTCTTACACAAAGAATATTCAAGCAACAATGAACATTTCAGGTATTACTTATGAAGGCGAGCCTGAAATCGTTGAGTATAAAGAGCCAACTCCTGGCGCAGCTAAAAGTTATGCTTCATTTACAGATTGGCAAAAATATTACTTAAAGGCTGATTTCACTAACACTCCTCAAACTGTTAAGTATTATAAAGACGGTGGTTATGATGATACCCTTTATAAATCAGCGAAGAACGCAGGTTGGGCTTATTACAACAATACTGTAAAGGTTAGCGAATGGCAACTTAATACAGTATTTGATGTTGACCCTATTGCATTTAACCAAGCGCTTGCAACCGCTAACCAATCAGGTGGTGAAGGCAAGATTAAGTTAACTTGTAAATTCCCTAAAATTGAAGATGTTGATGGCAAATCAATGCAGGCAGAATTCCAAGTAAGACTTAGTACTTATTCAGGAAAAGAATATAGTTTAGTTCAAGAATTTATTGACCCAGGCAAAGAATATACTTTTGAAATGAGTTCAAGAGATATTGAATATAATGATGTGTCATCAGTTCGTGTAGCGCTTATGGCTTTCTGGCAATATGACTCAGTTGAAGATGTATATTATGATACAGGTAAAGACCAATTTGCAAAACGTTATAATAAAGACGGCAAATTAATGACTCCTGTTTATGAAGACCCAAAAGATACAGCCACATTTAAAGGTTATAGTATTGAAGGTCAAGAAGAACTTTTGCAAGATGATGATGTTACAAAAATCGTTACTGCTTGTTCAGATGGCAGAAAAGAAGTAGTTATTAAAGATGATGCAAAAGGTATTGACATTATCGGCAGACTTAAAACAAGATATATGCAAAATGTTGAGTGCTTTATTTCTCCTTTATTTACAGGTGACCCTGAAGCAGAGGAAGTTACAACAACAAGTAACGGCACAACAGAATCAACAACAGTAGGCGAGTATGAGCATGCAGGCAAACATTTCTATGATTTCACATCTCAAGCATATGCTGAAACTTATGGTGCTTATACTCATGCTTCATTTGCAAACTATCTCTTTGAAGACTACTATGATTCTTGTGAAATCAAAGACTATAATTTAGAAAAGGACGGTATCTTGCAAGGCTTTGCAGACCGTAAAAACCCACTTAAAAAGATAGATTGCTCATCTGATGCAACTTATAAAGCAGAATTCGAAGAAGCAAAAGGTTTGGCATCAGGCGGTTATCAAGTTGAACTTAAGAGCCCATATCCAAGAAGACAAGAGCAACATCAAGCATGCTTCTGTGCTACTGCTGAGTGGGAAGATAAGCGTTTGACACAAGATGGCGGCGACCATAAAGGTCAAAAACCACAAGGCGAAACTTATTCTTTCCAAGAGCAAATGTCAACTGCTTTGCAATATGCTTTAGACCATCCAAATCCAACTCAAAATGGTTATCTCGCTATTGATATTTATATTAAAGACGCTACTCACGGTTATAAAAATGCTTATGACAAGTATAAAGGTAGCGATAAAAACACTTATAAAGAATGGTGTAAAAAGAACAATAAAGAGTGCAAAAATGAGAAATCTCCTGTTCAAGTTTTAGTTGGTATTAACGCAAAAACACCAGACGGCACAGGCGTAACTGCTAAAGTTATGGAAATGGTTGATTTCGGCGTTAAGAAAACACTTTATATTGATGTTTCAGAATTCTCACCAGACTTTACTTTTGAAAACATTCAATTAGCAGCACAAAACTATTCTCACCTTGCTAATAAAGAACAAGGTGGCGACAATTTAGGTTGTGGTATTACAGATGTTCAAGTAAGATTCTCTGCGCTTTACATTCCTGGTAGTGCAAACTCAGACCTTACTACAACTGTTGATGTTACAGCTCCACCAAACGAAGATGATATCAAGAAAATCAAAAAATTATATGATGCGCTTCCTGGTCTTTCTGTAGATGATTATGAAACAGAAGAAGATTATGAAAAATTAGCAGCATTTATTAAAGCATGGACAAAAGCATCTTTAGCATCTCAAAAGATTTGCGAAGAAAGATATGGTATTGACTATGCAGAAATCGGTATGCTTGAGATGGATGTTTATGATAAAATCTACGGCGGTGGCGGCGGAGATTATGATGATGAATATTCATCAGACACAGGCGATTTAGCATTCCCAATGGTTGCATTGCTTATCGCAGGTCTCTCAGGCTATGTAGTGCTTAAAACTCGCAAGAGAAGAAGTTAATTAAACAAAAAATAAAGAGCAGTGAATTTTCACTGCTCTTTTATTTTGTTATAAATATTTTCTGCAATACTGCTAATTTTCTCGCTTTCTGCTTTTTTACAAGTAGAAAGTTTTTTGCATTTTGGCTTACCCCAAATATTAAAAAATCTCGGTCCTATCCAATAGTGATAATTAGTGCTTTCAAAAACACCTTTTAAAATGCAAAGCGAAGCCGTTTTTGGTTTCATAAAAATTATTTTCATTGGATATTTTATAATAGCAAAAATTATTTTCGGATAGTGAGAAGTAATGTTTGTAAAAGTAATACCTGGGTGGGTAATTGCTAGTTTTTTCGGAGTGCTTTTAAACAATTCAAAAAGCGAAAACATTAAAAATCTCTTTGCATTTCCATAAACTTTTGAACACGCTTTTCGAGTGCGAAAATCAATGTCATTCTCATCAAGTTTAGAATAATTATGCGCAATAGAGCCTACCACAACAAACTTTTCTATATCATATTTTAGCATTTTTGTTATGTAATAAGGCGAAACAAAGTTGATTTGAAAAATGTTATCAAAACCAATATCAGTATGTTTCCTTGGTATTTTGTAAGCGCCGGCGTTATGAATAAAAACATCAATTTTAATTAGTTTTAATTGATCTACCGCCGACTTCACGCTTTCAAAATTTTCTAAATCGCAAGTCACAAAATTGATTTTTGCATTTTTAAATTTTAATTTAAGATTTTCACTTAAATTTTGTGATTTTTCTTTGTTTCTGTCAACCAAAATAAGAGAAGCGCCGAATGATAATAATTGCTCGCAAAGTTTACAACCGATTCCGCCTGTGCTACCGGTAATAGCAACAGTTTTGCCTTCTAAATTATAATTCATATGTTTTGTAAATTTCATCATTTTCAAGGTTGTAAAATTGGAATTTATTATCTTCAAAAATCACATAACTATGAGGGCTGTTTTCTTTTGGAATTGAAACCGAGCCAACATTGATATATAAATAATTTTCACGCATTTCAACTGTTGGAATATGAGTGTGACCTGCCAAAACAATTACCTTTTTATTCAAATCAATTTCATCAAGATGATGACCGTGATTAATGCAAAAAGTTTTTTCATTTAATTTTAAAATATTAAATTCATCTAAAATGTTAAAATCAAGCACCATTTGGTCAACTTCTGCGTCACAATTTCCTCTTACTGCAATGATTTTTTCTTTGAGTGGATTTAGCATTTCTATAACCTTTTTAGGAGCATAATCTTTTGGCAAATCGTTTCTTGGTCCATGATACAAAATGTCACCGAGCAAGATTAATTTATCTGCATTTGATTTTGAAAATGCTTTTACTAATAAATCGCAAAAATAAGCGCTTCCGTGAATATCCGAAGCAATAAAATATTTCAAAAAAACCACCTCTTATCTTTCAAAATTATACATTATTTTTATCTTAAAATCAACTAAATTTACAAGTTAAAAAGATTTTGGCTATCTATTTAATATTTACATAAAATAATTCAGCGTTAAATTCAAAAAATAATATTGTAAAAGCGAGGTGATTTTTATAAAGAAATTTTTTAAAATTTTTTGTTGTTTGCTCACGGCGTTGTCGGTTTTAACGCTTGGCTTTGTTTCGTATTACAATAATATTTTGCCAAGTAGTTATGTGATTTATGATGACGAGAGCATATTTTTTAACACAAAACTTAAAATAACGTCCAACCCATCACAAGAAATTAACAGCGTTTCAAATTTAAGCCAAAAATCTTCTGAAAATTTTAACACAAACCTTTCTATAATGGGTGTTGTGCCGATTAAAAACGTAAATGTAAAAGTTGTTACAAGAAGATATGTTGCGCTTTCAGGCGAATCGTTTGGCATTAAGATTTTTACAAAAGGCGTTATGGTTGTTGGAATGTCAGATGTAAAAACATCGCTTGGCAATGTTAACCCATCAAAACAAGCAGGTATTCACACAGGCGATATAATTTTAAAAGTAAATAATACAGAAATTAATTCAAACGAAGAATTTTCAAAAATGATTAATTCATCTAATGGAAAGGTTATGATTTTAAAAATTAAAAGAGATGAAAAAATCATAAATGTCGAATTTACACCAAAACGCGCCATTGATACAAATAAATATCAAGCAGGACTATGGGTGCGAGATAGCAGCGCAGGGCTTGGCACTATGACTTTTTATTCAACAGTAGATGGCGCTTTTGCAGGGCTTGGCCACGCAATAGTCGATGTTGATACAGGTGTACTTTTGCCGATAAATTCAGGCGAAATTGTTAAAACAAAAATTTTATCTGTAACCAAAAGCACACCGGGAACCGCAGGCGAGATTTGTGGCGCTTTTACAAGTGAGAGTTTAGGAAAACTTAATAAAAATTGCGAGTGTGGGCTTTATGGTTTTTATGATGATTATAGCAAGAATAAAAACCTGATTTTAGTTGCAAATAAGCAAGATGTGAAAACAGGTAACGCAAAAATTTATACAACGCTCGATGAGAGCGGACCAAAGTATTACGACTGTGTAATTGAAAGAATAGATTACAATGATAATTCGCAAAAAAATCTGCAAATCAGAGTTGTAGATAAAGATTTATTAAACAAAGCGGGCGGAATTGTGCAAGGAATGTCAGGCAGTCCAATTGTTCAAAATGGGCAACTAGTAGGCGCGCTGACAAATGTGTTTTTAAACGAGCCTGATAAAGGTTATGCAGTTTTCGCCGATACAATGTTAGAAATCTCTCAAAATGTAACAGAGCAAAAACTAAAAAGGGCATCATAAATAAAACTTGTATGGGAGCGCATTGCGCTCCTTTTTTGTTATTAAAAATATTGCAATATTTTAAAAAACGAGTTAAAATATATAAAGAATAATTTTAAGGGGTATAATATGCAAACTATTTTGATAAAAAACGGGCGCGTTTGGAATGGTGAAAAGTTTATATTTGCAGATATTTTAACGCAAGGTGAAAAGGTTGTAAAAATAGATAAAAATATAGATTTTAAAGCCGATTTTATTTATGATGCAACTGATAAAATTGTTAGTTGTGGCTTTGTCGATTCGCATGTTCATATTAAGGGCTTGTCTTCAGATGAGTTTGGAGCTGATGCTTTAGAATTAAGTTTTCCTTATGGAGTTACTGCGGTTTGTGATGCAGGCAGTGTTTTCGGTGATAAAAAAAGTCTTGAAGAAATGAAAGTTAAAAATGTTGTTTTTGTTGGTGTTGATATAAAAAATAATCATGCATATTTTGAAAACACTGAAAAATATTTAAAAAAATATGGTAACAAAGCATTGGGAATAAAAGTTTATTTTGATAAAGAAATCTCTCAAGTTAGTGATATAATAGCGCTAAAAGAAATTTGTTGTTATGCAAAATCAAAGGATTTGAAAGTTATGGTGCATTGCTCAAATTCACCTAACAAAATGTCAGAGATTATAGAAACTCTATCAAAAGGAGATGTTTTAACTCATGCTTACCACGGTGGCGAAAACACTTGCCTTGATAATGATTTTTATGCATTGAAATTAGCAAAAGAAAAAGGAGTGGTCATTGATACGGGTTTTGCAGGTCATGTTCATACTGATTTTAAAGTTTTGAAAAGAGCGTTCAAAAAAGGTTATTTCCCAGATATAATAAGTTCTGATATAACAAAATTTAGCATAGCAAAACGAGGTGGAAACTATGGCTTAACAATGTGTATGAGCATAGCAAAAGAACTTGGAATGAGTGAAGAAGCGGTTTTTAAAGCTGTTACAAGTTTTCCGTCAAAAACGCTTGGTAAACAGGCAAAATGGGGTAGTTTAAGCGTAGGAAATTATGCTGATATTTGTGTTGTTGATTACCTTGGAAATGGATTTGATTTAACTGATAATGCAGGGAATAACATTAAAAGTAATAGTAGTTACAATTGTGTTTTAACAATTTGTAATGGTGAAATAGTTTGTAAAGGCAAATCTTTTTAAGATTTGCCTTTTTGTTTATTGACAAAAGATTTTAAAGTAGTATAATAAAATTGATTAATTATATTTTAATATATATGAATATATATTAAACTGTCGAATGAAGGTGTAATTTTGACTGAAAAAGAACTAAAAAAATTAAAGCGTTATCAACTTTTAGAATTATTGATTATACAAACAGAAAAAATTGAAAAATTGGAAAATGAATTAGAAGAAATAAAGCAAAATCACAGTGTTCAAGAATTTAACATTGACGAATTAGGCTCAATTGCCGAGGCTTCATTATCAGTAACCGAAGTTTTTAAAGAAGCACAAAAATCTGCTAATTTATATTTAAAAGAAGCAAGAAAAAAAGCAGATGAAATAGTTGAACAAGCACACTCACAAGCAAAAGAAATTATTAAAGACGCAGAAAGTATTGTTAAATTATTAAAATAACGAGTAAATGGTAGTATGAAAAAGTATAAATACAATAGTGTGAAAAAATATAAACCTGAAAAAAGGAAAAAGAAAAACGATTTTCCAAAAGTTAATATTTTAAAAAAAGAGTTGAAAAGAGAGTTGTATAAACACCGTTTTCGCCGTCTTTTACGCAGTACGGTAAATGCGCTTATAGTTGTTGCCGCTATTGCTGCTTTGATAGCAACGTTGTTTATGCCTGTTTTGCAAATCGCTGGAACTAGTATGGAGCCGAGTTTGCATGATGGCAATATTGTTGCTCTTGTGAAAACAACTAAATTTAAAACAGGTGATTTGTGTGCTTTTTATTACTCTAATAAAATTTTGATTAAAAGAGTTATCGCAACACCGGGAGATTATTTATGGATAGACCCAGATGGAACGGTTAATCTTAATGGTCAAGTTCTTGACGAACCCTATATTTCAGAAAAATCATTAGGCGAATGTGATGTTGATTTTCCTTATCAAGTGCCTGAAAACTCATATTTTGTAATGGGTGACCATCGTCAAACTTCTATTGATAGCAGAAGTAGTACAATAGGTTGCGTATCAGATGACCAGATTATCGGCAAAATTGTTTGCAAAGTCTGGCCGATAAATGAATTCAGTATTTTATTTTAAAATTTTTTGACTACTAAAAGAAAGGGGGTAGTGATTTGAAAGAACGTTCAGATGTTTATTTGCAAAAAGCAAAAAAACGAGAAAAACTAAAAAATACATATTTAAAAATTGCTACCTGTCTGTCGCTTTTGGTAGTTTTAAGCGTGTTCTGGGGCTTGAAACTTACGGGTATCACTTTAGCAGGTGAAGCGCATTGTGGCAAAACAGAACATACGCACAATGAAGAATGCAATGTTAAAACATTGATATGCGAAATAGAAGAAAGCGAAGAGCATACTCATTTAGATGAATGTTATGAAATAGCACAATGTGAAATAGAAGAGCATATACATATTGAAAGTTGTTATAGTGATATTACTGCAGATATTGAAACAGAAGATGATTGGGAAGCAACTCTTGCTAATATTACACGAAGCGAGAGTACTGCTCAAAATGTTGTTTCGGTTGCAAAATCGCAGTTGGGTTATACTGAAAGCACTTTGAATTTTGAAATTGATGAAAATGGTGTTAAGCGAGGCATAACTCGTTATGGTCAATGGTATAAAAACCCTTATGGCGACTGGTCAGCAATGTTTGTCTCTTTCTGTCTTGATTATGGTGGCGCTGGCGATGTACCTTATAGCGCAGGCGCAGAAACTATGCGACTTGAATGGAAAGATGCAGGTCTTTATAAAGATTCAACAGATTATTCGCCACAAGTAGGTAATATTGTATTTTTAAACAGTAATGGTAATGCAACTGCGGATTCAGTTGCAATTATTACTGAAATAAAAGATAATTTATTCACCGTTATACAAGGTGATTATGAAAATGAGGTAAAAGAGGTTTCATATTCTGTAAATGGTGAAAAGATAGTTGGTTATGGTCTTATAAAAGAGAATTCAGGCATAGTAGCACTTGTAGAGCCGCCTGAAAATTCAAATTCTTTTGCAAAAACAACAAATTATAATTCGTCAATGCTGACAAGTAGCAATAAATTTGTTTTTTACGTTAAAAATGGTGACGAAACTTTTGCAATTAATGGCTCTGGGCAAGCAGTGCCTATTTACATAAACGATAATGGTAATATTTTTGCAGAAACCGAAGACACCGACCAATTGCTTTGGACTTTTGCAAGATATAACAACAGTTCTTATTCTATTCAAAACGTTGGCAGCGGTCGTTATTTACACCCATATTATAATTCGAGTACGGATAACGGAATTACAACACCCGGCAGATGGGGCACTACTGTTGCTGCTCAAGGCACAGGAGTAAACTTCAGCCATTCGGCATATATAGCGTTTTCTGCACAGAATAACTCATTTTCAATGACTCGAACCCAAAATCAGAATGCAACATTTAATATTGGTGTAACAAGTCCGTGTACTGTTTGGTTTGATGGAACAAACGGCGGAATGATGAGTCTTGGCGGTTCTGATGATACTGCAGTTGAATCATATACTAACAGTACATTAACTTTGCCTACTACTTGGAAATCTCCTATAAAATATGATTACACTTTGAATGGTTGGTATGATGTAACAAATGCAAAATACTATGAACCTGGTGAAAAAGTTATTGTAACAGGCAATATGGTGTTTTATGCAGACTGGGTTGCATCTAATTATGATATAGGACAGTTTAATTCATTTGTTGATGAAGATACTGTAAGCACAAATAGTTTTGTAACAACTCGTGTATTTGATTACAATGTATTATTTAATGTGCTTTCAGAAGATGTTGATGTTGAAGTGAATAGCACAAGTCACCATGAAACATGGAGATTACTCACTTCAGGCAACAATCCATATAATAATGAGCAAACTCTCAATTTTATATTTAGAGACTGGGATAGAGGAAATGAAGATATTTCGTATCCTTCAAACCATAATGCACCTAACAATCCAACTGATGCAGGTGAAGTTTATCCGGGGCTTTATACAGAAAAGATAAAAGATTTATTATTTAATCCTGACACAAAAGTGATAGGTAAAAATTATCTTGGAGAAGCAGACCATTTATTCCAGTTGTGTCTTGATAAAACGCATGACCACTACGGTTATTATTACTACAACTCCGAGAGAAATGCGGCTTCGTTTAACAAGAGCGATAAACGTTTTTATGTTTATGATTATCTTGAATGTACAAGAGACTCGGCGAATAATGGTGAAAACGGAAAATATTCAGACTTCTTGCCATTTAACTCGCCTTATGCTAATACAAATGGTAAACGAATAAACACATACACTTATGATGGAGACGATGGTAAATATACAGGCACAACCCATTATATGTATGATGCTAAATATAATACCGAAAACAATTCAACTAATTATGTTGGTACAAACTATTTCTTTGGATTAAGCCTTGATGTTGACTTTTATCTTCCAAACAAACCAGGTACTATTGTAACTGATGGTAAATACGGAAACCAAGATATTTACGGAAAAGATATGCACTTCCGTTTTGCAGGCGATGATGACGTTTGGATTTTCATTGATGGCAAAATGGTGCTTGACTTAGGTGGTCTTCATGGGAAAGAAAGTGGCGATATCAACTTCTCAACCGGTACAGTTTCGCTAAATGGTGTTGAGCAAACTGCTTTTTCTAATGTTCTTAAAAATCTTGATGCAGGCGAGCATCAATTGACTTTGTACTATTTAGAAAGAGGTAGTTCACTTTCAAACTGTTCTATCTACTTTAATTTAGCGCCTCGGTTTGAATTTAGTATTCAAAAAGAAGATGTGCTGACAAAAGATGTGCTTAATGGCGCACAATTCTCAGTTTTTACAGACGCAGAGTGCACAGTTCCTGCAGAACTTTGGACAAGCAAAGCGTCACACGATAATGGCGATTCGGCTACTAATGTGTTTACTGTAGTTGATGGTGTAGCGCATATGTGGGGAATGGGCTCAGGTAACAGGTATTACATAAAAGAAACCAAACCACCTGACAACCCTGATTATGGCTATTCAAATGGTATTATTTGTTTAACCTTTGATAGTGATGGAACGGCAAACTATAACGTTGAAATTATTGAAGATGAAAATGGTATTTCAACGGGATTTATGGTCCATGGTTTCAGAATTGATACCGAAACGCAAAAAGCATATATCGTTGCCACAAATGCTCCTAAATGGGCAAAAGAAACAACTTCTGTTGAAGTTATGAAAAAATGGAATGATTCTGTTAGCCATACAGGACAAAACGTTACAGTTTATCTTACGGTTGAAGATGAATCAGGAGATATAACAAGGCTTCAAGAAGCAGTTTTAAACGAAGAGAATAATTGGAGTGCAACTTGGGATAATCTGCCGAAATATAGCGAGGACGGAAAAACACTGATAAAATATGGTGTTGAAGAGTCTTATGTTTCGGGATATTATTCAACAGTGCAAGAGCAAGAAGGGCAGTTTGAAGTTTACACTAGTGAGTGGAAATCTGTTGCAAC
The DNA here is from genome assembly GCA_045539315.1 of Acutalibacteraceae bacterium. GTDB lineage: Bacteria > Bacillota > Clostridia > Oscillospirales > Acutalibacteraceae > RUG11462. The sequence goes on along the minus strand of JAZQFC010000037.1, from coordinate 24,287 downwards.
ATTTGAAAACGGAAAAACTTATCTTTTGAAAAATTCTTCTGGTCAATGTTTGTCAACCTTGCAATCAGCGGAAGATACCGGTTATAAATGGGTATCAACCGAAGAAGCAACTAGTTCTTCACTTGCATTGTGGACTGCAACTGTCAGTGGCTCACGAGTAAGGTTTACTAATAAAGCAGGGCAGACAATAACATTTTGGTATGGTAATGGGAGCCCAACCGATTTCTTTGCTTTGAATCAACAATTAGAAGATAATAACCGAAAACAGTATTTTACTTTTACTAAAACTTCGAGTGGATTTACATTAAGGTATAACAACTATTATATAAGCACTTCCTTAAATAGTTCGCAAAAGTTCACTTATACAACAAGAAGTGCTCAAGCATTAGTTGTTACTCCGTTTGCAGAGTTTCAGACCACAACAACCAAGCCTATTAAAGACAAAGGTTTTCTTGTTACAAATACACCGCTTCAAAAAGAAACTTCTTTAACTGTTCATAAAAACTGGGTTGTTCCACCTGATATGAATCAGAGTATTTATGAGCAAGAAAAAGTAGATATAAGGCTTTTTGCTAATGGTGTTGATACAGGCAGAAGTGTTGAAGTGAGTCTAAAAAATAATTGGACGGCTACTTTTAAAGGGCTTCCTTATGAAGATACTAACGGAAATGCTATTAAATATACAGTAAAAGAAACCTGGTACACTGATAAGTGGGTTGTATCTTACGGTGAAGTAACTGCTTCAAATGAGCAAGTTCCAAATTACACAACCACCGTAACCAACACCTACCGTACCGGTGGTCCGATATTGCCTTCAACAGGCTCTTGCGGACGATTAGTATTCATAATATGTGGTCTGGGTATTATGCTTGGAACACTTATATATGCAATCAGATATAGGCGTAAGCGAGAAAGGAGGATGAAGTAAACTCTTTTCAAGCGAGGGCTTGATGCTGATTATTAAAATCAAAAAACAAAAATAAAAAAACAAAAAACATTAAAAAAGAAAGGAAAAAATCATGAAAAGACTAATTTCTATCGCACTTATTTTATTGTTAGTTTGCTCAATGCCAATTATGGCTTTTGCAGCTAACGAAGAAGGTTCAATCACTATCAATGGTGTTGCCGAAAACACAACTTACAAGATTTATCAATTATTAGACCTTGAAAGTTATGACAAAAATTCAGGTGCTTATTCATACAAAGTAAATAGCGCTTGGACAGCATTCTTTAATACAACGGATGCTAAAAACTACATTACAACTGATGAAGCAGGCTATGTAACTTGGGTTGCAAGTGAAGATGATTCAACTATCGCTGCATTTGCTAAAAAAGCATTGGCTTATGCAATAGCAAACGACATTGACCCTGTAAAATCATCTGAAAATGCTGGCGAATTTGTTGTTACAGGTACAACAGGTAAATTCTCAAACCTCGAACTTGGTTGGTATTTAGTTGATTCATCAGCAGGTGCTCTTTGTGGTTTAACTACAACTGACCCAGATGCATCAGTTAACGCTAAAAACCATGTTCCAACAATTGATAAACAAGTACAAGAAGATTTAACAGGTATGTGGGGCGATACAAACACTGCAGATATCGGTCAAATCGTAAACTTTATGTCAATTATCCACGTTGCAGCAGGTGCTGAAAACTATGCGCTTCACGATAAAATGTCAGTTGGTCTTACATTTGAACAAGATTTAGATGAAAACAGAGGTGTAACAGAAATTAAACACGTAAACAGCCTTGGTGTTGAATCAACACTCACAATTGGCACAGATTACACTGTAAAAACAAGTGCTTTTGATGATGACTGCACATTTGAAGTTGAATTCACAGATGCTTTTGTTGAAACATTAAAACCAAACGACAGAATTCTTGTTTACTACAACGCAATGCTTAACCGTAATGCTAAAGTAGGTTTAACAGAAGGCAACCCTAATGAATCTTGGTTAGAATATGGTGAAGAACATTTCACAACACATGACCAAACAAAAACATATACATTCTCAATTGATATCGTTAAAACAGATTCAACCAATAAACTTATCGATGGTGCAGAATTCCGCGTATATGATGCTGCAACAGGTGGTAATGAAATCGCAGTAGTTCCTCTTATGGAAGAAGATGATACAACTCCTGTATTAGATGATAACGGCAATCAAGTTTATCGCCGTGCTCGTGCTGATGAAGCAGGTGTTTCAATCAAAGTTGTTGATGGTCAAGTAACAGTTGTAGGTTTTGATAATGGTGTTTATTATCTTGAAGAAACTGTTGCTCCTGCAGGTTACAATAAATTGACAGCGCGTAAAGAGTTTACTATTGCCGATGCAAATTTAGATGCTGTTTTCAATGATGGTATCTATTCAACAGGTTCAGGCGTACATGTTATCAATAAAACAGGTTCAATGTTACCTGAAACTGGTGCAACAGGCACAATTATATTCATCGTACTCGGTGTTATCTTCGTTTTAGGCGCTGGCGTATTGTTAGTAACTAAAAAGAGAATGAGTATGATTAATGACTAATATTTTGTTTTTTGATTTTTAGTTTTAAGCGGTGGGGCATTTTTGCCCCACCAAACAAAACAACGATAGGGAGGAACTTATGCAAAGTAGAAAAGTTACTATTATACTTTTAATATCGTTTTTCATAGGTTTGTCCGTGTTGTTGTATCCAACCGTGAGTAACTTTTGGAATTCAAAAACACAAAGTGAGGCGATTGTTGATTATGAAACAATGTTGGCGGCTTATAAACCTGAAGATTTTACAAAACTTTTTGAACAAGCAGACGAGTACAACATTGAACTTGCTTCGTTAGATTTTCCTTTGCAAGAGTATGCTAAAATCGAGCAAAAATATTGGAAAACTCTTGATGTAACAGGTACAGGAATGATGGGATATATCTCAATTCCAAAAATAAGTCAGGAATTACCGGTGTATCACGGTACTTCTGATGATGTTTTAGGTAATGCCGCAGGGCATTTTCAAGGAAGCAGTCTTCCTGTAGGTGGAAATAATACTCATAGTGTAGTTTCTGCTCATAGGGGGCTTCCTACGGCAGTTCTTTTTACTAATCTTGATAGAATGGAAATAGGCGATACTTTTACATTTACTATTCTTGATAGAACCTTTGTTTATGAGGTAGATCAAATCAGAATCGTGGAGCCTGATGACACTAATTTAATTCAAATTAAAAAGGATAAAGATTATTGTACTTTGCTTACTTGCACCCCTTATGGCATTAATTCGCATAGATTACTTGTGCGTGGTCATCAGGTTGATGCATCTCAAAAAAGAAATATATTTATCGCAAACGAAGCATATAGAGTTGATGTTTTAATAGTAATGCCAATAGTTGCGTTGCCAATTATCATTGCATTGTTGATTTATGTAATGTTTGCGCCTGTTAAAAAAGAAACATTAGGTGAGGAGGATTTGATATGACAAAACGCGTTGTTAGTTTATTTTTTGCCATATTGTTTGTTTTTTGTGCAATAAAAACAGTTCAAATCTCGGCAGTCTCACCAATGCCTGAAAAATGTAGTCTTACAATTAATTATCAAAAAAACGGTAAAGGCTTTGAAAATCTTGAAATAAATATTTATCAAGTTGCAAAAATGCTTGAAGATGGTAGTTTTGAGAAGAGTGGGAAATTTGCGTCTTGCCCTGTTTCTGTTTATGATATTACTTCTAATACTGAATGGAAGCAGACTGCGTTAACTTTAGAAGCATATACAAACAAAGATAAAATCAAGCCTTATAAAACTGAATTTACATCAAATAAAGGTTGGGTTGAGTTTTCAGACCTTGAATGTGGCTTGTATTTAGTCCGTAGCGTAAGTGAAAAAAGAGATAATGCATATTATTATTTTGATAGTTTTTTAACCTATTTACCTATGGTGCAAGATGACGATTATAAATATAATGTTTATGCTCAACCAAAGCCAAGCGAGGTTATAATTGACGATAAACTGATAACATATAAAGTGTTAAAACTCTGGAAAGATATTGGAAATAAAGAGCAAAGACCAAAATCTATTACCGTTGATATTTTGAAAAATGGTGTTGTTAATAAGTCTGTAAAATTATCCAATAAAAACAATTGGTTTTATTCGTTTAAAGCCAAAAATGATGGTAGTGTTTGGTCGGTTGTTGAGCGAAATGTTCCAAAAAAATATAGTGTTAAAATTGCAAATAATAAAACTATGTTTGTGATAACAAACACTCACAAAGATAGCGAAAAGCCTGAAAATAATAAAAAACCACCATATTCTGATGCGCCTAAAACAGGTCTTGGCATTTCAAGAATGGTGTATTTTGTGATTATGTGCATTTCAGGACTAATGCTTGTTATCATAGGTGTTGGCGGTTTGAGGAGCAGAAAAAATGAGCAAAAAGAGTAAAATTTTAATAATAGTCGGAGTTGTTTTGATTTTCTCAAGTTTTTTGCTTATGATTTTTTCTCATATAACTGCAAAAAATGCTAAATTAGAATCAGAGAAAATAGTTTCACAATTAGAAGTGATTTTATCCGAAAGAAGCGAAGGCGTGGCAGAGAATTATTTATCTTTAGAAATGCCTGTGCTCGAGGTAGAAAATCAAGATGTGGTCGGCATTGTAGAAATACCAAATTATAAAATAAAACTCCCTGTTTTCAATGAATGGGATTCTAATATGTCAAGTTATTCAGTAAGAAGAATAACAGGTTCTGTTTATGATAATTCGTTGGTTATCGGCGGTAGTGATAAGCAGTTTGAGTGTGTAAGCGAAATTCAAATCGGCGAAGAAATCAATTTGGTTGATATGACAGGCGCCGAGTTTAGTTATGAAATAAGTGAAATTTTCCGTTCAAAACAGGAGAAATTTGAAAGTTTGTTAACACATAACGATGATTTTATGATTTTAGTCCAAGAACAAAACACAATGGAATATATTGTTATTTGTTGTAAATTAAAATAGCATGGAAAAACAAAACCCAAGACATTAATTGTCTTGGGTTTTGTGTGTTATAAGCCATCTGTGAGGATTATCATCAATATACTTCCAAATTTCTTGATAATCTTCTTGATTACGAATAATATGGTCGTGATATCTTGGTTGCCAAATGTTTTTGTCATATTCTTTGTTGCAAAATCTTTTAAAAGTGCTTACAAATTTTGATATTGTTGAGTTTTTATTATTAATTATTATAGTATCTGTAGGGACAGGCGTCCTCGACTGTCCGTTAATTATAGTAATAATCATATGAATATGGTCTGGCATAATAATATATTTATCAATAGAAATATTATCATAAAAATCGTTTAATTGATTAATATATTTTTCTGCAATTTTGCCATGTTTCAATAAACATATCTGCGGACAGTCGAGGACGCCTGTCCCTACGATTTTAGACAATATTTTTTTACGATTATTTACACACAATGTTATAAAATAGGCACTGCTTTGGTTGTAGTCAAAACATTCTAATCTATTTCGTTTTCTTTTAGGTAAATTCATTTTATCACCATAATCATTATATCATAAATAAAAATATATTGCAATTTGTTAAAATATATGATAAACTAATATTGCCAAACTAACTGAATATTCGTGAAATTGGGTGTATTTTCTTTTTATAAGAATAATTACGCTTTGTTTTGGTTATATCTATATTGCATATGAATTTGATAAAAACGCAAATTCCAGCAATGTAGGTATGTGCGTTTGCACCCATTTCACATTTGTTAGTTTGGCGACTATCGGAGTTTGCGTTTTTTGTGCGTCTGCTTCGGTAGGCGCATTTTTTATTTTTAAGGAGGAATTAAAGTATGGCAACTTCTGGTTTTATTATTTTTATTTATCTTATTGTTTTAATTTTATTTATTTGGTTAAATTATTACATAGCAGAAAGTTTTGAAATGGTGGCAAAAACAAAAGGGTATTACGAGAAAAAATATTTTCACTTGTGTTTTTGGACTGGAATAATCGGATATCTTTTGGTTATTGCCTTGCCCGACTTGAACATGCTTAATGAATTAAAAAAGATAAACAATATAGATGAAATTTCTAAGAAATAACAAAAAACCGAGAGTTGTTAAAACTCTCGGTTTTTTTATTATTCTAATTCGCTTTTGATTCGCAGTAGATACATCTATAAACTCTGTTTTCTTTATCGGTGAGTTTGAAAATGTGTTGTAATTCCTGCTCGGTTGTTGTAATGCATCTTGGGTTTTTGCATTTGATTACATTAGTAATTTTTTCTGGCAAATTAAGTTTTTTCTTATCAACCAATTCGCCATTTTTAATGATATTAACTGTAGCATCAGGGTCAATGTAACCGATAGCGTCAAGGTCAACATCTATGTCAGCGTCGATTTTGATAATATCTTTTTTGCCCATAAGTTTCGAAGAAACATTTTTAATAATAGCAACAGGGCATTCAAGACTCTCAAGGTCTAAAAATTTATAAATTTCCATAGCCTTGCCAACAGTAATATGGTCGATAACAATTCCGTTTACAATAGCGTCAATCTTCACTATTTTGCCTCCAATCCGAGAAGCATCAAAATAAGAGCCATTCTCATATATTTACCGTTTAAAACTTGTTTAAAGTAGCAAGCGCGGCTATCATCATCTATTGCTACAGAAATCTCATTAACCCTTGGTAGTGGGTGCATAATTGATAAATCAGCCTTTGCATTTTTTAATTTTTCAGGAGTTAAGATGTAACTATCCTTAAGTCTTAAATAATCATCTTCATTGAAAAATCTTTCTCTTTGAACTCTTGTCATATAAAGAATATCAAGTTCAGGCATAGCGCCTTCTAAATCATTTGTTTGAACGTATTCAATGTTGTTCTTTTTCAAAATATCTTTTTTAACGTAACTTGGTAGTTTTAACTCATCAGGGGAGATAAGTACAAATTTAATACCACTGTATCGAGATAACGCGCCAATAAGCGAGTGAACAGTTCTACCAAATTTCAAGTCACCACAAAGACCAACAGTAAGACCGTTAAAACCGCCTTTTTCTCGTGAGATAGTAAGCAAGTCTGCAAGAGTTTGTGTTGGGTGATTATGACCGCCATCGCCTGCATTTATAACAGGAATAGTTGCATTCATAGAAGCCACCATCGGTGCGCCTTCTTTAGGGTGGCGCATAGCAATAATATCTGCATAGCAACTAATTGTTTTAGCAGTATCGGCAACGCTTTCGCCTTTAGCAGCAGAAGAAGAGCCTGCGCTAGACATACTTAATACATGGCCGCCTAACTCATACATTGCCGCCTCAAAAGAAAGACGAGTACGAGTAGAAGGCTCAAAAAACAGTGTTGCTAATTTCTTACCATCGCAGATGTGGGCATATTTATGGGGATTTTCAATAATGTCATTAGCGGTTTTAATAAGACTTTTAATCTCGCAAACCGATAAATCGAGTATATCAATTACACTTCTCATAAATCTATCCTTTCAATCCTTTTTCTTGACGCTCCATATTTTCAATAACAATATCGTGAATTTCGCCAAGTGAAGAACAGTATTCAAGCACTTCCCAAGGCTTATCAGTATGAAAATGAATTTTAATCAAATCTTCATCGCCAACTGCAAGCAAACAGTCGCCTTTGAAATTTTCCATAAAATAATCGTGAATAACATCTTCATCAAGGTCGTGACCTTCAATAAGAAGTTGAGTATCAAATTTGTTTTCCATAATTATTTTGCTCCGTTTACAGCGAGATAATTTTTGATTCTTTCAACATTTTCAGCATTTTTCTCGTCTTCTTCCAAGTATTCAATAATATCATAAACATCAACTACTGAATATACAGGGAAGCCAAATTCGTCTGCAACTTCTTGCATAGCGCTCTTTTCAGTTTTACCTTTTTCTTTTCTATCAACCATAACAAAAGTTGCAATAACCTTTGTACCGTCGAGTGATTTAAGGTTTTCCATACTCTCGCGAATAGCAGTACCTGCAGTGATAACATCTTCAACAATAACGATTTCTTCGCCTGCTTGTGGTTTGTAACCTACGAAAACGCCACCTTCACCGTGGTCTTTTTCTTCTTTTCTATTGAAGAAGAAAGGAACATCAAGACCTTCACGAGCGAGTGCAGTTGAAACAGAAACTGCAATAGGAATACCTTTGTAAGCAGGGCCATAAAGCACTGCTTTTTTGTTGCCAATTTTCTCAAAATATGCTTTTGCATAAAATTCGCCAAGTTTTAAAATCTGTTCGCCTGTTTTAATGTCGCCTGCGTTGATAAAGTAAGGGATTTTTCTACCTGATTTAGCAGTAAAATCGCCAAATTTTAAGACGCCTGCGCTTTCTAAAAATTTAATAAACTCTCTTTTATAGCCTTCCATCTTAAATTTCCTTTCTATATATCAAAAATATTTTTAACTGTTTTAACTAGTTCGTGCACAATAAACTCATACCCTTTGTTAGTAGGGTGAACACCCTCAAAAGTATAGTTTTTAAGGTTTATATGATTAAGCCCACTATTGCTCATCATATCAGCGATAGGGCAGGAGTAAATCCTACCTAAATTAATAATTGCATCTGCGAAATCAAACAAAGTGTTGCCATTTATTACAGTATCACTCACACTTGTAACTCCATTGCCGTTTCTATGCAATGTGTTTCTATGAAGCGGAGTCATCAAAATAATTTTAACACTTGGGTTTGAATTATAAATATGCTCAATACACTGCGCGTAAGCGCCATAAAATGTATCATCATAAACCGTGTTTGCAATATTAGGAATTGTGCCAATTGGCACAGACCTTGAAAAATCATTAACACCAACCGAAATAATAACAAGGTCGGCTTTGGAAAAATCTTGTTTTAAAATAATCTCTCTTTGGTCTAAAATTGTATGCCCGCCAACTGCAAAGTTACCAAGGTTTTCAAGACCTAACTTCTCATTAAGCAATGTAGGATAACCTCTGCAAATTTCAGTTGGATTTGGATGATTATAAACATTTTCGCAATGGTAGTTGTTGCCATCAAACGCAACAATGCTATCGCCAAAATACAAAGTTTTAATACTCATAAATTTAACCTATAAATTCGTTGCAACATCTTTCATAAGCGGCAACTGGGTCAGCCGCTGCAGTAATAGGTCTGCCAACAACTATGTAATCAGAGCCGATTTCTTTTGCTTGCGCAGGAGTCATAACGCGCACCTGGTCGCCGATTTCGCCATCTGCAAATCTTACACCAGGAGTTACTGTAAAGAATTCATCACCACAAGTTTCGTGAACTTTTTGTGCTTCAAGCGGAGAGCAAACAACACCATCAAGACCTGAATCTTTAGCGCAAAGAGCATAGTGCATAACAACTTTGTCAATAGGCTCTTTGATAAGCAAATCAGATTCCATTCTTTCTTGTGAAGTAGAAGTAAGTTGAGTAACTGCGATAAGAATTGGGCGAGTGCCATCTTCACGAGTTAAGCCTTCGATAGCGGCTTCCATCATAGCAGCAGTACCTGCAGCGTGCAAGTTGCACATATCAACATCAAGGCGTGAGAGCACTGCCATAGATTTTTTAACTGTGTTAGGAATATCGTGCAATTTAAGGTCTAAAAAGATTTTATGACCTCTCTCTTTAATCTCTCTAACAATTTGTGGACCTTCTGCATAAAAAAGTTCCATACCGATTTTAACAAAAGGTTTTTTACCCTTGAATTTATCAAGAAAATTCATAACTTCATCTTTGCTTGAAAAATCACAAGCGATAATAACATCTCTACCCATTAGTGAGCGCCTCCTATAATATCTTTTAAATTATCAATTTTATACTTATCTAAAACTTCAGGCAATTTTTCAATAATCTCTTTGCAAATGTAAGGATTAACAAGGTTTGCCGCGCCAATTTCAACTGCAGTAGCACCTGCAAGCATCATTTCAATAACATCTTCAGCGCTTGAAACGCCACCCATACCAACTATTGGAATGTTAACCGCTTCATAAACCTGATAAACGCACCTAAGCGCAACAGGGAAGATAGCGCTACCTGAAAAACCACCCATTTTGTTAGCAATAACCGGTTTTTTAGTTTTAAGGTCAATTCTCATACCTAAAAGTGTGTTGATAAGGCTAATTCCGTCTGCGCCTGCTTCTTCACACGCTTTGGCAATAGAAGCAATATCAGTAACATTAGGTGAAAGTTTGATAATAACAGGTTTAGTAGTAACTTTTTTAACTGCTCTTGTAACTTCTGCCGCCGCTTCAGGTGAAGTACCAAAACTCATACCACCACCGTGAACATTAGGGCAACTAACGTTAACTTCAAGCCAACCTACTTGTTCCTCTTTGTCTAATTTTTCACAAGTGTAAGCGTAATCTTCAACAGAAAAGCCGCTAACATTTGCCATAACTTTTTTATCAAAACATTTCTTCAACTTTGGCAATTCATCAGTAATTACCTTTTCGACACCAGGGTTTTGAAGACCAACTGCGTTAATCATACCGTTAGGTGTTTCAGCAATTCTTGGAGTTGGGTTGCCAAAACGAGCGTCTTTTGTAGTACCTTTAAATGAGAATGTGCCAAGGCAGTTTATATCATAAATTTCTGCAAATTCATAACCGAAACCAAAGGTGCCACTTGCAGGAATAATAGGGTTATCTAGTGGCAAACCACATAAATCAACTGCTAATCTGTTTACCATACTATAACCTCTCTTTCAAGCACAGGACCATCTTTACAAATTCTAATGTTTTCATATTTAGTCTTGCAAGAGCAACCCATACATGCGCCAAATCCACAACCCATTCTTTCTTCAAAACTGTATTGACCGCTAGTAGTAGCAACACTTTCAATTGCTTTAAACATTGGCATAGGTCCACAAGTAAAGAAGTAAGAATAGTCTAAATCACAAAGTACATCTGTAACAAAGCCTTTGATGCCTTTTGAGCCATCAACAGTTGTTACAAAAACTTCTGCGCCAAGCGCTTTAAACTCATCTTCATAAAAAATCTCATCAGCAGTGTTAAAACCTAAAATAACCGAAACTTTTTTGCCCTCGGCGATTAATTTTTTGCAAAGGTTGTACATAGGTGGCACACCAACCCCACCGCCGATAAGCACAGGGTTTTCGCCTGATTTAGAAGTATCAAAACCATTGCCGAGCGCCACTAAAATATCAAGAGTTTCATCTGCGCCCATTTTAGCCATAACTTCAGTGCCACTACCTACAACTTTATAGATAATAGTGATAGTTTCATCATCATAGTCGCAAATTGAAATAGGTCTGCGAAGATAAAATCCATCAATTTTAATGTTGATAAACTGACCTGGATTTTTAATATCAGATGTGTCGCCTAAAAGCACCATTTTATATATAGATTCCGTAAGCGCTTCGTTGCTGCGGATTTTAAAAATACTCTGTTTCATAAATTCTCCTTTGTTTTAAAATGCATTAAAAGGGGAGAATCCCCTTGTTTTTGTTATGCATCAATTGTTGAAATTGTAAGTGTAGTTTCTTCAAGAACATCAAGAAGAGCATCTACAGTGTCAAGAGAAGTGAACATTGTAACATTATACTCTGTTGCAACTTGGCGAAGTTGAGCGCCATCGCTTGAATCGTGTGAGCCTGGGTCTTTTGTGTTAATAAAGTAAGCAATATGACCTTGGCGTAACGCTTCCGGAATTTCATCGCTACCTTCACTGATTTTAGCGAGCGCATGAGTACGGATACCGTTTTTCTTAAGGAATGCCGCTGTACCCGAAGTTGCCTGAACGTTAAATCCAAGGTTGTAGAATCTTCTGATAAGTGGAAGCGCTTCTTCTTTGTCTTTATCTGCAATAGTAAAGAATACAGTACCATAATTTTGAAGGTGCATACCTGATGCTTGGAGCGCTTTATAAACTGCACGAGTTCTTGTGCGGTCATAACCGATTGCTTCACCGGTAGATTTCATTTCAGGAGAAAGGTAAGCATCAAGACCACGAATCTTATTGAACGAGAATACAGGCGCTTTAACATACCAACGGTCTTTTTCATCAGGATAAATGTCAAAGAAGCCTTGCTCTTTAAGACTCTTACCAAGAATAACTTCGGTTGCGATATCAGCAAGTGAATAACCTGTTGCTTTTGAAAGGAAAGGAACAGTACGAGATGAACGAGGGTTAACCTCAATTATATAAACATTATCCTCATTATCAACGATAAACTGAATGTTAAATAAACCTACGATACCGATGCCAAGACCTAATTTTTTAGCATATTGAAGAATAATGCCTTTAACTTTATTTGAAATTGAGAAAGGTGGATAAACTGAAATTGAGTCACCAGAGTGAACGCCTGTACGTTCAACAAGTTCCATAATACCAGGAACAAAAACATCTCTACCATCGCAAATAGCATCAATTTCAACTTCTCTTCCTTGAATGTATTTATCAACAAGAACAGGCTTGTCTTCATCAATTTCAACGGCAGTTCTAAGGTAATGACGAAGTTGTTCTTCATCAGCAACGATTTGCATTGCACGGCCACCAAGAACAAATGAAGGACGAACAAGAACAGGGTAGCCAATTTCAGCGGCAGCAGCAATACCATCTTCTATTTTGGTTACTGCTTTACCCTTTGCACGAGGAATATCGAGTTCATTAAGAAGGTTTTCAAATTCATTTCTGTCTTCTGCGCGGTCAATAGCGGCGCAATTTGTACCGATAATCTTAACACCACGGTCGTGAAGAGGTTGCGCAAGGTTGATAGCAGTTTGACCACCAAGAGAAGCAATAACGCCTTCTGGTTTTTCAAACTCTACAATATTCATAACATCTTCAGGAGTAAGTGGTTCAAAGTAAAGTTTATCTGCAGTTGTATAGTCAGTTGAAACTGTTTCAGGGTTGTTGTTGATAATTATTGCCTCATAGCCCGCATTTTTAATTGTCATAACAGCGTGAACTGTTGAATAGTCAAACTCAACACCTTGACCGATTCTGATAGGACCGGCGCCCAAAACGATAATTTTTTTCTTATCAGTCAGACGTGAAGAATTTTCCCCTGTGTATGAAGAATTGAAGTAAGGAATATATGCGCCTGTATGACAAGTATCAACCATTTTAAATACAGGGAAAAGATTGTTTTCTTTACGCATATTGTAAACATCAATTTCTTCGCATTTCCAAAGACGAGCGATGTATTTATCACTAAAGCCCATCTTTTTAGCGTCGTGAAGAGTTTTAACATCTTTGTTAACACGAAGCGCTTCTTCCATATCAATAATATTTTTGATAGCTTTAAGGAAGTAAGGAGTAATCATAGTAATTTCGTGAATTCTTTCAATTGATACTCCGTGATAGAGAAGTTCTGCAATAGCAAAAATATTGTCAGAACGGAATTCCTTGATATAATCAAGAAGTTCGTCAACACTCATATTATCAAATTTTGAAAGATAAAGGTGTTTCGCGCCAATTTCAAGTGAACGAATACCTTTTAAAAGTGCTTCTTCAAGGTTTGAGCCGATGCCCATAATTTCGCCTGTTGCTTTCATTTGAGTACCAAGTTTGTTAGTAGCAGAGGTGAACTTATCAAATGGGAAACGAGGTAATTTAGCGATAACATAATCAAGTTTTGGCTCAAACGCTGCATTTGTATTAGCAATTTGAATATCTTCAAGAGCCATACCTACCGCAATTTTTGCAGTAACGCGGGCAATAGGATAACCTGATGCCTTTGATGCAAGCGCAGATGAACGAGAAACTCTAGGGTTAACCTCAATAAGATAATATTCTGATGAATTAGGGTTCAAAGCAAACTGAACGTTACAGCCGCCTTCAATTTTAAGCTCTTTGATAAGTTTAATAGCAGAATCATTGAGCATTTTTTCATCTTCTTCTGAAAGTGTCATAATTGGGGCTACAACGCAAGAGTCACCAGTATGAACACCAACAGGGTCAATGTTTTCCATACCGCAAATTGTGATAGCGTGGTCATTTGTGTCACGCATAACTTCAAATTCTATTTCTTTATAACCTTTAACGCTCTTTTCAATAAGAACTTGATGAACAGGAGAAAGGTTGAATGCATTAACACCGATTTCCATAAGTTCTTCGTCATTATATGCGAAACCGCCGCCTGTACCACCAAGGGTGAATGCAGGACGAAGAACAACAGGGTAGCCAATACGATTTGCTGCTTCTTTTGCTTCTTCTAAAGAATAAGTGATTTCTGAAGGGATAACAGGCTCGCCAATAGATTCGCAAAGTTCTTTGAACATTTCACGGTCTTCTGCGCGTTCAATTGAAGCGCTTGAAGTACCAAGAAGTTCAACGCAACATTCTTTAAGAATACCTTTTTTCTCAAGTTGCATAGCAAGGTTAAGACCTGTTTGACCGCCGATACCTGGGATAATAGCGTCAGGACGCTCGTGACGAATAATCTTTGCTACATATTCAAGGGTTAAAGGCTCCATATAAACCTTATCAGCAATAATAGTATCAGTCATAATTGTTGCAGGGTTAGAGTTACAAAGAACTACTTCATAACCCTCTTCTTTAAGCGCAAGACACGCCTGTGTGCCTGCATAGTCAAACTCAGCGGCCTGACCGATAACGATAGGACCTGAGCCGATAATAAGAATTTTTTTAATATCTGTTCTTTTAGCCATATTTGTCTCTCCTTAACTTTCTAAAAGATTATAAATTTATATCTATGCTTTTATAAGCAAATTTACCATTACAAATTGTGAATTTACACTCGCCCAAAACATCATAGTCTTCAAAAGGTGTGCTTCTGCCGAGCGATAAAAATTCTTCAGGGTTAATTTTAGATTTTTTATTCAAATCCCAGGCGCAAAGATTAGCAACTTTGCCGATTTGCAAACTATCTTCAATGCCAAATCGCTTTTTAGGATTAAAATGCATAAGTTCAATTAACTTTTCTAAAGTTATGATACCTTTTTCAACAAGATATGTGTATAAAAGTTGAAAACAAGACTCGATTCCAACAACACCCATTGCAGAGCCTTCAAGCCCTTTTGACTTTTCTTCTTTTGAATGAGGCGCGTGGTCAGTTGCAATCATATCAATAGTGCCATCACAAATGCCTTTTATAAGCGCAAGTCTATCTTCTTCACTTCTAATAGGCGGATTCATTTTAAATCTGCCTTCTTCTTGCAAACAACTATCATTAAGCAAAAGGTAAGTAGGCGAGGTTTCACAAGTTATATCAACGCCCTGCGCTTTTGCTTTTCTAATAATATCAACACTCTCTTTTGTAGAGATGTGGCAAACATGATATTTACAACCTGATTTTTTAACAAGTTCAACATCACGAGCAACAGGACCGTATTCACTTTCAGAGCAAATGCCTTTGTGATTATGCGCTTTTGCATACTCGCCATCGTGAATATATCCGCCAAAAAGCAATGAGTTATCTTCACAATGCGCCACAATAACTTTGTTCAACTCTTTTGCTTTTTTCATAGCATCAAGCATCATTTGTTCGTTTTGAACGCCTCTGCCATCATCAGAAAAAGCAAAACAGTAAGGGGCAACTTCATCCATATCGCAAAGGGTTTCGCCTAGTTGCCCTTTAGTTATAGAAGCATAAGGCAAAACATTGATTTTAGCGTCCTTTTCGATAATATCAAGTTGAACTTTTAGATTCTCATAACTATCAGGCACAGGGTTTAGGTTTGGCATAGAGCAAACTGTGGTATAACCGCCGTGCGCTGACGCTAGTGTACCGGAACTAATTGTTTCCTTATAAAAAAAGCCCGGCTCTCGAAGATGAACATGCACATCGATAAAACCGGGAAATATTAAAAAATCAGTACAATCAACAGTGATTGCATTGTGATGAGAAGTATTTTTAGAAATGTCAAAAACAACACCATCTTTAATAAAAATATCTGCCCCTTGGATTTTTCCATCAGTAAATATTTTTGCATTTTTAAGAAGATAGTTCATTTCCAAAAATCCTTTCATTATTTTTTCAATATATTATACCACAATTACATAAAAAGTCAACATATAATAAAGATAAAATATTAAATTAATTATAAATAAATATTTATATATATTATACAAAAATAAAAACTCCTTGAACAAAATCAAGGAGTTACAGTTTCATCAGGAATTCTTAAACTAATAGCAAAATTTGAATATTCGGCATCAAAAGTTACATCAGAAACAATTTCAATACCTTCAAGTTCAGGTGGCATAACATTTTCATTTTCAAGTTCAATTTCCATAAGCGCTTGATTTTTCCAGAAAGGGAAAACATCAATTTCATAGTTAAAACCATTTTTCTGAATTACAAATCTTGTTTTTTCAATAACATTTCTGTTTTTAAGTCTGTTTTTATAAAAATGGTTATAAGTGCTTTCATCAATAAAACACTCATTTTCAATTCTTTTAATGCCATTAATATTTTTCTTCTCGGTAAAAATATAGGTAGGCTTTGCATTTTCAATAATTCTTCTGATTCTGCAGTTAAAACCATCGGTATTCATACCAATGTAAGCCTGCGTAATATTCAAAACCCTTTGAGCATCGCCAAATAAAACTGCTCTTACAGGCATTTTTATTATATATTTTCGCTCAATTTCGTAGTTTTTATCCATAAAATCATTCTCTTTCAAGTTTATCAATTTATATTTTACAAAATTTTAATTGTTTTGTCAATATGCTTCAAAAAGTTAAAAAAATCGAGTATTTGTACGGTTTATCGGTCAACCTATGCAATATAATAAAAATGGCCCCGGGAAAAGGAGACAGAATGACTTATAACGAGAAGAAAGAACTCCTTGAAGAATTCGCTTATTTAGATGCTCAAATAAATGCGAAAATCAAGGAAAAAGAAAAATGGTATTCTCGGCTTTTGAGTTTGAAATCCAACTCTCGAGAAGAAGGAATTGATGTGGACAGTTCCGAAATTTTAAACAAAGTAGTTTCATTAGAAAAGGAGATTGATAAGCAAATTGATGATTTAATTGATAAGAGAAGCAAAATTGTCGAAAAAATCGAAGAATTGCCAATTCCAAGTTATCGCCATATACTTTATTCGAAGTATATAATGGGCATACCTTTTGAAAAGCAAGGTGAATTAATTGGCTATTGTTCAAAGCAGATTTCAAGGCTACATAAAAAAGCGGTAGAAATGCTTGATTTATAGCAGAATTCTATTGTTATTTTTGCACAAAATTGGCAAAATAATTATTGATTTTTTTATAAAACTATGCTATAATAATGTAGGTTAGGCGAAACAAATTTGTCCTACACAATTGCAATGAGTGTTGTTCAAAATTAAATATTAAAATTTAATTTTGCTTCAAGCCACTTAAAAAGTGGCTTGTCGAAATGCTTTTAGCATTTCGACAAACTACAATCATTATAATGTCTGTATTATAGCAAAGGAGCATTTTTTATGAAAGATTTAATAATTACAATTGGCCGTGAGTTTGGTTCTGGTGGTCGTAAAATTGGTGAAGAAATTGCAAAAAAATTAGATATTAAATTTTATGATAATGCAATAATCGATAAAGCCGCTGAAAGCAGTGGTTTGTCTGCAGAATTTATTGAAAAAGAGGAGCAAACTTTTTCAAATAGTATTCTTTTTAATCTTGCTACATCTGGTGGTCAATTTGGCGTTGGTGGCACATCGCTTGTTGATAAAATATATGTTTGCGAGAGCAAAACTATCAAAGAGTTCGCGGCAGAAGGTAGTTGCGTAATCGTTGGCAGATGCGCAGATTATGTTTTGCGTGATTTTGACTGTTTTAATGTGTTTATTTATGCAGACGATTGGTTTAAGCATAAGAGAATTGTTGAGGAATACGGCTATTCAGATAAAGAGGCTTCAAAACTTGTAAAATCAAGAGATAAAACCAGAGCAAGGCATTATAATTATTATTGTGACAGGCTTTGGGGAGAGAGAAAAAATTATCATATGCTTGTTAATTCATCTGCCTATGGCATTGAAAAATCGGCAGATTTAATCATTGAAGCTGCTAAAAAATATTACGAGCAATAAACAAAAAAGGCTAACCGTTTTGGTTAGTCTTTTTTAAAACTAAATTAAATTTACGCTTTGTTAAGTTTTGTTGCAAGCGCTGATTTCTTTCTTGCAGCATTGTTTTTATGCAATAAGCCTTTGCTTTGCGCTTTATCAATAGCAGTAATAGCAATTTTAACTTGCTCTGCTTTGTTGTCAGCGTTTGAAGCGATAGCTGCATTAGCTTTTTTAATCTCTGTTTTAAGAGCTGAATTCATAGCTTTATTACGCTCTGTTTTAGTAGCGATAACTTTAACTCTTTTTTTAGCTGATTTAATATTAGGCATCAGTGCACCTCCTTAAGAAATTTACCATAAAAACGGTATTTTGATAATCTGCACGAACTATAATATCACTTTTTGTTTAGAAAATCAAGACTTTTTTTCAAATTTTTAAAATATTATTTTAATTTAAGGGTAAGTTAATAAAAATATTTCGAAAAGAGTTGAGTTTTTTGAATTTAAGAACCGACCTTGCCATAGAACGCAGAGAAATCTCGCCACACACTGATGATGGGTTAAAAGTCAAGGAATTTTGCGAAGAAAACATAAAAATTACTTCGATAAAAGTTTTAAATAAAACAGGCGAGCGAGCAATAAAAAAGCCAAAGGGAAACTATATAACACTAGAAGCCGAAAACAGTTTTGATAATGGCGCACTAGTAGATAAGCAAACAGCAAAAGTTTTGTGTAATCAATTAGTTAAAATTATTCCAGAGGGCTCGGCGCTTGTTTGTGGAATAGGTAATCGCAATATCACGCCAGACGCGCTTGGGCCTGATTGCATTTCGCATATACTTGCAACAAGGCATATTGGCGAAGAATTAGCGCAGTCAATAGGGTTTGATAATTTAAGAAGTGTTACCGCAATTTCGCCCGGTGTACTCGGTCAAACAGGCATTGAGATTGGCGAGGTTATAAAGGCAGTAATCGAAAAGGTAAAACCTGATTTTGTGATAGCGATAGATGCATTAGCATCTAGAAAACTTTCTCGCCTTGGTAAGACAATTCAAATTTCTGATACAGGCATAATTCCGGGTGGGGGAGTATCAAATTCAAGAAACGAATTAAGCGAGAAGACTTTAGGCGTACCGGTAATATCAATTGGTGTGCCAACAGTAGTAGATGCAAACACCCTTGTTAATGATATAGCCGAAAATGAAATTGAGTATAAAGGCGCTTCTAGTATGATAGTAACGCCAAAAGAAATAGATTTGTTAGTAGAGCGAAGCGCAAGACTGATTTCACACTCAATAAATTGCGCGCTTCAACCTGATATAGACGAAGATTCACTTTTGATGTTAACAGATTAGAAAACCCCAGGCACTAGGTAAAGTGCCTGGGGTAGTTTTGAATAAATATTAAATGTTACCATTTTTGAATAGTTCTTCAATTTCTTCGTTGATTTTAGCATCCATTCCGTCAATTTGTTTTAAATCTGTTTCTTTTATTGAAATAGTTGCAATGTCATCTTTTTCTCCACAACACGGAAAATTTATCAACCAAGTTCCATTTACAAAGTCCGGAAGACAAATCCAACCTTGCATTCCTTTATGAACGCCTTCTTTTGCATATTTTTCTTTTTCTACAATTACTTCTACTGTATCCATTTCTTTCATAATTATTTACCTGCGTATGGTGTTGTCAATTTGATTTTTTATTTATACCAACATAGCCTGTTTGTTCAATAATATACTGACCTTCATCAGAAGTCATCCAATCAACGAATTTTTGAACATTTTCGTTTTTGTTTTCTTCATAAGTTACAGCATAAACAGGCGCAATAATAGGGTAAGTTCCATTTTTAATATTTTGTTTGTTAGGTGCAACTCCATCAATGGCAATTAGTTTAATATTAGGGTTTTTGATTATTCCTTCAACATAATATCTAAATGAAAAACCAATTGAATTAGATTTGCTTTTATAATCTGAAACCTCTTCAATAATGCCACCCATACCATCTACAAGATTTTCAGTAGGCGCGTCCATTATTGGCGTATCACCCATAAATCTCATAAGCATACTTTGGCTTCCGCTACCCTCACTTCGTTGAAATGCAATGATTTCTTTGTTTTTACCGCCAACTTCTTTCCAGTTAGTGATTTTGCCAGAGTAAATACCTTTTATTTGTTCAACAGTAAGGCTTTGAATAGGGTTGTTTTTATGAACAAAAAATACAAAAGCCTCGTGACCGATTTGTGTATATTTAAAAGTTGTGTTGTGCTTTTCAGCCTTTTTAACTTGTTGCGCCGATGGTTGCGCGCCAATGAAAATATCAATTTTCTTTTTAGCAAGTTTTCTATAACCACCACGAGTGTTATTAAACTCAAAAGCACCATCGTAAAGAGTAGTTGATTCAGGATAAACTGCATTAACAAAAGCCGAATAAACAGGAAACGCCGCAGTAGCGCCATCAATAATAGGTAATTCATCTTTAGAAAGTTTGCTAAAATCAAGAGTTTTGCTTTTTGTTTTAACTATCTTTGAGTTTTCTTTAAATGGTAAATATTCATATGTGTTTATATCAGGTGAAACATCGATTGTAATTGATTTGTCATAAGTTTCTAATCCGAATTGAGTTCCGAGAAGAATTACAAAGCATAACAAATATGAAATATAAGCAATTAAATACGCTTTCTTTTTCTTTAACCACAACAAAGGAATAACAAGCGGTAAAATCAAAAGCCCCATTATTATAGTTACAGCCCAAATACCTGTAAATGATAAAGAAATAAACATAAAAAGCGCAAATATAGGGTAAATAAATATAGTTAAAACTGTTAAAAATTCTTTTAAAACTCTTGTTGATTCTTTCATACTTTCTCTCCTTTAAGGTAAGTACAATTAAGATTAAATTCTTTATCAAAAACATTAAAATCAGCGTCATAACCTGTTTTGATAAAGCCCTTTTTATCATCAACACCTATGTATTTTGCAGGGTTTTCGGTTACGCATTTTATAATATCTTCTGCGTGAATTCCTGTCATACTAATAACATTTTTTATACTGTCGCAAAGGCGCAAACAACTGCCTGCAAGAGAAAATTTTTCATTACTGTCAACTAAAAGTTTATCTTTAGTAATTACAACAGGCACACCTGCCATTTCGCCTTTGCCTTCAGGCAAACCTGAAAGGTTAACATTATCGCTAATAAAGATAATTTTATCGGTTGGTTTGAATTTAAAAAGAATGTTTATAAACTCTTTGTTTACATGAAAACCATCTGTAATAATTTCTGTATAAATGCGCTCATCAAAAACGCCAACGCCAGACGCACCCAAATCAATATGGCTCATTCCACTCATTCCGTTAAATAGATGAGTAGCGCCTGTCATACCTGCATCTACGCAAGGTTTCACTTCACTTTCAGTAGCATTTGTATGCCCCATTGATGCGCGAATGCCTTTATCTTTTAAATAATGAACAAGTTCTACACTACCTTTATTTTCAGGTGCGAAAGCCACAACTTTAAGATGATTTTTAGATGCTTTAATCATCTTTTCAACAAAGTTTAAATCAATTGTTTCTTTTATGTTTTGTGGATTTTGCGCGCCACATTTTGCTACTGAAAAGAAAATACCCTCGCTATAAATTCCAAGCGCCTGCGCGCCACATTTATTATCATTTTCAATATAATCTGCAATGTTTTGAAGTGCTATAAGTGTATCATCATAACTCAAAGTAAGAGTGGTAGGTAAAAATGATGTTACACCGCATTTTGCAATTTCTAAAGCAACTTCACCACAGTTTTTCGAAACATCAAAACCACCCCTGCCGTGAATATGAATATCAATAAACCCAGGGGTTACATATTTACCATTTAAATCTATTTCAGTTTCGCATGCCAAGTTTTGACCTATATCTATTATTTTTTTATCAAATAAAATATCGCATTTTTGAAATTTGCCATCTAAATAAACATTACCATTTTTAAGTACAGTCAAAATGCCCACCTACCTTTTGAAATAGTATAGCATAATTTTTTGGGTTTGTAAATGTTTATTGTTTTACACAAGAAGGGATTTGTTGGTGTGCAGAAGAAGGGATTTCCGTCTGCTTACGGCTAAAGCCGACGCATACTATTCGCTTGGCGACCCAAATTCCAAGGAATTTCGGTACCCGCCTTCACGCTCTTTGCTAAAAACAGTCCACAGGACTGTTTTTTACGCTGCAGACCCTCTCGGGTTCAAATCCCGTTGCAAAAACAATAAAAGGCACTCAAAAGAGTGCCTTTTATTGTTGGCGCAGAAGAAGGGATTTCTTGACTTCGTCAAGCCCCTTGTGGTTCCCAAAATTGTTTTGCTCGTATTCACTTCGCACAATTTTGACCACTGCGCTTCGTTTTGCTCGCTTTATCGTCCACCGGACGCGCTCGCAACCTCACCCATGCGCCTCGGCGCAAGAGTTCAAATCTTTTACACAAACCAAAAAGAGATACCCTTTTGGGTATCTCTTTTTGCTGGCGCAGAAGAAGGGATTTGAACCCTTGCGCCGGTCACCCGACCTACTCCCTTAGCAGGGGAGCCCCTTCACCACTTGGGTACTTCTGCAAATTTATTCTATTTTGAAAATTAAAGCCTGACAAATATTCATTTATCAGGCTCTAAATTTTGGCGGAGAGGATGGGATTCGAACCCATGTGCCTTTTGGGCAAACGGTTTTCAAGACCGCCTCGTTATGACCACTTCGATACCTCTCCGTGTTTTCGTGCCTAAACATATTATCACAATTGATTTGGTTTGTCAACACCTTTTTTGCAATTATTTTAAAAAATTATTTATTTAATAATTTATCGGCTTTCATAACTGCTGCAATAGTTTTTGCATCGCTTATTTCATTATTCATAACCATATCAACTAATTTTTTAAATGGCATTTTTTCAACATTCAAAAATTCATCTTCATCTAACTCCTGACTTTCAAAAGTCAAGCCTCTTGCTAAATAAAGATAAATTATCTCGCCGCAATACCCTGGACTTGGCAACAACTCGCCTAAATAAGTAATTTCACTAGCCACTGCGCCGATTTCTTCTTTTAACTCTCTAATACCACCGTCCAATGGGTTTTCATCGCCATCACGCTTGCCGGCAGGAATTTCTGTAACAACGCGTTTATAAGGTGCGCGCCATTGTTTTACTACATAAGTATTCATATCATCATCAATTGGCAAAATTCCAATGCCACCATTATGCTCAACAACTTCTCTAGTAGAAGTAGAGCCATCAGGCAACTGCACATCATCAACTCTTAAATTGATAATTCTGCCTTTAAATGCATATTGTTCATTGAGGGTTTTTTCAAAAAGTTCCATAAAAATTCTCCTAAATTAAATAAAGGGTGGTTCTATGTCTTATACTATAACACAAAGAGAGTATAATATCAATGAAGTAATTAATGAAATTTACCGTCTTGGCGAAGAATTTCCGTTTTTAGATGTGTTTGAAATCGGAAAATCGGTGCTTGGCAGACCAATTTTAGCAGTAAGAATCGGTGTTCGTGATAACTGTGTTTTATATGCAGGTGGTTTTCACGGCTCTGAACGACTTACAACGCTGACTAACTTATTATTTATAGAAGATTTTTGCAAATCGCTTCGTGATAACACAAACTTTTCTATTTCATCTGCAAGAAACGCTATTTATAATAAGTCTGTTATAGTTATTCCTGTTGTAAACCCAGATGGCTATGAAATATCGTTGAATGGTCCTGCAACTGCAGGGGACAAAGCGGCGCAAATTACACAAATCAATGGCAACAACGATATAAAATTCTGGAATGCAAACGCAAATGGGGTGGATATTAATCATAATTTTGACGCAGGTTTTGATAAAATAAAAGAAATCGAGCGAAATGATGGGATAACAGGGCCTTCGCCTAGAAGATACGGTGGTACTTCGCCAAACAGTGAGCCTGAAACAGAGGCGCTTGTTAAGTTTGTTGAAAATAACAACATAGTGCAAGTTATTGCTTGGCATTCACAAGGCGAAGAAATATATTGGCAGTATGGCGAGAATACTCCGCCTAAATCTTATCGTTTGGCGCAACTTTTTGCAACTGCTAGTGGATACAGGGTGGCTTCTCCGGCGCCAAGCGCTTCTTATGCAGGTTTTAAAGACTGGTTTGTTGAAACCACCGGTAAACCAGGCTTTACAGTTGAAATTGGCAAAGGTCAAAATCCACTAAATCCTAACACGCTTTATTCTATTTACGAAAACTTAAAAGAATTAATGCTTATATCAATTTCTCTAGCATAATAAAATCCCCAAAACATCTCGTTTTGGGGATTTTTGTTGT